>CAZMSQ010000008.1:0-44666 GCA_964569025.1 uncultured Saprospiraceae bacterium | reverse complement strand
TGTAGCTTATTCCTTTTCCCAACACGGCTGACAGACCCATATATCGCTCCACTTTCCACTTTCCTTCTTTTCCTCTTATTATCTTTGTCTGAACACAATAGCACGTCATGGCCACAGCGAAAAAACGAAGGAAATCAAAACCCAAAAAAAACCAGCTGCCACAAATCCCACCCCCATTCTGGAAAAACCGCAATGCATCCATTGTGCTCGGAGCAATCCTGCTGACTTGCTTTATGGTCTTTTCCGGTGCACTGGATGCAAACTTTGTCAACTGGGACGATGATGTCAATCTATTGGAAAACATCTACACCGAGCGACTGACCGGAGAGAATATCAAAAAGATATTCACCACGCACGTCATTGGCAACTACAACCCGCTTTCAATTTTCACCCTGGCGGTTGAACGTCACTTTTTTGGCATTGATAGCGCACGGCCCTACCACCTGACCAATATCCTGCTCCATCTGCTTGCCGTCATCTTTGTATTCCGCAGCGTCCGGCTCCTTGGTGGAGGCCTCTGGGCGGCTGGTATCACCGCAGCGCTGTTTGCAATCCACCCGATGCGCATTGAATCAGTGGCCTGGGTAACCGAACGCAAGGATGTGCTGTTTGGCTCACTGTATTTTGCCGCCTTCACCTGCTACCTGCGCTATCTCAAAACTGACCTGAAGGATCGGAAATGGCTATACTTCGCCTTTGCCCTCTTCATTCCGGCTCTTTTGGCCAAAATTCAAGCTGTTTTTCTGCCAGTATCTATGCTCGCCGCAGACCTCTACCTGCACCGGAGGGTAAGCTGGAAACTTGTAACTGAAAAAATCCCATTCTTTATTCTCTCCCTCCTTACAGGTCTTGTTGGCCTTTACTTTCTTGCAGAACAAGGCTCCCTGAATGCCACAGAGCAGGTCACAGTAGCCGATTCTCTTGGCAACCGGCTCTTGATTGGAAGCAGGGCGTTGGTTGTGTACCTGGTGAAAGGCGTATACCCGCATGAACTCTCCCCCCTGTATCCATATCCTGCGGTGCTTGACTGGACCTACTTTCTTGCCCCGGTCCCGGCACTTGGACTCATCGCTCTCACTGTCGTGGCCTATCTGAAAAAATGGAGAACTGCAGCCTTCGGCCTTGCCTTCTTTCTGGTGAATATCGTGATGATGCTCCAGATTCTGGGCGCCGGACAGGGGTTCCAGGCTGACCGTTTTACCTATGTTGCCTATTTCGGCCTCTTCTTTCTTGTTGCTATTGGAATAGAGAACCTTATGCAGACCTCATCCAAATACATACTCCCTGCTGGAATTGCAGGAACCGCCTGGTTGGTATTACTGACTGCTGGTTCTGTCAAGCAGGTCAAAATCTGGGACAATAGCGAAACCCTCTGGACTCACGTGCTTAGCCATTATGACCAAAATGCCACCGCTTGGAGAAACAGAGGGCACTACTTGCGTGAGCAGGGACGCATTCAGGAAGGGACGGATGATTTGAGAATGGCCATGAAATATGATCCTGATAATGGCATGCTGTATAACAGTCTTGGGAAGGTTTACTTTGATCAGGGTCAGTATCAACCGGCACTCGAGGCATATACCAAAGCGATTTCACTGGAGACGAGCGTTGGAGAGATTTACATCAACCGAGGGGCCAGCTACGGCATGCTGGGCAACTTACAAGCAGCCCTTGAAGATATGAACACCGGCCTCCGGCTCAATCCTGAGTTTTTAAGAGGCTACCTCAATCGGTCGCTGGTTCATTTCAACCTCGGCAACTTTCAGGAAGCCAATAATGACCTGACAACCTACCTCCGATATCGACCCGATAGTCCAAATATTCTCTACGAACGGTCTCTGACCTTTTCACGGCTTGGAAATTATCAGGCTGCCATGCAGGACATCGAGCGTTCTATCCAACTTGCACCCAACGATCCAAATGCATGGATGCAAAAAAGCCGCATCAACCGAGCACTCGGAAACAACGGGCAAGCTGATGCCGATGCCCAGCGGGCCAATCAGCTCAATCAGTAAGATTTTCAGGTTTGTTTCTTTGTAAGGTCGTATTTTTGCTATAAATTGTTTTGACTCCCCATTGCGCCAAACGATAGAATAACAATGATTCAGCGCCTGACCATCCGGAACTACGCCATCATCGAGCATCTGGAGATTGACTTCTCTCCGGGGCTCACCATCATTACCGGAGAAACCGGAGCAGGAAAGTCCATTCTGCTTGGGGCTCTCGGACTCATCATGGGCAAAAGAGCCGATACGCGCGCCCTCTACCACCCAGAGAATAAGTGCGTGATAGAGGCACTCTTCGATGTTAAAAAGTATCACCTCGCTCCGTTCTTTGATGACCATGAGCTGGATTATGATGACCACGTGGTCATACGGCGTGAAATCCAGCCCTCTGGCAAATCGCGCGCCTTCATCAATGATTCACCGGCAAACCTGACCCTGCTGCAGGATCTGAGCAACAAACTGGTAGACTTGCACCAGCAGTTTGACACACTCGATTTGCATCAGAACGCCTTTCAGCTTCAAATGATTGATGCGCTCGCTGGCAACCATCAGCGGCTCGCCGGATATCAGGTAGGCTATCGCACACTTCAGCAAATACGCCGTGAGCTGGACAGCCTGATTCAACAGCGAAATCAGGCTGTCAAAGAGGAAGAATTTCTGCGCTTTCAGCTCGAAGAACTGACTGCTGCCAACCTCAAACCGGGGGAAGTCAATGATCTGGAAGAAGAGCTGTCCCGGCTCACCAATGCCGAAGAAATCAAACGCACAACCGGCAGCATATCAGCTGGCCTTCAAGATGCAGACCCGTCAGCAATTGACCAGCTCAATGACATGGCCTTGTCCCTTGCCACATTGACAAAATTCCACTCTGGCCTCCAGACAGCCCACCAAAGATTCCGGGAGCTCATCATCGAACTCGAAGATGTTGCCCAGGAACTCCAGTCAATCGCCGAAGATACCGAGCATGACGAGGAGCGCCTCCTCGAAGTACAACAGCGCCTTGACCTCATCTACCGGCTCCAGGCAAAGCATCAGGTCGCCTCAATAGAGGAGCTCATTGCCATCAGTGAAGACTTCCAAAAGCGGCTGGACAGCCTTACCGATTCCTCTTCCCGAATTCCGGTGCTCGAACAAAAGGTGAAAAAAGTGGAAGAGGAATTGGTCCAACAAGCAGAAGTCCTTCGCACCCACCGTCGTGAGGTTATCCCTGATTTTGAGACGACTGTCATAAGCAGACTACACAGCCTCAGTATGCCACATGCTCGAATTGATGCGCAACTCTCACCCATTAGCCATTTAACAGATACGGGTCTCGACAATCTCGATATTCTATTTTCTGCCAATAAAGGCGTGGACTTGAACCCCATCAAAGATGTAGCTTCCGGAGGTGAAATGGCCCGCCTGACCCTCGTCATGAAATCGCTGGTTGCAGGAGCCATCCCCTTGCCAACCCTTATTTTTGACGAAATAGACACAGGGGTTTCCGGTGATGTCGCCTTGCAAATGGGACATATTCTCCGGCAGCTCTCAGACCAGCATCAGGTCATATCCATTACCCATTCTCCACAAATAGCTTCAAAAGCCGACGATCATTATTTTGTGTACAAAACCGTTCAGGACGACCGTACCGTTACAAAAGTCCGTCAACTCGATGACGAGGGGCGTGTGCGTGCCATTGCAGTGATGTTGAGCAGCAATCCACCTTCTGAATCGGCCCTCAGCAATGCCCGGGAGCTTATCTTCGGGTGACACCCATTCTCGCCCACACCTACCCAGGATTAGAGCGGCATTCTCAAACCATACCTGACCAGCCATGATGTATGACAAATCCTCCCAACAGTTGCTGTTTCGTAAATCAATGGATTTTCTCAAACAAGATGCATCCGAACTGCAACACCACATAGAAGAATTGCGCGAAATACTGAGATTCCATGAGTGGAAGTATTACGTCATGAATGACCCGGTCATTTCAGACTTCGAATATGACCAGTTGTATAAAAAACTGGAAGCCATCGAAGAGGCTCACCCCGAACTGGTCACCCCTGATTCGCCAACCCAGCGTGTATCAGACGACATGACTGAAGACTTTCCTACAGTCAGGCATCTTCAACCGATGCTCTCACTTGGAAACTCCTATGATCTTGAAGACTTGCGCGAGTTTGACCGGCAGATTCGAAAATTGACAGGGGTGGAGGCGAATCAAGAGATAGAATACGCCATTGAACCCAAGTTCGACGGCGGCAGCATCGCCATCGTTTATGAAGGGAACAGGCTGGTTCGGGCAGCCACGAGGGGAAACGGGGTTGAAGGCGACGATATCACGGCCAATATCCGGACCCTTCGGTCCGTGCCGCTCAAGGCTGATTTCTCAAAGTTTGACATTGCTCATGCAGAAGTGCGGGGCGAGGCAATTATTCCCAAAGCCCTGTTCGCGCAGATCAATAAAGAGAGGGAAGAAACCGGAGAAAGCCTCTTTGCGAACCCACGAAATACCGCCACAGGTGGGCTGCGGGTGAAAAATCCGGAAGAAACAAAAAAGCGTGGTATTGAGGTGTTTATCTATACCCTCGGCTATGCGCGTGACGAGTACGGGAATGACCAGCAGAAGGTGCTGCAAACCCATGACAAGGGCTTGCGCATACTCGAACAATTGGGCTTTAAAATTCCGCATCAGGAACGGGCTGTATGCCGGGGTATTGATGAGGTGTTCGAGTTTGTGAATAAATGGGAAATGCAGCGGGAGTCGTATCCGTATGAAATTGATGGCATGGTGGTCAAGGTCAATGATCTGGATCTTCAGGAAAAGTGCGGCTATACAAGCCACCACCCGCGCTGGGCAATTGCCTATAAGTTTAAGGCCAAACAAGCGACAACCCAACTCCTGGATGTAGAGTATCAGGTTGGAAAAGTGGGCTCTATCACCCCAGTGGCTAAAATGCGGCCAGTCCAGCTTGCCGGGGTCACCATTTCGTCCATCAGCCTGCATAATGAAGACTTTATCAAGGCAAAAGACTTGCATATCGGTGACTTTGTGGTCATCGAACGGGCAGGCGATGTAATTCCATATGTCGTCAAAGCCCTGCCTGATTTGCGTGAACCTGACGCACAACCCATTGATTTTCCGAAGTACTGCCCGCTGAATGCCGAAGAGCAGATTTTGCTGGTCCGGGAGGAAAGCGAAGCCGCCTGGCGCTGCCCCACCTGCACATGCGGCGCCCAGCCCCTGATGCGAATGGTGTGGCATGTATCTCGAGGGGCAATGGACATCGACGGGCTCGGTCGAGCCATTCTCGAGCGCTTCTATGAGCAGGGGTGGGTTCGAAATCTGGCAGACCTCTACGATTTGGATTATGAAAAAATTTCCACCCTGGAAGGGTTCGGAAAACGATCGGCAGAAAACCTTCGCAAAGCCATAGAAAAGGCAAAGAAAAACCCCATCCGCCGCCTCCTGCACAGCCTCAGCATCCATCATCTGGGCAAAAGAGCCTCTGCCATCATCGCCGCTCATGTCAGTCATGTGCTCGACCTGACAGAAAAAACAGAGGAAGAACTCATTGCTCTGAAAGACATTGGCCCGGTGCTGGCAAAAAATATCATCGTCTGGTTTTCTGACCCGGACAACCTAGCCATGCTCCATCGCATGGAAAGTCTGGGGGTCAATCTCACACAGACAGCCGATGACAAACCCGCGCAGTCTTCTGAACAAACCGACGGTCCACTATCAGGAAAAACCATCCTCTTTACCGGCACCCTTCAAACCATGACACGAGATGAGGCCAAAAAACTGGCCGAGGTGGCCGGCGGCCGAACCATCAGCGCGGTAAGCAGTAAACTGGACATTCTCGTGGCAGGTGAAAAAGCAGGTTCCAAACTGCGGAAAGCACAAGACCTCGGAACTGTGACCATCATGAATGAAGAGGAGTTTGTTCAACTGTTAAAGTTTTCTTAAAGCCCGGTTTTTTGTGTGGAAAATGGCCCTCCGCGTCATCATTTCTATAGGCCATATCCTGATTGGGACATCGCGCCATACCATTCCCATTCTCCACCCTCAAAACCAATGAGCATGAAAGAAGACTTGCTGCACTTTGTCTGGAATACCAGACGATTTTTACCCCAGAATTTATTCACCACCAGCGGAACGGCCATCGAGATTTTGGAATTCGGTCATTTGAATTCGAATGCCGGACCTGATTTCCTGAACGCCCGTATTCGAATTGGCGGAACACTATGGATTGGCAGTGTTGAAATGCACCTCATGGCCTCTGACTGGCACCGGCACGGCCATCAGCATGACCCCGCCTACGGCAACGTCATTTTGCATGTGGTGCTCGGCGAAGACAAACCCGCACTCCGATCTGACGGAAGCCCGATTCCATGTCTGGAACTCCGCCAGCACCTGCCAGGGGGTCTCGTCAGCCATTACCAGCGCCTCCTTCAGACGCTTGACTGGGTGCCATGCTCACGGCAAATCCAATCGATTGACAAGGTCCTTGTCAATATCTGGCTCGAACAACTGGTCGTACGCCGCCTCGAAGAAAAGGTCAGTCGCCTGCAAACCGTTCTCGAAGCCACCCGTGGAGATTGGAATGAAGCTGCATTCCGCCTCGCTGCTGCCAGTCTTGGCGGCACTGTCAACAAAGAGCCAATGCAGGAACTCGCACGCCGTGCTTCTCTGACGCGACTCAGGCGCATGAGCGATCATCTGATGGGGCAGGAAGCCTATCTTTTCGGTCAGGCCGGTCTGCTGGAAAGCCGCACATTCCAGGATGAGTATGCTATAAGATTACAAAAAGAGTACGCATTTCTCAGAAAGAAACTTGACCTGCAACCCATGTCCGGAACATCATGGAAATACAGCCGCATGCGCCCTGCCGGATTTCCAGATATTCGGATTGCGCAACTGACAGAACTCGTCAGACAGGCTCCGCAATTGATGAAGCTCTGGATGGAATGCACGACCCCTGATGAAGCCATGTCACACATGGAGTCCGCCCCTGCCGGATACTGGAAAACGCACTATCGCCTGGATGGCACAAAAAGTACCTTACGAGAAAAGCGACTGGGCAGCCATATGCTCCGGTCGCTCATTATCAATACCGCAGTGCCACTGCTGTTTTTGTATGGTCAGGAACGCCAGCAGCCCCGCTGGATAGAAAAAAGCCTTGACTGGCTTAGTCAACTCCCGCCAGAAGACAATAAAATCGTCAGGAAGTGGGCCACACTTGACATCAAGGCCGATAGTGCCTCGCAAAGTCAGGCGCTGATTCATTTGAAGCAATCATACTGCGATGCACGGGCATGCCTCCAGTGCCAAATTGGCCAAAAACTGCTGACAGAACCTTGGACGGGCTATCCGGCCATTTAACGGCTGCTGAGAAAATGTGTCACAATGCGCTCGCCATGCTCGCGTGTATTTTCAATAAACAGTCGGCTGGTCTGCATGCCTCCCGCAACAACCCCTGCGACGTATACATTTGGCATCACCGTCTCAAGAGTCTCAGGGTTGTGGATGGGAATCCGGTCTCCCGAGTCTTCCAATCTGATCCCAATTCTGGTCAGAAAACTGAAATCAGGCTGATAGCCGGTCATGGCAAGCACAAAGTCATTGTTTATAGAGAATGCACCCTCAGGCCCTTCCAAAATCACATGCCGCTCGTGAATCTCCAAAACTTTGGTTTGAAAATGGGCTCTGATGGCACCTTCTGCAATTCTGTTGATGATGTTGGGGCGTATCCAGTACTTGACCTTCGGATTGATCTCCGGTCCCCGCACCGCCATGGTTACCGAAGCGCCCTTGGCATAGGTCTCAAGGGCTACATCGCAAGCGGAATTGGCCGCTCCGACTACAAGAATTTCCTGGCCTATATATGGGTGGGGCTCAGTATAGTAATGGGTCACCTTCGGCAGGTTTTCACCTGGCACATCCATTTTTCTCGGTCTGCCGTAAAACCCGGTCGCCACCACAACCGATTGCGCAAAGTACTCAGCCCTGGCGCTGTGTACGGCATAGCCCCCCGATGGTCCGGGCTCAACCCGCTCAACTGCCTCGAAAAACCGAATCTTCAGATCCCAGTGCTCCCTCACGCGGCGGTAGTACTCCAGCGCCTCCCTGCGAGTCGGTTTATCGCCATGTGAAATAAACGGAACATCGCCAATCTCTAATAGGCGGGAGGTTGAGAAGAAAGTCATGTTTGTCGGAAAATGATACAGCGAGTCTACAAGCATACCCTTCTCCAAAATGCAGACCCTTAACCCGGCACGCTTCGCTTCAATTCCCACGGCGAGGCCGCTGGGACCTCCGCCTATGATGATCATGTCAAACCGATTTGTCAATACATTTATTTTTAAAAAAGTTTAACAAAATGTTGCGCATAAAAACGAATTGTGTTATGTTTGTTGTCAGTTAACGTATTTTCAAACAATTTCAAACGATACGCCCGATGAATACGCTTACACACTCTTTCAATTGGTCAGTTTGGTTTGCCTATAACTGGCACAGGGTTCTTCTGGTTCTGGTCGCTTTCACATTTCTGAACCGAGAGGGTCTGCTTCAATCTTTTTCGCCCCTGACGCAGATTGGGGCTCACACAGAATCAAATAGGCCAGCTTATGCTGACACACGGGCGATGCCTGTCTATGTCGTAAATAGTGAAAAACCACCAATTGTCAAGCATCAAACCATGAATGCATCGCTGATGTCCCTGCTTGCGGATAAGGCGTCAGAGACAAGCACGCATACTGTACCGGCAGCGGCCCTGAAAAATGAAGCTCCGGCCTTGGCTTTTAATGGGGCTGATGTAGAAGAATTTTTGGATAGGTTTGGAGATGTGGCTCGCAATGAGCACCACCGTTATGGGGTGCCGGCGTCAGTCACTCTTGCCGCCGCTCTGCTGCAAAGTAAGGCAGGAATTACCAACGCAGCCAAGTCGGTAAATAACTTTTTTCAACTTCCCTGCACAAACGACTGGATTGGCCCCGAGCAGCACATCAGCGGTCATTGTCTTCGGAAATACGAAACCGCATGGCTTAGCTTCAGAGACCATACCCTGTTTCTGACAAGCGGACGTTTCGCTGATATCAAGGAACGTTTTGACCCTCAGGATTACAAGTCCTGGTGCATGGAAATGGAAGCGCGCGGATATCCCGGCGGGCCTCAAATCGCCCAATCACTGATACGCACCATTGAACAATACCAATTGACTAACTGGGATTAGGGGTATCCCACTCAGGGAGGGGCCCTTACTCAAGGACCCCCTCCCTCTTATACTTGTAAAAATCCACCCCGGCACCGTATACCCAGCCCTCATGGCCCTTTTTGTGCCTCACTTTGAACCAAGGCTCAACAGCCTCAATATATCCAAGGTTAATGGTATCCACAAAATCAGTATAAGCACCGAGATACCATACCTTTTCGTACAAGGGCAACTTGAGAATAACGAGACTATCGAGATGCGGTCCTGTCCGCAGGTTCAACCCATTAATTGTCACAAACAAAATAGGCAAATTCTGCCCTGACAAAGCACTTGCCTTTTGATTTTCATTGGATAGTGAGGAAGGCCCATTTTGAGAAACCCGACTATCGACTAAATCTAAGGCGCCCGATTGGTTAGGGGGCTCTTTGGAAAGCCCAACCTCTGTGAGACTATCCGGGGTGTTCAATGCCTCAAGCTGCTCGAGCTCTGCGTTACGACTGTTGCACCGGCTGATTCCCCATACAAGGAAAATAGCTAAGAGAAGAACCAAAAGAAGCACCTCAATTTTCGGCAAGAAGCCACCGGAACCACCTTGTGTATCCTCACTCATAATTGTTCGGGAATTTCCTATTCCTTCAACCCAAATATAATAGAACGAACACAAATGCGATTAGTCTCCAGACCATGAATACGAATGACCAACCCCAACTTCCGGACGAAAAAGAACTCCTTTTCCAAATCGCTCTGACAATGATTCCGAATGTAGGGTCAGTGACAGCAAGAACGCTTCTCAGTTATTGCGGCTCTCCGGCAGAGGTTTTTTCAAGCTCTCAAAAACAACTTCTTCAAATTCCAGGCATTGGTCCCGCAATCGTCTCCCAACTATCGAAGCCCTCTGTACTTGCCGATGCTGAAAAGGAGCTCTCATTCATACGCGAACACCAAATCACCCCTCTGTTTTTTACAGACCCAGGATACCCCCGAAGACTCAGGCAGCTCCCGGATGCTCCGGTCATGCTCTACAGCAGAGGCAACGCCTCCTTGAATACTGCACGCATAGTAGCCATTATCGGCACTCGCTCGCCAACAGATTACGGCCGCACCATGACAGATCGCCTGGTAGAAGATCTGGCGCCATATGGCATCCACATAGTAAGCGGTCTTGCATATGGCATCGATATAAGAGCCCATCGCGCTTGCCTGCGCCATCAGGTACCCACCACCGGCGTGCTTGGCAGCGGATTCAGAAACATCTATCCGGGAACCCATACTTCTGTTGCACATAAAATGATGGACAGGGGCTCACTCCTGACAGAATTTCATTCCTATACAAAACCAACTCGAGAAAACTTTCCCATGCGAAACAGAATCATTGCCGGACTGGCAGACGCTGTCATCGTGATTGAAACGGCAGCTCGGGGAGGTTCCATTATTACAGCCGAACTGGCCAATGGCTACCATAAAGATGTGTTCGCAATCCCTGGTCACGTGACCTCAGAACGATCCTCAGGGTGCCACAAACTGATCAGAACCCACAAAGCAGCCCTCATTGAATGTGGGGCAGATGTGGCCTACTTCATGGGGTGGGATCAGGCATTATCCGTGAAAAACACCCAACAGCAATTACCCCTTGATCTTCCGGAAAATGAATCTCAACTTCTTGAAATGCTGTCTAAACACCCTGCATCAAGCCTCGATTATCTGGCTTATCATTTACACACAACCCCCGGGAACTTGTCTTCAACCCTCCTGCAATTAGAAATCAAGGGCCTCATCAGAAGTATGCCCGGCAACCGATACCTCGCCGCCGATGCCAGTGGAATACCCTACACAAACAAAGAGTAGATTCAGTCGACAAGAGTAGCACAACTCCAAAAAAACCCGTTTTTTTACGGGCACAAGCAATTGAGATGATGAAGCTTTGGTTGAGTTACTGGGCAACAAGCCTGATTTTGTATATCCCGGCAATCCTTCCGGCCCAGCACACGGTGCCTGACCAACAGGCGGGAAGTCAAGCAGCCAAGCTTATTGATCCGTTACAACACAGAGACGAACCCTTGGCCAGAAATGTCATCCTCATGATAGGAGACGGCATGGGCATCACACAAATCACAGCCGGCATGTATGCCAGCCAACAACCACTTAACCTTGAGCGATGCCCAGTGGTCGGATTGATCAAAACCACATCTGCCCAGAAGCTCATCACTGATTCCGCAGCCGGAGCTACAGCTTTTTCATGTGGCGTGAAAACCAAAAATGGAGTAGTCGGCATGTCACATGATCTCACACCTTGTACCACAATCCTTGAAGAAGCTGAATCCAAAGGCCTGGCTACTGGTATCGTTACGACCTCCACAGTGGTCCATGCAACGCCAGCCTCATTCGTGGCTCACCAGCCAAGCCGAAATAACATGGAGGAAATCGCGGGTGAAATCCTCAATACAGAGATTGACCTTCTCATCGGAGGAGGCAAAAAGTACTTTGATCGCAGGTCAGATGATGAGCGAAACCTCATCGCAGAAATGGAGGCAAACGGGTACATTGTACAAGATTATTTTAATCATGAATTTGATCGCATAGTAACCCCTCCCTTTGATAATTTTGTCTTCTTCACCGCTGACAGCGACCCTCTGCCCGCTTCGCAGGGTCGATCATACCTGCCAACAGCAGCCAGCATGGCACCTGAATTTTTGAAAGCACACACCCAAAAGGGGTTCTTCCTCATGATTGAAGGTGGCCAAATTGATTGGGGCGGTCACGCCAATGATGCAGATTACATTATTTCAGAAATGATCGATTTTGATAAAGCCATCGGTCAGGTTCTTGATTTTGCAGAACAAGACGGCGAAACGCTCGTCATCATCACAGCAGATCACGAAACCGGAGGATTTGCCATAAACCCCGGCTCCACTTCCGAAAAAATGATCACCGCTTTCACATCCGACTATCATACTGCAGTCATGGTTCCTGTCTTCGCCTTTGGGCCCGGGGCCCACCTTTTCAATGGCATTCGGGATAATACCCAGATTTTTCACCTGATGCGAAAAGCCCTCGGCTTCTTACCGCTCCAACCACAGCATTGACCAAGATCTTTCATGTAGGGATTCACTTATTTTCTGTCAGGTCCTCACTATCAGGTTACTTTCTTTGCAAAGTCGTTCGTCAACATCTCACCTGATACAAACTCTTGCAACCGATAAGAAACTCTTGCTTTTTAAATGGGCAATTGACAAAAAATGATGGCTTTGGACCATACTGCGAGGGGGTCCATTATGACGGTCTGATGGACATATCCCTGATATTACAATTGGACCATCACAAAAGAGTGCTAACGCACAACAAGGCTCAGATCAAGGCGAGTATCAATCGTTTGTATCGTGGGAGCCCGCAGAAATACGAGGACAACAATGTAAAACTCATCCTCAAGTGCCTCGTCTCTGGCGTTCACTTGCGTAGGCAGTAAATCGATAGTACTTCCGGCATTCCGTAAATTTTCATCATCCCGATAAAACAACTCCAACCATGGAGCAAGTGAATTGCTCTGTGGGTTTTCATTGTATATCCGAACAGAAATTTCCCGAATCATATCGTATCTGGCATTGCTCCCAATAGCTGAAATAGAAGCAGACCTCGGATCGATGCTTATGACATCCTCCGCAGCAAGGAGCCGTTCGCTCAGATTGGCAGCCATCCGGCTGTCAATGCGATTGACAAAAAAATGACCCTGAAATGGGTCCAGCCCTGCCGGCATAACAAATGAAGCCTGATAAGGAATCTCAAACAGAAAAGCTCCCTCATCCTCAGGTGTACAGGAAGTGAGTATCGCTATGACTGGAATCAAAAAAAAGATCGCCCGCATGTCCGTTGTTTATTGACAAAGAGATTGAAAGAAGATTTCCTGAAAGAAAAATAAGACGTATTTTTAT
This sequence comes from uncultured Saprospiraceae bacterium, assembly GCA_964569025.1. Taxonomy (GTDB): domain Bacteria; phylum Bacteroidota; class Bacteroidia; order Chitinophagales; family Saprospiraceae; genus CAZMSQ01. The sequence goes on along the minus strand of CAZMSQ010000008.1, from coordinate 31,541 downwards.
TCCCATAGATGCGTCTCTTTCCCAAACTGAAATAACCTGAGGAGCCCGAATTTATGGGAGAACAAAAAGTCAATACCTTAAAGGATAACGAACAGATGCACCGCTTCGTGCGGCATCTGCTCAATGATGTTGAGTCACTCCACCATATGATTGAGCATGATTGGTTTGAAACCGATCCGGTTCGCATTGGTGCCGAGCAGGAAATGTGTCTGATTTTCGACAGGACCTTCAAGCCGGCACCAATTGCCATGGAAGTCCTCGAAACCATGAAAGATCTCCCCTGGGTAGAAACGGAGCTGGCCAGGTTTAATCTGGAAATCAATCTGGACCCCCGGACGTTTTCCGGTGATTGCTTCTCAGCCCTTGAAAATGAGCTCTCCAGTAAAATTGGCCAGATCAGGCAGCGGCTTAAACCCTTTCGCTCTAATCTCATTTTGACCGGCATTCTGCCCACCTTTCGCAAATCTGACCTTGAGCTGCATAATCTAACGCCGAAAACCCGGTACAAAGCACTCATGGACTCAATCAACGACCAGTTGATAGGATCAGGATATGAACTACGGCTGATGGGTATCGATGAGCTTTTGGTCAAACACGATTCTCCCCTGCTGGAAGCCTGTAACACAAGTTTCCAGGTCCACCTGCAAGTAGCACCTTCAGATTTTGTGCACATGCACAACATCTCACAAGCCCTCGCTGCTCCTGTGATGGCCATAGCTGCAAATTCTCCAATCGTTTTTGGCAGGCGGCTCTGGCACGAAAGCCGGATAGCCCTCTTTCAACAGGCGCTTGATACCCGGACAACTCACGACCATATGCGTGAACGCAGCCCAAGGGTTAACTTCGGGAACGAGTGGCTGGATCAGTCCATCCTCGAAATCTACAAGGAAGACATCGCCCGTTTTCGAGTTTTGCTGGCCGGTGACGTCGAAGAGGATTCTGCCGCTCTGATTCGCCAGGGGAAAGTACCACGCCTGCGGGCCCTGCAAGTCCATAACTCCACGGTATATCGATGGAACCGCCCCTGCTACGGTATCAGCCCGAACGGAAAGCCACACCTCAGAATAGAAAACCGGGTGCTCCCTGCCGGCCCGACAATCATCGATGAAGTGGCCAATGCCGCTTTTTGGCTAGGCGCTGTTACTGGCCTCGCACGCCACTGCCCAGATATCACCACCCAGCTCTCCTTCGCTGATATCAAAGATAACTTCGTCAAAGCAGCCCGATACGGAATTGATGCAACATTTACCTGGCTGAATGACCAAAAACTCGGTGCTTGTGATCTTATCCTCAAGGAACTGCTGCCAATCGCACGGGAGGGTCTTGAGTTGCAACAGGTCAAGACCGAAGATATCGACCGCACCCTCCATATCATCGAAGAACGGGCAAAATCTCACCGAAATGGAGCGAGGTGGATGCTCCGGGCATATTCGCACCTCCAACAGAATACCAATCGGGATGAGGCCCTTTCGGCCCTGACCTCCTCCATCGTAAAAAATCAACAAAAGGAACTCCCCGTTCACACCTGGCCTATGCCCGAATTACACGATCTCGAAGACTATCACCCCGCCAAACTTAAGGTCGAGGAGTGCATGACCACCGACTTGTTTACCGTTCAAAAAGATGACATCGTCGAACTGGTTGCCGAAATGATGGATTGGCGGAAAGTTCGCTATACCCCAGTTGAAGACAAAAAGGGACAACTTGTTGGTCTTGTTACCTCTCGCTTGCTCCTGCGCCACTTCTCGACACGCAGTCGGGTCCGTGGTTCCACACCCGGTACCATCACAGTGAAAGACCTGATGATTGAACAACCGATCACCATCAATCCGAAAGACACCATCCTGAAAGCCATGGAAATAATGCGCGACAAAAAAATCGGCTGCCTGCCTGTGGTCACCGATAATGAACTGGTGGGAATCATTACCGAGATGGACTTCCTGCGAATCAGCCACCGCCTGATGGAACGAATCGCCCGTCGCGATGACTGAAGATTCATAGCGGTACACGCAAATTCAGGTAACTCCTGTTTTGCCCCGTTTCCCTCCGCCAAGCTGAACAAATCGTCAGATGCAAGGTTATCCTGACCAAATCAACGGGCATGCGCAGGATGAAAAAACGGTGGAAAATTCTAGGATTTGGAGTGCTGGCACTACTGGGGATTATCACCGCAGGTGCAATTATGGGACATGAGCCACTCCCCGAGTATACCACCGGACCAGAGGCCGACTCTCTGGCAACTGAAATGCTCAAGGCAGTCAGCTATGACAAATGGATTTCCACAAATGCCCTGACATTTACGTTTGCAGGTCGACATCATTATCTGTGGGACAAATCTCGGCAGCTTGCCCGCATCGAGTGGGGGTCTCACAGTGTCCTGTTACGCCTGAGTGACCAAACGGGTGTTGCCTTCCTCAACGGGTCGCTACTTACTGGCAAAGAACTCGAAAGCGCCCTTCAAAAAGCCTGGAGTTTCTGGTGCAATGATTCGTTTTGGTTTTGTGCCCCGGTCAAATGCTTCGACCCCGGAACAATTCGGGGCATCGTCAGTGAAGAAGGTGCACCTCCACAGTTGCTCATCAGATATACATCTGGCGGAGTCACTCCCGGAGACTCATACCTTTGGATACTCGATGAGCATAAAAGGCCAACAGGCTGGAAGATGTGGACTTCCATCATCCCGGTGGGAGGGGTTTACTCAAGCTGGGAAAATTGGAAAGTGCTTGATTCGGGAGCTACAGTCGCCACCACCCACTCCACCTCTTCGTTTGAGATGGAACTCACCAATGTGCAGGGTGCAACAAGCCTCTCAAAGCTCGGCTATAAAGACGATCCCTTCGATCCCCTCCTTACAAAAAGGTAATCCTGTTATTCCTCCTCCTCTGAGTTTTCCTCAGTATCGGTTTCAGTCTCCTCCTCAGGAATCAGATTGTGCTCATCAACAATTCTGAACCACTTGACGACTTTCCGCATATCGGAGACAGAGACCTGATCACGGTCATAATCCGGCAAAATGATTTCAAAATATGCCCGGAGCGCATCGGGGTCGGCCTGTTTCTCGGGGATCGGATGGTCAGCCTCAGAGGCTTTCATTGTCCGGAATACCTTCACCAACTCAACAGTTTCGTTGTTATTGGTGTAAATGCCGATTGAACCAAGTGGTGTAAACTCATGCTTCCGGGATGAAGCGAAGTGCCGCTTGCCCGTTCCGACTTGCTCCACGATTAACCCGTTCGTCCGGTTGGCAATTAATTGATGCAACCCACCGAGACCTGTGATTGCAACCAAATTCTCAAAATCCTTACTCATGTGCGTTTCTTAACAATGAATGACTTCTATATTTTTTTGACTCTCCTCACTGGAGTCCATCGACTCCTTTCAATAGGCCAGCAGCTTCTCCAACCCTTCTTTCAGGCGGGATTTCGCCAGGAAATTCTCCTCAAGATTACCAGCAAAAGGCACAGGGGTGTTCAGCGATGCCACCCGAATCACCGGCGCATCCAAATGTTCGAACAAATGCTCGCTGATGTAGGCCGACAGCTCACCACCTATTCCACCAAAAAGAGTGTCTTCATGCAAAATCAGAACCCTGTGACATTTCTTGACCGTCTCGTCAATGGCATCGTAATCCAAGGGCTGTAATGTCCGTAAATCAACAATTTCTGCATCTGCCTCTGCTTCTTCCACATATTCAACAGCCCAATGGACACCCATCCCGTAGGTCAAAATGGTTGCCTGCGTACCATCACGAACAACCCGGGCCTTGCCAAAGGGCACCGTGTAATACCCATCCGGCACAGCACCGCTCACCCGTCTGTACAAAGCCTTATGCTCAAAAAACAGAACGGGATTCGGATCCGCGAGCGAGGCCAGAAGGAGACCTTTAGCATCATGTGGGTTTGACGGATACACAACCTTCAGGCCTGGCGTATGCGTAAACCACGCCTCATTGCTCTGCGAATGAAATGGCCCCGCACCCACTCCAGCACCGGTTGGCATGCGGATGCAGACATCAGCAGTCTGACCCCATCGGTAGTGCAATTTTGCAAGATTATTCACGATTTGATTGAATCCACAACTCACAAAATCTGCAAACTGCATTTCTACCATCGCCTTATAGCCTTTCAGACTCAACCCCAAAGCTATGCCAACGATGGCGCTCTCACAAAGTGGGGTATTACGCACCCGTTCTTTTCCAAACGCTTCCACAAACCCGTCAGTCACCTTAAACACGCCGCCATAGTCAGCAATATCCTGACCCATCAGCACCAACTCTGGATGCTTGCTCATCCCTTCACGAAGCCCGTCAGACACCGCATCAACAAAGCGCATCTCACGACTCTCAGGGCCCGGACTTACTTCAGTTCCGGTCCAGGGGGCATACACATCTGCAAGCTCCTCGCCAATAGTGGCCTCACAATCAGGCTCACTAAACGCCTCCTGAAGCCCTTCCTCAATTTCTCTGCGAATCTGATCCCGCATTAACTCGATGTCATAATCGGAAAGAATGCCCTCAGCCTGGAGAAATGATTGATAGTTGGTGAGCGGATCGAGAGCGGCCCAGTGGGCCATCAGATCATCCGGAACGTACTTTGTACCCGAAGCCTCTTCATGCCCACGCATCCGGAATGTCAGGCACTCGAGAAGGACCGGTTGTGGGTTTTCCCGAATCCCGGCAGCTATTTCGCGTATGCGCCTGTGCACTTCGAGGATGTTGTTGCCATCAATCTGCTCAGCCCGAATCCCGTAACCAATTCCTTTATCTACCAGATCACGACACACATATTGCTCTGCAGTCGGGGTGGATAAACCATACCCATTATTTTCAATTACAAAAATGACGGGCAGTTTCCATACTGCAGCCACATTGAGCGCCTCGTGAAACTCCCCCTGACTGGTGCCCCCCTCACCGGTAAACGCGAGTGAAACCCGCCCCTCTCCGGCCAGCTTGTGGGCCAGCGCCACACCAGCAGCGAGCGATAGCTGTGGGCCAAGGTGTGAAATCATACCGACAATACCATGAGGCATCGAGCCGAAATGAAACGACCGGTCCCGACCCAAAGTGTACCCCGATCGCTTGCCCTGCCATTGAGCAAACAACTTTCCCAGTGGGACCTGTCTGGTCGTAAAGACCCCAAGGTTCCTGTGCATCGTAAAAATCAACTCATCCTGGAGTAAAGCCGCTGCGGCTCCAACAGAAATAGCCTCCTGACCAATGCCTGAAAACCATTTACTTATCCTTCCCTGTCGCAACAACTTCAACATCTTCTCCTCAATCATCCGTGGGGCAAGCAACAGCCTGTACAACTCCCTCAATGATTCCTCCGAATACCCCTCAACAGAATACGTCAACGCCGTCTTGAGCATAGATTCCGATTTCGAATTCCTAGTGATTATTCCACACTAATTCCTGAACCGGTAAAGGTACGGGAATTCCCCGCTCCCGTCTAACAACACTTTCCCGTTTTTTCACACTTCATGCGCATACCATGATATTCTTCAGCAAACTTGCAGGATTGACTGAAATCTCATACATTTGCAGTGGTTCTGGAGGAAGAGGGAACAGTGAAGTTCCCTCTTTTTGTTTATATCTTCAAACCATTGAAACGGATAGTTAACTGTACTGATACACTTTGATCGAGCTCCACATAGAAAACCTCCTCGAACAAAAATTCCGGGAGCCGGCGTTTTCTGATTGTTTCATCATCGACATTATTGCTGATAAGCAACAGAGAATTTCGGTTTTCTTAGATTGCGACTCCTCGCTGACATTGCAGAAATGCCAGAAAATCAGCAGATATCTCGAAGAGTTTCTCGATGCAGACGAGTCCATCGATCAAAAATATACACTCGAAGTCTCCTCGCCCGGTGTTGACCGACCGTTGAAATATTTAAGGCAATACTACAAAAATAAAGGGCGGCTCCTCAAGGTCAACCTCACTAACGGTGAAATTTGCCACGGAGTGCTGAAGGAGGTTGAAGAGAATACCATAACGCTTGCCCCCCCGCCGGCGAAAGGAAAAAAAAAGAAGACAAAAAAAGAATTAGCTCAGGAAGTCGATGTGGTCATTCCATTTGATCAAATCCTCGAAACAGTAATAGAGGTTGTATTTTAAATCATTGCAGAGTCATGATGAATCTCGTTGAAACCTTCTCCCAGTTTAAAGAGGGAAAAAACATAGACCGGCCAACAATGGTCAGAGTTTTGGAAGATGTCTTTCGGACCCTGATTAAGAAAAAGTTCGGCTCTGATGAAAATTTCGATGTCATTGTCAATACCACCAAAGGTGACCTCGAACTGTGGCGGGTGCGGGAAATTGTGCCCGACGGAGAAGTTCTCGATGATCGCAGCCAAATCGCCATCTCAGAAGCACTGAACATCGATGAAGACTACGAAGTAGGTGAAGATTGCTACGAACAGCTTTTTCTCGAAGACTTCGGGCGCCGTGCCATACAGGCAGCACGCCAAACCCTGATTTCCAGAATTATGGAAATCGAAAAGGATGACATCTTTAAACGATATACAGACCGGGTCGGCGAAATTGTACTCGGTGAAGTCCACCAAATCCTTAAACGAGAAATCCTCATCCTTGATGATGCCACCGGCAATGAACTGATTTTGCCCAAAATGGAAATGATTCGCGGAGATTATTTCAGAAAAGGCGATATTGTCAAAGGAATTATCAAGTCGGTCGAGATGAGGAATAATAACCCCATCGTGATCGTCTCCCGCACAGATAATGCCTTCCTCGAAAAACTCCTCGAACAGGAAGTGCCGGAAATCGAGGATGGCCTCATCACAGTGCGCCGAATCGAACGAATCCCAGGAGAACGGGCAAAAGTAGCCGTCGAATCATACGACGACCGTATCGATCCGGTAGGTGCCTGCGTGGGCATGAAAGGTTCCAGAATCCACGGAATTGTTCGTGAATTACACAATGAAAACATCGATATCATTAACTTCACCAACAACCAAAGCCTTTTCATCCAAAGATCCCTGACCCCGGCCAAGGTTTCATCCATTGACCTGAATGCCGATAAAATGCATGCCTCCGTATACCTCGAGCCAGATCAGGTATCGCTGGCCATTGGAAAAAGTGGAACTAACATCAAGCTGGCAAGCCGATTGACCGGCTTCGAAATTGATGTCTACAGAAAAGACGAAAACTATGAAATCATCGATGATGTCGATCTCGAAGAATTCGCAGATGAGATCGAAGAGTGGATCATCGATGAGTTGAAAAATATCGGGTGCGACACAGCACGGAGTGTGCTGGCGCTCGACCCGTCTGAGCTGCTTCGACGCACCGACCTCGAGGAAGAAACAATCCAAGAAGTAAGACGAGTGCTGAAGGCTGAATTTGAGGAAGAAGAACAAAGTGCAAAGGCACAGGAAGAAGAGCCGGAAGCTCAGACTGAAGAAGAAGCGTAAGTGCAGGCGTTTATTACGACCTGCTGCAATGGACCCCCTCAGTTGAAGGTCTGCAATTGAAGATTCTGTCAATAAAATTTGCTAATGGCTGGTACACGATTGGTAAAAGTCGCGAAAGAGTTAAATGTCGGAGTTTCCACCATTGTGGAACACCTCCGCAGTTCTGGTTTTGAGATCGAAAGTAAGCCGACAGCCAAGGTCACGGACGAGATGTATGAAGAACTTCGCAAGGAGTTTCATAAGTCCATCGCCATCAAGGAGAAGGCAGACCAAATCGTGATTGGTTCCACCAGAGGCCCAGCAAAAGAAGAGGAGGAAAAGCCAAAACCGTCAGTATTTGCAAAGGCAGCCGAGCCCGTAGCAAAACCTGCTCCGGTAGCCGAAGAAAAACCGGCTCCTGAACCTGAAAAGCCGGTGGCTGAAGAGCAAACCCCAGAAACTGAGCCTCCGGTTGGCCTCAAGGTGAAAGGCAAAATTGACCTCGCCGCATTCGATAAAAAAGGAAGACCTCAAAAGAAAGAAGAACCGAAGAAAGAGGAACCCAAAACCGAGGCCGCAAAAGCACCAAAACAGCCTGAAGAACCAGTCTCAGAGAAAGCGGCAGAACAACCTGAAACGGTGAGCGCTCCTCCGGAATCCGATACCGCCCCAAAAGATATTACTGAAGCCATTGGAACTCCCCCGGAAGACCTCCCACCAGACAGCCCTCTCATTAAAGCGGAGGCTCCCCAGTTGAAAGGATTGAAAATTCTGGGGAAAATCGAACTGGCAAAGGAAAAGCCGAAGAAAAAAGCTGGTGAAGGTGCTGATGATGACGAGGCAGGTCGGAAGAAACGCAGAAGAACCAGAAAAAAAGTGCCCGCGAAAACGCCTGCACCTAGCACTGCCGCCAAGAAAACGAAGAAAAAATCCAAAGAAGAAGAGCCTCAGGTTTCGCAAAAAGAAATTGAAGAAAAAATCAAGGCCACCATGGCCCGCATCACAGGAGGCAGTAAGAAAAAACGCCAACGCCTCCGCCGGGATAATCGCGACCGAATGCGGGAAAAACAGGAAATGGTGGAAATGGAGTCCGAAACCAACGAACTCCACCTCACTGAGTTCGTAACCGTCTCCGAACTGGCAAGCCTCCTGAATGTGCCCGTGACCGAAATCATCACCACCTGCATGAATCTCGGTATCATCGTTTCGATCAACCAACGGCTCGATGCCGAAGTCATCGAACTGGTTGCCGGTGAATTTAACTATGAAGTCGAGTTTATCTCCGCAGAAGACCAGGTGCTTGAGGAAGAAGTCGAAGAAGAAGATGCCGAAGAAGATCTCAGCCACCGTCCACCAGTTGTCACCGTCATGGGACACGTTGACCACGGAAAAACATCACTCCTTGACCATATACGTAACACCCGGGTTGTCGAAGGAGAAGCTGGTGGTATCACACAGCATATTGGCGCTTACGTGGTTGCAGTCGGTGAAGACAAACGCAAAATTACCTTTATCGATACACCCGGTCACGAAGCCTTTACCGCCATGCGTGCACGGGGTGCGAAGGTGACCGATATCGCAATCATTATTATTGCGGCCGACGATAACGTCATGCCGCAAACCAGAGAAGCCATCAGCCATGCCCAGGCTGCAGGTGTCCCCATCGTATTTGCAATCAACAAAGTCGATAAGCCAGGCGCCTCACCAGAACGCATAAAACAGGAACTGGCAAGCATGAACTTGCTTGTCGAAGAATGGGGCGGAAAGTATCCGTCACAGGATATCTCAGCGCTCAATGGTCTGGGAATCGATGAACTACTTGAAAAAATTGCTCTCGAAGCTGATGTGCTTGAACTCAAGGCTAACCACAACAGACCTGCTGTAGCCACCGTATTGGAAGCATCACTCGACAAAGGACGTGGATATGTGACCAAAGTGCTGGTCCAAAACGGTACCCTCCGCATCGGAGCACCCATTGTGTCAGGTGAGTTTTCCGGGCGGGTGAAAGCACTCTTCAACGAATGGGGGAAAAAAGTAAAAGAAGCTGGACCATCTGTCCCCGTGCTCGTGCTCGGCCTCGATGGTGCCCCTCAGGCCGGTGAGAAGTTTAAGGAAATGACTTCCGAATCAGATGCCCGGCAAATTGCCTCCAAACGTGCGCAAATTGCACGAGAACAAGCAACCAGGGCATCGCGTCGAATCAGCCTGGATGAAATCGGCAGAAGATTGGCACTCGGAACCTTTAAAGAACTCAACCTTATTGTCAAAGGTGACTTTGACGGCTCCGTAGAAGCACTCTCCGATGAGCTCATTAAACTCTCCATCGAAACTATTCAGGTCAATGTCATCCATAAAGCGGTCGGGCAAATCATCGAATCTGATGTGCTCCTCGCCTCTGCCTCAGATGCCATCATCATTGGCTTCCAGGTCAGACCATCAGGCAGCGCACGAAGACTGGCCGAACGCGAAGGAGTCGAAATCAAGACCTACTCCATCATCTATGAAGCCATCGGTGAAATCCGCTCCGCTATTGAAGGCATGCTCGAGCCAACCAAAGAAGAAAAAGTGGTCGCTCAGGTCAATGTCCGGGAAGTGTATAAAATCAGCCGGATCGGAACTGTGGCCGGGTGCTTTGTAGAGGAAGGAAAAATCTCAAGGAATACAAGCATCCGACTGATTAGAGACGGAATCGTCATCTACCCGACCAAGGAAGGAAGCCGCGGAGAAATCGCTTCTCTCAAACGCTTCAAAGAAGATGTCAGAGAGGTCAAACAAGGACTTGAATGCGGACTCAGCATCAAGAACTACAACGACATCAAAGCCGGTGATGTCGTGGAGGGCTATGAGATCATTGAAGTCAAGCAGTCCCTAGAAGATGTCAGATAGGGAGCTTATTCGGCATTCCCAACGGCATATTTTTGGTAGAGATTATCGATTGTATCCGCCAACTTTCGGTCCTTTTCAGTGACCAAATTGCCCTCATCGTGAGTTGTCAGCTCAAAGCTGACCTGGTTGTACACATTGGTCCATTTCGGGTGATGGTTCTGCTTTTCTGCATGAAAAGCAACCTCAATCATAAAAGCAAATGCCTCTGCAAAGTCCTTGAATTTGAATGAGGCAGTCAGTTTTTTCTGTGTTTCCTTCCACATAGTGCGCTTTATTTTTTGAATGTCACGTTCCTTTGGAGCAATTTGAAATTCCTTCTCGTCAAAAAGACCAGTTGTATTGATCGAGTCGGGTCAGTCCTGCCTTGAGCAATTGAATTGCAGCAGTGATATCTTCCTTGTGAGCCATTTCAATGACCTGATGCAAGTTTCTCGTCGGTATGGAAATGGCGCCAGCAATCGCACCTTTTTTTCCGTACCGTTGCACTGCTGCAGTATCTGTGCCCCCAGCGGGTAAAATTTCCGGCTGCCACGGAATTCCTCCAGCATCAGCTACCCATTTTAAATAACTGACCATCCGTGAATCGCTGATGGTTGACCCATCCATTATCTTGATGGCAGCACCCTTCCCAAGCTTTGTGACTACCTCGTGAGGCTGTGAACCCGGAATGTCAAAAGCAATGGTCACGTCGAGCCCAAATCCAAAATCCGGATCTATCTGGCGTGCGGCAGAAATTGCCCCGCGAAGTCCGACCTCCTCTTGCACTGAAAACACAGCATAAACATCATACGGAACCTCAACCTCCCGCAACTCCATTAATGCCTGAAGCAGGATATAAACAGACACACGGTTATCAAGTGATTTTGCATTCACACACTCCCCCATCTCAATCAAAGACCGCTCTCGGGTGACAGGGTCTCCAATACCCACTACCTTGATGACTTCGTCCCTCGGCATCCCCAGATCTATGAAATAATCCTGCACCTTTAATGGTTTTTGTCTCTCCTCATCACTCATCAGATGTACAGGCTTGCATCCCATCACTCCAATGACATCTCGCCTGCCGTGCACAATCACCCTTTGAGCCGTGAGAGTCTTCGGATCAAATCCCCCAAGTGTATGGAATCTGATAAACCCGTCTTCATCGATATGCGTCACTATGAAACTTATTTCATCCATATGGGCAGCCACCATAACCCGCCGATCCTCACGCCCCTTCTTGATGGCAATGACATTGCCCATGGCATCAATCCGCCAAGAATCAACAATCCCATCCAGCCGGCTGATGACCTTTTCCCTGATCAGCCGCTCAAACCCTGGCGCACCAGGAGTCTCACATATCTCTTTCAGAAGATGTATGTCTATCATATAAATAATAATTTTCTGAATGAATGCCCAGAATACAGTGTGCAGCAGCCGCGCTATGTGGCGCAAGCAATGGTTGCAAAGCTAAGCCTTGTTCCTGGAATTTCAAGAATTTTCCTCCCGCAGGCCTCCAGTGTTGCCCCCGTTGTCATGACATCATCTACCAATAAAATCCATTTATTCTTTAACCCTTCCATATTTCTGACCAAAAAAGCGTCCTCTACATTCTCAAACCTGCTCATCCTCCCTTTACTGGTCTGACTTCGTGTCTTCCGGCCCCGGCCAAGCACCGATGAATCCCAAGGCCGCTCCATGCCCTGAGAAAGCCCTCTGGCAAACCAATCACTCTGATTGTAACCGCGCTGACGCCGTCTGGTCCAGTGCAAAGGAACCGGCACGATCAGGTCAATTCCCCCAAACCGATTACTGTCCCTTAGCCTTTGACCAAAAAATTCACCCAGATACCGACCCACTTCCACGTCTTTTTGATACTTGAGGCGATGGATGAGGCGCTGCACCGTCCCCCCTTCTGAAAAGTAACACATCGAGGTTACTGACTCTACATTCAACCTACCCCAAAACCGCTCGTCCAATGGGTTCACTGATTGACGGTGGTAATCGGTCAGAGGGAGCCCATACAGGCAATCCACACAAAGCACTCGCTGGCCATGTGGCAAGTGCATGCGGCAGCCAGAGCACAATGACGGATAGAACAATGACAGTACATCATCGACGGCCTGCGTACAAAATGTCTTCATCTCACTTGGGTTTCGTCAATCACAAAAACGCCTGCTCCGCAGAGCGCAGAACAGACGCATCAAAACAAAACGAAAAACCAACGTTGTAGAATCATTCGGGAGAGTTGGTATTTTCGGGGTACTAAAGGCAAAACCATACACGAAAGCATCATGTTGCTTCAAAATGGTTAAAAAACTCCTAATGTCTGAAAACAAAATAGCCTTTCAGTATCAAGTCACTGTGCGGGCATTCGGGGAGAGAATCAACCCGCCCGAAGCCGAACAGGAAGGGTCAGTGTTTTGCCCCGTCGGATGACCGTGATATTTAAGGTGTCTCCAACACGTCTGCTTTCAAGAATGGCACGAAGGTCTTCAATCTGCTTTACCTCAGCCTTGTCGACCCCAATGATTACATCATAGGGCAAGAGGCCCGCAAGGGCCGCCGCTCCTGAGGGCTCCAAAGACTCAACGAATACCCCGGTTTCTATTGCTACATCCATTTCCTGTGCCAGCTCCTTGTCCATTTGCATGACATTCACACCCAACGACCCTCTGGCAGCCCCAAACTCAATGAGGTTGTCAACAATGCCACGGACCATGTTTGAGGGAATGGCAAACGAATAGCCTGCAAAGGCCCCGGTTGGAGAGGCGATTGCTGTATTGATTCCAATCAGCCTCCCATCAGTATCGACCAGCGCTCCGCCACTGTTGCCAGGATTTACCGCAGCATCTGTTTGAATAAAGTTTTCAATGGCATCGCTCCGCCTGATGATGTCAATGTCCCTTCCCTTGGCAGAGATGATACCAGCTGTTACTGTCGAGGTCAACTCAAACGGATTCCCGACCGCCAAGACCCATGCCCCAACTCGGGCCTCATCGGAATCAGCAAATTCAAGGGTCGGCAGTGACTCTTGGGTCTCAATGCGAAGCACTGCCAAATCTGTCCGTGGGTCTACCCCAATGACAACCGCAGGGTATGTCTCATCATTGTACAAGGTCACCTCCACCTCATCAGCAAATTCAATAACGTGATTGTTGGTGATGATGTAGCCATCAGAAGAATAAATGACCCCGGAACCAGTTCCCTGACGCGGTGGCGCTTCAAATGGGAAGCTGAAAAAATCTTCTCCGAAAAATAAATCAAAGGGTGAGCGCATCCGCCCTTCCCGCCCATTTCGACCGTTATTCTCCCTTGCCGAAATATGAACCACAGCCGGCATGGCAACCTCTGCGGCATCTGAAAGATCAAACGGGGGCAAGACCGAAGGCGAAGGTTGCATTGGGCTGGTGGTGTAAGAAACAGATACTGGTTTTGGAGTATTCGTGGTTCTTGCATCATCGCGAAACACCGAAATGCCTGTGAATACAACAAGACCGCCCACCATTCCGGCCATTATCAGTTTCAACCATTCTTTCATATCAATAATTTCTTAGTGTGCATGTTGAGTCGCACCCGACCACCGAAATGTCCGAAGCATGTGCTCTGCCTCCTGCCTGACAAAAGCTGCTACAGGAGCCATGGAATCAGGCCGGACTTGTGTGTCGAAATACACTGAACCACGCAGAAAGTGATCAGTGCTGTCCGTGAGATAAAACATATACGTCGAAGCAACAGGTCCGTCTAACAAAAATGTAAATCCACTCACTCCGTGCACATTTCGAAATGGCCGCTCCTCAATAGAGCGTGCCTTGATGGCGTGCTTGTAAGTCAGGTCAAATGCATCATTATGAAGGGTTGCAAAATGACCAGCATCTTCTACTGGTATATAACTGCAATGAATCCTGCTGCCGAGCGCGGGGCTATATATGTCAAACCAACAATCATGTCCCTCCACATCGTCAAAAAACCTGCTATCCTGCACAATTTCAGCGTGCTGCGGATACTCAAACTCGAAAGGGCATGTCTCCCGACTGAACACCTGATAGGCCTCTTCGGGAAAGACAATCTTCGGAAAGGCTCTGGGTCGAGGCTCCGGCATTGGTGGCTCGCTACAGGCTGCAAACCCGAAGATACCTATGACCCAATACACAAATCGAAAATTCATAACCCACTGTTTAATCATCGCTCAGAGGGAAGGATAATACGCACCCGCTCAATCCGCCGCTCGTTCACTGCAACCACCTTAAATGCATATGGTTCATGAATGACATCCGCCCCCTTTCGGGGCATAGACCCTAAAATCTCAAGCACAAGTCCGGCCACTGAATCGGCATCCCCACGAACAGATTCAAACACTGACTCATCAAGACCAATCACCCTGCAGGCGTCCTTCAATAGGGTCTTTCCCTCAAAAATGTAGTTATAGTCATCCAATTTCTCATAATCCACTTCCTCCTCCTCATCAAACTCATCCCGGATGTCACCAATGATTTCCTCCAGAATGTCTTCTAGCGTCACAATGCCGGACGCACCACCATACTCATCGACCACAATCCCCATATGAAGATGCCTGTCCTGAAATTCTTTGAGCAAATCCTGAATCTTCTTGGACTCAGGCACATACAGCACATCCGTGCGGATGAGCTCTTGCCACTCGAACTGCTCCCCTTCATCTCTGCTCCCAATCAAATCCTTGACGTACAAAATGCCGGTAATATTGTCCAGATCATCGTCATAGACTGGCAGTCTGGAAAACCCAGACTCCCTGATGACCTGCAGCAACTGACGATAGCTAATACGGAAATCAACACCCACCACATCGACCCGTGACCGCATAATCTGCTTGACTGTTACATCTCCGAAATCAATGATGCTTTTCAACAAGTCAATCTCCTGCAATCCGCCCTGATCCTGACGAACGGTCAACTCGATGGCTTCGTGAATATCTGCCTTCCGCTCTTCTCCGTCGGAATTGCCCACACCTCCCTTATTCAGGGCCCGCTCAAAATACCCTGACCCCCTGACCAAAACCCAAATCAAGGGATGGAAAAGCCTTGAAAGCACGGTCAACGGTCCTGACATGAATCTGGCCAGACCTACATTGTTGAACCGTGCATATACCTTGGGAGCCACCTCTCCGAAGAGTACCAACAGGAATGTTACACCAACGACGGTCGTGATAAAATGGAAAACCCTCCCAAGCTGGGCAGTCGTGATCCACGCTTCCGCCCCTTCGCCACCTACCAGACTTGCTGCCCACCCTTCATAAACACCAGAAGGGAATACCCGCCGCATGATCAGGTCGGCCAAAATGACAATGGCGATGTTGATGAAGTTATTGCTGATGAGAATGGTGGCAAGAAGAATACGCGGTTGGGCAGTCAAAGAAATGATGCGCTTTGAGGCAGCACCCTTCTGGCCCTTAATCGAAAACAATTCACCCGGGCTGAGCGAGAAATAAGCCACCTCTGAACCCGATACCAGGGCCGATCCCAATAAAAGGAGAGCCATGCCCATGACGAGCAGAAATATACCACCAGACCCAGCTCCTGCATGACCGGTCAGCAAGACGGACCCATGCGCCAGGTTCGAAAACATACAGGGTATGCACGATTCAGGTTCCAAACCAAATCAGATTCGTTCAGGATTCTCACTGATGTCTGCTTCAGACATCAGTGGCTCACTAAAATGGCAATCCTCCGTCATCATCCTCTTGTCCAGCAGAATCATCAGCCTGGCTGCCACCTGATGTGTCACTCCCATAGTCAGCCGATGGACTTCTCATTGAATCTCCCATTCCGTCACCATCACGCCTGTTAATAACCCGAAAATAGTTAGCCACAACCTCTGTTGTACGGCGAGGTTTCCCGTCGCTGTCCTCCCATTTCCGGGTCGACAACTTGCCTTCTACATAGACAGTATCACCTTTTTTCAGAGTCTGTGCCGCCCTCTCTGCAGCCTGACGCCACACAGCAATGTCGTGCCACTCTGTGACTTTTTGCCATTCTCCGTTTTTGTCTCGGTAGTTTTCATTGGTGGCCACAGAGAACTTTGCAACTGCGACGCCACTTTCCAGATGACGGATTTCCGGGTCACTTCCCAGATTTCCGATCAAAATGACCTTGTTGACCATATAAAAGCGTTCATTTTTGGGAAAAAGAATGCGTGCATCACGCTCAAAACAATTTTAAATGTAGGGCTTTGTCTTCAAAAAAGCAACGGATAGGACGCGGAAATGCAAATTCTTTCAGCTGCGACCGCGTGACCCTTAGAAAGTCATGCCCAAAATTGGTGCCATCCCAATCCGATAAATCCACAAACCAGAAATATGTCCGGATTTCCTGGTGGGTCAGCAGGTGGGTATACGGGCCCACTTTCCCAGAATCTTCGACTGCTCCCTGACCCCACCATCCAAGCTCCCGGGCACCACAGTCTATCGCGTCCCAGTTGACATCTTCACCAAACTCAATCAGCGGCAACTCGTACAGATGCTTCCAGATATCCTGCCCCTCCCGACGCCGTATCAATACACCCTCTGGCGGGCAGGCGTACAAGTAATGAAAAAACCTCACTTTTCTGCGAAGTTTTCTCGACTTTCTTGGCAACTCATCAACAAGCGTGTGCGAGAACGCCAAACAATTTCCCTGCATCGGACAGGTGTCACAATCAGGATTGAAAGGTCTACATTGCAGTGCCCCAAAATCAATAATTGCCTGATTGTAGCCACCCGGATTGCCCTGGTCAAGACAAGCCTCCGCACAGGCAGCAACCAACTTTTTACCGGCAGTGGTATCAATGGGCTCTTCAATTCCGAAATACCGAGCAAGCACCCGATACACATTTCCGTCTACAACCGCTCTGGGAATGCCGAACGCAAAAGACCCAATAGCAGCGGCCGTGTATGGCCCCACTCCCTGAAGCGAGAGCAGTTTGTCGTAGTCGTCAGGAAACTCACCCCCGTACATCTCTACAATGATGCCCGCTGTCTTATGGAGATTGCGCGCCCGGGAATAGTAACCGAGGCCTTCCCACATCTTCATCACCTCATCCAATGAAGCTGAGGCCAAATCAGTTACGTGAGGAAATCGTTTAAGGAAACGCTCATAATACAAGGAGCCTCTGGAAACCTGGGTTTGCTGGAGGATAATCTCAGAAAGCCAAACCTTGTATGGGTCTTTCTCTCCTTTCCATGGCATTGGTCTGTCAATCCCCTGATGCCAGTCGAGAAGCGATCTGCGAAATTCAGAAAAACTGTCAGGGTCTGTCAACTCGCCCGCTTTCTTGAGTTGTCACGAAGGTCAGACAGACTGCCGTAGCGGTCGCAAATCCTGTCTTTCAACTCCTTTCTGGCAAAGAAAATCCGACTCTTAACCGTGCCAAGAGGCACTTCAAGATGGTCGGCAATCTCCTGGTATTTGAACCCTTCATAATGCATCAGAAACGGCACGCGAATGTTCTCATCAAGCTCGTCAATCATGCCGACAAGCTCGTCCATCATGATATTTGATTCCGCTCGATTCGAAATCTCAACCTTTCCGGAATTGATGTAGTACAGATTATCTGTCGAATCCATGATGGTATTCGCCTTCATCCGCTTCCGGTAGTTGTTGATGAAAATATTTTTCATGATGGTGAAAACCCAGGCCTTGAAATTCGTGCCAGGCCTGAACTTATCACGATTTGTCAGAGCCCTGAATGCCGTCTCCTGATACAAATCCCGCGCATCTTCCCGGTCTTTGGTCAGGTTATAGGCAAAGGCATGCAACAACTTCGAAAGTGCACTAAATTGACTGTTGAACTCTATGGTAGACATATAGGTGAAAATTAAGAGGTTTTGTAGTCGTCAAAGATAACGATTCGGGAATCAATATTCAAGAAAGGAGTTAAACAAAACTCACTATGCTGCCTCGAAAATACGCACAACTTCAAAGACAAGTACGTGTTATAATTTGATTAACAGATTTTTAACGTTCTTCCTACGACTAAAAGCAATTCTTAAACTTTCAAAAAAAATTGAAAGAATGTTTTTATTAAGACAAAATAAAGATAAAATCGGTTCCTGCACACATTACTTCTGAGACTTTCTCACGAGCACAGCACAGATGATTCCGAACAAAATATTCGGCAGCCATACCCCGAGCATCGGGTGCAGGCTCTGATTGATGGCAAATACGACCGAAAATCTGGAGAGTAGCAAAAAAACCGCACCAAGACCAATGCCAAGCGTCAGATGCAGACCCACCCCTCCGCGCACTTTCCTCGAGGCGACGGCGAGGCCGATGAGTGTCAAAATCAAAATGGTAAACGGTTCAGCAATCCGACGGTGAAACTCGACTTGATACTTCCGCACATTGCGAGCACCCCGCTTTTGCTGCTTGCTAATGTAAGCGAGAAGCTCGGGCGTATCCATCATCTCCTTCAAATCCTGATACTCCACAAAATCCTCCGGACTCAATTGCAAGGCCGTGTCCATGACGGTACCAGTCACCACGGATTCTTCAAGACCCGAAAACGACCTCAACTCGTAGTTCTCAAGCCTCCACAGCCTCTGTTGGCCATCCCAGCTGGCCTTGGGGGCCTTGAGAATTGACGTTAGCCTGTTGCCATGGATAGTCTCCAGTCGAAGATCACTGATGACGGTGTCTCTTGGATTATAATTGTTGATGAATGCCTTGACTCCAGGCTGGAGAAAAATATGGACATTATCTTTTTTCCCCTCATCCTTCCGACTGTCAATATAGGTGTACTGAAACGTAAAGTGCCTCTTGTTACCATCTGGAATGACAAAGTGACTCCCAACCTGATGGAGCCCAAAAATCAGTCCTCCGGGAATCAGATAAGAAACCATAAGCCGCCGAAAACTGACGCCTGCGTTGAAGATGGATATAATCTCCGACCGATAGGCCATCCTGGAGGTGAAAAAAATAACAGCAATGAGTGCGTACAGAGGAAACAGCAATCCATTAATCCAGAAAATCCAGTTCATGTAATAGTCGAACACGATTTCCTGAATCGGCACCCGCTCGCTGATGAACTCCTCGATTTTGTCACTGACATCAATGACGGTGCTGATGAGCGTAAACAGCAGGACCGTAAAGAAAAAGGTGGTCAGGAATTTACGTGCAATATATCTGTCGAGAATGTACATTAATTTCCTACAATCGTCGCTGAATGACTGGCAGCAGTGTATCTTTCCACGCTGCAAATGTTCCCTCAATGATTTTTTCCCTGGCCTCTCTGACCAGCCAGAGGTAGAACCCGAGATTTTGGAGCGTGGCCAGCTGCATGCCGAGCAGTTCGCCACTGTGCAAAAGATGTCTCAGGTAGGCCTTTGAGTGAGAACGGCTTGTCTGGCAGGGTGATTGCGAATCGATGGCTGAAAAGTCATCAGCCCACTTGGCATTCCGGATATTGAGAATACCCTCAGACGTATAGATTTTGCCGTGACGGGCATTCCGGGAAGGAAGCACGCAATCAAACATATCCACACCAAGTGCGATATTCTCAAGGATATTCTCAGGTGTTCCGACCCCCATCAGGTACCGAGGCCGGTCAGAAGGCAGAATCCCGCAGACCTCTTCCGCCATCGCATACATCTCCTCCGCTGGTTCTCCCACTGACAATCCGCCAATGGCATTTACTTCTCTGCCAAATCCAGCTACCACCTCTGCAGATTGCCGCCGCAAGTCTGGGTAGGTACTTCCCTGGACAATGGGAGCCAAAATCTGACGGTACCCATACTTTGACTCTCCGGCATCAAAGTGGTCGCAGCAGCGCCTAAGCCACCGGTGTGTCATCTCCATCGATGACTTTGCATACTTGTAGTCACAAGGATACGGGGTACATTCATCAAAAGCCATAATGATGTCGGCCCCAATAATCCGTTGAATGTCAATAGCCCGCTCTGGCGAAAAAAAATGCTTGCTCCCGTCTATATGAGAACGAAACGTCACCCCCTCCTCCCGGATGGTGCGCTGACCGCTGAGCGAATAGACTTGAAAACCTCCGGAATCAGTCAGCACCGGCATTTCCCAGTTGATAAAGTGATGGATACCCCCAGCTTTGGCCAGAATCTCCATACCGGGTCTCAGATACAGATGATATGTGTTGCCAAGAATAATCTGGGCCCCTATTTCATCACGCAACTCATGCATATGGGTAGCCTTGACCCCACCGAGGGTGCCAACCGGCATAAATATCGGGGTCTCAATCACGCCATGCGCTGTCGAAAGGACTCCTGCCCGCGCGTTGGTCTTCGAATCCGTATGAAGTAATTGAAAGGTCATATGCACAAATCACAGATGCAAAGGCCGGACCTGGGACGACTGCCCCGGGCCCGGCCTTCTATCGCCTTATCGGCTTCCTGTTTAATAGTTAAAGCGGGCGCGGTTATCCTCTACCTCTGCATCTGAACGCAGCGAATTCACGAGATTACCAGCTACCTGCGAACGCATCCGGCTCGACATTTGACGGCGCACCTGAGGCATATTCACAGCGGGCACCGGCTGCTTATAGTATACGTTCAATACAAATACGCCACTTTGTCCGGCAACCGGAGCAGACACTTGGTTGACCTCAAGAGAAAAAGCAGCTGAGATAACCTGTGGCTCTCTGCCGATGCCGGGCACAAACCCAGCAGAAAATGCAACACCCCTGGACGTATCTACCTCAGTAGCAAATTGTCCGGCAATCGACTCAAGAGAGCTTCCTTGAATGCGGCTGCTTAATACCTCCGCCTTTTTCATGTTCCGTACCTCATTCTCTACCTCAGGCCTGACCTCTGCAACAGATGGCAGCCCAGGCTTCTGGATATTCTCCAATGAGGCAACGACATACTTATTCTCATACAAGAATTGGTCATCCTCAAAGGCATAAATGTCTGCAGATACATCACCCGGCTCAGTATCACCCAAAAACGCCCAGCGGATAATCTCTCTGGCATCAGGCCCTGAGCCCAAACCGGTGATGGTATAATCAGCACTTACCCTGGGAGTGGTTTGAAGAATTTCATATCCTTTCTCTGCAGCACTCTTTTTCATAGATTCCGCGTCACGGTTATCAGCAGCAAATTCAAGTGCCATATTGGAGGCTGCTCTGCGAGTCTCCTCTCCCGGGATAATGGGTCTGTTTACAAAGGCCATGCGCACACCCTCCTGCACATTCCTTCGATCGGTTACCTCCACAAGGTGCACACCAAATTGAGTCTCTACAACACCCAACTGGCCGATTTTACCCTCATGGAAAATGTATTGGTTAAAGGCTGGAACCATACTGCCCTGCAACGCAAAATCAAGATCACCTCCAATCGCGGCTGTTCCATCCTGACCAAATTGCTTGGCAAGCGTATCGAAAGTAGCCACACCTGTCTCAATCAAATTCTTCAGGCTGTCAATCAATCGTCTCGCATCTTCCAAAGCCTGAGTGTTTGTCGGATCCTCAATGCGGCGCAAAATGTGACGTGACCGCACTGAATCAGGCACAGGCTTACGATCTACCAACTTCGCCATTCGGTAGTAGCGACCTTCTACGTAAGGGCCGTATGTTTCGCCAACCTGAAGTCCGAAAGCAACATCTGCAAGGTTTTCAGGGAGATCTTCCTGATGGAGGTATTGAATGGGAAACTGACCATCATTGATTTCAGTAAAGAGCGAGTCATCTTCCGCAGCTGAAAAATCTGCAGCCAAAGCCTCAAGTTCGGTGCGGATGCGGGAAGAGTCCTCCGCTGTTGGCTCTACATCAAAAGTGACAAAAGAAATAACCCTGACTTCTTCCGGCCGCTCGAAGCGACCCGGATTTTCCTTCAGAAAGGCGGCTATGTCAGAATCTTTTACCTCAACCTCTGAATTGTCAACCTCGCTGTACGGAATTCGCACATAGGCCAGATCGAGCTTCTGATTAAGTTCTTCATTCATCAGCTGGGCCATCCAT
The DNA here is from genome assembly GCA_964569025.1 of uncultured Saprospiraceae bacterium. GTDB lineage: Bacteria > Bacteroidota > Bacteroidia > Chitinophagales > Saprospiraceae > CAZMSQ01. The sequence continues at coordinate 9,334 of CAZMSQ010000008.1, read as the reverse complement.
GTCGGCGTGAACATGGCCTTGCTGACCAAATTATTCATCTTCGATTGCAACCGGCTCTTAATCACTTCCTTTTCGACATGTGCCCAAAAGTAACGCCCCTGTGGATCCGTGAAAGTACCAGACTCAATAGACTGCTGCACCTGATTAATTTGTTGCCTGTCAACCTGTCCTGTTTGAGGATTGATGAACCACTTGGTCACAGCAGGGTCCGGATTCACACCGAATTCTCTGTCTATGAGCTCAGTTTTCCCAACACCAAGTCCTAAATCCGCTGCCTCGTCCTTGAGGATAATGTCTTCGACGTAAAAATTCCACAACTGCTCACGTTGCGTATAGTCAGCAGAGCGAAACACATTGTTGAGCCGGTTATTGAACTCATTGGCATCTATGGCTGTCCCGTTGACATTCCCCATTTCGGTGTCAACACCTCCAAAAACACTTTGCTGACCCGAGGTCATGTCCATTACCAAAAAGCCTAAGAGGCCCAGCGCAATCAGCACGACCAGCAACCAGCTGTTTGCCCGAATTTTTTGAATCATTGCCATGAGTACATCCTTAATTTTCGGAAACCGGCACTCTTCCTGAGAGATCTGCCGCCCCGTGAATTACAAATTGTGAAGAATCAATAAAATAGCGTTCTCAGGCGGTCAGCCTGAAAAAATTCTTGCAAATGTAACGGGTTTACCCCGTTTATTCAAACGATTCTTCTTCCATTTCACCTGCATGACCATCTCGAAAGTGTTGGGCAGCTCCGGCAAGTTGTTCAAAAAATTCTTCATCATACTTCCTGACGATTGCTTCCCGCACGAATTCATAAAGCGGTATACCCTCTGCGCGACCTCGGTCGCAGGCGGCACTGCAGATTTCCCACTGGTCGTAATTCATGGTTTCAAATCCGGTTTTTTCGTGCCGCTCAATCCGAATGGGATACAGCTGGCAGGAAACCGGCTTGGGGAAATCAGTAAGACCCTTCTCTGCGGCCCGTTCTATTCCGCACCTGGCCACCCCCCCTTCTTCAAAGGTCAGGTACGCGCAGGCTCCATTTTCAAGCAAAGGCGTACCGAACTTTCCATTTCCTTCAAAAAAAACCGACGTGCCTGAATCCTCGATGACCGCTCTGCCTTCCGGAGAAAGCACCTCCCTAATATTCGGATAAATTGCCTCAAGTATGGTCCGCTCTTCAGCATCCAGAGGAGCTCCAAAGTCTCCTTCCCAACAGCAAGCGCCCTTGCAGGCACTCACGGCGCATGCAAAATCAGTGGTAAGGACCTCATCGCTGACCAGAACATGATCGATTATTAGCATAGTATGCGGGGTTCAATATTTGTGATGCTTTGCGAAGGTAAGAAGAAAACTCAGCCTTCCATCGGGCATTCTCTGCCCTTCAGCCTCTGGCATACCATTAGACGGATTCATCCGCTACAGGCGCTGGTTTTTTCACCATTATTATCGTATTTTAGCCCACCAAAATTCTCATCGGTATGATACACTGGATTTCCACTCTTGCCGCTTTCCTCCTTGCAATACAGGGCATTGGCGCACAAACGCTTTACCCCATCAGTACCGAAGCCAGGGCATCGGCTGACCATTTCGCGAAGTTGTATGAACTCAATCAGGAGCAGTCCCAAAGGATTGCATCAATTGAAGCTCGGCTTGAGCGTCATCTCGATAATATCTCGCCTCTGCGCGACAGTGATTCGGCGACCTATTTATCCAAGCTGCAAGCAGCCTACGAAGGAAGGCAGAATTCTATCAGTACCATCCTGAATGACTCCCAAACAAGAATCTTCCAACTGGACACCAAATGGATGCGCAGGCGGCAGGCCGAGCAGAGAATTGAATCAGTCAAAGCCGGTGCATCGAGAATCGAAGCCGAGGAGGCCGCCCTGAGCATCAGATGGGAAGCAAACCCGGACCGGTAAGCACAAATACGGCTAGAAAGATTCCCCTCAATCTCACTACGAACTTCACCCTGACACATAAACGACTCAACAACTATGGACCCTTTAAAGGAAAAATTTCATGAAAAATCCATGGCCCTCGGCAAGGAAATCAAGGCCATGCTTCGCGAACATGCCAGCACAAAAGTCGACGAGGTCAACCTGAGCCAGGTATTCGGCGGAATGCGTGGCATCAAAAGTATGATCTGGGAAACATCTGCCCTGGATCCCATCGACGGGATACGCTTCCGTGGCTACTCCATTCCCGAACTTAAGGAAAAACTCCCCAAAGATGTCAATGGCAAGGAGCCTCTGCCTGAAGGGCTGTTCTGGCTAATGCTCGTTGGTGAAATCCCATCCGATCAGGAAGTCAACTGGCTTAAGCAGCAGTGGATCAACCGGTGCAATATCCCAGAGCATACTTTTGCATTGCTCGAGTCCCTTCCCATTGAAACCCACCCCATGACCCAGTTTGCACTGGCCGTTCTCAGCATGCAGACTGAAAGCATCTTTGCGCGCAGGTACCAGGAAGGTCTTCATAAAAACGAATACTGGGACCCGACCTATGAAGATACCATGAACCTCATCGCGAGGCTCCCTCGCATTGCTGCCTACATTTACCGACGGACCTACCACAACGGGGACCATATTGCTCCGGACACCTCCCTCGATTGGGCCGCCAATTTTGCTCACATGTTGGGCATCAAACACCCGGACTTCAAGTCGCTCATGCGACTCTATCTGACCATCCACGCTGACCATGAAGGCGGCAATGCATCTGCCCACACTACCCACCTGGTCGGATCAACCCTGAGTGATGCGTACCTTTCACTTTCCGCAGGCCTGAACGCCCTCGCAGGGCCGCTCCACGGCCTTGCAAATCAGGAAGTCATCAAGTGGATTTTCAGAATGCTCGATGCCCTCGGCACCCAAAATCCAACGAAAGAACAAATTTCCGATTACGTGCACAGCACCCTCGCCTCCGGACAAGTCATCCCGGGATATGGACACGCCGTCCTTCGCACACCAGATCCTCGATTTATTGCCCAAAAGGAATTTGCAGAAGGGTATATTGAGAATGACAACATCATCGAAGTCGTCTGGAAATGCTTCGAAGTGGTGCCTGACATTCTCAACAATCTCGGGAAAGTCAAAAATCCATGGCCCAATGTGGATGCACATTCCGGGGCTTTGTTGGTTCATTACGGTCTTAAAGAATACTCATTTTATACTGTGCTGTTCGGAGTATCCCGGGCACTGGGTGTCCTTTCAGCACTGTGCTGGTCAAGAGCCCTTGGACTGCCCCTTGAGCGGCCCAAATCCCTCACAACTGAATGGGTGCGGAATTTTCTGAATAACTGATGAAAAGTCCTGACAATTACAAACCCTCTCATTTTTACATTTTCTTACGTTCAAAACGAAACAGTAATGGACTTTCCCTCTGAACTCAGGTACACTGAAGACCATGAATGGATTCGCATTGACGGCTCTTCAGCCTCAATCGGAATCACCGACTTTGCACAAGGCGAACTCGGAGAAATTGTCTACGTCGAGGTCGATACCGTCGGCGAAACCCTCGCAAAGGGGGAAGTCTTCGGCACCGTCGAAGCTGTGAAAACGACCTCCGAGCTCTATATGCCAGTTAGCGGAAAAATTACAGCCTTCAATTCCGAAATCGACGAATCCGAAGAGGATAATCCAGGGATTATCAACGAAGACCCATACGGGAAAGGGTGGATCATCACCATCGAAATGGCTGACCCCTCGGAAATTTCCGACCTGCTCAGCTCTGACGTTTATAAGGAAATTGTGGAATAATTGACATCCACCACACAACCATTTCTGAATGATCTGCATCTTTGGAGTGGAGTGTGGAGAATGAGAAAAGAGAAGGCTCCAATGACGTTTGGAGTCAAGCAAACCACCCCCTGACGATGCCTGTCTTACGGTTTTCAGCAATCATGTGGGCACTGCTTATTGCCCTGGTATCAACCAGCGTCAATCCGGAGCCGCCTGAGTCTCTGAACCTTTTTTCAGGTGTTGACAAAATCGGGCACTTCATGGCCTATCTCATACTGAGTTGGTTAATTGGTGTGGCTTGGTTGGGTCCCATGACAAGGTTTCTGAAACCAATAGCCGGTTTTGTAGCCTTCGGTTCCGCAAGCTACGGGATGCTGCTTGAAGTGATTCAATTGGTATTCTTCCCGGGTCGACTGTTCGAATGGGCAGATCAGATTGCAAATACCTGCGGCGCGTTTGCCGGAATTTTGATTTTTCTGTACATTTATCCATCTGTTCAACGAGGCGGCAAATAATTGCCTGCCCTCTATTGCTTCAATGTAAAACTGACCACCCATGAGCGATTTTGCTGTAGACGGCACTCAGGTCGGAATCGGGATTGCCCTATTGGCAGCTCTGATTATCGGGGGGATTCTCTTCCTGCGCAAACAGTTCGCAGATAAGAGTCCCGAAGACCTTTCCGGAAAGTATACAGGTGCGACGGGGATTTCTCCCCTCGCCATTTTCAATAAATATCCGGAGGTCGACCCATTCAAACTGAACACGCCTATTTTACTCTTCGGCATCGCGGCTTCGTTCACCATCATCATCCTTGCTTTCAACTGGACGACCTACGATGATGAAATTTACATCCCTGATGATGCACTTGTCTTCGAGGATGAAATCGAGATGGAGCCCCCACGAACCGCTGAGCCACCACCTCCTCCGCCACCTCCCCCACCGCCAAAGATTGAAGAGGTGCCGGAAGAAGAAATTGAAGAAGAGCCGCCGCCCATCATGAGTACAGAGGCCCTTCCTGAAGAAATTATCCAGGCCCCGGAACCGGAGCCGGCCGCACCGCCTCCACCACCGCCTCCACCCCCACCGCCAAAGCGGAAAGAAATCTTCAAGGTGGTTGAGGACATGCCAAGATTCCCGGGCTGTGAAGACATCTCCAACAAAGCTGAGCGCGAACAGTGTGCCCAGAAAAAGATGCTGGAGTTTATCTACAAAAACATCAAGTACCCGCCAATTGCCCGTGAAAATGGCATCGAGGGTATGGCCGTCATCCAGTTTGTCGTCGATGAAAATGGACAAATCAAGGATCCAAAAATCGTTCGTGATGTCGCCGGCGGTTGTGGCACCGAAGCCATGCGTGTCGTCGAGCTTATGAGCGATCAGGTGACATGGGTGCCCGGGAAACAGCGAGGAAAGGCAGTGCAAGTCTACTTTAACTTGCCAGTGCGATTCAAACTCGAGTAGGCCCATCCCACTTTGGGCCTGTTTTCTGACAAAAGCGGGGCTCGCATGGCGAGCCCCGCTTTTTCCATTCTACGGACAACTTTCAACCGCTGCTTCACGTTTTCATCATTGCTTGTTTTCCAACCTATCGCACAAACCAACACACCATGACTCAGTGGATCCGGGCAATATCCCGAATGACAACCCTGGCGCTCATACTTGTTTCAGCCTGCCCCTTGATGCTGAGCGCGCAAGAGTCCAAACTCGCCGCTCAGTACTACCGCGATGGTGAATATGAAAAAGCCGGCCAGCTCTACAAGAGCCTCTATGAAAACAATAAAAACACCTACTACTTCGAAAAACACATCGAATGCCTGCTCAACCTCGAGCGGTTTGATGAATGCGAACGGGCACTTGAAAAAGAAATTCGTAGCAATTCAAAAAATGTTGAGCTCTTTGTCACATATGGGACCGTACTCGAACGGCAGTTCAAAGAAAAAGAGGCCCTCAAGCAATATGAGCTGGCCATCAAAAAACTGACAGCCTCCGTCAGTGACATCACCAAACTGGCCAACGCATTTGTACGCCAAACCAAATACGACTATGCCATTGAAGTTTATGAGAAAGGCCAGGAATTAGTAGGAGAAAAGTATTCATTCGCGTACAACCTTGGGAGCCTCTATCAGCGCATGGGCGACTTCCCCAATATGATTGAACGCTACCTGATGAGTGTGCAGGAAAGACCCTCCCGACTCAGTAACGTCCAACGACTGCTCGAAGGCAGTCTGGGAGCTGAAGATTATCCGGAACTCCAGTCGCAACTCTACGGCTTTATACAGGAAAACCCTGAGGACAATGTCCATTTCGTTGAATTGCTCATCTGGACCTTCATAAAGAAAAATGATTTTACGAATGCCCTGAGACAGGCGAAAGCTCTTGACCGAAGGCTCGACGAAGACGGTGGCAGACTGAAAGAAATGGCAGAAATCGCTGCCAATGAAAAAGAATATGACGCCGCCATCAATGCCTATCAATACATCATTGACAGCAAAGGCCCGGGCTCTGCACTGTATTTGGATGCTCAAAAAGGCGCCCTCTCCTGTACCCGAAAAATGGTGACAGACACAGACTCGTTTACCCGCGAAGATTTAATGGCCCTCGAGTCACGCTATGAAATCTTCCTGGATGAATTTGGTAAAAATAGCTCCTCCGCAGGCATCATTGCTGAGCTGGCAGATTTTGAGGCCTTTTATCTGGCGAATTACGAAAAGGGCATTTCTCTGCTCCAGGAAATGATCGAATTTCCGGACATCGAACCTCAAACCAAAGCCAACGCAAAACTCAGCCTGGCGGATCTCTACCTGATCCTCGGGGAGCGCTGGGAGGCAACCCTCCTCTATTCACAGGTCGATAAGTCGTTCCGGGATGACCCACTGGGTCATGAAGCCCGCTACCGAAACGCCAAACTTTCTTACTACTTCGGAGATTTTCAATGGGCTCAGTCGCAGTTTGAGGTGCTGAAAGCCTCCACCTCAAAGCTGATTGCCAATGATGCACTCGATCTCTCGGTCTTTATCATGGATAATCTTGGCCTGGACACCTCTTCCGTCTCTCTGGAACTCTTCGCCCGTGCAGACCTCCTCGCATTTCGCAGACAGAACGAAGAAGCACTCACCACCCTAGACACCCTGCTTTCCCGGTTTCCGGAGCATAGCCTGCAGGATGATGTCCTGTACTCAAAAGCCCGCATTTACCGGGAAATGGGAAATTCAGACCTCAGCATCGAGATGTACCAGCGAATCATTGACGAGTTCCCGGAAGATATCCGCGCCGACAATTCTCTCTTCGAATTAGCTGAGCTATTTGAGAATCAAGTGGGAGATAAAGAACGGGCGAGCGAACTCTATGAGAGGTTATTTCTTGAATACTCAGGAAGCACTTTCGCTGTCGAAGCCCGGAAGCGATACCGACTGCTGAGAGGAGATACATTATAACCCCTTTCCCATGATTCTCTATAACGTCACCGTGCAGATTGACCATGACATCCAGGATGATTGGATTTCATGGATGCAGACCATTCATATCCCGGATGTGATGAACACAGGACTGTTTTCCTCATGGAGGATGTGTAAAATTCTCGGACAGGAAGAAAATCCGACGGGCGTATCCTATGCCATTCAGTATACCTGCGCTTCCATGAAGGACTTCATTCGATATCGCGATCACTTCGCGGCAGATCTCCAAAAAGAACACAGTACCCGCTATGCCGGGAAATACGCTGCTTTTCGCACGTTGCTTGAGGTTATTGACAGCGGGTATTCAGAACAGCCGCTCACTGATTAACCAACCCGCTTTTTGACCATCGTCAAAATGGTTGCCAGCATGACCGTTTCACCGTCATGATCATCAACCTCAACCAGCCACTTCACAATTCCCTTTGGCACATCATCTTCACTGCGTTTTTCCTGATCAATCTTTTCCTGAGCTGTCAGCTTGACACCGATGGTAGTGCCCGGATAGACGGGCTTGGTAAATCGGCACTGGTCGATACCGTAATTGAGCAAAACAGGCCCCTTTTTTCCATCCACAAAGAGTCCTGCTGCTTTTGAAAGAATGTAGTACCCATGAGCAACCCTACGCTCAAAAATAGTCCCTTCGAGTGATGTCTCATCGACGTGGGCATAAAAGTGATCGCCACTGACATTCGCAAAATTGATAATGTCGGTTTCAGTGACCGTATGGCGAGCTGTGACGAGGGTTTCTCCAATTCGGATGTCCTCAAAGTGTTTCCGAAATGGATGAACCACATCTTCCTGCTGAGACGAGCCATATTGGTATTGATTGGTCACTGCCGTAATCATATCCGGATGGCCCTGAATGGCTGTTGTCTGCAGGTAATGCTTCACACCTCGAATGCCACCCATTTCCTCGCCACCTCCGGCCCTTCCCGGACCTCCGTGGACAAGATTGGGCAGTGGAGACCCATGGCCTGTTGATTCTGCCGCGCAGGCAGCATTCAGAATGTGCACCCTTCCGTGATAGGGGCCAGCTTCCATAACATAGGTCCGTGCAATTGCCGGATCGGCCGTACAGAGAGTGCTGACGAGTGATCCTTTTCCAAGGCGCGTCAACTGAATCGCCTCCTCCAGGGTACGGTAGGGCATGATGGTGGAAACCGGACCAAATGCCTCTACATTGTGGGAGGCCATTTTCCTGAATGGATCATCATTGACAAATACCACCGGAGCCAAAAAGGCGCCCTTGCCAGCATCCGCACCAACAACATCGCATTCGTTTGCATCTCCGTAAACGAGCGTTGTTTCACCCTTCAATTCCGCAATGCGCTGGCGCACCTCTTCAAGCTGTTCGCGAGAAACAAGCGGACCCATTTTTACACCCTCTGCCTGCGGATCACCCACAACAGTGCGCTTCAGTTCGGCAGCAAGTGAAATCCGGACATCCTCAACAAGATGTTCCGGCACGATCATACGCCGTATGGCCGTACATTTCTGACCAGCCTTCACAGTCATCTCACGACGTGCCTCCCGGACAAACAAATCGAATTCTTCGGTGCCCGGAGTGGCATCTTCCCCAAGCACCGCAGCATTGAGGCTGTCTGCCTCAAGATTAAAAGGTACAGAATGCCCGATGACTGCAGGGTGAACCTTCAACGTTCGGCCAGTAGCGGCTGACCCGGTAAAGGTGACAATATCCTGCTCCGTCAGGTGGTCGAGGATTCCTTCTCCTGAACCTCCCACCAATTGTAATGCCCCCGTTGGCAAAATACCCGATTCGACGATGTCACTGACCATAGCCTGAGTGAGGTAGGAGGTCACTTCACTTGCCTTGACCACTGCCGGCACACCTGCCAGCAGGTTCACCGATACTTTCTCAAGCATACCCCAGACAGGAAAATTGAATGCGTTAATGTGCACTGCCACCCCATGCTTTGGAACCATGACATGATGCCCTATGAATGTGCCCTTTTTAGACATTTTAACCGCATCTCCATCTACATAAAAAGGCTCATCCGGAAACTGCCTGCGCAAACTTGCATAGGCAAAGAGCGTCCCAATGCCTCCGTCAATATCAATCCAACTATCTGCTTTTGTCGCACCAGTCCTATAGCTGAGCGGATAATACTCCTTCCGACG
>CAZMSQ010000007.1:21024-96939 GCA_964569025.1 uncultured Saprospiraceae bacterium | reverse complement strand
GCCTGAAAAATGATGCCGTCGTATGCAGAGGCAAAAACTGCAGAGGCAGAACCAATAAATAATCCTTCAAGGGCTGCATAGATCGGCGCCGTAATGGGTGACAGGTGCACCTTAAATACAGTAAGGAGAACGACAATGAGCCCACCAATGGCCCCTCCAATTAGAAATAACGGATTTGGGTAGGCAAACCCTGCGGCTGCGCCAATGAATAAAATGCCAAAAAGAATGAATGATTTATTGATGGCGCCCTGCACGGTCATAGTCCGTGGCATTGCACCCTCACTGAGGGTGACCTCCTGACGAGCCTTTTCGTAGGCTTTTTCAGTCATAAATGGATTCGTAGATTCGGTAAACCGTTTGAGCCTGCTCATAGTTGATGAATGTCTTTTTGGGTAAATAAAATCTGAACGCCGTCTGAAGGTAAAGAGTTTTCTACAGAACGGCTATTTTTGGTGGAAAAAATGCTATACGACCACACGCAGGAGGCTGCTGCATTCATTACGAAAGCTTCGGGAAGAGGGGCAGAAATTGGGATTGTGCTCGGTACGGGCATGGGTAACCTCCGTGAAGACATCGATGTAGAGGCAGTAATCCCATACAGAGACATCCCTCACTTTCCGGTTTCGACCGTAAAGAGCCACGCCGGTGAGCTGCTCATCGGACAGATTGGAGATCGCAAGGTCGTCGCAATGGCAGGAAGGTTTCACTACTACGAGGGCTATACCATGCAGCAGGTGACATTCCCCATCAGGGTTATGAAAGCGCTGGGAGTTAAACGTCTGTTCTTGTCGAATGCCGCAGGCAGCGTCAATGAGCGCATGCATGTAGGAGACTTGGTTTTCCTGACCGACCACATCAATCTGATGCCCGACAACCCCTTGCGCGGACCAAACGATGAGCGGTTCGGGCCAAGATTTCCGGATTTGCTCCATACCTATGACAAAAAAATGGTAGCACGTGCCTTGCGAATGGCTCACGACCTTGGATACAGGGCTCACGAAGGGGTTTACGCTGCACTTCCCGGACCAAACCTCGAAACCCCGGCAGAGTATCACTACCTGCATACCATCGGAGCCGACCTTGTCGGCATGTCGACCGTTCCAGAGGTTTTGGTAGCACGCCACATGGAAATCCCGGTGTTCGTCGCCTCTATCGTCTCAAATCAATGCTATCCGATCGACCAGCTGGGCGAAACAACCCTTGAAGATGTCATTCGGGCTGTAGAACACGCAGAACCTCGACTGAGGGTTGTAATTCACAATCTCATCACTGAGGGATAAGTCCCAGAGCCCGGGCCGTCACTTTGGCCGTCAAATCCCAGCTGTAGCGCTTGCGCTCCCGGCATCCGGCCGCAACAAGCCTGTGTCGCAATTCCGGGTCAGTCACCAACTGTTTCATTCCGGCTGCAATAGAATCAACCGAATGTGGATCGACCAATAAAGCTGCCTCTCCGGCCACCTCGGTCATGGAAGACACACTGCTCGTCAATATGGGCACCTCTGCATGCATGGCCTCCAAGACTGGCAGGCCGAACCCCTCAAAAAGAGAGGGGTACACCAACCCATCACTCGCAGCGAGAATGCGAGCCGGTTCGGGTTCGGGCAGGTACCCGGTTAGGGTAATCGCATCGCGAAACGGACTTTGCCGAAGAGCCCGAGCCACCGCCTTTTGCTTCCATCCCCACCGACCAGCAAGAATTAAATGGTGCGGACACCCCGTGTCAACTTTCATCTTTTCAAAAGCCTTGATGAGGTGAAGGGTATTTTTCCTTGGATGAATAGATCCCAGATAGCAAAAATAGGGATTCCCCTCAGCCCACCTATCCCGGAGAGCCTGTCGTTCAGACTCTCCGAGTGGCGCAAAGCTACTCCGACATCCATTGCCAGCTTGCACAAATTTATCCCGACTGATGCTGTAATGCTCCACCACATCTTCCGTAGTATAACCAGATACCGAGACAATCTGACGCGCCTTCCGCATATACCTGTGAAAAAACACCCGGTAAAACAAACCGGTCAGTGCTGATATGTATTGCGGAAAATGAACGTAGGCAATATCATGTACCGTGATGACTGCCGGCACATCAGACCGGAGGCTCATAAATGGCTCTGGCGAAAAAAACAGGTCTACCTCATGAGCCCGCATCGCCGCTGGCAGCGCGCCCTCAAACCACGCCAGATACAAGAGCGGATGTCTGGCCTGAGGGCTCAACACCACTGCTCTTACATTGGAGGCATACACAAAGCGCGGGTCCGGCTGTCGGTCAAAAAATAAGACAAACTCGATATCAGGAAACATTGCAACCAACCGACTGATTACCTCATGAGCATACCAGCCAACCCCCTCCATACGGCCATCAATCAACAACCTGGCATTGACACCAATCCGCATACTATTCTCTTTCTTCCGGGCATATACAGTCACCACCTGACAAGATGCGGAAAATCCTGCAAACCATCCTTCCGGACCCCTCAATCTCATGAAAAAGCGTCGAAATGCATACCTTACAGCCCTGTGCAATCAACAAAAATCGCACGCTGTCCGGATGAAAACAGACATCCTCGTCATCGGAGCCGGTATTGCCGGACTGTCATTCTCGATTAAGGTAGCTCGTCTGCGGCCGGATCTGCGCATTCTCGTACTGACCAAGACCAGCAGGGATGAAAGCAATACGCGCTATGCCCAGGGGGGTGTTGCCGCAGTGTGGAATCTCGAAAAAGATTCTTACGAAGACCACATTTCAGATACGCTTGATGCTGGCGACGGATTGTGCCGGGAGGAGATTGTACAGTTGGTTGTCAATGAAGGCCCGGAGCGAGTGCGGGAGATCATAGAATGGGGTGCGCGTTTTGACCGGGCATCAACTAATGAGTATGACCTCGGGCGGGAAGGGGGGCACTCTGCCAACAGAATCCTGCACTATAAAGATTTGACTGGATGGGAAATACAACGCACCCTGCTCGCAGAGGCCGCCCGTCACCCTTCCATCGAAATCCGCGAAGAGTTTTTTGCCATTGATTTGCTCACACAGCATCACCTCGGGTATACCGTGACCCGGCTCACCCCCGACATCACCTGCTTCGGCGCTTACGCCCTGAACAAGGAAACCGGTCATATCGAAACCATTCTGGCACGCACTACCATCATTGCAACAGGTGGCGGGGGCCAGGTCTACCGCAATACCACCAATCCCACCATTGCCACCGGTGATGGTATCGCCATGTTTTACAGGGCCAAAGGCCATATCGAAGACATGGAATTCGTTCAGTTTCATCCCACGGCCCTGTACCTGCATTCGGGAGCTTCCCCGTCTTTTCTGATTTCTGAGGCTGTCCGTGGATTTGGGGGGGAATTGAAAACCAGAGAGGGCGAAGCATTTATGTATGCCTACGACCGCCGGGGGTCTCTCGCTCCTCGGGATATTGTTGCGCGAGCCATAGACAGTGAAATGAAAAAGGCAGGCGCTGATCATGTGTTTCTGGATTGCCGCCACATCGACCCAGATGGATTCAAAGCCCATTTTCCGACCATCCTTGAGAAATGCCTTGAGGAAGGCATTAACCCTGCCACTGATATGATTCCAGTGGTTCCAGCCTGCCACTACTTGTGTGGGGGCATCAGTACAAACGAGTGGGGGCAGACAAATATCAGTCAACTCTACGCTTGTGGCGAATGCACAAGCACCGGACTTCACGGCGCCAACAGACTGGCTTCCAACTCACTGCTGGAGGCTCTGGTGTTTGCTCATCGCAGTCAGGCTCATCTGCTTCCAACCATCGATACCCTGACATGGCAATCCGGATTGCCCGACTGGCATGCCGAAGGAACGACCCACCCGCAAGAAATGGTTCTTATTACTCAAAGCTTGAAAGAAGTTCGGGAAATAATGAGCAGCTATGTCGGAATAGTCCGCTCAGATGTACGTCTCAAAAGAGCCCTCGACAGGCTGTACCTCCTGCACCGCGAAACAGAAGCTTTGTACCAGAATTCCATTCTCTCTCCACAACTCTGCGAACTTCGCAACCTCATCACGATGGGGTATCTGATTACAAGATCTGCCGCCATGAGACGCGAAAGCAGGGGGTTGCACTTTACCACAGATTACCCGGAGAAACTGCCTATTATTCAACATACAATTATCTGATCAATCCTGCCTTTCATACGGATTGACTCCCGTCCTGTATTTTTGGTAAATACGGTTGCGAACAAACTGCGTGCCAAGCGAATCAAGTGCAATTTGCCAAAGCTTCTCAAAGGGAATCAACTCAGCCTCATACGGTTGTCTCGCAAGCTCCAGCGGCATTGATTCTAGTTTCTTGAGATATTTGTCGGCTCGCCGCTCAACGGATTTCCGATGGAACCCTGAAATGGGGATGAGCAACACCAACTGGATGAAGCAGTTGCTCCGAAACTGGGCATCTTTTCTCAAATACCTGACTCGATACTTTCCGAGTGCCTCTACCCGATCCAGCGCGGTCTGGTAAGAGCGCTGGGCAATTAACAGCAATATCTGAATGATGAGAATTGCCACATTATAGCCGCGCTTATCCGCCGAATAGACCGGTACTTCGTTCAAAAATTTGGAAATCCGAAATTTCCGACTTCGCTTTTCATTCTCCGGTACGTTGACTTTTCCGACAGCATCAAGATAATGCAAATATGCCCCAATGATGGTCCACTTTTCCCCTTCTTCTGGAGGCAACGCACTGGCACTCCCCTGTTTTATGACTTCTCGGTATACCATCCAGCCCTCATCATATCGGGCTGTGTGCAAGCATAATGTCACATGCAGCAACTTCTGATTAAACCAGTTATAATGCCCCTTTTTATACAACGTACTGAATCGGGCGAGCACCTTCCACCCCTCATCATATCGCTTTAGCTGAGTGCAGCAGATGATCAGGTTATTGGCAAATGAAGATAACCCGATTCGGTAGGTAAATGGTTTTGCTTCAAAAAATGCGATGGCATCCCGGCAGACAGATGCAGCTGACTGGTAGTCATGCTTGTTCATAAAGGAGACCATCTGCACCATTCTCCCATGAAAATGCAGCCTGAAAGAATCATACTGTGCCATCTGGTTCTCCAGCAATGAAAGAATTTCTTCAATAGGTGCATCCAGAACTGGCTGAGATGCACTTCGCCCAAGATGCTTTCTGGCAAGCAGGATGAAATATTCTTCAGCACACGTTTCAGCTTCCTGAACCGACAGCATGGCCTTGAGTCGTTCGTCGTATTCCCTGTACTTTTTCCAGTCAGGCTGAATGAGCCCAAAGTGATTCCTCAAATGCTTGAGGCACTGTACCGTAATGTCAGTAAATTCATTGCGGAGAGAAATATCCAGGGCTTTATTCAATAATTCAGCCGGACTTTTTGCCGCTCCTCTTGCCACCATAATTCTCGATGCAGCAAGATATTTGACAGCCTGCTGAAACGCCACCCGGTGTTCCTGATACTTTGCCTGATTCCCGTCAACAAGAAACAGCAAGTCAATCAGTCGGTACTTCAAGACACTCTTTAACTTTCGATAGCGCCTGTCCGATGGCGACGCTCCATACAATTTGCGTGCAGCCTCTTCATCGCCATGGTCACCGCCATTGGAAAGCAAAGTGTACAAATCATCCAGAAGATTGCTGCTTTCACCACCCGCCGACTGCCCCAAAATGTGCAGGTGCTTTAATTTGTTTCTGGTAATGATCGAGAGAAGGTCACGAATCAAATCCATGGCATTTGGCTTTGGTGAAATTATGAAAACAACATTAAAATGACAATTGCCTTCCTAAATTGTTGTCATTTACCCCATTTTTATACTATTTATGCCTTAAATTAATATTCTGCATAATTTTATTTCTATCAAGACGGCAATCGCCAAATCATATCGATTCTGGTCAAAATCGGTAAGTTTTGTGGAATCGAGTCCGAAAAGGCGCATAAATTTCTCGGTAACGTTTGCAGTCTGCTTGTCCGTGTGCGGCCCGCACTGCTACCCTATCTTTGTTACAGTGCACTCAAAGACGCGTTGCTTGCTTTTCTTCACTCACTAAATCCCCCTACCATGAAGCAATTCAACACACTTCCACCTTCTTATTCGCCAGATCGGAACCGAATTATCATTGACCACGATGGCTGCCTATGAGTGGCCAGAGGAAACGCCGCAGAGCTGGGAAATCCATCTCACTCATCCTGATGGCCATTGCTGCAGGGGCCGGCATGACAGCGCTTACACCAAGCACAACCGCCCTCCGCTCTGCAACAGTGCCTGTTGACATCCATATCGGCAGGCCTCCATGGTGCACTGGCCGTGGACTGTGCAAACTGACCCCGGCAACAGCCGGCCCGAACGGGGCAGAAGCCGCGGGAATTCTCTGTCTTGACCAACGCGGGCACCTTTTGCTCAAAATACCGGCTGATCACTGTAATTCCGACCTGTGGACACTGCCCTCAAAAGACGGCTATCTCCAGATCGAGGAGACGATTCCGCTTCCACAACAAATTGCCAGTGCCCTGCGAGGCTCAAAATCTGCGAGTCTGAGCCCGGGCCGATACCGAACCACCCGTACTTCTGACACCCTGTATATCTTCTTCTAAAAGAAGACCCTGAAACAACCATTGAAACTTTGAGCGGGGGGAGTATTTCCTCCCCCCCGCTTTTTAATGTGCTCCCATGAACCCGACCTCCTTCCTTTGTGCGGTGGCCGCTCTGATCACCCTCGCAATGCCTGTCAAAGCCACCGACACACTTACCACCTTTCTCATTGATTTGGAAATTGCTGAAATCTCTGTTGCTGAGAAGTTTGCGAGAGCATCTTCAGAAATTCTGGAAGATGTAAACCGCGCAGATGACCTTCTCAGAAAGAGCGTGAAAGCGAATATCCCCAATCTGCGGGCGCACCTTCGCATCCAATACAAACGCGAGAAACTCTTGCGCGAACTCCGACTCATCGATCAGAAATTCCAACTCGAACTCACCAGGCTTCGGTACACAAAAGGACTGGAGATCATCCGATTACTCTATGAAAAAATCCTGGCCCTTGACCATCACTTCTCCTCAATCCAAGTGCAACAACAGATTGCTGCTGTCTCCAATCCGCACCACTATGCCGCATTCAGAGAAGCTGAGCAGCATCTTTCAAAAGCCCAAAAGAAAGATCATGCCATTTCCCTGCCAGCCATTCTGCAAAGCAATCCCTACCTCTCAACAACATTCTCCTTAATTACGTCTGTCCTGGGCTCTGACCATCCGCAGAAAAGGGAAGAACAACTTGACGAAATTTCCTGCATCCTGGACTTTACCGCCAGAATGCACTCTGAATTGTCTACCATCTACTATGAAACAGAATTCCTGAAGCAGAGTAATACTGACCTGCGAAATACTTGCGCCTCCTTGTTTACGGAATACATGAAAGTCATCGGCTACAATACTCCCCTTGAAGAGTGCCGCAGGAATGATGACTGGGAGGAGGTCTATGATGCTATAGAACAATTGTTCCAGACACTGGGCCGGGCAATGGAGTCAAGCCTGTCGGAAGAGCGGTCCGGCCTGTACCGGCAGGTCACTGACCTGGAATTCTCAGTCGACCGGCTCATTAACTTCATTGACCGCTATAACTCGTTTATCAACCAAGGAGAAAAGTACTACCAGAAATTCCTCGTGATTGCAGAAACCTATCCCAACCAACACGACTGTCAGAATGAGCTCCCGGCTGAATTCACACAACTCAAACAGGACATTCTCCAATCCATTTCAAAATTTAACGAGGCGTACAACATCTCTGCACTGAGAGGTTCCAAACTGAAGGACCTGCTCTATGGGTATGACTCACCACCTTCCCACCATGAGCGCTGACTGGCTCTCAAAGTGTGCCGCGAAGCTCCTGCTCCCGCTCGATTGCTTCAAAAAGCGCCTGAAAATTCCCCTTCCCAAATGATTTGGCACCTTTACGCTGAATGATTTCATAGAACACTGTGGGCCGGTCCTGAACAGGCTTCGTGAAGATTTGAAGAAGATACCCCTCCTCATCCCTGTCTATGAGAATATTCAGGCGTTTCAACTCCTCGAGATTTTCCTCAATGTCACCCACCCGATCTGTGACGGTTTCGTAGTAAGTCTCCGGCACATACAGAAAATCAACTCCGTTTTTCCGGAGCTTATCAACCGTGGTGAGTATATCATCCGTAGCAACGGCAATGTGCTGCACGCCGGCACCCTTGTAAAAATCGAGATATTCCTCAATCTGGGACTTCTTCAATCCTTGTGCCGGCTCGTTAATCGGAAACTTGATATAGCCATTCCCATTGGATACAACCTTGCTCATCAGAGCAGTATACTTGGTCGAAATATCCTTGTCATCAAAAGTGATGAGGAGCTGAAATCCAAGGACTTCCTGGTAAAATTTGACCCACTTATTCATGCCTCCCAATTCGACATTCCCGACACAGTGATCCACATACTCAAGTCCAACTGGGTCAACAACCCGCTCACTCGTGCGAGCCATAAAACCAGGCATAAAAGCACCGGAATAATCTGAGCGTTCTACGAAAGTATGAATGGTCTCTCCATAAGTATGGATGGATGCCGTCACGACCTGTCCGTTGTCGTCTGAATGGACTTCCGGGACTGCAGCCGACTGAGCACCGCGTTCTAAGGCCAACTCATAGGCTTGTTTGGCATCATCCACCCAAAGAGCCAGCACCTTCACTCCATCCCCATGCAAGGCCACATGTCTGGAAACCTCGTGGTCCGGATCAAAGGCCGAGGTCAGCAGAAATCGAATCTTCCCCTGCTCCAGTACATAAGTACACCGATCGCGAACCCCGGTCTCCGGACCGCGATAGGCCACCTGCCGAAAGCCAAAGGCAGCCTGATAATACAAACTGGCCTGTTTGGCATTACCGACATAAAACTCGATATGATCAGTCCCTTTGATGGGAAAAGCATCCGTCACAGAACGGGGGTCAGCTGTTGTTTGGATCATAGTATTCATTACAATCATTTTTTGAGTCGAGTAAGAAAATCATTCAGTCAACCAACTCCGGTAATAATCCGGAATCTCAATTCCGGCTGCCTGTTCTGTGAGCTTCAGAGGCCGGAATGTATCAATCATCACCGCCAACTCCTCAGTGCCTTTCTTCCCAATGCTTTTTTCAACTGTTCCCGGGTGTGGCCCATGAGGAATTCCCCCCGGATGAAGGGTAATCATACCCTTATCAACGTGCTTCCGGCTCATGAAATCACCATCCACATAATACAATACCTCATCGCTGTCGATATTGGAGTGATTATAAGGCGCAGGGATGGCAAGCGGATGGTAGTCGTAAAGGCGAGGCACAAACGAGCAGATCACAAAATTATGCCCGTCAAAAGTCTGATGGACAGGCGGTGGCTGGTGCACACGGCCTGTGATAGGTTCAAAATTATGAATGGAGAAAGCATATGGATAAACATATCCGTCCCACCCGATTACGTCAAATGGATGGCTCAGATATCGATAGGGATAGAGGTTATCCTGTTTTTTGATGTAGAATAGAAATTCTCCCTGCTCGTCATAGGTCTCCAGAGAAGATGGTTTCCGAATATCGCGCTCACAGAATGGTGAATGCTCCAACAGCTGCCCGAAACCATTCCGATAACGCTTGGGTGTTGTCACAGGACCAGTCGATTCGATAATGAGCAATCGATTGTCAGACCCATCAAACTCGAGTTGATAGACTGTGCCACGCGGCACTACAAGATAATCTCCGTACTCAAAAGGCAACTTTCCATACATGCTCTTCATCACTCCAGTGCCCCGATGTACAAAAATGACCTCGTCAGCATCCGCATTTTTGAAAAAATAATCGGTCATACTCTTCCGCGGGGCGGCCAGAATAATCTTACAATCATCATTGACCAACACTGGCTGCCGACTCTCCAGATAATCGTCGGTCGGCTCCACCTCAAAACCCTGCAAGCAACGGTGCTTTAACTGCTTGTCGTGCACCACCTTCGGCTCTATCGAGCGAGGCTCGCCCACCTGAACAATCTGTGTTGGGGCGTTGGCATGATACAAGGTCGAATACATATTACTGAAACCCTCTGTTGAAAAGAGCTCCTCGTGATACAACGTACCATCAGGTTTTCGAAATTGCGTGTGCCGCTTGCCTGGCACTGATCCCAAACTGTAATAATGCATGATCCTTTGGATTAAATATTTTATTCGAAATTGGAAAATACGCGATCAAGAAGGCGCTGTAAGTGATGTAATTCCTCCTCACTCAAATTGTTCCATCCCCGGCTCCGGAATTCCCGAACCACCGGTAAAAGGTCCTGGATCAACCGGTTGCCCGACTCAGTGAGAAATACCTGCATCCGTCGGCGGTCTTCAGCGTGGGCTTTCCGCTTGACAAGCCCTTTCTGACACAGCAAATCAATGATGCGCGTAAGCGTAGGCGGATCCTTGAATACCAACTCCGAAATCTCAAACTGACTGAGCCCATCGCCCTTCCGCAAGGTATCCAAAACAACCCACTGGTCAGCCGTAATTCCCGCAGAAATGTCTTTCAACAAGCGCTGAAATGCCTGCTTCATCTTCCTCGCCGTACGCTCAAGTATGAACCCGGATATTTCAAGCCTGTCTTCCTTTCCACGCTGTACCATCCCTCAATTATTTGTTATGCGAATTATTTGCAAGATAATGAAGCATTCCCTATTCGCAAAGCTCGTTGCCAAAAATCAGTATGGTTGGGAGAAAGAGTTTATGCCAGGAGGAATCAAAAGCGGAAACCGAGGGTCAGCAAAAAATCTGACCGGTTTGTGGTCAGATCGACCTGCTGCTGGCGGGAGGGACTGACAAGGGTGTATGGAACATAGCCCTCCTTCATGTTGAAGTACCGGTAGCCTAAATCCAGAAAAAATCCGTTTTCGCGAATTCCCAAACCAAAGTGAATAGACTCATTGAGGGAACGATCATCCTGGAAAGGCGATTGCTGCAGACCCAGACCAGCGCGAAACCGAAATACTTCCCATGCCATTTCACCGCCTACCCGGACTGCAATGGCAGATCCAAGCTGATCATCAATCTGGCGGTTCACAGATGACTCTTCACCTTGAAAGGAGGGGTCATTCTTGGTAAAATTGAAATTAGCTGAGCCATAGTCAAGGTATTCAACCTCTGCTGTGAGAAATCCAGATGCTCCAAACACCATTCCGGCGCTCCCGATGACTCTCCAAGGTGTAGCGAGATTATAGCTGAACTCTCCGATGGGAGACTCAGCCTCCAATCGTTCAAAGTTCACATCATTCAAAAAGGCAATCGTGGTCGACCATGTATCATCCATGCTGATCCACGAGGGTGTATGAAATGCAAGACCGACCCTGACAAGCTGGGAGGCCCGGTAAATAAAACCCAGTCGCAGATTGACTCCGATGCCCCTCGTATCAAGTTGCTCATTGAAATCAAGTGCCTCGAATACATCAATAGAATCTATATCAGTTTCGTTGTAGGCAGACCGATACTCATAATTCAACAGCGGGAAACCAATGGTTGCTCCGAGCATGAGCTTCTCGTCATAATTGGTGGCAAATGACAAAGCCAACTCCATGATTGATCCCCGCTCCACCAGGCTTTGGCTCCGCATAACTGAGGGTTGAGCGGCAAAATCATTGACATAGGTGCGTGGTGCATCAGGGTCTGGATTATCAATCGCAAAAACCTGCCAGGCCGGATAGGCCTCAAAAGGATCGATTTGCTCTAATTCCTCAGGCAGATAGCCATTGGCCAGCTCCACAAACCGGTCAGTCATTGACCCGGGCGACTCACCTGTGTAGTAGAGTTCACGCCTGAATGAGGCTGTTCGGCTGAGAGAAGCAGCAAAATTAAAAGTCCTCCACTTGCTGGGTTGTTTCGGTCGGGAGTGTATCACCAGGCCTGCATTCCCAAGAATGAAACTGGTTACAGACTCTGACTCCTCAGGGTTTGCAAGTCCTGTTGTCAAGCGTGACTTCGCAGAGAGGCCAGCAACGCCGGGCGTGATTGAAATTTCTGAACTCCTGTACCATGCAAGACCAGCCGGATTGGTAGTCAATACAGAGAGATCAGCCCCCAAGGATCCAAGACTCCCCCCCACTCCCAATGAGCGCGCTGTGAATCCGGGTGAAGTTTTGCTGTATCTCAGAGCATCACGAACAGATTGTGCCTGCAAGCTTGCAGCTACACATAGGAGCATCAGAGCTATGAAAAAGCGAATCTTCATGGCGATTATATTTTATCAGTGGGATGCGGGTGCGTGAATCGAAAAGCGAGGAGAAAAACACCACCGGTTTATTCACCACCTCCACCTCTCCTCGGCGAAGAACTCCGGCTTCCTCCTGATGAAGGAACTGAAGACGACCCACCTGAGGACTTACCGGTCGAAGAAGCACCGGAAGACCGTGATGACCCGGACGAGCGGCTGGGAGTTGCTCCTGATGACCGACTCGGTGATTGGGACCGTTGATAGCTGCCCGAAGAGCCCGAAGAGCGACTCCCAGATCGAGTGGGACTTTCCCATGAAGGCTGAGACCGGCGCGCCGGACGCTCAACAGACCTGCTACGTGTTGGTCTTTCTGTAGCGCGGGGCTCAGTAGCAGAAGACTGCCTTGTTGACGGGCGTGTATAGCGAGAATCAGGACGGGTCGTTGTTCCGGGGTTCTGCCGGGTCGCCGGCTGTTGACGGACATTATTTCCAGTACGAGGCACCTCGCTCATGCGGATAGACCCGGATGAACGACCGGTTTCATCGGCAATCCGGTCAGCACGACGTGACTCAGGCCTTTCATCACCCCAATTCAGTGTCCTGCCCGGCTCATCTCCCCCTGACTCCGACTGTGAGGCGCTGCGCCCTTCTCTCAGACGAGCTTCCCTGAGGTCATCCCGGGTATTCCCATCTCCACTTCGTGAGACGACCCCTGAATGCGGTGCCACTCCCGTTCTGGAACTCCTCGGGCCATAATACACCTCACGCGTATCGACATCCCCGCTAAACCCGCCTGTATTGACCCAATGCGTTGGCGGACACATGGCATTGGAGAAATACGGGTTGCCAAACCAGGGGTTGCCAAAATAATTATTTACGAAAAAGGTATTTCCAAAACCACCACCCATAGTATTCCATCCCCACGGATTCATCGCATTCCACCCTCCGCCAAAAAACGGATCCCACTGGTTCCATGAATTCCAGCGGTTCCATCTGTTCATGCGATTCCATGGAGAAAACATGCCTCCTCCAAATTGATTAAACCCGACATAAATGCTCAGGTTTGGTCCGAATGGGTTCATGAGAAAAGGATCATAAAACCCCATGTTGGTATAGAAAGGATCGAAGAAACCAGCCCCGTATACCGGTCTGTGAAAACGCCGAATCCGCGATGAGTAGTGGTAGGCGTAATCGTCAAAGTAAGTATAATCCCGGTCGTTAAATGTTCGGAAATCTCCAGCATCATCAATCCCTCTATCCGAAATCTGTCCGGAATTGTCACGCCATGATTCTTCATAATACTGGTCTGGGTCATGACGGGTCCCCCCGTTATGCCAGCTGAAGTAATCAGCATCGTCGTCGGGGTTATAGTAGATATCATCGTACTGTGCCGGAAGAATGGAAGGTATGAGAATGGCAAAAAGCATCCAAAAAGAACGGAAAATCGACTGGTAGTTCATCATCTCGTAAGTATTATGGGCAAGTCCTGAATATGGCATCCGTCTTTTCAAACACGAAATTCCGTAATTTTGTGCCTTCGATTCTGTTAAGGATGTATTAAGGTCAACCCGTTTCTTCCACTAAAGTACAAAACTCAAGCGCTCATGTCCAAAGAAATCACCAGCCGGGCTGAAGATTACTCCCAATGGTACAATGATATTGTCCGCAAGGCAGGCCTTGCCGACCATTCAGCCGTTCGTGGTTGCATGGTTATCAAGCCAAACGGCTTTGGCATTTGGGAGCACATGCGTGACCAGCTCGACCGGATGTTTAAGGAAACAGGCCATGTCAATGCATACTTTCCGCTGTTCATCCCCAAAAGTTTTCTGAGCCGCGAAGCAGAGCACGTTGAGGGGTTTGCCAAGGAATGTGCTGTGGTGACACACCACAGACTGATGAATGACCCTAATGGCTCAGGGGTGATTGTAGATCCAGAAGCCCGACTTGAGGAAGAATTGATTGTACGACCCACATCAGAGACGATTATCTGGCACACATACAAGGATTGGATCAGTTCCTATCGGGATTTGCCACTGCTCATCAACCAGTGGGCCAATGTGGTACGGTGGGAAATGCGGACACGCCTGTTTCTGCGCACTGCCGAATTTCTCTGGCAGGAGGGCCATACAGCTCACGCCACCAAACAAGAGGCAGTTGAAGAAACGCTGAAAATCCTTGATATATATGCCCAATTTGCTGAAGAATACATGGCCATGCCAGTCATCAAAGGGCTGAAAACTGTCAATGAGCGGTTTGCTGGAGCTGAAGACACATATTGTATCGAGGCTTTGATGCAAGACGGCAAGGCCTTGCAAGCAGGGACATCACATTTTCTGGGTCAGAATTTTGCAAAGGCATTTGACGTAACCTTCCTGAACGAAAAGCAAACTCAGGAATATGTCTGGGCCACTTCATGGGGCGTGTCGACCCGCCTGATGGGAGCCCTGATTATGACTCACTCCGATGATAACGGCCTCATCGTGCCACCTCGCATCGCACCCATCCAAGTGGTGATCGTGCCCATCCCCAAGCCAGGGCCGGAAATTGATGAGGCAGCTCAGCGCATCATGACAGCGCTGCGCAGCAAAGGAATCTCGGTTCAGTATGACCGTGATGACAGAAAACGCCCCGGTTTTAAGTTTGCCGAACACGAAATGAAAGGAGTTCCTGTCAGATTGGGAATTGGCAAGCGCGACCTTGAGAAACAGCAAGTGGAGGTAGCCAGGCGAGACACCGGAGAGAAATCATCCCAAGGCATCGAAGGAATCGAGCGTTTCGTGGCAGACCTGCTGGAAGACATCCAGCAAAATCTGTATCAAAAAGCACGAACCTACCGCGACGAACACATCACACCAGTCGATGACTTTGAGACCTTCAAATTGCTGCTCGACAGCAAAGGCGGCTTTTTATCAGCGCATTGGGACGGGACCACTGAAACTGAACTCAAAATAAAAGAACTGACGAAAGCCACCATACGGTGCATCCCGATGGACGCGCCGGAGGAGCAAGGCGCTTGCATCCTCACCGGCAAGCCGTCTTCCCAAAGGGTGTTATTTGCCAAAGCGTATTGACGCCAATCACCTAAAAATCATGCAAAGGCACCCGCTGATTTATTTCGGACCCAGCTCCCTGCATCGGCGGGGAGTCATGACGGCGGGAGCCATCGGCGCGGGCTCGGTCATCGAAATCTGTCCGATGCTTGTACTGTCTACCTCCCAGCTCGAACGGATACACCATTCAGAGTTGCATGATTATTATTTTCTCTGGGGTGAGGGCCAAGACCAGCCGGCCATTGCACTTGGATATGGGTCCCTATATAACCATTCTCCACATCCAAATGCTACCTTTTCATTTGACTATCAGGATGAAACCATGCTCATCACATCCATCCGGGATATTCAGGAAGGAGAGGAAATCACACTGAATTACCACGAGGGCCTCCAGCAGGAGGCTGTCTGGTTTTCTGTAAATGCTCAAAGTTCAACTACCGCGTCAGATACATTGAACGATTGAGATCCAGATCGCGGAAAAACGGGTCTTTCAAATCTTTGATAAAGCGGATGGCCTCGCCGGTCGATTTCATCTCAGGACCAAGGTTTTTATCCACGTTCGGAAATTTCTCAAAAGAGAAGACCGGCACTTTGATAGCGTAGCCGTCGAGGTGCTTTCGAATGTCGAAATCCTTGAGCTTGTGAGTCCCCAACATGACCTTGGTCGCAATATTGAGATAGGGCACCCCATATGCTTTGGCGATAAATGGAGTAGTGCGCGAAGCCCTTGGGTTGGCCTCGATAACGAAAACTTTTTCGTCCTTAATCGCAAACTGAATATTAATCAAGCCTCTGACCTTCAGGGCGAGGCACAGCTTGCGGGTGTAGTGTTGCATGGTCTCCAGTACTTGCTCGGAAAGGCTATAGGTAGGAAGCACGGCTGAGCTGTCGCCTGAATGAATCCCTGCGGGTTCGATGTGCTCCATGATTCCCATGATGTGGACATCCTCCCCATCACAAATTGCATCAATCTCAGCCTCTTTGGCTCTGTCGAGAAACTGGTCAATCAGTACGCGGTTGTCCGGGAGGTGTTTGAAAATACTCAGCACATGCCGCTCAAGCTCCTGGTCATTGATAACAATACGCATGCTCTGCCCGCCAAGCACATACGAAGGCCGAACAAGTACCGGATAGGTCACCTTGTTGGCGATAGACAGGGCCTGGTCGGCATCATCAGCTACGCCGTACCGTGGGTAGGGAATATCCAGATCCTTCAACAAATCCGAAAACCTGCCCCTGTCTTCAGCAAGGTCCATAAATTCATAGGTCGTACCGAAGATGTGAATTCCTCTGTTGTAAAACTCCTTCGCCAGTTTGAGGGCTGTCTGACCTCCGAGCTGAACAACCACGCCATCCGGCTTTTCCAAATCGAGGATCTCCTCGATATGT
Organism: uncultured Saprospiraceae bacterium; assembly: GCA_964569025.1. GTDB lineage: Bacteria > Bacteroidota > Bacteroidia > Chitinophagales > Saprospiraceae > CAZMSQ01. The sequence goes on along the minus strand of CAZMSQ010000007.1, from coordinate 80,287 downwards.
TCCCAGAAAACAGGCTCAAAGTAGAGTTTGTCGGCAATGTCGAAATCAGTCGATACCGTTTCGGGGTTGCAGTTGATCATGATTGCCTCATACCCTGCCTCTTTAATTGCATGGAGGCCATGCACGCAGCAGTAATCGAACTCAATTCCCTGCCCGATGCGGTTGGGCCCGGAGCCGAGAACCACAACTTTTTTCTTATCTGATGGGATGCTTTCGTTTTCAGTTTCGAAGGTGGAATAGAAATAGGGGGTACGGGCATCAAATTCAGCAGCGCAGGAGTCAACGGTTTTGAATACCCTTCTGATACCAAGTCTTTTGCGGTAGCGGCTCACCTCCTCCTCCCGTACACGCATAATCCAGGCAATCTGCCCATCGGAATATCCAGCCATTTTCAACTCTCGCAGAAACGCTTCCGGGATGTCTTCCGGCACATTGTATCTCGACAAACGGTCCTCCATTTTTACCAACGACTTGATCTGGTCGAGAAACCAGGGGTCTATGTGCGTAAGTTTGAAGACCGTCTTTTCCGGCACACCCAATCTGAGGGCATCCTTGACGCGATAAATCCGATCATCGCTGGCAGTTTGAAGACGCTCGAGAATATCAGAGGTCCGAATCCACTCTTTCCGGTCTGCCCCGAGTCCCATCCGGTTATTTTCCTGACTCTGGCAGGCTTTCTGCAGCGCCTCCTGGAAAGTGCGCCCGATGGCCATCACCTCTCCGACAGACTTCATCTGCAGGCCGAGCGTGTGGTCTGCTCCCGGGAACTTTGAGAAATTCCACCTTGGCATTTTGACGATGACATAGTCCAGGGTAGGCTCAAAATAAGCAGATGTATTACCGGTAATCTGGTTGTTGAGCTCATCCAGCCGGTAGCCGATGGCCAGCTTTGCAGCAATCTTCGCGATAGGGTATCCGGTGGCCTTACTGGCCAGAGCTGATGATCGGGAGACGCGTGGATTGATTTCAATGACAATGAGCTCTTCTGTTTCCGGGTTGACGGAAAACTGGATATTGCAGCCACCCGCGAAATTCCCAAGGGAGCGCATTGCCTTTATGGCCTGATCACGCATTTCCTGATAGGTGCGATCACTGAGGGTCATGGCCGGTGCGATGGTAATGCTGTCTCCTGTATGAATTCCCATCGGGTCGAGATTCTCGACCGTACAAATGATGACCACATTATCCGCAGCATCGCGGAGCAACTCCAATTCAAATTCTTTCCAACCCAGAACGGCTTTTTCAACCAGCACCTCATGAGTTGGTGACATCTGGAGGCCTCTCCTCAAAGCGGCCTCAAACTGGTCAGCTTCATGCACAAAGCTTCCTCCCGTACCGCCAAGCGTGTAGGAAGGTCTGATAACCAGCGGGAAGCCAATTTTCTGTGCCGCCTCCATGCCTTCGAGAAACGAGTTGGCAATGAAGGACGGTGCAACGGCCAGCCCGATATCAATCATATGCTTTCTGAATGCCTCCCTGTTTTCAGCCAGTTCAATGGCCTCGAGATCAACGCCAATCAGCCGTACATTGTATCGTTCCCACAGTCCCTGCTCACCGGCTTCAATGGCAAGATTCAATGCTGTTTGTCCTCCCATAGTCGGCAGGACAGCATCAATTTGTTGTTCGTTGAGAATGTGCTCCAGACTCTCTACCGTAAGCGGCAGCAGATAGATATGGTCTGCAGTAAGAGGGTCAGTCATGATGGTGGCTGGATTGGAATTAATGAGGGTGACCTCAATTCCTTCCTCGCGCAGCGATCGTGAAGCTTGGGATCCGGAGTAATCAAATTCGCAGGCCTGTCCAATAACAATAGGGCCGCTTCCGATAATCAGTACGGACTTAATGGAATTATCCTTGGGCATGGGTGGGCGGAGTTTGCGCGCAAAGATACAATAATGCTCAGGGATTCTCGGAACACCACCTCTTGATATTCAAAATAATTCGTCCGAAAAAGAATCAGACAGCAAAACTCTCTCCACAACTGCAAGTTCGACTTGCATTTGGATTATGAAAGTAAAACCCTTGCCCGTTTAGGCCTCCGGAAAACTCGAGCGTTGAGTTACAGAGATAAAGAAAGGATCTCAAATCAGTCACAATTTTTATCCCCTTATCTTCAAAAATTTGATCGTCTGGCTTCGGCTGGTCATCGAATTCTATTTTGTAGGATAAGCCTGAGCACCCTCCGCTCACGACAGAGACCCTCAGAAAATGCTCTTCTGACATATTCTGGTCTTCACGTATGCGCTCAATTCTCGTTTTTGCACTTTCTGCGACACTGATCATTGCACGAAAAGTTTGAAGGTTCAGGTGGAGCGACTGGCAGAAAAATTCAGATCATTCTCCAATCATGACTCAAACAAATATAATGGGAAAAAAGGTTTCCCTCAAGATCTTTCAGGGTAATTCGACACCATCCTGATAGAGGTCCCAGAGGGGACTGGTGGCTCGCAGACTTTTAACGGTGGTTGTGATCAGCTCAATGGACCGGCTTATTTCAGTTTCGGTTGTAAACCGCCCAGCGCTGAATCGAAGTGCCGCTTTTGAGCGGTGCCGGCCAAGTCCCATGGCAGTGAGTACGTGGGAAGGATCTGGAGTGGCAGAGGAACAGGCGGAGCCGGTAGAGAGCGCGAGCTCACGGGCACAAGCCATGAGAATGGCATCACCTTCGAGGCCGGTGAAAGAGAGGTTTGAAACATGGGGGAGCCGATTGGAACGAGAGCCATTCACAAATACAGCGGGAAGCGAAACAGTCAGCGCCTGTTCGAGGGCATCACGAAACCCCGAAAGTCGTTCCATTTCCTGATGCATGGAGTCCAAAGCAATTTCTGCAGCTTTGCCGAATCCGACAATGCCCGGCACATTCAGCGTACCAGGCCTTATCCCGCCTTGCTGACCGCCGCCAAACATTTGGGGCGCAATTCCAACCCGGGGGCTCCGACTGCTCACATACAGCGCACCAACTCCTTTCGGGCCATACATTTTATGTGCAGAAAGCGCCATTAGGTGAACACCGGCATCTTTCACATTCACTGGTATTTTCCCAACTGCCTGGGCACCATCGGATAAAAACAGAACACCTCGCCTTTTGCATACTTCCCCGATTTCTGCCATTGGCTGAATGACCCCAGTTTCATTATTTGCCCACATGACACTGACCAGCACCGTGTCATCTCGAATAGCCCGGTCGATGGTTTCCGGATTCACCAATCCGTCCTGCCCGACAGGAAGAACGGTCACCTGACCTCCCCGGCGTTCAATTTCGCTACAGGCGTCTCGTACGGCCTGATGCTCCGTGCCGAGGGTGATGAAATGCTGCCCCTTGTGCCTGTACTTTTTGAAGACTCCCAGAAGGCCGAGGTTATCTGACTCAGTCGCCCCGGAGGTGAAGATAATTTCGCGGGGATCTGCACCAATGAGTCCTGCAATCTGGTACTGTGCCTGATCGATGGCCTCTTGAGCTTCCCACCCGAAACGGTGAGCCCGACTTGAAGGGTTTCCGGGATGCTCGTAAAACCAAGGCAACATGGCCTCGACAACCAACGGATCTGTGGGAGTGGTCGCATTGTAATCCAGATATATCATTGTTCTGCAATTACCGCATTAATGATGTCCGGAAAGTGATTCCAGTCCTTTCTTCCCAAGTTGATGGACCCCTTTGATATAGCGCAAAGAACCAGTTTTCGAGCGAATCACAAGACTGTGCGTCGTGACCCCGCCGGACCGGTCAAAATGGACCCCTTCGAGAAACGAACCTCCGGTAATGCCCGTTGCGGCGAAAAATGTATTGTCCGACCGAATGAGATCATCCAGGCCTATTACCGCTGAAAGATCTGCACCGAGCCTGACCAATTCCTGTTTTTCCGATTCAAGTTGAGGATCGCGCATGCCCTGCATGCCTGCGCCCAGCGCTTTAACTGCTGCGGCCGTAATAACCCCCTCCGGCGTGCCGCCAGTCCCCATCATGACGTCAACCCCGGTCCCCGGAATTGCCGCCAGCAAGGCACCCATGACATCCCCGTCGGTGTGCAGGGTAATCCGGGCTCCCGTCTTCCTGATTTCCTCAATCAAACCTGCATGCCTGGGCTTATCGAGAACAAACACTGTCAGATCGGTTACAGGTCGCTGGAGCGCCCCGGCAATTTGCTCCAGATTTTCACCTGCAGATTGCCGGATGTCAATCACGTGACGTGCTGCCGGAGGAACCACCAACTTCTTCATATACAAAGAAGGTGCCGGGTCCCACATCGTTCCGCGTTCGGATACGGCAATGACGGCTATAGCATGGTCGCGTCCATATGCGAGCAGATTGGTGCCTTCAACCGGATCAACGGCCACATCCACAGCGGGCCCTTTTCCACTCCCGACCCACTCTCCGTTATACAACATTGGTGCCTCGTCTTTCTCCCCCTCCCCGATTACTACCCGTCCATCCATTTGGACAGTTTTCAAAAAACTCCGCATGGCGTCAACTGCGGCACCATCACCGGCGTTTTTATCGCCCCTCCCCATCAGCCGGGCGGCAGAAATAGCGGCAGCCTCTGTGACGCGCACCAACTCAAGCGCAAGGTTTCTGTCAGGTTGAAGTGATTCCATAGCGAGCCTCAAGTTCGTTGTGAAGATATGACGGTCTTTTAGATTTCCTGTAATCAGGTATTTTCCAAGTTCAATTTTAACACATTTTCTTTATATTTGTTGCCCATCAAACACGAATCCTTTGGGGAAAGTCAAAAAAGTATTTGCCTGCTCAAACTGTGGTGTCACATCTCCGAAATGGGAGGGAAAGTGCCACTCCTGCGGAGAATGGAATACGTATGTCGAAGAAGTGCTCCACAAACCGGCTGCTGGTACTGAACGACAGAGCTGGAGAGAGGACTCTGGTCCGCGGGTTGTTCGGATTCAGGATGTCAAAGAGGTGGGAAATGTGCGGTTGGTTCTCCCTGATTCAGAGTTCAACAGAGTGCTTGGCGGAGGGCTGGTCAGCGGCTCAATCATCCTGATTGGCGGCCAGCCAGGCATTGGAAAATCAACCCTCCTGCTGCAAGTAGCCCTGCAAAGTGGAAGAACGGTTTTATACGTGTCTGGTGAGGAAAGTGAAGAGCAGATCAAAATGAGGGCCAGCCGAATCAGTCAGGCTGACTCAGGCTGTTATTTGCTGACAGAAACACAAATGCCCGCCATACTGAGCCAGGCAAAAAAGCTGGGGCCCGACCTCCTGGTTGTCGATTCAATTCAAACCCTTTCAGCTCCGTATCTGGACTCGCCTCCCGGAAGTGTCTCCCAGGTGCGGGAATGCGCCGCTGAGCTTCAGCGATTTGCCAAAGAAACGGGAATTCCAGTCGTTCTCATCGGCCATATCAACAAGGAGGGTGCGATTGCCGGGCCTAAATTGCTGGAGCACATTGTCGATTGTGTTCTGCAATTTGAAGGAGACAGGCACTACAGCTATCGGATTTTGCGAACCATCAAAAACCGCTTTGGGAGTACAGATGAGATGGGCATTTATGAAATGCGTACTGACGGGCTTCGCGAAGTGAGCAACCCCTCGGAGTTATTGCTCTCCCAGCATGAGGAATCCCTCAGCGGCAGTGCCGTCGCTGTGACCATGGAAGGGCTCCGGCCAATGCTCATCGAAACCCAGGGACTGGTCACAAAAGCCGTGTACGGCAATCCGCAGCGCTCAGCTACAGGATTTGACCTGCGAAGGCTCAACATGCTGCTCGCCGTGCTGGAAAAGCGTGGAGGCTTTCCGTTCGGCACTCAGGATGTCTTTCTGAATCTTGCCGGTGGGCTGAAGGTCTCTGATCCAGCAATGGACCTCGGGGTTGTGGCCGCACTTATTTCTTCTTTGGAAGACCTCAGTTTACCTCCAGATTATTGTTTCACAGGCGAGGTTGGACTGTCTGGGGAAGTGAGGGCTGTCAGTAAAATTGAGCAGCGTATACAGGAAGCAGCAAGGCTCGGATTCAAGCGAATATATATTTCCAAATACAATACTAAAGGACTGAACAGAGCCCAATTTGACATCGAGATTGCAGAAACCGGCCGTGTCAGCGATCTTTACGACCAGCTGTTTTCGCACTAATCAACCATTCTCCTCACTCCTTCTTTTTCAAATCCCAACATTCACCCTATTGGATTCTCTTCCCAAAGATGCGGCCCAACTCAAAGAATGGCTGGATGCGATGGCCGACCATTATAACCGACCCCCGTTCATCACTGATGATCCGATTTGCATTCCCCATCGGTTTTCCAAACAGCAAGACGTAGAAATTGCCGGTTTCATAGTGGCCATGCTCGCCTGGGGAAGACGCCAGACCATCATCTCCAAGGCCTCTGAATTTATTGAACTCATGGAGGGAGAGCCTTATCGATTTGTCATGGAGCATTCAGAAGAAGATCGGAAAGCCTTCCTCAATTTCAAACACCGCACCTTTCAACCGACAGACGCCCTCTATTTTCTGGCCTTTCTCCAACACCATTACCAAAACAATAAAAGTCTTGAATCTGCCTTCACTGGGGGGGGCACCCTTCAAAGCGTTGATGTTGGCCCGGCACTCATCCGGTTTCACAAAACGTTTTTTTCACTTCCGTGGGCACCCGAGCGTACCAAAAAACATGTAGCCACGCCAGAGCGAGGGTCTTCGTGTAAGCGGTTGAATATGTTCCTGCGATGGATGGTAAGAAATGACAAATCCGGGGTCGATCTCGGCGTGTGGAAAGAAATCCACCCGCGCCAATTACTGATGCCTCTGGACGTACACGTGGGGCGCGTAGCCCGTCGACTTGGGTTGCTCAACAGAAAGGCTTCTGACTGGAAGGCAGTTCTGGAATTGACTGAAGCTGTGCGAATCCTCGATAAGGAAGACCCGGTCCGCTATGATTTTGCATTGTTCGGCAGCGGCGTCCTCGAAAATCAGGAGTCAAACCTCAGTTCGACTATCCGAAATGCTCCTTCAGAAGACGGAGTTGGCTTGAGGTAAAGGTAGACGCGATAGGTCTTCTTGCTGGTTTTTAAATCCCCAATGCAATAATTTGAAGCGTTGCCCTTAGCAGCCCCCTTGTGGACGACCGCAAACGAGGTGACTTCATGATTCGCAAAGAACCGATCAAGGCGCATGCGCGCCTGATCTCTGGAAAGCACCTCTCCCTCCCCCTCTATCATCAAGTCGACAGAGCGGTCAAAAAAGGCCGACAGTCTGCTGGCATTTCCTTGACTGAGCGCATCAGAGATAGCGGCAATCTCAGTATCCTGTCCCAACATAGGGGCAGTAATGAGAAGAAATGCGATGATGGCAAATGTATGCATGGTGTGCTTTTTTGTGTTCTTTGGCAGGGTAGTTCATGGCAGATAAAATCAATCTCAAACAAGGCTAAGCATTGACTAATGCCTACACATGAAACGTTTTTTTTCTACACAATTGTACGAAATCATTAGGAATTATGTCCCGAATCAACCAAATCAGCGTCAATCTGACAGATGGCCAGAGCGGGATTCCGGGCAGGAACCCCTCCTATGTTCCATTTTAGTAGGAACTGAACCTTCACGATTAAATGTACCGAGGCTTGTATTATTCAGCGTGGAAAACACACAAACCTGCGTACATGGTTCCATGAATTATTTACATTTGACTATCCTTACATCACAAACCATAGATACCTCCAGCACTTATGAAATTCACGCCATCATTCATCCGAATTTTCAGCCTTTTCATTCTCCTTTACACCACAGGTTTTGTTTTGCCTGCCTGCGCTCAGAATAAAGTCGACGGCGTGGTCAGGGTTGCCGGTGCCATGAAAAATGTGATGTGGAAAGGGGAAATTGAGGGCATCATAAAAATGGACAGTCTGGCTAGACCCGGGATGTATGGAATTGGCCCGCTGGAGAGCCTGGCTGGTGAATTGATGTTGTTTGATGGTATGCCGTATTATTCTTTTGTTGGTCATGACTCCTTTATGCTGGTAGATTATGCCCACGAACGCTCAGCTCCTTTCTTTGTATATGCTGAAGTCAGGGAATGGAAACAAATACCCATTCCTGACAGTGTGCTCAATGTACCTTCGCTGGAACATTTTCTTGACGCATATGCCAACGGATATTCGGATCCATTCGTCTTTTGGCTGGAGGGGTTTGTTGACAGTGCCGCTTTTCACATTCAGAATTTACCTGCTGGCACGGTGATTCGATCTCCGGAGGACGCCCATACCGGGCAAGTCACGTATGTGAATGGCAGGTATGAGGTTGATTTACTTGGCTTTTTTTCAAGAAAGCATCAGGGCATCTTCACCCACCATGACACCTACATCCACGTTCATGTATTAACAAAGAACCGGGAGGGAATGGGTCATCTGGAGAAGGCACACTGGTCACCGGGGGCTATGCGCCTTTATGTGCCCGCGCATACAGTCAAATGACATTCAGCTTTTCACGCAGATAAAATCCGGTCAGTGAATCAGGGTTGGCTGCAAGCTCCTCAGGAGTCCCTTGCCCCACAAGATGACCTCCGTGTATACCCCCCTCGGGACCCAGGTCAATCAGCCAGTCGGCTGATTTAATCACTTCGAGATTGTGTTCGACCACGACGACCGTATGGCCGTTTTCAACCAGCGCGTTCAAGGCGGTCAGTAGTTTTCGAATATCATGGAAATGGAGTCCGGTGGTGGGTTCATCGAAGATAAAAAAGATGTGTTCACTGGTTTTGCCGCGCCCGAGAAAAGCTGCCAGCTTAACCCGCTGGGCCTCTCCGCCGGATAATGTGCTCGAGGATTGTCCCAGCTTGACATACCCCAACCCCACATCTGCGAGTGGCTGCAGTTTGGCAGAAATATCTTTTTCTGTTTCAAAAAATGTAAGTGCCTCCTCGACACTCATATTGAGGATATCGAAGATATTTTTCCCTTTGTACTCCACATCAAGCACCTCATTTTTGAATCTCTTGCCACGGCAGGCCTCACACTCCAGACGCACATCGGCAAGAAACTGCATTTCGACGACCTGCTCACCCTCCCCTTTGCATTCTTCGCACCTTCCCCCTTCCACATTGAAGGAAAAATGTCTGGGCTGAAATCCTCGGATGATGGAGAGTTGTTGTCCGGCCATCATCGCTCTGATGGCGTCGTATGCCTTGACATACGTCACCGGATTCGAGCGGCTGGAGCGCCCGATCGGGCTTTGAGATATCATTTCGATCGCTGTCAGCCTTCTGACATCTCCACTGAGCTCTGAGAATTTTCCGGGGGTCCCGGAGTAACCACCCCCGGCTGCACGCATGAGGGCGGGATAGAGAATGGATTTGACCAAAGTTGTCTTCCCAGAACCGGATACACCGCTTACCACGGTCAGGGTATTGAGAGGAAAGGTCACATCAATTTGCTTGAGATTGTGCTGTCTCGCGCCAATGACATGGAGGTGATGGCGTGCCGTCCGCCGATTGGCAGGTAGTGGGATTTGCATGGTGCCACTCATGTAACCGGCAGTCAGGCTGGCTGGAGCCTCGTTGTAGATGTGATGATAGGGGCCGGCAAAAACCACCTCTCCGCCGTGCACTCCGGCCTCCGGGCCGATATCAATGAGATAGTCGGCATTGGCGATGATGTCTTCCTCGTGTTCGACTACCACGACCGTGTTGCCGAGATCCCTGAGGGTTTTAAGCACTCCGACCAACCGGCTCGTATCGCGTGGGTGCAGTCCGATGCTTGGCTCATCGAGTATGTACATAGAGGATGTCAGGTTGGAGCCAAGGGTACGTGTCAAATTGATGCGTTGAGTTTCACCCCCGCTCAGGGAGTTCGACAGTCGTCCGAGTGTAAGGTAGCTGAGGCCGACGTTAAGCATGAACTGCAGACGGTTGTTCACTTCCGGAAGGAGCCGATTGGCGATTGCTTCCATTGACTGATCGAAGGTCAAAGTCTCAAAAAATGCAGACAGCTGATCGATCGGTAACTCCATCAATTCTGGCAGACTTTTCCCTCCTACTTTCACGTAGGTCGCCTCTTTGCGCAGGCGCCCTCCACGGCATTCCGGGCAGATTGTCCGTCCACGGTAGCGAGCCAACATGACCCTGTTTTGGATTTTGTAGGTCTTTTCCTCCAGCTCAGCGAAAAAATCATAGATTCCCCCAAACCCTTTCCCCCCTTTCCAAAGCAGCTGCCGCTCGGCTTGATTCAGGTCCTGATAAGCCCTGTGAACGGGAAAATCATGGTGGTGGGCTACTCGGAGAAAATTTTCAAGCCACTGCCCGAGCTTTTCACCTCTCCAACACGCTATGGCACCCTCGTAGACTGAGAGAGACGGGTCAGGGATGACCTTGTCTTCATCAATTCCCATGACCTTGCTGAACCCCTCGCACCGGGGGCAGGCACCGTAGGGATTGTTGAAATTGAATAGCTGAGGAGTGGGCTCGGGAAATTCTATGCCATCCAGCTCAAACCTGTTATTAAACGATGCCTCCTTTTCCCCAGCTATTTGCACCACGCATTCTCCTTCACTCTCATAAAATGCGGTCTGAACAGAGTCTGCAATCCGTTTCCAGTTTTCAGCATCATCATGGGCAATAACAAACCTGTCAATGAGAATACTCAACTGGCTGTCTGTATAATGATTCAGAGTTTTAGAGACATCCCATTTCTGGTTTCCGAGCATATCCTCAGCGTAAATCATTTCCCCATGTGCCATAATCCGGGTATAACCTTTTTGCAGGAGCAGGTTGAGTTCTTGCTCAAGCGTGCGGTCTGCATAGCGGGTTGTTATAGGCGAGAGCAGAAGCACTTTGTCGCCCTCCCGGGCTCCTTCGATGTAATCGATGACATCTGAAACTTCGTGCTTTTTGACTGGATGCCCGGAAACAGGAGATATGGTAACTCCTGCTCTCGCGTACAAAAGGCGGAGATAATCATAAATTTCTGTGAGCGTACCGACAGTCGAGCGAGCGTTGGTGGTACTGACTTTTTGCTCGATGGCGATGGCTGGGCAGATTCCCTTGATGAAATCCACCTCGGGCTTTTTCATCCGCATCAAAAACTGGCGGGCATAGGAGGAGAGACTTTCGACATAACGACGCTGACCTTCTGCAAAAAGAGTGTCCATAGTGAGGGAGGACTTTCCGGAGCCTGAAACTCCCGTGACCACCACCAACTTTCCTTTTGGAATGAAGACATCGATATTTTTCAGGTTATTGCCCTTTGCGCCCTTAATAAAGATTGTATTTTTGGGCAACTGCCCGGAGTCTGGGGCAGTGGTATGAGAAGTGACAGCAGGCATGTCATGTAGTGTTTGGAGAAATGAAAAGGGAGTAGGAAAACGCGAAGATACGTCTGATGTTCTGAAAATCACTGAAAGAGATAATTAGCCACAAGATGAAAAGAGACCTCCGCTTCTGGATTTTTGCATGTGTGGTCTTGTACTTTGTCACTGGGTGTTCACCCAGAGAAGAGGCAGACCTTATCCTAAAAAACGGGACCATATATACTATGGATGAAGGCCAGCCTGTAGCTCAGGCATTGGCCATACAAGGCGACAGGATTCTTGTGGTGGGCAGTGAGTCAAAGGTCATGACATATGCAGGATCTGACACCCGGGTTCAGGATTTAGGTGGTCAGTTTGTGATGCCCGGGTTTATTGAAGGGCATGGTCATTTTCATGCGCTTGGGGAAAGTCTGGTCAGGCTGAATCTCAATGATACCAAGAGTTGGGAGGAAGTTATTAACCGTGTGGCCGACCGCGTGGCGGAAACACCAGCAGGCCAGTGGATTGTGGGCCGGGGCTGGCATCAGGAGAAGTGGGACTCTGTGCCGGCAGGTGCCGTCGGAGGATATCCTTTTCATGAAAAGCTCAGTGCCATCTCCCCTGACCACCCTGTGATGCTTCACCATGCGAGCGGTCATGCCATTTTTGCCAATGCGGCGGCAATGTCGCTGGCAGGTATCAATCCGGAGACCAGATCACCGAGAGGTGGTGTAATCGTCAGAGATGAGGCAGGACATGCAACAGGGGTCTTTGAAGAAAATGCGGAGCGCCTGATTACAGGAGTCTATGAGAGATGGCGCGATTTATTGCCTGAATCAGCGAAGCTGGGAGATTGGCACAAGGCCGTGGAAGTCGCTGAGCAGGAATGTCTCTCCAAGGGCATTACATCATTTCAGGACGCAGGCTCCTCATTTGAGGAAGTTGAGCGCTATCGCTCGCTGGCTGTAAGTGACGCTCTGAACCTGCGGCTGTGGGTCATGCTGAATGAATCACCTGAGCGTCTTGAAGCCGGGCTTAAAGGTTTTCCGGTAATCGGTGCCGGCAGAGATTTTCTCACCTGCCGGGCCATCAAAGCTTACCTGGATGGAGCCCTGGGCTCCTTTGGTGCATGGCTGTTACAACCATACCGCGACAAGCCCGGATTCACCGGTCAGAACGTGACGCAGATCAGTGAGCTTGAAGAAATAGCGAGCCTGGCTATGTCCGCCGGAATGCAGCTGTGCGTGCATGCAATCGGTGATCGTGCCAATCGGGAATTGCTCGATCTTTACAGCCGGGTATTCGATGCCAATCCAGAAGCCCGGGATTTGCGTTGGAGAGTAGAACATGCCCAGCACCTCGACACTACTGATATTCCGCGATTTCGCAAACTGGATGTCATTGCCTCAATGCAGGGCATCCACTGCACATCAGATGCACCTTTTGTCGTCAGACGACTCGGAGAAGCTCGGGCCCGGCAAGGGGCTTATCCATGGCGCAGCCTTTTGGATGCGGGCGTGCACGTCGCAAATGGAACAGACGCCCCGGTCGAAGACGTAGACCCGCTGAAGTGCCTGTATGCCTCGGTCACCAGAAAACGCGAAGACGGCAGCGAAGCATTTTTTCCGGAACAGTGCATGACCCGCCAAGAAGCCCTGTACTCGTACACGATGGGTAATGCCCGGGCTGCCTTTGAATCCGAAAAGAAGGGATCGCTGACCCCTGGCAAGCTTGCCGATCTTGTCATCCTTGATACAGATCTGTTCAATTGTCCAGAGGAACAACTGCTTCAGGCCCGGGTCCTTCACACCATTGTCGGCGGACAGTATCGCTATTCCGCAGCAGTTTCAGCTGAATAGTTCATCACGCATCATGTCCGGGATTGGAAGTGCGATTTTCTTCCTCGGTCGGATTTCCATCAGATTCGTCTCCTTTAGCTCCAAGATAGGCCGGAAGGTCCATACCTGCCATATTAAACAAATCACTCAGCGGAGGCACACTTTTGTAGAGGCCTGATACAAAGCGTGATGTCGAATTCCCGTTTCCTTCCTGTTGTTGACCATTTTCCCAGACAGTTACCTTATCGATTTTGATATTTTTGATGGCTTCGACCTGGGTTTTGACGAGTTCTTCAAGTTTATCAGCAATCACCATGAGTACAGCATCGCGGGTGTTGCCATTTGCGGCTTTCACGATGCGGTCGAATCCTTCTGCCTGTCGGTTCAGAATTTCAAGGATACCGCGCGCTTCAGCCTCTCGCTTGGCATAGATTGCATCGGCCTCACCTTTTGCGAGGCGGCGCAGCCGTTCGGCCTCGGCATCGGCCTGAATTTCTACTTCTCGTTTTGCGATTTCTGCCTGAACGATGGCATCAGCTTCTTTGGTTGCCTTCTCGAGCAGGGCTCTGGCTTGCTCTGCTTCTCGCTGGGCCTGATAGGATTCCTCCATAGCCTTGGCGGCCTGTATCTTCTCGGCGGCTGTCGCGAGACGCTGAGCATCGGCTTCTCTGACCCGCCGCTCTGCATTCGACTGGGCGATGCGGACTGCTGCCTCGTTTTTCCCGTGGGTGGAATTCGCATCTGCATTGGCCTCCCCAATCTTGGCCTCCGCATCCGCTGCAGCTACCTTGATGCGCTGGTCACGCTGTGCCTCGGCCTCACCGACCGAACCGTCTCGATTTTTCTCAGCTACAATCTTCTTGGCCTCATTGATGGCCTTGGCTGCAGCCTCCTTACCCAAGGCTTCAATATACCCAGACTCGTCATGGATATCCGTTACATTGACATTGATCAGTTGAAGCCCAATTTTGCGAAGCTCACTCCCGACATTGTTGCTGACATTCGTTAAAAACTTATCTCTGTCGGAGTTGATTTCTTCGATATCCATGGTAGCCACTACAAGACGGAGCTGACCGAAGATGATATCTTTGGCAATGTCTCTGATTTCCGTAATACTTTTTCCGAGAAGACGCTCCGCAGCGTTGAGCATGACGCCTTCCTGGTTGGAGACCGCCACTGTGAAGCGACTCGGGACTCCGACCCGAATATTTTGCTTGCTTAAGGCTCCCTGCAAATCCACATCTATCGAGATGGGGGAAAGATCAAGGTATTCATAGGCCTGAATCACAGGCCACACAAATGCTGCACCCCCGGCGAGGCAACGCGCAGATCCCGAGCCGGTCCGACCGTATATGACCAGAATCTGGTCTGACGGACACCTCTTGTACCGAGCGATGAAAAACAAAAGCATCAGGAATAGGAGTCCGATGAATCCTGCGAGAATGATGATAAAAGAACCTGCACCCATAGCTTTGAATGTTTTGAATATGTGAGAATATTATTGGTGAAGGAGGGGCTCTCCTTTCTCGACCAGTAAAACCTCTCCGTCGATGACTTCGAGAATGCGAACCGGAGTCCCGGTGGAGAGTGCGTCACCGTCCGTGACGGCATCCATCTCCCGTAAGGAGCCTTTGAGTTGAACGTGAACTTTCCCGACCCCAAGTTTGTGTGCAGGTACGGGCAGGTATACCTCTCCGCGTTTGTGGACGGCCTCCTGGATATCAAGCGTACCAGACTGTGTCAGACGCGAAAACCAAAACATCATAAAAGCAACCAGGAGCATGGCAGCCATGCCGGAAAGACTCGACAAAATAACTGTCACCAAGACACTCGCCCCCCCATGAAGAGCAAGTACACCTGTCCACCCGAAGAAAGTGAAAAACGCAATGACACTCCGCACGGAAAACAAGGCAAAATCCCCGTCCATGGTCGTCCCTTGCGGCACCGCATGACCATCGGTTTCGAAATCTACATCCGCGTCCCCATCAAAGTCAACACCGAACAGGCTGACCACAAACTGGATCAGAAAGAGGACGGAAAAAATAATGGAGACCCCCCAGAAAACTTTCTGCGTTTCGGAAAGGAGATCCCACCATTCACTCAATTGAATCTGGAGCATAGTCACATTTGATTACCTGATGCGTCAATTTGGGTGCTTTCTTCCTTTGAGCACTCAACACATGTCCTAAATTGAGCATTATTTCTGGAATTCTCCCACCCTCATCGACTAACTTCACAGATTCTTCGGTAAAATGTGTCGGATGAAAAGTTTCATTCCTCCATTTGGATTCATACCTTTGTCAAGGCACTTAACTTGTAGAAGCACAATTCCCCTTTCACCATGGTTGACGTAAAGCTCTTTTCAGGGACCAGTTCTAAGTATCTGGCTGAGAAGATTTCAGATTATTATGGCCTCAAGCTTGGCGATATTTCGTTGAAGCGATTCAGTGACGGAGAGATGCACCCAGTCATCAATGAGTCTGTTCGGGGAGCTTACGTCTTTTTAATTCAGTCTTCCTTTGCGCCCGCAGACAATATCCTTGAGCTTCTGCTCATGATAGATGCTGCCAAGAGGGCGAGCGCCGGGTATATAACGGCGGTTATTCCGTATTTCGGGTACGCCAGACAAGACCGGAAAGACAAACCCAGAGTGCCAATATCTTCCAAACTGATCGCGAACCTGCTCGAGGCTGCCGGTGCTGACCGGATAATGACCATGGATCTTCATGCCGACCAAATCCAGGGCTTCTTTGACATCCCGGTTGACCATCTGCGGAGCGAGGCAATTTTTATTCCGTGGCTGCAGAATCTTGATTTGAGCCAGACCGTGTTTGCCTCCCCGGATGTGGGTGGCGTAAAACGTGCCCGTACCTATGCCAAGCACTTTGAACGCGGTCTCGTCATCTGTGACAAATACCGAAAAAAAGCAAATGAAGTCGCAGGGATGACCGTTATCGGAGATGTGACTGATGCAGATGTGGTCCTTGTTGATGACATCATCGATACAGCCGGCACGCTTTCAAGAGCTGCAAACATCATCATGGAAAAAGGAGCCAGAAGCGTCAGAGCGATTTGCGCCCATCCGGTTCTTTCAGGAAAAGCCTACGAAACCATTGAGCAATCCAGACTTGAAGAGCTGATTGTCTGCGACACAATCCCCTTGAAACAAGAGTCTTCAAAAATTAAGCAACTGTCTACTGCCAAATTGTTTGCGCGGGCCATTCGCAATACCCATGAGCACCGATCAATCTCAGCTCTTTTCGTTGAGGGAGAATAAAAAGGGAGTTATCTATTCTTTTTTTTCTTACCTTTGCGTGCCCAATTGATAATCATTGGATCGCTTAAAAAACAGGATATCATGAACACCCTCACGATCTCCGCTCAGCACAGGGAGAGCACAGGCAAATCATCGAGCCGGAAGGTTCGCGAACAAGGACATATTCCGGCTGTCATTTATGGTGGTGATCAGCCTATCCACATTTATTTGGAGCCCATGGCGGTCAGACCTCTGGTCTATTCACCAAACTTTCAGATTGCTGAGTTGACAATCGGTCCTGACTCTCTTCGCTGCATCCTGAAAGACGTTCAATATCATCCTGTCACAGATGAGGTCCAACATATTGATTTCCTTCAGCTCTCTCCGGGCAAAAAAGTGAAAGTAGAACTTCCTGTCCGCTTTAAGGGTGACTCCCCGGGCGTTCGCCTTGGAGGAAAGCTCATCCAGAAAATGCGCCGTGCAAAAGTTCTGACGACACCTGAGCACTTAGTCGACCAATTACTCGTTGATATTTCCAAACTCGAAATGGGTCAGTCGATTCGGGTTCGGGACATTGAAGCACGAGATGGAATCGAAATTATGAACGCCCCGGCCATTCCGGTCGCGACCATAAATATTCCTCGTTCGATGCGTTCTGCAGCCACTGCAGAGAAAAAGGCCACCGCCAAAGGAGAAAACGCCTAATTTCAGGGTATCCCTTACAATGAGAAAGAAGGTATGTACGCGCTGAATATTTCAACGGTGCAAACCGACTTAGTCTGGGAATCTCCAAGAGAGAATCTCAAGGCTATTGGCCTAAAGATTTCGGACCTTAGAGGAAAAACAGATCTTGTAGTCCTTCCTGAGATGTTTACCACAGGATTTTCCATGTCTGCTGAGCAATTGGCGGAACCTCCCAAAGGCCCCACATTTGGATGGATGCAAAGCCAGGCAGTCAAATTGCAGGCCGCCATTACAGGCAGCATCATTGTCAAGGAAGACGGGCAAATCTTCAATCGTCTCTTGTGGGTTAATCCCGATGGGAGCTCCATCACCTACGACAAGCATCACCTCTTTAGCCACGCTGGGGAACATCAGTTTTACAGTCCGGGTGAAAGTCAAAGGCTCATAACGTATAAAGGCTGGAAAATTTTCCCACTCATCTGTTACGATCTTCGCTTTCCTGTCTGGAGCCGCAACACATCAGGCTATGATGTACTGCTGTACGTTGCCAATTGGCCCTCTGCCAGAGGACACCATTGGCGCAGCCTGCTTACCGCCCGGGCTATTGAAAATCAAGCCTATACCATCGGAGTAAATCGGGTTGGTCTGGACGCTAACGGGCATACCTATGATGGAGATTCCATGGTGATTGACTACAGTGGAAGGATTCTGACGCATATGGCCCATTCCGAACAGGTCGCAACCACCAGTCTGGATTGGGAATTGCTGCATGCCTACCGCCAAAAATTTGCATTTCTCGAAGATCGAGATTCTTTCAGCCTCAATCGGCCAAAGGATTAACGCAGCACTCCTGAAGGCAAGGATCAGCGCTCCTGAGCGTCAGGATGCCATGAAAATTTTGTATCTTGGCTAACTCCGCAAGTTTGCAATCCCTCATCTATAAACGATCGGATTCATGATTAACCTGATATTATTCGGCCCTCCCGGCTCGGGAAAAGGCACTCAAGCAGTCGGATTGGCAGAAAAGTACGGCTTGGTTCATATTTCAACCGGAGATTTATTCCGGAGTGAAATGGGTGCAGATACGGAGCTCGGCAAACAGGCAAAGGCATACATTTCCAAAGGAGAACTTGTTCCTGACGAAGTGACCGTAGGTATGCTTAAGAATAAGGTAGAGGCTCATCCGGAAGCGAACGGATTCATTTTTGACGGATTTCCCCGCACAATCCCCCAGGCTGAAGCACTCGATACTTTGCTGACAGGAAAAGGAACCAGCATTTCAGGCCTCATTGCACTCGATGTTTCAGAGCAGGAAATTGTCAACAGAATCCTGAACCGCGGAAAAACCTCTGGTCGTCTAGACGATAACGACGAAGGAATTATTCGGAACCGAATTGCCGTATACGAGCAGGAAACTGCTCCGGTTTTCGGTTATTATGCCCAATCAGGAAAGTCGTGGAAAATAGACGGAATGGGGTCAATTGACGAGATCTTTGCGCGGCTTTGTGCCCGCATTGACACCTTTCAATAAGGCTGGAATCGCCCCTGAAGCCAAAACGCATCAAGCACAATGTCGGAACGCAATTTTGTGGATTATGTGAAAATCTGCTGCCGATCCGGAGCAGGGGGTGCAGGGTCTGTCCATTTCCTTCGCGAAAAATCGAACGCCAAAGGTGGCCCTGATGGCGGAGATGGTGGCAGGGGAGGAAATATCATCCTTGAAGGGAATCGCAACAAGTGGACGCTCCTACATCTGAAATACCGAAAGCATGTCATTGCCCAGGCCGGTCAACCCGGAGGAGGCAACCATATGTCTGGTGCTGATGGGGAGGATGTCATCCTGGAAGTTCCACTGGGCACCGTTGCCAAAAATGCAGAGTCAGGCGAGGTGGAATGCGAGGTGACTGAACATGGGCAACGCATCATCTTGCTCAATGGCGGGCGTGGCGGACTGGGAAATTCTCACTTCAAATCTTCAACACGACAAACACCTCGGTATGCCCAACCTGGAGAGCCGGGTCAAGAGGAATGGAAGATTCTGGAGCTCAAAACTCTCGCAGATGTCGGTTTGGTTGGTTTCCCGAATGCCGGAAAGTCTACCCTGCTCTCCGTTGTATCTGCCGCAAAACCCAAGATTGCCAATTATCCCTTTACCACACTGACGCCGAATCTGGGTATTGTTGCCTACCGCGACCACCGGTCGTTTGTCATGGCAGACATACCAGGCATCATTGAAAATGCCCACCTCGGAAAAGGACTCGGGCACAGATTCCTCCGACACATAGAGAGAAATGCGGTCCTACTCTTTATGATTCCCTGCGATACAGAGAATATCAAAAAGGAATATGCCATATTGATGAATGAACTTCAGGAGTATAACCCTGAATTGCTGGATAAACCACAGGTGCTTGCCATCACAAAGGCAGACTTGATTGATGAAGAACTTCAAGAGTTGCTTTCAGCCGAAATCCCAAATCATATCCCCCATGTGTTTATCTCAGCCGTCACCGGCAAAGGAATTATCCAGCTTAAGGATTTACTCTGGGAAGCGCTAAACGCCGATCCAATCGGTGAGCATGAGGAACATCCCTAACCCCCTTTGAATTCTTTCTCTGGCAACTCACCACTCAGGATTAGCCATACACACCCTCTATCTCAAGCCCTCAGATCAACCAATACTTCGAACAGGCCACCGAAGTCACGCCCTTCAGTATACATCCGGTCAGAATATCGGGTTGCACTGATTTTCAATTGATAAGGCCGATCATCTCTGGCAATATATTCAATGGTCACATTACCAAATTGCTGGTTTATTTTTTGCCCATCCTGAATCTGAATGCGAGGCTTGAGATAGTGTCGCTGCACCTCCTCTACTGTACCCGATTTACGAAACTTTCGGACATCTGAGAGTGAAGGCTTGTATTGGAGGGATTCAAGAATGCGCTCTTTGAATAAGTCAAATGTATACATCGCCTCAGCAGCTGTGTAATTCAAAGTCGAAAAGTGAATGACAAACCCATTGGAGGATGGGGTTTGGAGAAAGTCTATTGAATCGTCAATTTGTTCCGGCTGAAGCAGAAACAGCTGATATTGTCTGTTGATCCATTCTATCAAAAGACGACAAACCGGAGACTGCCTCCACCGTCGGTAAGCTTCTTGTTCTGCATCTGAACGGGTAATCACTTCGTGAACAAACGGATGAGACGATGAACTGGCTTGTTCCTCCCTTCCCCACTGCCTTAATTTTCGCCAAATTGACCGCATCAGGTTTTCATTTCAAATGATAAACGGTCATTTCTGCAGAGAGTTCAGGGCCAGAAACCCCCTGAGATGAAGGGTGCGCTTTTATTGTAAGCAACTGAAGCGATTTTCAATCATTAAAGAGATTCCGAACCGGCTTCGTCTTTGGGTCCATTCTCCGGCACCACTTTTTCCTTGCTCATTTCCTCGAGCTTATTCATCATTCCCACTGTACGCTCCCAAAAGTCAGTAAATACAGGCTGAAGGTGGATTCCCAGTCTTGACATCTCAGTCGGAAACTCCTTAAGGTATGGATACGTTCTGGAGTTTGTTCGCTCCTGCTCTGATAAGAGGGTTGATTCATTGGCAAACCAGAGCACCCAGCTATACAACAAGACAAAAACTCCGGCAAGCAGGGCACCGCCCGCCATTTGATTGATGAAATTGACATTTGCTTTCTTCAGAAGCCCTTCGAGCAGGCGGGCGATGACACGGACGATAACCATACTCAGGATGAACGTAAGCAGAAAGCCAGCGAGAAACATCAGAGGATTGGTCGTATTGAATGCTGTCTCCAGAAATACTGTGGTTGCCGGAGCCAGTTTGAAACCTGTCAAAAGGCCAATCAAAATAGAAAGAACCCAGAAAACTGTTTTGATAATTCCCCTGTTGAAGCCAACATAAAAGCCCCAGGCCGAAATCATCAGAAAAATGATATCAATCACCATACACTTGCCTGTTTCGTACCCAGAGAATTTCTCATATCGGCCCCAATTTGATGAAAAAAAATCACATCACATGATTTGTTCTCATATGAACGCTTATTGATTATCCGATAACACGAGATCAGTGAATTTGATTCAAATGGCCCACCAATGAAACAGTTGTTTCAAAACACCTGAATGGGATTTGGTCGTACCATCTGACAGTAACAGGCAGGATCGGAAGGAATAACTCAAAGGAATCTATTCTTCCGAACCTGTCTGCGTGAATATGGTGATACCGGGATGTGGGGGGGGGGGATTTTGTCAGCTGTTATTCACCTTTTTCAGCCTTATTTTTGCCAGATGGGGCTTCTTCTGCTTCAGCGGCTTTGCCATTTCTTGGGCGGGTAGACAATTTATCTTTGATCAGACTTTCCACTTCAGCTGCAACTTCGGGGTTATCTTCAAAAAACTGTTTAGCGGCATCTCTTCCCTGTGCGATCTTGGCATCTTTGTAGCTATACCATGAACCACTTTTCTGGACAATATCGAGATCGACCCCGAGATCAACGATTTCTCCTGACTTTGAAATGCCTTCACCGTACATGATATCAAATTCTGCCACACGGAAGGGGGGGGCCAGTTTATTTTTGACCACTTTGACCTTCACGTGATTTCCAACGACATTTCCTTCCTTGTCCTTAATAGCGGAACCAGACCGGCGTATATCGAGTCGGATGGAGGCGTAGAATTTAAGGGCATTTCCTCCTGTAGTTGTTTCGGGGTTGCCGAACATGACGCCGATTTTCTCACGGAGCTGGTTGATAAAAATACTTGAGCAACCGGTGCGTCCGATGGCGGAGGTCAGTTTTCGCATAGCCTGGGACATCAGGCGGGCCTGCAAGCCCATTTTTGAGTCACCCATCTCTCCTTCGATTTCAGATCGTGGGGTAAGGGCTGCAACTGAGTCAACCACCAGCAAGTCAATGGCACCGGAACGAATCAAGTTTTCGGCGATTTCCAGGGCCTGCTCTCCGTTATCAGGTTGTGCGATTAGCAGGTTTTCAGTATCTACCCCGAGAGATTCAGCGTAGAATCTGTCAAACGCGTGCTCAGCATCAATAAAAGCGGCAACCCCTCCTTTTCGGTGTACTTCGGCGATGGCATGAATGGCCAATGTGGTTTTTCCTGAAGATTCTGGTCCGTAGATTTCAATGATCCGCCCCTTCGGAAAGCCATTGATTCCAAGTGCAATATCGAGGCCGAGAGAGCCAGTCGGGATTATGTCAACATCAACAATTTGCTGATCTCCGAGTCGCATCACGGTCCCTTTGCCATACGTTTTGTCGAGCCGGTCCATGGTCAGCTGAAGGGCTTTCATTTTTGCTTGTTGGTCAGAATTTGCCATTTTGTTGGATTTAGTCGTGAAAAAATCTTTACGACAGCTGCCGTGAAGAAATCAGCAAAGGAGCACTACAAAAGTAAACATTTTGTTTGTCTCGCGCAAGTTGTCCAACAAAAAACATCTGCAATTTAATTTTCATAGAAAAGGGGAATGGTCATGAAACCACTCCCCTTTCAGGATTGCCTGCCAAGTCACAAGCACCATACAGTATGGTACGCCACCTGTTTAACAGGGTGCCTGCACTGGAGTTTCTCTGCTGTATTTCAGAATATTGCGCAGACTTCTTTGTGGGGGCCTGAACCTCACTCTCGGGAGGTGTTGCCACGCCAAACGCACATCCTGCATTTCATCACGCAAAACGGGATCTGCGGCAGCAGCTGCCTGGAACATTCTCCGATCGGCACGGGAACCTTCCTTGTAAAGTGACTTGACAAGCGCATTCAGTGTAAGTTCTCGCATCATAAGCGTGTAAATATTGTGTGAAAAATTTTGAAAAATCATTTCTTTAACAGGAGCGAACCTGTTTATATTGTCTGCACCCACGGAAATGTGGCTCATTAAAATGTTAAAATCTCATGGAAAAGCACGCACACGAAATCGACTATTTTATTTACGGAGAGGAGATGCAGTTTGTAGAAATTGAATTAGATCCGTTGGAAACCGTCATTGCCGAGTCTGGAGCATTCATGATGATGGAAGAAGGGATGGAAATGACAACACTGTTTGGAGATGGGAGTAACTCATCGGGCTCCGGCGGAGTTTGGGGACAATTATTTTCTGCCGGCAAGCGGCTGTTGGCCGGTGAGAGTTTGTTCATGACTGCTTTTACCCACAGCGGGCCCGGAAAAAAGCGGGTCTCATTCGCATCTCCGTATCCGGGAAAAATTATCCCTCTGGACCTGAGCTCTCGCGGTGAGCGGATTATCTGCCAGAAAGATGCTTTCTTGTGCGCCGCAAAGGGTGTTTCTGTCGGCATTGAATTTTCGAAACGCCTCGGTCGCGGCCTGTTTGGCGGTGAGGGTTTCATTATGCAACGACTTGAGGGAGACGGATGGGCATTCCTGCATGCTGGAGGAACGATTGTCGAGCGGGAGCTCCAACCGGGAGAAACCCTGATGGTGGATACCGGGTGCCTGGTTGCGTTTACCCGGGATATCGATTATGACATAGAAATGGTCAAGGGAATCCGCAATGCCGTCTTCGGCGGAGAAGGCCTGTTTTTTGCGCGTCTCCGCGGACCGGGTTCCGTCTGGATTCAGTCCCTTCCATTTGCTCGCCTCTCTGACCGTGTCTTATCAAATGCTCGACGGAGCAGTTTCGGGTCCGGTAAAGGAGAAGGGAGCGTGCTCGGAGGCTTGGGAAATATTCTGAGCGGTGATAATTGGTAAAGATACTGCGCCACCTTCTGAACCAATTTTCCGTATTTTCGCGGCATAAACGCCTTACCGATACGATTATGAAGTCCAGAATTGCTGATGTGCTGTCTTCCGAAAAGACAAACTACGAGGTGACCATCAACGGATGGGTCAGAACGTTTCGCAACAATCAGTTTATCGCCCTCAACGATGGTTCCTGTCTGCAGACAATTCAGGTAGTTCTTGCCTTGGATAATGCTGACTCTGAGCTTCTTCGGCAAATCACAACGGGTGCTGCACTCAGTGTCACCGGCGAAGTGGTACCCTCTCAGGGGAAAGGGCAACACATCGAAATTAAGGCCTCCGATATCGAAGTTGTCGGGACCTCAGATCCGGGCGATTATCCTCTGCAACCGAAGAAGCACAGTCTGGAATTCCTCAGGGAAAATGCCCATCTGCGCTTCCGGACCAATACATTTGGCGCCGTTTTTCGTGTCCGACATGCCCTCGCTTTTGGCATCCATCAGTTTTTCAACGATAACGGTTTTTACTATCTCCATAGCCCCATTATCACAGCCTCAGATGCAGAAGGTGCAGGGGAAATGTTTCAGGTGACCGCCCTTGATTTGAATGGCGTACCGAAAACAGAGACCGGAGAAGTTGATTATCGACAGGATTTCTTTGACCGCCCGACTCATCTGACCGTTTCCGGTCAGTTGGAGGCAGAATTAGGGGCACTTGCCCTCAGCAGAGTGTACACGTTCGGGCCAACATTCAGGGCAGAAAACTCCAATACGTCACGCCACCTGGCTGAATTTTGGATGATAGAACCCGAGATTGCATTTGCCAATCTTGCCGATAACATGGACCTTGCTGAAAAGATGCTCAAGTCTGTAATCAGCTACACCCTTGAACGCTGTGGAGATGATCTCGAATTTCTTTCGAAACGTCTTGCAGACGAAGAGAAACAAAAGCCTCAGCACGAGCGCTCCGAAATGACCCTGCTCGAACGGCTGCAATTTTGCGTTGACCATACATTTGAGCGACTGACCTACACTGAGGCTATTGAAATTCTCAGGCAATCAAAACCCAATAAGAAAAAGAAATTCAACTATCTGATAGAGGGCTGGGGTGCTGATTTGCAATCTGAGCATGAGCGTTATCTGGTTGAAAAGCATTTCAAAAAGCCCGTCATCTTGTCCGACTATCCAAAAGATATCAAGGCCTTTTACATGCGGCTCAATGACGATGGCAAAACGGTTGCTGCCATGGATATCCTTTTCCCGGGCATCGGTGAGATTGTGGGTGGTTCACAACGCGAAGAGCGTCTCAATGTGCTGACCCAGCGCATGCAAGAGATGCACATCCCTGAAGAAAACCTCTCCTGGTACCTCGACACCCGCCGATTCGGTACTTGCCCCCACGCCGGTTTTGGTCTCGGCTTCGAACGACTCGTCCAGTTTGTTGCCGGGATGAATAATATCCGCGACGTCATCCCTTTCCCAAGGTTCCCAGGCAACGCTGAGTTTTAGATGCCTACCGGATCTACGCTCATTACTTCCTTCCGCCAGATGTACCTGTTCTGATCAGCCCGACGTTCGAGTGTTGAAACCTCGGGCCATTCTATTCACAACTGAGTTGTCACGATGGCAAATCACAGAGTGGTGTTGGAACAAGCATAAAAAAAAATCGCCCCGAGGGGCGATTCCAATAATTATAATCCCATGAAAATATACGAACGTATCTTGAAAGCTGACGCTTTTTTATCGTGTTATTTTGGGCTGAAACTGGTACTTAGAATACAACTTTTCCGGCTTCAACTATCTGTATTTTAATTATTTACACTATTATTTATTTTGCAATTATCGTGCCAGTTGCAAATTTTTCTCCTCCAACTTCAATGCGCCACACATAAAACCCGGAATGCAGGCCATTCCGGCGGAACTCAAATTTGGTTCCGCCGAAATAATTGTGCCTGACTAGTCTACCAGTTACATCAAACAGATAAAAACGGTTTTGGGACAGATGTACGGAATTGGGTTCTGTTGTTTGAGCTGCGTGCAACTCAAACGTAGCAGTTTGTGTAAACGGGTTTGGGTAGACGGTTATGGGAAAAGGTTGATTTTGGTTGGAACCCGGAGCAGGGTCCACACTGACAATGATGACCTCTTGGAGGCTGTCAATAACGGTATGCAGTGTTTTCTCAGTCTGAATGGGTGCGTTGTAGTCAAAATAAATCTCTGCGCTGTTCATAATCTGGTCGCCGGAAACATTTGAAGGGTTTTGGGAAACTTCAAAAGTAATGTGTCCGAACTCATACAGAGAAGTGTCTGGCAGGAGGTCTGCTGATTCGAAGACGACCTTGAGAATGCCATCGGAAATCCACGATACGCTTGTCGGCTCCGAAGGACTGCTGTTCAGAAAACGGAGTGTGTTGGGTTGTACTTCGGCCGGAAGCGTATCGCGGATTGCGACATAGAACGCGGTGTCGGTTCCAACGTTATGGAACACGACGGTGTAGGTTAAATCGGTTTGGCGTTCGATGTAGTTACCCGCACCGAAGCCTTTGGGATAGCCCCTTTTCACATTAGAAACAAGAGAATTGATTGACTCTTCGCAGCTGATGGAAACCGATGGATTGCCATCATCTTCCGGAAACATGGTGAGGTAGCCAACGGCGAAAGGTGTTCCGGTGTTGTCTACACACCCCTCAACTGCGATGGTCGGATTACTTTTTCCAGGATGACCAGGAGTCTGGTCAACCATCATTCTGTATGTTGAAAATTGATTGCTAGAAATATCAATGGTATCAATCTCTCCAGGCTGCAGAGGTTTCACAGGCTCTTGACGAAGCATGATGTCATCTTCAATGACAATGTACTGAACCAACTGATCAAGCGGCTGTACAAAAACCTCCTCTCCCTTATTCTCGAGTAAAAACTGCAACTGGCCGTTTTCACAGCGTGCACTTACCGCGAGACTGCTTCCGTCCCAATCAGGGTTGGGAAGCGTACAGAGCGTATCCGGGAAAATACGAGCTGAGACACAGTGGGCTTGTCCTTCGATTGTCTCAGTGCAGTTATGCTGAACCAGGATTTCAAAGCGACCACACTCTTGTGCAGGAACATTCCCCAAATCAAAGAGCAGAGTATCAGTCCCGGTATAAGCTGGGCCATTGACAACTTCAATGACAGTGAGATTCGGGTCGAGAACCACCTCGATTCGGGCATCCTCAGCAGTTACAGATCCGTTATTGCAATATCTTACAGAGTAGCGGTTTTCAACGCATCGACGCAGGAACGGTGTACTAATGTCTACCTGCATGACCGGGCAATCTACCGTACTTTGTACGGCGAAGTCAACCGTTGAGCTATCAAAAAACGAGGTCTGCGAAACCACAACAGATGGAACACAAGCCGACCAGATATCTGTTGATGGAGTCAGTTGTACCTGATATGTTCCAGTATCAATGCGAATATGATAGTTGCCCTCTGCGTCGGTATCACCGATGAACACTTTGTTAGTTGATACATGAGTCGCCGTAACTATCCAATCACGAAAACCCTCTTCATCAGTATCTGCAAAACAGTCGAGGTTTGCATCAGCGGCAATACGACCTTTTACCCAATTTGACAGGAATGAACCCTCAGCATTGGTGCGAACCAGATACAAGTCACTTTCGAAACTTGGAATCTGGATGACTGCGCCCGCAAGCGTGAGTGACCCGTCAGCTTGTTCCACGACTCCGAAACCTTGCTCAATTTTTTCCTCATCGCCAAATGTCTTCTCCCACAGAATATTCCCATCACCATCAATCTTGACCATGAGCAGGTCGACATTCTGGCTTGAGGTTTCAATATAGCCTGATACGATGTAATTGCCATCAATCGTCCTGATGATACGGGTTGCCTCATCGACAAGAGAGGTGCCGAGGATCAGCGGTTCTGACCAAAGTGTTTGGCCTTCTGCGCTTAAGCGGGAAACAAATACATCTGAACTCCCGGCGCCTTGGCTGCGAGTTGAGCCACAAATCACCAAATCACCATTAGGGGCTTCTACAAGGTCAGTTCCCTGATCATTTTCCTCACCGCCGATATACACAGGGGAGGACCAGACCGGAGTACCGGACTTCTGAATTTTGCGAAGATAAATGTCCCGTGAGTTATTGCTTGCCGGATTCTCTGCCACACCAATGAAAACCAGATTGCCATCTCCCGTTTCAATCATGGCGGTAGCTTCATTGGCCAGCGTGTCGGCAATAATCGTCATTACCTCCTCATTGAGGTTCTGGTCGAGGATGCCAAACAGCACATTATCCGATGGATCGGAGGGACTATCTTGATTTTGAGCACTTCCTATGAAAGCAATTTTGCCTTCCGTGGTCAAAATGATATCAGTAACGATTTCGTCATTGGGAAGCTTGAGCTCACGAGTTGCAAGCGGTTGACCTGAGGGACTGACCTTCAGGAAAAATGGATTGTTTTTCTCGATGTTACCGCTGTACCGGTAGCCGCCTATGAAAAAAGAACCATCCGTCCCGACCACCACTGCCCGGCCATACTCCTGAGAAAAAGTACCACCAATATTCCTTGTCCACAGGATATCTCCGTCTACATCCACTCGTAACAGAAACACATCTTGTGACGAATAAAACGTAGACACCCCAACTGCGAGCACACCTCCGTCAGCCAAAGGAACCAAATCGAATCCCTCATCACTGAGGTCGTTGATCAGACCATAACTCCTTTCCCAACCCTGAGCGTGGGCAGAAGACATGAATCCCACCTGAATGGCAAGGACCAGCAGGAAGGTGAGAAAAAGAGAGAATATGTGACCAGCGTTTTTCAAGAGTTGTGATTGTGTCAATACTTTTCTTTGACGATACAAACATCGTCTGTTTTCTGAGGCATACCAATGACAAAAAACGCCTGTTGTTGAATGAAAACATTCGTTTAGTGATGAAAGCCTATGAAAGAAAATATTATAAAACCCTCTTTTCCAATTTTTTACTTATTTACAAAATCTCTTAAATTGAGTATATTTGTTGAAAATTCTTTTTCTGCATGATGGAAAATATTTCTTGGGCTGACCAAAAAAGTGCACGATGAAGAGCAGTCAGCTGATCAGGGTTTTACAGACTTTTTCAAAAAAGGAGTTCCGCGAATTACAGAAGTGGGTCTTAAGTCCGGCCCACAACCAACGAGAGGATGTTGTACGCCTTCTTGACTGGATACTACAGAGCGGAATATTAGAGTCGGAAGCGCCGGAAGGAGATCGCCGGGTGGCATTTGAGGCTGCTTATCCGGATGCACCATATGACGATGACCGTTTGAGACAGAGTATGCACTTTTTGATGAAAGTGGTAGAGGCCTATCTCCTTTTTGCAGAATATACAGAGAAGGATACTCAGGTCCGCATCACTCTCGCACGAGTCTTCCGAAAGCGTCAGCTCCATAAAACATTCCTGCGCACATTAAATCAAGCTCACAAAGAACAAGAAAAGCAGCCATACCGAAACGAACTGTATTACCGCACCAATTATTTGCTGCAACAGGAACAATACCTGGCACTCAGTGAACAGAAGCGGCTTGCAGAGCTTAATCTGCAGGAGATGACTGATGCCCTTGACATTGCTTATTTGGTTGACAAACTTCGCCAAAGTTGCATAATGTTGTCGCACAAACAGGTATACAATGTTGACTACGATTTTGAACTCACGGATTTTGCCATTTCCTATATTGAGGGAAGGTCCGAATTGCTGGCTTTACCGGCCATTTCCATTTACTACCACACCTACAAAACAATCGGCCAGGAAGACGGGCAGGAGAAAAATTTCAAAGCCCTGAAGCAAACCATGTTCGAGCACGGGCACCTGTTTACCAATGCAGAGATACGTGACATCTATCTGCTCGCCATCAATTACTGCATCCAGCAACTGAATGCAGGACGGCGTGACTACATCAAGGAATCGTTCGATCTCTACCGGAAAGGGTTGGAAGAACGCATTTTGATTGAAAATAACATCCTTTCCCGATGGACCTTCCGCAATGTGGTTGCAGCAGGTTTGTACCTCAAGAAGTATGACTGGGTCTATGCTTTTATTCAGGATTACCAGAGATTTCTTGAAAAGAGGCACCGGGAAAGTATGGTGGATTTCAATCTTGCCAAGTTGTATTTTGAGAAAGGGGACTACGCTAAAGCACGGCCGCTTTTGATGCAGTTTGACTTCGATGATATTCTGATGACCCTGAATGCCAAGACCATGCTTCTCAAGATGTATTATGAGGAAGAAGAATTTGATGTCCTTGAATCACTCCTTGAGAGTATGCGCAATTATGTGCAGCGGAAAAAGGTGATTGGATATCACAAATCCAACTATCGAAACATCATCCGGTACACGCGCAGGCTGCTCAGGGTAAACCCCTATGACAGGGAAGCAAAACAAAAACTGGGGCATGAAATCAGCGAAGCCCAGCCTCTCACAGAGCGGGAGTGGTTGCTCAGGCAACTTGACTACGAGCCACAACAAGAAGAGTGACCCCTGAAGGCGGTTCTGTCAGAAATCACACAGGTGACCGTTTTCCTTCAGCCATTGCTCGTGCTCCTTGTAAGCGGGCATGACTCGCGTCACTTCCTCCCAGAATCGCGGAGAATGATTGGCTTCAACAAGATGCGCCAATTCATGAATAATGACATAATCAATCACAATCCGAGGTGCCATCAGCAACCGGGTCGATAGATTGATATTGCCTGCTGAAGAGCAGCTTCCCCATCTGGAGTGGGTATATTTGAGCCGTACCCCCCGAACAGGTTTTTGGAAATGCTTCTTATTCAGCGCATTGACCCTGGCAGTAATTTCTGGTAGAAAAATTTTCCCCATCACTCTGCTCAGCAGCACTCGCATTGCTTTCGTCTCTTCGACAAGCGGTAAAGAATCAGACACCGTCATTTCAATGACCCCGTTCCGCACGCGAGCCCTCGAAGTTAGATTTTCAACTTTGGTAATACTGAGGGTGAATGTCCGGTCGAGAATCTCAAAAGCCTGTCCATCCTGATAGCCTTCCTGAAAAAAGTGATTTTTCAATACTTGATTCTCATGCAGTTGTTTTTCGACCCAGTTTTCGAACCATGCGTACTTATCCTGGTAATCTTTTTTCCCTATCATATAAGGCATCCTGAGAATGGCAGCAGTTTTACCGATTGACGCTCTGATGTTTCTTCTTGGCTCAAACCAAATCTTTGCTGGCATCTTTCCGAAACTGGTTTGAATAATTGCATCGACCATCTTCTTCATTGAATAACAGATAAAAGTATTGCAAAATTCCTGAGAGACTTCTTCCAACAAAGATACTTTGCACCATCACAAAACCAAATACCGATTCCTCTGATCCGGTTGTACGAGATGAGATGCGAAGATTTTGAAATGGTGGTTATGCCGGATATACAAAATGGACGCAACTCAAAGCAGAGATGCGTCCATTCATCGTGAAGGAAATCCCCTCAGACCAGACGGGGGAGCCTTGTTTATTTGAGCAGTTTACTCAGCGACTACTTCAAAGTGGATGACAGGTGTCACTTCAGGGTGTAGCTTCAGAGTTGCTGTGTAACTTCCGAGATTTTTGATTTCTTCCGGCAGGTCAATGTCCCTTCGCTCAACCTCAAGGCTGAGTTGGTCTTTGAGAGCAGCAACCAATTGGATGGTCGTGACACTTCCGAAAATCTTTCCGCTGGTTCCGGCTTTTGCGCCGATTTTCAGAACCTTTCCTTCGAGTGATTTCGCCAATTCCCGATACTCTTCGAGCTTGGCTTCACGCTTGGCGGCTTGTTTCGCCTTAATATCATCGAGCATCCCAAGGTTCTGCGTATTGGCGATGACTGCCAGTTTTTGTGGGATGAGAAAGTTGCGACCATAACCGTTTTTGACGGTCACAATCTCGTGCTTATATCCCAGATTGTCGATATCTTTTAACAAAATGACATCCATGAGAGTAGGATTGTGGAGTGGTAAGAGAATAAGATTACTTCAGCAAGTCAGCCACGAATGGCAGCATCCCAAGGTGGCGTGCTCTTTTGACAGCCGTTGACACCTTGCGCTGGTATTTCAGAGAGTTCCCCGTAATACGGCGTGGCAGGATTTTCCCTTGTTCGTTGACAAATTGCTTCAGAAACTCAGCATCCTTGTAATCGATGTACTTGATGCCGTACTTTTTAAATCGGCAATATTTTTTGCGAGACTGCCCGATATTGGGATTGCTCAGAAACTTAATATCTTCTTTTTTATTTGCCATGATCGTGTATGTTTAAGTGGAAGAAAATGGAGAACGGCAACTGGTTTATTCAGGTGATCCGGACTCTGTAGCGCTCGCTTCAGGAGTGCCTTCTTTTACAGAAGCTCCCTCCTTTGCAGGGGCCTCCTTCGCAGGGGCCTCTTTCTTGCGATCTCGCCTGTCGCGCTCCTTTCTTTCAGGTTCTTCCGATTTTTTCTTTTTCGGTTTGAACTCATTAATCAGGCCTGCGCGCTTGTCAGCGTTGTATTTCACACCATACTTGTCAAGTTTCACTGTCAGGAAGCGCATGATGCGCTCGTCCCGGCGGAATGCCAACTCGAGTTTTGGAATAAAATCGCCTGTCTCTGAGGTAAACTCAACACAGTAATAGACCCCGGAATTGCGCTTGTTGATTGGATAGGCAAGTTCACGGAGGCCCAATTCGTTAATGTGTACAATTTCGCTCCCCTCCCCTTTGAGGTGATCGACGTACGTGGTTGCTGCCGACTTGATTTCATCGCCCGACAGCACTGGATCCACGATGAAAGTTACTTCGTAATGACGCATTATTGAAGTATCGTAAAGGTGAAAAAATAAGATATTGACTATGACTCAGTGGAGCATCCCCACAAAAGCGGACGCAAAGATACACATTTCTCAGGACTTTTTGGACATTACTCCTTGTTTTCCAACCCCACGTGCTGGTCCTGGTCATTCACATTTTGTTTGTAGAGCAAATCCCGGAGCACAAGGGAATCTCGAATTGAGTCTGATTTTCTGATGGGGTTGGCCGTCGCGTTTTTTTGCTGTACGCCATGGATGCCTGAAATTCTGCCAAGAATCCATGCCGTTATGACAAGTGATGCAAGTCCAATAAACCGTAATATTTTTCTATTCATGATCTAAACATTGATTGCCCCTGCCCACCACTTGCAACCGGTGCGAAGTGAAGAATTGCAAGAAAAACTGCATATTGAGCATATCTTATCAGGTGAGTATACATTTCATTTAATTTGAATAAAAATGGATGGAAATTTACCAAGAGCAAAACCATCAGGCCTGATGAAGCATATCAGATACTTTTGTCTAATTTCGGCTACCATGGCAACTTTCACATTCGCAGCATGCGGGCAAAGGCAAGTTGATGATCCAGGGCAGATGCCAACGCAAGAGAGAAAAGAAGGGCAAGAGTGTCTACCAATTACTCGCCAAAAAGACTCGACGATGACCAGCATTGCATACCTGAGCGGCCATTTTGAACCGGCGAAACACCCTTTATTTGCCCCGATACCCCGTCAATTTGCCACCCGCGATGGGATGTTTTTACGAAAAGAAGCGCTGGAAGCTTTCATTCGGATGCACCGGGATGCAGCTCAGGCGGGCCATGAGCTACGTATTTTGTCGGCCACAAGGAATTTTGAATATCAGCAATCGATTTGGGCTGCCAAATGGGGGGGGGCTCGACTACTTAGTGACGGCACCAATGCCGCACTCGATATTGCTGACCCAAAAGAACGCGCTTTGCGCATCCTTGAATACAGTGCCATGCCAGGAACCTCTCGCCATCACTGGGGGACTGACATTGACTTGAATGCGCTCGACAATTCATATTTCGAAACAGGTCAGGGCCAAAAACTCTTCCAATGGCTTGAAACACACGCTTCCGAATACGGATTCTGCAGGCCATACACAGCATATGGAGACGGCCGTGAAAGCGGATATCGGGAAGAAAAGTGGCACTGGTCGTATCTTCCTCTTTCTGCGGAGTTCGTAAGGATCGCAGAACGGGAATTGAACAACAGCCACATCACCGGATTCCCGGGAGCTGAAACGGCAAACCACATTGACGTGGTCAGAAGGTACGTATTGGGTGTGAATCAGCGCTGCAAATAGCGCGAAAGTGATAGTATGCGGCGCATGCCCCTTCTGAAGAAACCATCGGAGCCCCAAGGGGGTTTTCTGGCGTGCACGTGGTTCCGAAGTGGGGGCAATCAACTGGCTTCTTCGTGCCTTTCAAAATTTCACCTGCCATACAGGCAGATGGCTCAGCCACATATCTGAACGTGAGCCCAAACTTTCTGATCGCATCAAATCCAGCATATTCTTCAGTCACCTGAAGTCCACTTCCCGGGAGTACGCCAATTCCTCTCCACTCGCGGTCACACCGCTCAAAGACTTCATATACCGCTGCCTGCGCTTCGGGGTTCCCTTCATATGGCACCACCCGGCTGTATTGGTTTTCAAGTTTCGACTCCCCCCGTTCAAGTTGTGTCACCGTCATGAGAATACCCTGAAGGAGGTCAACGGGCTCAAACCCTGTCACCACCAAGGGTTTATTGTATCTGTCGATTAATTGCTCGTACTCTTTGAGTCCCATTACCGAACAGACATTTCCTGCTCCGAGAAAACCATCTACACAGGCCTCCTCATCTTCGACTATCGCAGAAATAGCCGGAGGAACCAACACATGAGAAGTCAGGAGCGAATAGTTTTTCAGACCCAGCCGTTTGGCATAAAGCACTGACAGGGCGTTTGCAGGTGCGGTCGTTTCAAAACCAACCGCAAAAAATACGACCTCCCGATCTGGATGTTTACGCGCCAATTCGACAGCTTCCATAGGCGAGTAAAAAAAACGGACTGCGGCACCTTTTGCTTTGGCTTCCAATAAATTTTGAGAAGAGCCTGGCACCCTCAGCATGTCTCCGAATGAACACAAAATAACCCCTTTTTCCTCAGCAAGGCGAATGGCTGCGTCTATCATAGAGAGTGGGGTCACACAGACTGGACACCCCGGACCATGCACCATTGTTACACCGGCGGGAAGCAAATCAATGAGGCCGTTTTTGACAAGACTGTGGGTTTGCCCCCCGCAGAATTCCATAATTACCCACTCTCCGGTGGTTACTGAATGGAGACGGTTGAGGTATTGCTCCGCCAATTGCGGGTCCCTGTATTCTTCGAGAAATTTCATGAATCAGGTCTGGTCTCTCTCCGGCAAGAGGTCTTCAAGACCCCCGTATTCTTCAAGGTATAAGAATGTGCGCATCGCTTCTTCTTCATTCACCACGTTAATTGCCACGCCCGCATGCACAAGGACATAATCGCCTACGCGAGCCAAAGGGGTCATATCAAGGCACACCTCTTTCATAAGGGTTCCGAAGGCCACATGGGCTCTTTTCAAGAATGGATCTGATCGATCAATTCTTTTGATTCGTCCGGGGATGGCAAGACACATAAATCAGATATTCTGTGTGGGAAAGTAGACTTTTTGAAAAAAACTTCGAAATTAAATCTTTAGCAGCACGACTCACTGCACTCTAAAATAATCACATACTCGTTCATAGAACAACAATCATTTGTAGTACAATCAATTTTACCGAAGGTTCATACACTTTTCGCCGTCCATTTGTCATGTTTATTCATCTGACGTCAAGATCACCTTTCCGGAGGGATGTTTCAACAGCCTGACCTTACAGGACACACTGGCATCAAAAGAACGAGCAATGATTCCAACCTCATGGAGGCTATTTCTATTCGGGATTTCCAATTGGCTGAGGGCAGACTCGATGGGAGAGTCTCCGGATCCGGAGGAAACGTTCAGCAAAGTTGGGGGCAGAATCTGATAATCCGCCACTTTCCCATCTCTGATCCGAACCAAATGGGCGAGTGCTCCTCGCGGCGCTTCCGTCAGACCGAGTCCCCAGCCATCTCTATCTTCTACAGGCAGATTCCATGGTTCATCTGGATCAATTTGTGCCAGCCAGAATCTGATTCGGTTTTCAAGAACCATAATCTCGCGGATTCTCGCAAGAATTCTGGCAAAGGCATTTTTACCTGACCAAGATACCATGTGACCAATCAGATTGCCTTCCGGGCGGACAGCATGGAGGGAAAGCATGCGTGCAAGCGGGCCAACCTCTGTCGGTTGGCCCTGATACCAGGTTTGATGAGATTGCCCCAACGACTCGATACAGCTTCGAACGGATGCCCTGCTCAATACATCAACAGAACTACCGTTGATACACAGCCCGGGAATGGAAGAATGGGATGAGAGTAACTCCGGAATCGATTCTTCTTCCTGATCACTGACATGAAATGCACCATACGTCAGGGTTGGCGCTGAGTGGTCTCCTAAGTTGAGGTACCCTCTTTCCAAGGCACCACTCAGCATGGCAGCCAAATCGCTTTTGGGGTGAGTCCCGGCAGAATCTATCCAATTAAAGAGTTGGTCCGACGTACGAATGTCGAGAAACTCATCTACAGAGGTATGTAATAGAACCCCTTCCAGCCACTCGGTACGAAACCGACTCAGGAGGCCGGAAACCCTGGCAAGGGCCGCTGCATCAGGTATCGTTCCGATGCCTCCGGGGCAGGCAAACCGGGCCTGCGGCCATTGTCCGGCAATTGCTGCATATACCGACATGGGGAACGTGGCGCCGAGGATTCCCCTGCGGAAAGAAGTGCCTTTGAACGCTAAAAAATGGTCCCGGATATATTCTGAATCTTGAAGCCCTGAAAATGCAGGGTGGGCCAAGCCCGGCCCAAATGCTGTGTAAATCCACCTGACAGAGCTCTGGATAATTTCTGCAGCTTGTCCGATGGCTCTGAGCAGTCGCGCATTCTTGGGCACCTTTGCACCCCATGCATGCTCAAGAGCCATGGTCGCGGCTTGCTGATGAGAACCTCCGGAGTATCCAAACAAATGGGAAGCCACGTACGGAATCTCACGCGGATTTCTACCGACAAGAATTCCTCTTTCGCCTTGATGATGAGTCACAGAACAAGATGCCCGCTGTACAATATCGTTCCTGTCAATGTATAGGTCGATCCCAAGCTCTTTTTCAAGCACAACGCGCTTCGCAACGATATTTTCAAGCAGCGCCTCGCTCATTCTTCATCAATTACGGTGTTCTGTACTTGGGGCGCTGAAGTAAAGTGAAGCCTTAGGTATTCAGGACGGGCTTCAGGTGTGATCAGGGAGAGGAGCACTGACCATGCACTCTTACGAAAAGCCAAAAAATCATCGAGGTTTTTTTGCTCAACCACCCGATGCATGGGCCAACCGTCGATTGTCCGCCTCCATAAAACTGCCAAATCACCGACAGGATATGTTTCCTCATCCCAACTTAAAGCGCCTCTGGCCTGATTGAAGCGCAACATCAACTCAAGCTGCAGGTCCTTCCACCGGAGATGTTCACGCCATTCAGAGGAAATTCGGGGCGACGCACTGAGCACCTCCGGGGTGTGAAGGGGGAAAAACAAAAATTCCTGATGGAGCTGAAAAGCATTCTGGAGATACTCATCGATATTAGAAAAAACCGGGCTTAGGCAAATATCCTGTAGGAGTTCTTCTTGTCGCTGTTGGAAGCTAGTGTAAATTACTTCCAGCATCTCAACCTGATTACGGAAGTGGTAAACCATATTACCGATACTCATACCTGCGAGTTCGGCAATATCCTGAAGCCTTGTTGCTGCAACGCCTTTGGTCGCGAAGCAGTCCTTCGCAGCAAGAAGTATCCGTTTTTTTGTTGGCTTCATGTCTTCGAAGCATTATCCCTCGCGGTTCACCCGCATTCTCATTTCCTGATACTCTTCCGGACGGTCCATGTCCAGAAAAAACACATCCGGAAGTCCCTTTGGGTGAATCACACTGTCTGCATGATGCTGCAAAACGGGTTTACATCCGGCATGGAGATCAGTCAGTGAGAGCACCTCTTCTCGATAGACTGCATGGAAGATTGCCGGATTACCCGGGACTCCGTTCAGTGACGGTTTTACAATTGGGTGGGCGGTATCGATTAATGCCGCTTCAAACTCTGCGAGCAGCAATTTGTAATGTTTGGCAGTCAGCAATGGCATATCTGACAGGCCCACCAAAAAATGCGCGTCCGGTGCAATTGCTCTAAGACCGGCAATAATGGAAGTTGTCATTCCGGATTCATAGGCGGGATTTTCGATAATCCGAACCGGAAGCCCTTCCAAGGCACATTTTACATCCCCACTCTCAAAGCCAGTTACTACCACCACCTCGTCAAATGGCGCTCCCGCCAACTGCTCGGCCATTGTCCGAACCAGAGGCTGACCGTTGCCAACATCAAGCAAAAGCTTGTTGGATGACCCCATCCGCGAAGAAGTGCCTGCTGCGAGAAGAATGGCGCATATCATACCGGCTCAGGCAAGGCATATTTTTCAGGATCAGCCTCAAAGGCAACTTTGCAACCGTCACAACAAAAGTAATAATCTCTTTCCTGAAATTGGACAACATATTTTGCAGTCTTTTTCTCGACAGGCACCTGACATACTGGATTCACGAAGTATGCCGAGTTTTCAGCTGGCTCATGGGCACTCTTTTTCTCAGCAGAATCCTGAATACTCTCATTCCTGATATGGGACACAATCTGTGCAAGTATGCTGACGGCGACCTCTTCGGGAAGCTTTGCATTGATGTCAAGACCCGCCGGGGTATGAATCTCACGCAGCTCATCGAATGAGACATCAAAACTTCGTAGCGTCTGAAAAATAGCATTTGCCTTTCGGCGACTGGCTACAAAAGCAACATAACCTGCCCCACTCCTGATTGCCTGCATCAAATGAGTTTCATCATCTTCACCCTGGGTACAAACCACAGCAAAGGTATTTGACCGGGCAGATTGGGCCTCGACGGGGGCTTCCCGCAACTCGTCGGCATCCGGAAAATGCACTGAGTCGGCTCCCTTGCACGCCACGGTGACGTGGTAGTCCATCGCTTTGGCCAGCCTCGAGAGCGAACGGGCAACATGCGACCGGCCGAAAATGAGGATTTCCGGCCTTGGCAGGACGGGATCAATGTAGAGTTCTACGGTGCCACCAGAGTGGCAGGTCATTGTATAATCCATCACTCCTGGATTTGGTGAGGTATCCTGATCAGGGCTAATTCGGAGCATCCGTGGTTTTCCGTCACGGATGGCATCTGCAGCTTCTTTGAGGACAATCCCCCGTGTGCACCCTCCGCCAATCCAGCCGGTGATTGTGCCATCCTGCTCGATAACTGCCTTATCTCCGGGCTTCCCGGATGATGGAACCTGGCGGTTCACAACGAAGGCCATGGCAAAGGGGACACGCTGTTGGTGAAGAGACTGGACTTTTTTGAGAAATTCATTAAACATTCAGCAAGAAATTTTCCAGTTCGAGAATGCTGTCAAGATTGTGTGCGGACTCAAACACATCGACCTGCGGCAAGGCTGCACTCATACCTTGTTGCACAGGCTGATATCCGGACATCCCCTTCAGAGGGTTGAGCCACAGCAACTGACGGGTGCGCAACTTGATTCGCTTGAGCTCTGAGGCCAGCAAATCAGGCGATCCTGTGTCAAGACCATCGGACAAGATAATGACTGTCGAGTGACCGTTTAGGATTCGCTTCGCATATTCTTCATTGAATGAGCGGAAGCACTCTCCGATGCGGGTACCGCTTGACCAATTGTCAGCCCTGGCTGAAAGTTCGCGAAACGTCGCATCCAGATTGCGGGCATTTAGCCAGGGGGAGATACGGACGAGGTGAGTGCTGAATAAAAAGGCCTCGATGCGCTCAAAATGGGCGCTCAGTGCGCAAAGGAACCGCAGAAGAAAAAAACTGTACTTGTCCATTGAACCACTGACATCAAGGAGGACAATCAGCCTCTGGCGTTTTGGCTTGCGGGTTTTTATGAATAAGTCAATGGGGTCACCTCCGTGAGCAATGCACTGACGGATTGTACGCCGCAGGTCGAGTTGCCCACGGCCAGGTGACGAGCGCAGTTTGCGTTTGAGGCGCAGGCTCATCTGCTTCCAGAGTTTCATGGCGATTTCCTCGAGCCATTGGCTGTCGATTTCCGATAGACTGGCGAAATCTGTTTTTCGCAGGCGTTCAACTGCGTTGGCGCCTGATGTATTTTTTGACTCCTCTTCCTGGCCGTTTTTTTGCTTTCCTGTGCCAAGCATGACCACCGATGCAGCTGAGCGCTTGACCAGATTTGACCGGTTTTTCATGGTAATGTGGCTCTTCACGGCATTTCTGGGTTTATTCCAGAACCAATCAAAGAGATCATCAAAGACATCACTGTCTTCCTCGCTACAACAATACAGGGCCTTAAGCGCAAACTTCATGGCACGCAGGTCAATAATCACCCCTTCCCGCGCAGCAATGAGGGCATCCAGAGTTTCCTGCACGCCCACCTTCAGGCCGTTATCACGTGCCAACTGACCAAAGGCAATGAGTGCCTCTTTCAGTGATCCATAGTTTGTAAAATGGTGGTGCTCCGGCATGGGAATCAGGAAACTGGAATATCAGCGAGCAAAACGCCAAGGCCTTCCGCTTTAATCCGTTCTAGGTCATCTGCTGACTTGAGCACGCAGCCGAGCGTTTTGGACATGCTTTCTTCTGTAAGGTTTTCAAATCCAAGGGCGAGCAGCCCCGAAGCCCAATCGAGTGTTTCAGCAATGCCCGGCGCCTTGTTCAACTTGCGTGAGCGGAGCACGCCTACCACTTTTACCAAGGTCTCTGCAAGCTGAGCATCAATTGTCGGAAGGTGCTTGCTCACAATACGGATTTCCCGTTCCTGATCCGGATAATTCACCCAATGATACAGGCACCTCCGTTTCAGGGCGTCACTCAACTCTCTGGTCCGGTTGGAGGTGAGTACGACAAATGGTTTGTGAATGGCCTTGATGGTACCCATTTCTGGGATGCTGATTTGAAATGCAGAGAGCAGCTCAAGCAGAAAGGCCTCAAACTCTTCGTCGGCGCGATCTACTTCATCAATCAACAGAACCGGTGCCTTGGTGGCCGCGGTTATTGCTTGCAGAAGTGGCCTTTTCAGCAAGAAGTCTTCTCCAAAAATATGCGCTTCCTTATCTGCTTCAGACCGGTCGATGCCCTCCTGAATTTTAATTGAAAGGAGTTGCTTCTGGTAATTCCACTCATACACGGCAGAGTGCACATCAAGCCCCTCATAACATTGGAGGCGGATCAGGGGTGTATCCAGAAAACCAGCCAGAACGTTTGCAACTTCTGTTTTCCCAACCCCAGGATTTCCCTCAAGCAGAAGGGGCTTCTGCAACTTCATCATCAGAAACAGAATGGTTGCGAGCTCATCGTCCACCAGATATTTCTGGCGGTCAAAACCCTCTGTCAGTTGTAACGTATCGTTCAGATAATCCATGTGACTGTTTAATTCTAAAGAGCAAACATCTCCGCCAGACACCCCCACGAGCTTACTTATTTGCAAAGAAAGTTTTGCTGTGATAGTTTCGGCAGAAGTGTCAGGCGGAAGATCAGTTATCTCTTAAACATCCCTTTGAGCATGGATCCGGCAGTCATTGTATTGTCAACTTCTTTACCGGCGAGCTTATCCTTAAAGTTTTGGATAAATTTGTCGAATACGGAATCCGTGACATCATTGATGAGTCTGGATCCGAATTGGGCGAGCATACCAGTGACAGAGACTTCCATGCTGGCTGTCACCTGAGTGGCACCGTCCTTTTCCTCGACCAGGCCGTTCATCAGCATATCAGCACTTCCCTTGCCTTTTGAATCGAGTCCTTTGCCTTGCATCACCATCTTATGGGCGTTCCCATCACGTTCGAGAAAGGTAATCTGTCCGGCATATTTTGCTTTGATGGGGCCGAACTTCAGGGTTACCTCCCCCTTGTAATTATCGTCATCAATCTGATCAACAAGCGTTGCCCCAGGCACGCAGGTTACGACTTTCTTGGGATCGCTGAGGTAATCCCACACCTTTTCAACGGGTTCGTTGACTGTAAAGACTTTATTAAACGTAGCTTTCATAACGCACGAGAATTTTTAAATGGCCCTCGGGCCATTTCGAATGGGTCAGAAAATGTGGGAGGGAGATTCGGCGATACCGAACAGCTCCCTCCCGGTTTTGTGCAATTTGATCAGGCGAGAGACACGCCCTTTTCCTTCAGCGCCTTCCAGATTTTGTAGGGCGTGATCGGGATATCCAGGTGGGTAATCCCGTATGGAGAAAGGGCATCAACGATGGCATTGGCAATAGCCGGCGGAGCTCCCACTGTCGGGGATTCTCCTACACCTTTGGCACCAATCGGGTGGTGGGGCGACGGTGTCACGGTGTGGCCGGTTTCCCAGTTAGGTGACTCGACCGCA
The DNA here is from genome assembly GCA_964569025.1 of uncultured Saprospiraceae bacterium. Lineage (GTDB taxonomy): Bacteria > Bacteroidota > Bacteroidia > Chitinophagales > Saprospiraceae > CAZMSQ01. The sequence continues at coordinate 38,173 of CAZMSQ010000007.1, read as the reverse complement.
GTCGGCACAAGATAGTCCATCAGGGTTCCGTTCAGGATATTGCCGTCTTCATCGTAAATAAGCTCTTCGTACATGGCAGGAGCGAGGCCCTGTGTCAGACCGCCGTGCACCTGACCCTGTACGATCATCGGGTTAATGATATTCCCGCAGTCATCGATGGCTACGAATCGGCGCACCTTGATTTCGTAGGTCTCCTTGTCGATATCAACCACGCAGATATAAGCTCCGGAGGGGAATGTCAAGTTTGGAGGATCATAGTAGTGGGTCGCTTCAAATCCTGCCTCCATGCCCAGCGGGTGGTTGGTGTACGCAGCGAAGACAATTTCCTGAATGGTCTTCACCTTTTCAGGTGCCCCCTTGACAAAAAACTTGCCGGGCTCCCATTCGAGGTCATCTTCAGAGACCTCCAGCAGGTAAGCTGCAATTTTTTTGGCCTTATCACGCAACTTGCGGGCTGCCATTGCTGCAGCCGCTCCGGCGGTGGGCGTACTCCGGCTGGCGTAAGTACCCAGACCGTAGGGCGCAGTATCTGTGTCACCCTCTTCAATCTGAATATGCTCAGCCGGAATGCCGAGCTCTTCGGCAATAATCTGTGCATAGGTTGTCTCGTGACCCTGTCCCTGCGACTTTGTACCAAACCGTGCGATGGCCTTGCCTGTTGGGTGGACCCTGATTTCAGCAGAGTCGAACATCTTGATACCAAGGATATCGAAATCACGCGAAGGTCCTGCACCAACAATTTCGGTGAACGTGGAAATTCCAATGCCCATCAATTCACCTTTTTTGCGCTTCTCCGCCTGCTCAACACGCAGGTTGTCGTACTCAATGGCATCCATTGCCTTCTTCAGACCCGCGTGATAATCACCGCTGTCATACTCCCAACCGGTGGGTGATTTCCAAGGGAAATCCTCTTTTTTGATAAAGTTTTCCATCCGCAGCTGAGCCGGATCTTTTCCGATTTCAAGGGCAAGGCGGTCTGTAATTCGTTCAATAGCATGCACAGCCTCAGTCACACGGAAAGAACAACGATAGGCGACTCCTCCGGGTGGCTTGTTGGTATATACCGCATCGGCCTCCATGAAGGCTGTATCATAATCGTAGGAGCCGGTACCGATGGAAAACAGTCCGGTCGGGAACTTTGACGGGTTGGCAGATGCATCGGTATAGCCGTGATCTGCTAAGATTTTGAAACGCGTCCCGAGAATTTTCCCTTCCTTGGTGGCGGCCATCTCAGCAGTGATGTGATAATCTCTGGCGAATGAATCGGCCTGAAGGTTTTCGCTCCGGTCCTCAATCCACTTCACCGGCTTTCCAACAAGGAATGAAACGGCAATAGCGATCACATACCCAGGATACACCGGCACCTTCCCTCCGAATCCACCCCCGATGTCGGGAGAAATCACTCTGACTTTCTCTTCTGTCAGTCCTACATGACCGGCAACCAGTGCGATGACGGTACGAATGGCGTGCGGTGCCTGCGTAGTCATGTACATCGTCAGGTGATTGTTGACTTTGTCATAGTCAGCCACACAACCACAGGTTTCAATGGAAGAAACATGAATTCGCGGAATGTGCATCTGCTCTTTCACGACGACTTCAGCATCCGAAAAGACTTTCTCTGTCTTGTCTCTATCACCCACTTCCCAATGCCAGATGTGATTATCGGTTTTGCCTTCCTTGTCAGTACGAAGCACCGGGGCATCCGGATCGAGCGACTTATACGGGTCGACAACCGGCTTCATGGTTTCGTATTCTACCTGGACTGCCTCGCGGCCGTCCCGGGCCGCATATTTACTGGTAGCGATGACGGCGGCTACTTCTTGAGCCTGATACATGACGGTATCTGTCGGCAGGACCATCTGTGTATCCGACATCAGCGTCGGCATCCAGTGCAGGTTATACTTTTCAAGATCTTTGCCGGTTACCACAGCTACAACACCGGGGATCTGAAGGGCAGGCTCAGCATTGATATTTTTAATTTTTGCGTAGGCGTACGGGCTTCTGACGATGTCCATGTAGAGCATGCCGGGCAATTTTATGTCATCGACATAATTCCCCTTGCCCTGAATGAAGCGGTCGTCCTCCTTCCGCTTCATGGAGTGCCCCATGCCGCTGATTTCCTTGGAGGTTTTACACTGTATCATAGTATGCAGGTATTTGAATGGTGAAAAAAGAAAGAGAACCAATTCGTGAACTTACACGAATTCCGGTTCAGTAGATGGCGTTTCCTCTCCGCGCATTTTCGCGCCGGCATATTGAATCGCCTTTACGATATTATTGTATCCGGTACAGCGGCAAAGATTCCCTGAAATTCCCCAGCGGATTTCCTCCTCGGTGGGATTGGGATTGTCTTCGAGCAACTCTACAGCCCGCAGCATCATGCCGGGAGTGCAGAATCCGCAGTGGAGTCCGTGGTTTTCCTTGAAGCCCTCCTGAATGGGGTGCAACCCTTCAGTTGTGGCCAGTCCTTCGACGGTGATCACTTCCTTCCCATTGGCCTGAACGGCCAATACGGTGCAGGATTTGATGGACTTACCATCGAGCAGAATGGTGCATGCTCCGCAGCTGGAGGTGTCGCAGCCGATATGAGTACCGGTCATGCTAAGCTGTTCGCGGATGAGGTGAACCAGAAGCGTCCGTGGTTCGACCTCGACGGTGTGTTGTTCACCATTGACGGTGAGTGTAATCTGTTGAGTCATCTGATGAGATTTTAGTCTGAAATAATTACCCTTTCGCCCTTTCAATGGCTTTATTGATGATGCGCTTGGTCAATACTTTGACCATTTCGCGCTTAAAATCTTCGTCACCACGGAGGTCTGATGAAGGATTGCAATCTTCTGATGCATACTGAGCAGCTTGTGCGATGAGATCATCAGTGAGTACATTGCCTTTCAACAGTTCCTCTGAACGAGATGCAACCATCGGCACCGGATTGACATTTGTGAGCCCGATTCCGGCATAGGTGCAAACCCCTTGCGCATCCATACCGATTTGTGCTGCCACGCCAGCTGTTGCATAATCGCCGACCTTGCGCTCAAGTTTGTGATATGCATTGCCGGTATGCTGCCCCGGTATTGGAATTCTGATTTCTGTCAGAATTTCGTGAGGTTGCACAGCTGTCATGTAGAAGCCATAGAAAAACTCATCGATCGGCACAACCCGCGATCCTTCCGAACTGCTGATGACCACTTCTGCCCGCATTGCCAGCATAACTGCAGGATGGTCATTTGCCGCATCTCCATGTGCAATATTGCCCCCAATCGTACCCATATTCCGCACCTGAGGGTCAGCAATCAACTTACTGGCATCGAGGAAAATCTGATATTTCCCCGGGATAAGATCGGACCTTTCAAGGTCGGATTCTCTGGTCATTGCCCCGATTTTCAGGTAACCATCCTCTTCCTTGATGTATGAAAGCCCCGGGATGTTGTTGATGTCAATCAACCGCCCGGGCTCTGCAAATCGCAGCTTCATCATTGGAATCAGGCTGTGGCCACCTGCCAGAATCTTGGCTTCATCGCCGTACTCCTCCAGCAACGCGAAGGCTTCCTCCAGCGTCCCAGGGGCGGCGTAGTCAAAAGCAGCAGGTATCATGGTGTGTAGATTTAAGAAGGTAAATGAATAAAATAGATTTCGAAATTAGAATTTATTTTCTAAAAATAGAATTTTTCAAGCAAAAGTAACGGTTTCGACTCTGCCCAACACATGGCTCAGGCACGTCCATGAGTCTCCGTCATTATCTGAGAAAAACAGATTCCCGGTGGTTGACCCGAAGGCCATGCATGAGCCCTGCCGAGCCAAAGCATGTCGAAAGACAATGTCAAAACAGCATTCTCCGGGCAATCCGGAGGTAAGCGATTGCCAGGTTTTTCCGCCATCTCTGGTCCGGCAGACCCGGAGTGCCAGATTTGGCGGAACGCGCTGATCATCGCTCATTGCAGGAATCACCCAGGCTGAGAGCGGATCACTTTCATCTACTGCGAGCGCAAACCCATAATGCACATACCCTCTGGGATCTGACACATCCGACCAGTGCTGCCCTCCATTTTCTGTCCGGAAGACCCCACAGTGGTTTTGCTGCCAAAGCACGTTTGGGTGGGAGGTACAAGCCAGCAGCAGATGTGGGTCATGGCCCTGTTCAGCATGCGGGTCCGGAAGATAGGCTGCGATGAGTCCTTTATTCTTCGCTGCCCACGTTGCTCCGCCATCGGTGGTTTCGAAGATTCCAGCGCAGCTCACCGCGATATACACATGATCGCTGTCAGCCGGATCAACTACCACGGAATGGATAAACGGCAAATCGCGCCCTGCCCCAAACCATTGGGTTGGGTCCATACGGCCCGGCATATTCCACAGACTCTCAACCAGTGTATATGATTGTCCGTAGTCATTGCTGTAAAACAATCCTCCTGGTTCTGTGCCAACCCACAGTCCTTCAGGCTTATCCGGGCCTGCACTGCTGATCGTCCACACTTTCTTAAGGACTGCAGCCTTTCCGGGTCGCCACTCGGCTTTGTCAGGGTATGCAGGCACAGGCATTTCATCCCATGTCTTACCCTCATCAAACGACCGATGCAATTTCTGACCCCAGTGCCGGTGAGAGACCCCAGCCCACCACACTTGATGCCGGGTGTCTGCATAAATGACCGAAACTGGAAATCCCTGAAAGTGGACATCTCTGACGACCCATTCCTTTTGCCCTTTTCGGTCCCAAACAACCAGACCTTTTGACGTTGCCACGAGAAGTTTGCGGTTCATTTCAGCACATAGCATTTACCCTCCGGAGAGAGCTTGAAAAATGAGAATATCCTGACTCTGGCCTAACTGATCAGTCAGCGTATCTCGGTCTGAAATCAAGTCGCCGTCTACAAAAATGTTGATGTGCTTACGAAGCGCACCATTTTCCGTAACGAGATATGATTTGAGTCCGGGATATTGGGTTTCAAGCCTATCCAGCACTTCTGCGACGGTCTGGCCTTCGACGTGTTGTGGTTCAATATCAGGAAAAAACCGCTTGAGGGCAGATGTAAAATGCACAGTTTGCATCACGAATTTTCGTTTCTCAGCGTTTCGGTATCAAATGCTCCCGGAATGACCCATTGACGAATCAGCGGAAGGAGGTTTCCATTCACCCAGACCCCACCAAGGAGTAGTGTCGTTCCAAAGTAGTACGTTGGCAGACTTCCGGTTATCCATTCAGCACGAAGCAGGAGTGCACAGCCTGCCGCAACAAGTGCTGCGGCCACGAGTGTGCGGGTGCCCCGGTAATTCCACAGGACCAGCAATAGAGTACACAGCGCAAGACCGACAGAAATCCATGATGTCCATAAGGCTGTATGATTGTACATTGTGTCGCCGCTGCATAAGGTGATGGCACTCGACCAGGCCAGCACACAGAAAGGACACTTTGGCAGAATGGCTACAATGAGACCGAATACCAATGGAAGGGCTTTTTTCCGCCCCATTGATGGCGCAGTCGCTTTGCAGGCACAATTCTTTTTGACAGCTTGCATGGGTTGAACTTTCCACAGAGACCGGCTGTTTTTGCCGATAATTAGAAATTTTGTTCTAAATAACTCACGAATGAGAGAATTGTTGTCGCAAATTGATCAATGGATTGAAAAAAAAACGCCTTTTGCTGTGGCGACCGTCATTCGGACCTGGGGCTCTTCGCCTCGCCCTGTTGGGTCATCTATGCTGATTACCAAAGCCATGGATATGGCTGGCTCTGTCAGTGGAGGCTGTGTGGAGACCGCCGTTGTGCGGGAGGCAATTCCTCTCATCGAAAGCGGGGAGGGGAAACGACTTGCATATGGGGTCGCTGATGAAGATGCATGGGCTGTCGGATTGAGTTGCGGAGGCAAAATTCAGGTTTACCTGGAGCCATTTGTTGCTTTTGACAAACGGGAGGCATCAAGAGCTGTTTGGAAAGCTCTTCGAGAGGGATTTGACCAGGATCGCGGATGTGTATTGGTCACTTCCCTTGCTGATGGTCCGACGAGTCATACCGTGGTTTTTCCTGATGGCAAAATCGTAGGTGACAAACTCACACTGTCATTAACCGATGAGGCACTTACTGCTTATCGTGAGCGTCGTCATATCGCCACTGCAGATGAGGATGGCCGGGAATTTTTCCTTCAAGTCTTTGCACCCAAGCCAAGGTTGCTGATCATCGGGGCGGCCCACATCACCTCAGATCTGGTAGCGCTCGCCACTCAGTTTGACTTTCATGTCACCGTCATTGACCCGCGCGGAGCGTTTGCGGACAAAACCAGTTTCCCGGTTGCCCCCGACGAATTGTTCGTCCGCTACCCATCTGAAGTGCTTTCGGATATCGACCTTGACCCATACACGTGGGCTGTGGTGTTATCTCACGATCCAAAAATTGATGACGATGCTCTTCGTATTCTCCTTCCCTCTCAAGTCGCCTATATCGGAGCCCTTGGAAGCAAGCGAACGCACGCAAAACGAATAAAACGACTTCAGGATGGGGGGTTTGACGAAGAAATACTCAATAGAATTCATGCGCCAATCGGCCTTGACATCAATGCACGTACCCCGCGTGAAATTGCACTGGCCATTTTGGGGGAAATGATTCGTGAAAAAAATCGCTATGTGCAGCGATCTTAGAATGAATGATTCATGGCTGAATTCGTGGATTTTTTCTCCCAATTCAGACATTATTGCTCGCTTCCTAAAGCGGCGCATTGTTACGGTCTCAATGTCCTGATTTTACCGAAGAAAGAAATTTTTGCGCCTTTGAAAGCGGGCAATGTGGCTCAGGGATGCGCAGCCACCCAGACTTCTCCATCCGTGAAAATTTCCTTTTTCCAGATTGGTACGGTCTCTTTCAGTGTATCTATGGCGTATTGGCACGCCTCAAACGCAGCTTTCCTGTGGGGCGTTGCCACTGAAATGATGACCGCAATATCTCCGATGCTCAGTGAACCGACCCGGTGATGGATGCACACTTTCTCCGCGGCCCATTTCTCTTGAACAGCCTCAGCAATCTTCCTCATTTCGGAAACGGCCATGGGCTCATACGACTCAAACTCAAGTCGTACCACTGCCTTACCAGCTGTCTGATTCCGGACTGTTCCAATGAACAGAGCAGTGCCACCTGCCTGTTCAGATGCAGTAAGGGCAATGCATTCTTCGGGGCGAAGCGCCTCTGATTTTATCCTGATATCAATCATGCCGCAACATTCATTCTCATTCTCAATCACCCCCCACTGACCGGCGGGATAATGACCACCTCGTCTTCTGCAACCAGCACCCGGGAGTCATCCTGATATTCTTCATTCAGCGCGATGCGCAGGGAACGTAGTCGGGAAAAATCGGGGTAAGTAGCTGTCAGAATATCTTTCAGCCCGGCAATGGTTGTTCCTTCTGAAACCTCAAGTACAGCTTGTGAATTCCCGAGAATATCTTTGGCAATTCCGAAGGCGAGGATATGAATTTTCATCATTTGTTTGATTATTCATTCTGCTGTTGCGATAAGATATTCAAGCATTTTCTCCCAGACAAGAGCTGCGCAGGTGTGCCGGCCCGGAAATTCCCGAGTAGCAGCAAACGCTTCGAAATCGTCTGAGGTTGCCGGATTATTCTGACACTCGGGGTCGACGACTTTGAGAAACTCTTCACATATGCCACGAGCTGCTTTCAGGTTTTGCCCGCTCAGATGCTTGACCAAAACGGATGCGGAAGCTCTTGATATGGCGCACCCATGCCCTTCAAAACCCAGATCTGTGAGCGCATCACCCTGAATTGAGACCCCTACCCGAAAGGTGTCACCACACATGGTGTTGGTTGCTTCAACGACTTGCACGTGCTCGGCAAGAGGCCCAAACCCGACCGGATTTTTATGATGGGCCAAAATAACGGATTTGTATAACTCTTGCAGTCGATCGTTCATGAAAAAAAATTAATTGCGTCCCGCACTCCACTTACAAGACGGTCGATTTCATCGCGGGTGTTGTAAATGCTTATCGATGCCCTTGTGGTTCCGGAGATTCCGAAGTGATTCATGAGTGGCTGCGTACAGTGATGGCCAGCCCTGACTGCAATTTGCCGGGTTCCGAGCACGGTAGCCATATCGTGTGGGTGGACACCGGGTGCGGTAAAAGAAAGTATAGAGCTTTTAGATGGGGCGCGGCCAATGAGTGTTACCCCGTTGACCCCAAGCAGCTGTTCAGTAGCATAGGTAGTCAGGTCGTGAAGCGATTCTCGCACAGCAGTTCGGTCGAGATGCTGTATGAATCGTATGGCCTCACCCAGACCAAAAACACCTGCGACATGTGGGGTTCCAGCCTCAAGGCGGCGGGGTATGTCAGCAAGCGTGCAATCCTGATAGCTCACCGTCCGTATCATGTCGCCACCGTAATTTGGAGGCTCCATTTCCGAAAGCACCTCTTCTTTCCCGTAAAGTACCCCAATTCCTGTAGGCCCGAACATTTTGTGAGCTGAAAATGCCAAAAAATCAGCGTTCATTTCGCTTACATCTATCGGATAGTGGGCGATACTCTGTGCTGCATCCACCAGCACTCTGGCTCCTACTGAATGAGCCAGCTCGATGATTTCCTCTACAGGATTGACGGTACCCAATGTGTTGGAAACATGTGTGACGGCCACCATGGCGGTGTTCGCAGAAAGCATATTTCGGAATTCCCCCATGTTGAGCACTCCGTCTTCATCAATCGGAATGACCCGAAGCGATGCCCCCGAATTCTTGCAGGCAATTTGCCATGGAATCAAGTTGGCATGGTGCTCCATTGCTGAAATCAAAACCTCACTTCCAGCCTTCAATTTGGGCTGCAGATAACAGCGGGCCACCATATTGACCCCCCCCGTGGTGCCTGATGTGTAGACAATATTGCCCTCACCGGCGCCGATAAATTCAGCCACCACTTTCCTCACTGACTCATACCCGGCAGTCGCCCGAACCGCTATGTCATAAAGGCCCCGGTTGATGTTGGCATTGTCTGACTCATACAGCATCCTGATGGCATCAATGACCTGTGCTGGCTTTTGGGTTGTTGCTGCATTATCTAGCCATGCCAGTTCCGGATTCCGGACAAGCAGTGGAAATTGCAATCGGATTTGCTCCGGATAATGCATGAATTCGCGCAGTTGAGTATCTTGTCTGACTTGGCAAACCTCAAATTTGCCCCAATTGTTGGGCTTCCAGAATTGGAAACGCCTGTTTCTAGGAATTTTTTTTCAAAATTCTCCAAACAAAACACCTCTGAAAGGGATTTGTGCAGGGTGTGAAAGAGGGAGGAAAAGAGAATCCATGCTATACGATAATCACGGTCGCCAGATAAGCTATGTACGACTTGCAGTGACGGATCGCTGCAATCTCAGGTGTTTCTATTGTATGCCCGAGGAAGGTATCAAGTATGTGGCTCGCGAAGAATTGCTGAGTTATGAGGAGATGGAGCGGCTCATCCGCATGATGGTGCCGATGGGTATTGACAAGGTACGGATTACCGGTGGGGAGCCATTTTTGAGAAAGGGTATGGTCGAGTTTCTTGAAAAGATTGCAACCATTGAAGGGCTCAAAAAGCTCAACATCACCACAAACGGCACACTGACTGCCAGCCTGGTGCCACGACTCAAGGAAATTGGCATTCACTCTGTGAATCTGAGTCTGGACAGCCTTGACCCGTCGCGGTTTCTCGCAATAACAAGGCGAGATTCCTTCCAATCTGTCATGGACACTCTTGAAGCGCTCCTCAGTCACGGCATTCCCACAAAAATCAACACCGTTGTCATGAACGGCCGCAACATCGAAGACCTCGTGCCGCTGACAGAGCTTGCCAGCAATCGTCCGATAGATGTTCGGTTTATTGAGGAGATGCCGTTTAACGGAGAGGGGGCTCATGAGGACCAGGGAGTTTGGAATCACACCCACATCCTTGCCCACTTGAGAGCCCATTTTCCAGACATCGAAAAAATTCCTGACCCACCTCACTCCACTTCAATGAATTATCACATTCCCGGCTTCAACGGGACGGTAGGCATTATTGCAGCATACAGTCGTCTGTTTTGCGGCAGTTGCAATCGCATCCGCCTCACCCCGCAGGGCATCTTGAAAACGTGCTTATACGACAGCGGCGTGTTCAACATCCGCGATTTGATGAGGGCCGGGGCCGATGACCGGCAGGTGGCGCAGGCCTTGCGGGAAGCATTGGGCCATCGGGCCAAAGACGGGTTTGAGGCGGAGCAAGACCGGCGCTTCGGCCGCCCGGTGAGCGAATCAATGGCCACCATTGGCGGGTAAATCCACATGCATGATTACAGTAGAAGACGCTCTTCAGATTATTTCATCGACAGTCAGAGACTACGGAACAGAGCAGGTTGCTCTGATTGATGCAGCAGGTCGCATATTGCGCGAGCCCCTGATCGCTGACCGGCCAATGCCCCCTTACGATCGCATTACCATGGACGGTATTGCCATTGCCTTTGACACCTTTGAGCGCGGGCAGCGCACCTTTCCGATTGCAGGCATCGCTGCCGCAGGCTCACCCAGACAGAAACTCAATGACCCGGAGGCGTGTTTGGAAGCCATGACAGGTGGGATCCTTCCAGAAGATACTGACACGGTCATCAGATATGAAGACCTGCACATCGAAAACCTCTCAGCAAAGGTGTTGATTGACGATGTGATGCGTGGGCAGAACATTCATCGGTGCGGCATTGACCGACAGGCTGGTGAGTTGGTAGCTCGGGCCGGCACCAGGGTGTCAGCCGCCGAGATTGGCCTTGGGGCCACCCTCGGATGCAGCGTGGTGAAAGTGAGCCGTCTGCCGAAAACGATCATCATTTCAACCGGCGATGAGCTCGTTGACATTCACGAACAGCCGTTGCCACATCAGATTCGTCGCTCGAATGTCTACCGTCTACAGGCCACCCTTGCCGGACTCGGCATCACGGCCCGAACCAGTCATCTTCGGGATAACCCAGATGAAATCCGGTCTGAACTGGCGCGAATTCTCGCTTCAGAAGAAGTCATCATTCTTTCAGGCGGCGTATCAAAGGGCAAGTTTGATTTTTTGCCTGTCATCCTTGAGGAATTGGGTGTCAAAAAACACTTCCATCGCATCAGTCAGCGTCCCGGGAAGCCTTTCTGGTTCGGAGAATCCCGGGAGGGTGCCCTGGTCTTTGCGCTCCCAGGCAATCCGGTGTCTTCCTTCTTATGTACTCACAGGTACTTCATCCCGTGGCTGCACCAATCTATGGGTCTCCCTCCGGGTCCTCACCCAGTGGGAGTCCTGGCTCACGACTTTACATTTCGGCCAGACCTGACCTATTTTCTGCAAGTCCGTGTGAGCTATACCCCTGACGGCCACATCATGGCGCATCCCATTGAAGGAAATGGATCTGGAGATCTTGCAAACCTCGTGGATGCTGACGCCTTCCTGCAATTGCCGCGAGGCAAAGACACTTTCAAAGCCGGAGAGGCCTTTCCCCTCTTTTTTTATCGGTGAACATCATAGCAAGACGCTCCCTTTAATACAAACTTCCTTGATGTCGCACTGTGATTGTGTACCTTTGTCAACAAAACAGTTCGTATGGCACGCACCGAATCAAATATGATCCCTCTGGGCACAAAAGCACCAGATTTCTCACTTCCAGATACCGTGACGGGCACCACAATGACCCTCGACGACATTTCCTCTGGCAAAGCCACCGTACTGATGTTTCTGTGCAACCACTGCCCATATGTGAAACACATCAATCCCGGATTGGTGGAGCTGGCCAATGATTACCAGCCCAAGGGCGTCGCATTTGCAGCAATCAGCTCAAATGACGTCGAAAACTACCCTGACGATTCACCGGAATTAATGAAGGTCGCAGCCGAAGAGGAGGGCTATCCGTTTCCGTATTTGTATGACGAAAGTCAGGAAGTGGCTCGCGCCTACGATGCGGCCTGCACCCCTGATCTTTACGTATTTGACGGTGAGCGAAGGTTGGTGTATCGGGGCCAACTGGACCGATCGCGCCCAGGCTCCGATATTCCGGTCACTGGAAAGGACCTCCGCGCAGCCCTTGATGCGGTGCTTTCCGGGCAGCCTGTCAACGCTGAACAATGGCCCTCTGTTGGCTGTAACATCAAATGGAAGACCAATTAAAATGAAAAACATCACGCAAATCCAAGGAGAGCTATGAAGGTGACAGAGTACTTCGAAAAAGCCAACGGCCACACCCTCATTTCGTTTGAGGTCCTGCCCCCGCTCAAGGGCGGCAGCATGAAGGCAATCTTCGACACGCTCGATCCCCTCATGGAGTTCAAGCCCCCATTTATTGATGTAACCTACCACAGAGAGGAGTTCATCTATAAACGAAAGGATACCGGGTATTACGAGAAAACAGCCATCCGGAAGCGCCCCGGAACCGTTGGCATCTGTGCGTCCATCATGCACCGCTACGGCGTGGATGCCGTGCCGCACCTCATTTGCGGCGGTTTTTCAAAAGAAGATACGGAGAATGCCTTAATTGACCTCAACTTTTTGGGCATCAACAACGTACTGGCCTTGAGGGGAGATGCAGCAGTGTTCGAAGATAAGTTCAAACCTGAAACCGGCGGTCATGCTTACGCCATTGATATGGTGCGCCAAATTGAAGGTATGAATAATGGACGCTATCTGGATGCAGACATTGCTGATGGTGAAAGAAGTAATTTTTGTATAGGCATTGCCGGTTATCCTGAAAAGCACTTTGAAGCCCCAAATTTTCAGTATGACCTTGAATATACCCGCCAAAAAGTAGAGGCAGGTGCCGATTTTATCGTCACCCAAATGTTTTTTGACAATCAAAAATACTTCGACTATGTCGAAGCATGCCGGAATGCAGGAATCAACGTCCCCATTGTGCCAGGCCTCAAGCCCCTGACCAGAAAGTACCAGCTGAATTCAATTCCCAGAAAATTCCACGTCGATTTTCCTGAAGAACTCGTTCTGGAAATGCAAAAAGCCACTGGTAAAGAGGCCATACGACAGGTAGGCATTGAGTGGTGTACCGCGCAGTCGCGGGAGTTGCGCGACGCAGGTGTTCCATGCCTTCATTATTACACCATGGGGGATGCAGACACCATCAGGCGCGTTGCAGAACAGGTTTTCTAACTCAACGCCTCAAGAATTTGTGCTGTGTGATTCTTGGTATTCACTTTTGTGAAAACCGCAGAAATGTGGCCATTCTCATCAATCACAAAAGTAGACCGCAACACACCTTCATAGGTTTTCCCATACATTTGCTTCTCCCCCCATGCACCGTAGGCCTTGAGTACCTCATGCTCAGTATCCGCAAGAAGATGAAACGGCAATTCATGTTTCGAAATGAAATTGGTATGCTTTTTCGCGCTGTCCGGACTGACCCCAAGCAACTCAAAGCCACGGTCAGTAAGCTCGCTGTAATGATCGCGGAGATTACATGCCTCAGCCGTACAGCCGGGAGTCCCATCTTTGGGATAAAAGAAGAGAATCAGTTTTTTACCACTGTAGTCTGAGAGAGAAACAGTCTCTCCGGTTTCAATCATCCCGCTGAATTCGGGGGCTTTCATGCCCGGTTCCAAATGTGTCATGCTTAAGAATTTTGATTGGTAACACGCTCCGCGAAGGAAGGTTTTGAGGGAAATTTCCCAGATTCCAATCTCCGGCAGGATTCACCTGGTGAATGACTGCGTCCAGGTTGCAAGGTTGCCAACAGCATCCCACACCTCCAGGATGAGCTCATGTGTACCAGTGCCGGTCCGGTCTGTGAATGTGTGACTCAGAAGGTCATTTTTCGCATCGTATTCCAGGAGAATCCACTCTCCATCCACGCGGCCCCGATAGCGGAGACCTTCCACATCTTTTGTGGAACGGACATTGTCAACCACTTTGAATGAAAAGCCCGGGCGCCCCTCCAAATTGGATGAAAACCGGTGGGGTGTGAGCACTGGCGGACGGTCATCGACCATGATGCTGTAGTCGCCAAGCTTGCCGGCATTTGTGGTCAGCATACCATCTTGCCATTCTCCACCACAATTATATGTCCTGTTTCGGTGATCACAGTAAGCGATGAATGCCTGGTGCCGGCGATCTTCGGGCAGCCCGGATGGACGGATGCTGATTTGAAAGTCCGTGTGAACCGGGGTCTTAAAATCGTGGACATGATGCACGGCTGAATAAAGGCCATCTGAGGGGTCAGTCGTTGCAGAATACCGCAAATAAAGGTCCTCATAAAGAGACCCTTTCGGAAAAAAGAGGCGGATTCCTGCAGTATCAATCAGGCTTTGTTCGTCGTAGGGCAACAAGTACGTGTATGATGGCGACACCTGCTCTTCCTTTGTGGCACCTTTTTTTATCCAGAACCTCAGACTGGTCTCATTCCCGGCGAAGTCCTCGACCTGAATCAGAATCTCTGTCGTTCCAGAATCTGGCACAGCGATAAGCCCACTGCCTTTTTCATGTTCATAAGCTGACAATTGGTTACCGGGCATGAGATAGAGCCGGTTGAAATAGCTCCGCTGCGAAACTTGCTCGGCATAATCAAGGTGGGCATTGATGTATCGGGTTTCATCGAAACTGAAGGTCTCCATCCGAAAGCTGTAGCTGAGCTGACTGTCCCTGAGCATCCTGATGGCGTAAACCCCGTTCATATTCGGAACAGCTGACATCAAGTCATACGTTTTGAGCCCAAGGCCAATTTTGTCGTGCCCGACTTCGAGCGTATCTCCGTGCAGGTGGTAATTTGTACCAATTCGGCCTATTCGAGGCTTCAACTCATCACCAGCAACCAATCTGTTGTTCAAGCTGTAGATCTTCAGCTCATGAATTCTGGGTGGCTCATCGTCAGCCACCTCAAGACCGAAAAAGAGAGGATTGACAGGTTTTTCTGTGCGCGTGTCCCTCATTTCAAAGTGTAGATGAGGGCCAAATGTTGATCCGGTCAGACCCATGGTTCCAATCACCTGGCCCCTTGACACTTTCAATTCTCCTGGCCCCGGAAAAAGGTCTACCTCAAACGCAGCATTTGCGTATTGATGGCTGTCTACAAAGGCTTCAATGGCGGGGTCAAACTCATCAAGATGCGCGTAGACGGTTGTATAGCCATTCGGATGATCGATGTACAGCGCTTTGCCATAGCCAGTCGCTGAGACCTTGATGCGGGACACTCTGCCATCAGCACAGGCCAGAATGGGCTCTCCGATTTGACCGTTTCTGGATTTGACGTCAATACCTGAATGAAAGTGATTGGACCGAAGCTCCCCAAAGGTTCCCGACAAGCGCAGAGGGCCTGTCACCGGAGAAAGAAAATAGTCGGTGGGGTATTTCTCGGAAGTGTGTCCAGAGAGCAGGCAAAGCGAAAACAGAAGCGCGGTCATCAGCACCTGATACCTCATAACATAAATCGTTGAGCGGAAAATGTACTACGAATCTGCTGAATTTCCCAACCATTCTCCCCAATTCTCATCCGGCATGGGCTCCTTTCGATTGGATTGGAGGAGTGCCAAAAACTTTTTCCGGGGTAATTCCCGCGCGCCGAGGCTTTCCAGATGGCTGGTTGGCACCTGACAATCAATGAGGGTAAACCCGCGATCCCGGAGCGTCCTCACCAGGGAGATAAATCCAAACTTGGAGGCATTGGTCTTATTGCTGAACATAGACTCCCCGAAAAAGACCTTCCCGATGGCCACTCCATACAATCCACCAACCAGAATTTCGCCATCCCAGACCTCCACAGAATGGGCATATCCAGCCTCGTGAAATGCACAGAATGCTTCAAGCATTTCTTGGGTAATCCAAGTCCCCGACTGGCCTCTCCGCGGGGTGCTTTGGCATTCAGTAATCACCTCTCGAAAAGAATAGTCAAAGGAGAGCCCGAATTTTTTTTGGTTGAAATACGGATTCATACTTTTCGACACCTTCAACTCATCTGGGAAAAGTACAAATCTTGGATTAGGACTCCACCATTGAATTGGCTCCCCTTCGGAATACCATGGAAAGATACCATCGCGATAAGCGCGGGCAAGCCTATTGACTGAAAGATCTCCTCCGACGGCCAAAACTCCCCAAAAATTCGCTTGGTCAGGTGGCGGAAAATCAAGATTCTCCTGAGACAGTTCCGGCAGTGAAAACCTATTACCCATCCTCTCCTTCAGTCGTAATCACCGCACTCAGACCTCGTTCTACGAGTGCATCCTTGAGTGGCTTGAGTTTCTTTTTTGAGCCTTTCTTTACGCAGGCTTTCCCCTTGAAATGAATAATCAAAGAGAGCTGTTCTGCCTGAGCGAATTCGTGCCCCAGCACCTCTACAAAACATTGGATGACCCAGTCAAACGAATTGTGGTCATCGTTATAGACAATAATTCTGGCCTCGTTCCCCTTTTTTGAAGCTGTGGTTTTCTTTTTCACCACCACCTCTTCAACCTCGGTTTCCGCGGCGTACTGCAATCCAATCTTATCCTGACTTTCCGGTTTCATGACATTTCTGTTCCAACAGAATCTATCCCCTCCCTGCGCGTCTCAATTTGACTCAGAGGAAAGATAAGAATTTCACCTGAATTCACTTCACTTACAGAATCACTCTGCAAGGATTCGATAATCTTCTATCCATTCAGTTCAGCAAGAACCCGGTGCACTGCTGTAAAATCAGGCTGCTCACCGGCATTCTCCAGCACCTCCGCATGCCGGATAATACCCTCTTTATCAATCACAAAAGCAGAACGCTTCGAAACTCCTTTCATCCCGAATACAAAATCTTCATACAAAGACCCATAGGCCCGGGAGGTCTCCTTGTTAAAATCCGAGAGCAGCTGAAAATTCAGTGATTGGTCAGCCTTGAATCGCTCAAGGGTAAAAGGAGAGTCAACAGAAATAGCCAGCACCTCCGCATTGGCTGTCTCATAATCTGCAAGAGAATCACGCGTGGCGCACAATTCATCCGTACACACACTAGAAAACGCCTGCGGGAAAAACAGCAGGACCACATTCTTCCCCTTAAACTGGCTCAGGGAAACCTGCTGCTTCTCAGTATTATACAAGGTAAAATCCGGGGCTGCATCACCAATATTCAGACTCATAGCATCAATTTAAAGTGTTTGGCAAAATAATTTCAACTCCCTAAACTCCGCAGAGACCAAATCTGTTCACACCCGGTCGGACCG
>CAZMSQ010000007.1:6501-20924 GCA_964569025.1 uncultured Saprospiraceae bacterium | reverse complement strand
GACCGGGTACGACAAGGAAGAGCAAAAAAAAGAGTTTTTTTGTGCTGCGCAGACGATTGATTTGCGAATTAATGAAAAGTCATGAAGCCGGAGCAACGGGCCTATCTGGAATTGCACATTGCAGTGCTGTTATTTGGGTTTACAGCCATACTGGGAGATTTGATACAGCTTTCTGCTATGGTGATGGTTTGGTGGCGGATGCTTTTGACATCGGTGAGTTTGCTGTTTCTGATCCGTATGGGGAGGCAGTTGCGCAAGATGCCACGGAGTCTGGTATTACAGTTCATGGGTATCGGGGTATTGGTGGCAATGCACTGGGTGTGTTTTTTCGGAGCGATTAAATTGTCGAATGCCTCGATTACCTTGATTTGTATGGCGACCACCTCACTTTTTACGGCTTTTCTGGAGCCGATGTTGTTGAGGCAGCGCATCAAGGGGATTGAAATTTTCCTCGGGGCCATAATCATCCCGGGTATGGCCATGGTGGTCAATTCAACAGGTGATGACATGCTGGCAGGCATCCTTGTCGGTCTCCTGTCGGCCTTTCTCGCATCATTGTTTGCGACGCTCAATAAAAAGTTGGTATCCAAGGCAGACTCTATGAGCATCACTTTTCTGGAGTTATCGAGCGGATGGCTGTTTCTCACACTTTTGCTTCCGTTTTTCATAAGCAGCGAGTCTGTTTTCATGCCATCACTGGCTGATCTGGGATACTTGATCATTCTGGCCCTCTTGTGCACGACGCTCGCCTATGTATTGGCCTTGAGGTCATTGCGCCATATCTCAGCCTTTGCCTCCAATCTCACCGTTAATCTTGAGCCAGTGTATGGTATAGCCCTTGCCTGGGTCTTGCTCAATGAGCATCAGGAACTGGATCCGGGGTTCTACAGAGGTGTCATTCTTATCCTTGCAGCGGTCTTTAGCTACCCCCTCATCAGACGATGGCAGCGCCGGCGGCAGAGGCTTCAGTCTTGATTTTGTGTATCTTTGGACGCATCACGGCGATGCGCTGTGCTTCACAGACCACAAAAAGCGGATCATGTTAGTATCCATGACAGGCTACGGCCGGGTGGAAATCCCCTTCCACCACAAACTCATCGCTGTCGAGCTGCGGTCGCTCAACAGTAAAATCTCTGATTTGCGCATCAAGATTCCAGCAAATTACCGCACCAAAGAAACAGAAATTCGCAAGCGGGTCACGCAAGCCCTCGAGCGTGGGAAGATTGATCTGATGATTGAGGTGAGCAGCAGCGTTGGCTCTGGGGAGGAGGCCTATGCTCTCAATGGCGAGTTATTTCGCAAATATTACCGCGAGCTCCGCACCATATGCGATGAGTTGGATTGTCAGAATGCCGATCTGGTTCAGGCTATTATGCGCATCCCGAGTGTGGTCATTTCCGAAAAAGAGGCGTTGGATGGTGAAGAATGGGATGCAGTCTGCAAAACCATCGACCAGGCGATTGTCGTCATGAATAGCCACCGGGAAATTGAGGGAGAGGCCATGGAGAAAGAATGCCGCGACAGGATCGGAGCCATCAAAGGGCTGCTCGAACAAATCAGTCCGTTAGAGAAAGAGCGGGAAGAGCAGTTGCGACAACGCATCTGGCAAAATGTAGTGGATGTGGTGGGAAAAGAAAAAATTGATGCCAATCGGTTTGAGCAGGAAATCCTCTATTACATTGAAAAACTTGACATTACAGAAGAGAAAGTTCGTCTTTCGCAACATTGTGACTATTTTCTGCAGGTGCTCGACGCGGATGGAGAACGGCAAAAGGGGCGTAAACTGAATTTCATCGGGCAGGAAATAGGGCGGGAAATAAATACCATGGGTGCCAAAGCAAACTATTCTGCCATCCAGCGGATCGTCGTTCAGATGAAAGACGACCTCGAGAAAATCAAAGAGCTGGTTGCCAACGTCCTGTAACCAGAATCTCCCGAAATGGCACCTCTGGGGCCAAAAAAATTTCTGTTTTGAATCACGGCAAGCTTATCATCGTCACAGCACCCTCGGGAGCCGGGAAGACGACCATCGTCAAACATCTGTTGAAAATTATCCCGGGATTGGCATTCTCCGTCTCAGCAACATCACGCCCCCCGCGTAAGGGCGAAATACACGGAAAGGATTACTATTTTTTCACGCCAGAACAATTTCTCGCCCTTCGCGAAGAGGGTGCCCTGCTGGAATGGGAGGAAGTCTATGAAGGCCGGTTCTACGGCACCCTCAAATCGGAGGTCGACCGTTTATGGGCTGAGGGAAAACACATCGTATTCGATATCGATGTGCGCGGAGCCATGCGTTTGCAGCGAACATATCCGGACCGGACCTTGTCCATATTCATCCGCCCCCCCTCAGCAGAAATACTCGAAACCCGTCTTAGAGAAAGGCATACCGAAAATGAGCAAAGTCTGACCGTCAGGCTCGAACGGGCTCGATACGAGTTGACCTGTGAATCTGCCTTTCAGCACAGCATCGTCAACGACGACCTTTCAACGGCACTTGAAGAGGCTGAATCCCTGGTTCGGCGCTATCTTGGCATTTGATGCAGTCCAGAAATCGGAGTAACATATTGACATCCCATCCTCTTTTTCTATTTTTGACTGTTCCTCGCACCCACGAGAACCGTCTCCTGAATTTTCATGCATGTCAGAAACCACAACCACAAACGGCATCCGTATCACGGTCAAGCCGTCTTTCGTCGCCAATCAGTCGAACCCTCAAAAAGGGTTATTCATTTATACGTACCACATTTGCATTGAAAACTGCAGCAGTGACATTGTGCGGCTCATGTCCCGCTATTGGCGGATCACTGACAGTCAAGGCCGGTCCAAGGAGGTTGAGGGTGACGGTGTCATCGGCAAGCAACCAGTTTTATATCCTGAGGCGCGGTACGAATATGAATCCTGGGCGCCTCTGGCTACCGAAATCGGTACCATGAGCGGATACTTTGTCATGCTCCGATTAAAAGACAACAGCACATTCAAGGCTCAAATCCCACAGTTCCCGCTGGTGCCGGATTACAGAATGAATTAACGTGGCTCTCCTGCCAGATTTAGCGGGCTCTGTAATTTATTCAACGACTGCGATACACTTCAGCTCAATAGCGATGGGTGTGGGCAGAGAATCAATACCGACGGTTGTGCGGCAAGGTTGGTTGTCATTGAAATACTCTGCATAGATTCTGTTATAAGTCATAAAGTCACGCTGCATATCGGTCAGGAAGACCGTAACATCGACCAGATTTTCCCATTTGGCACCGGAGGCCTCGAGGACGGCACGCACATTCCGAAACACGGAGTGACACTGGGCCTCGAAGTCGAAAGCGGAGAAATTACCGGCTGGCGTTTGCTGGAGGCCTGGCACACCATCTGTTTGCGGATCACGCGGACCGATACCGGAAAGAAATAGCAGGTTGCCAACCCGACGTGCATGGGGATAAAGCCCCACGGGGCGGGGAGCATTGCCGGTTTCGAATTTTTCTGTAGCCATATGAGTAAAAATGTATGAGAATGTTGAAGAATGGAGTATCCCACAGGCTTTGCTCAATCCAATGCCTTCAGAAGCTCCTCGACTGCTTTCTTCAGCTGGGGATCTTCTCCCCTGCCTTTTGATCCTGGAGGTTGGCTCACAATGAGATCCGGTACAGCGGGATGAAAATCCATATTCTGGCCTGTTGACTTGACATACCAACCACGGAATGGCATGCGGACGTATGAGCCATCCAGCAGACTGTAGCCACCGGTGGAGATCACAGCACCAAAGGTCGGTACGCCTACCAATGGCCCATGACCAAGTGATTTGAAAGCATGGGAGAAAATTTCGGCATTGGAGTAACTGGATTCATTGCACAGGGCAATAGAAGGCTTGACCCATGCCGGAAATGGCAGGCGTTCCCCATATGGATAGTATTCAGAAAACTTTCCATTCTCTGAGGTAAGGTCTTTGGCAGCCCCTCGTGGCACCGTATAAGCGTGCTGGCGCACATTAAGAATGGTCATGAGCATGTCAGTCGTCCAGCCACCGCCGTTATATCGAACGTCTATGACGAGCCCGTCCTTGTTATTGCCGGAAGCCATAAGCTCACGCTCAAACCGCTCAAAACTCGGCCAGTTCATGCCCTGAATATGAATATAGCCAAGGCGACCGCCAGAGAGCTCATCGACCATGCGCTTGCGCTCAGTAACCCAGGACTGGTAGAGCTCATCCCTGATGCTGCTCGTCGGTCTGATAACCACCTCCCGTACTGATCCGTCAGAGGTCATCACCTCAAGAAGCACCCGTTCACCGGCGGTCTCATCGAGCAGTTGCCAGGCATTGACACCTTGGCCTACCGGCTCGCCATTTATCGCAGTAATCAATTCTCCGATGTTCAGCTTGCTCGCTTCGCGGTCAGCGGGCGTACCCTCGACAACTCGGCTGATTCTCAGTCCATCTGATTCGGGCATCCATTCGACGCCGAGCATACCAGACCGATCCGATGGCGGATCTTCCGGCGTCCCACCACCGCGAAGCCCCATATGGCTGGCATTGAGCTGGCCAAGCATTTCATTATACAAATCCCTGAAGTCTTGAATCGTAGACGCCTTCAGAGCCCATGGCTCATAAGTTTGCCGCAGGGCATCCCAATCGCGACCATGGAATTCCGGATCGTAGAAGCCGTCTCGCAGAGCCCGCCACGCATCATCAAAAATCTGACGCCGTTGCTCAAAGCGGTCTACCTCCATGCGGGCTGAAAAAGGCAGGCTCATCGACTTGCCGTCAGAGGCTGACATTTTCGCAAGACGACCCCTGCTCGTATAATAGATTGAGCTGTGCTTTTTATCCCATTGCAGATTTCCAATTGACTTCCCCTCCAACAACACCTTACTCTCGGTTCCATCCCACTTAATTTTACGAAAATCCGGCTCTCCGGCGGCCCCCGAGCGGCCGCCGCGGTTTGTGGAAAAATAGAACGTCTCCCCATCTTTCGAAATGGCAAGATCGCTTTCATTGCCGGGCAGGCTGGTCACCTGTCGAAGGCGTTCATGAATGTCATCAAAATCAATTTCAATTGCCGGACTTCCTGATCCAGCAGAATCCTGCTCGGATTTTTTCCCATTCTTCACCTCTTCTTCCCCCTCATCTTCCTCCCAATCGCGGTTGGTTTTCTCCCAATCCTCTCGCTTCAGCCACACAAACCACACATCAGCATCGCTGTTATTGCGCTCAGACAGAAACCCAAGTTTACTCCCGTCTGCACTCCACACCGGGCTGTAATCGCGTCTCGGATGGAGACTCACATTCACGGGCTCCATACTGCCATCAGCGGCATGGATGTAAATCTCCTGATTGAAGTACAGGTCATCGAGCGAATACGCAAGCCACTTGCTGTCCGGACTCCAGGCAAGGCCGCCGGGTGTATCCCAGCCATCGAGGAGAATTTGCTCATTTGACAATCCATCTCCGGATATTTCAGCCACCACCAACTGTCCGCGCCCCCTCATGAATGCCACTTTTTGGCGATCGGGTGAAAGTACCGGCCTGCCCTCATCGACCTCTGTATCAGTAAGCCGAGTCACTCCACGCCGAAGACTCTTCCACAAATCAGACTCATCAGAATCAGTGGAAGAGAGCAGATATAACTCCCGATTGCCACTCCGGTCTGAGACAAACAAGAGTGTCGAGTCATTGATCCAGGCCGGCGACTGGTCCCGCCACGGATGATTGGTAAGTCGGGTTGCCCGGTCCCGGTCTTTATCTTCGAGGCGGACAAAGAGCTCGCCATTGACTTCAAGAGCAATGTGCGCATTGTCAGGAGACAGCGCATATTCTGAAAGGCCGGATGAGACATTGACCTTCTCTACGGGAGCATGACGGTAGTCTTCCGCAGCCGTCACAGCCAACTCTCTGGGCGCTGCCGGTTTGTTAAGTGACAAGATTTGAAGCTTATCAGCATACTCCATGACAGCAGTACTCCCATTCAGGCTCACATCATAATACCTGATTCCGGATTCCTTCAAGTTGGTCAGCTGCTCAGGTTCACCGGCAGGCTGGCCTTCAGCAATTCTAACACGGAATAAATTGTAGACACCGCTGCGTGCACTCAGAAAATAGAGATGGCCCTGGTCATCCCAATCAGCATGGTGATCCTGTCCCTCAAAATCTGTTATTTGGTGATACGAATCGGTCTCACGATCATACACCCAGATTTCGCGGGCAGCCGAACCTTGATAAGCTTCGCGGGTCACCCTGCAAACACCGCGTTCAAAAGCAATATAGCGTCCATCAGGCGAGGGAACCGGGTGTGAACAAAGAGCGTCCATCATCCGGAAGGGAGTGCCTCCCGAAGTATTTCCGACATAGGCCTCAGACAACCATTCCAGTTCGCGCCACATTCGGGAAGTCTGAAACACAAACTGATCATTGCCAAGCCAGGAAGGGTAAGCGTCGCTTCCAGAAAAGTAAGTCAGCCGCTCCGGAATACCTCCCTGCGCATTCATCACAAAAACATCCTCATTCCCAAAACGCTCCCCCTGAAACAACAGGCGCGAGCCGTCCGGACTCCACTGCGGGTGGCTCTCATAGCTTTCGTGAATGGTCAGACGGCGAGCCTCACCTCCGGACACATCAGCAGTCCAGATATCGCCCTGAAAACTAAAGGCCACACGATCTCCTTCAGGGCTCAGCGCAGGAAAGCGGTAGAGATTTTGAGCATGGAGATGTGCCGCTCCAAGCATAAAGACGCATAAGAGCGAATAAAAAGCAGTTGAGAAGAGCAATCGCAAATAGGGTAAAGAATGATTGTTGGAACTCACAGTGTCAATTTTTATTAGCGAAGGGGAAAGGCCCTAAAATGGAAAATTCGCAGACTTCACGCAGTTGGGTAAGCTGTCACTGACAAGGATTAACTTTTACTGGAGCCCGTCCCAGGTATACGGAGCATCTTCGAAAGCTGCCTCATAAATACCGACGGCAGGTTCCCAGACCAACATATTGAAAGAGAATGCGGAGTCAGCTCTGGCGCCTTGCATCGGATAGACCATGCCATTGGGGAGGGACCCCCAGGCTGAAAAGTGCATGCTGATTGGCTCCTCAGCATCCAGCGGCCAGATGAGAAAAGTTGCAGGCCTGCGATCTTCATCCAGAATGAAACTACACAGTTTGACCCCGTCCTCGAGGCAATCCAACTGATGGGGTGCTGAAGACTCGAGCGACAACTCTGTATCGCCAGAAGCCAGGCGGTGAAGGATTCGATAGAAGTTGCGTTCATGATCCAGCCACCACGCCACCAACTCTCCGTCAGTGAGCTGATACACTGAGTCCTGTCCCACCAATTCAAGCCATCCGCCCGGCTGGCTGAAATAGCCGATTGTATGGAATGACTTGCCTTGCTGTTCAATCCGAAGTTTAAAAGCATTGAGATCACGCCACTCTTCCGAAACAAACGTCTCGGACATCCCCTTTTCGTTCATTTGAGTACGCAAATAGAGGCTGTTTCGAGAGGCCCAGAGGGAATCGCCGCCCATTTCATAAAGCAAGGAAGCCGCAAGCGATTGCGGATCACCGGCCTTGTATTCAGGCGCCCCACCCTGCGGTTGACATCCTGCCAAGAGCATAATACAATATACAGCAGACAGGAAAATGGTACCTTTTGTCATCACATCCGATTTAGGCTTTCAAAAGTACGAATTTTCCCACTGATGACAGCTGGCGGTGCGCTCGAGGACCTTCGTGACTTATTTTGAAGATGGTGGCCGGGAGGGCCTGACCTCTATTTTACTCGGCAGCGTTCGTGGGTTCAAGCGGGTCAGGTCGACCACCATCTGGCCCATGTCTTCCGGCTGAATTTTCCAGGCATCACGCTCATTGGGTACGTGCCCATTGAAATTTGAGGTCACTGAACCCGGCATGATCGTTGTCACACGAACGCCCTTATTGCGCAGGTCGAGCATCACTGCCTGGGTAAACCCAACCAGGCCAAACTTACTAGCATTATACGCCGCACCTCCGGCAAAAAAGTTAGTGCCCGCCAGACTCGCAATGGTCACTATCAGCCCTTCTGATTGCATCAGCGCTTCAGCAGTAGCCTTGATGCTGTAGAACACGCCAGTGAGGTTGGTCTCGATGGTCTCATTCCATTGCTCAGGAGTCAGGTCCAGCACCGAGCCAAAGTGCCCCAGACCAGCATTGGCTACCAACAGATCCAGCCGTCCCCAAGTATCGAGAAGGATTTGCACACTGCGCTGCTGAGCTTCAAAATCCCGCACATCCGCCTTGAGAGGGAGTGCATGGCCTGCTGCAATTTGATTAAGCCTGTCGGCGGCTTCCCCGGCTGCAGCTGGGTTGCGGCTCGTTATTCCAACATGGTACCCTTCTCTGACCAGGCTTTCCGCAATTCCATATCCGATTCCCTTGCTTCCTCCGGTAATTAACGCGGTTTTTTTCATGGTGTCTGTCATTCTATCAGTTCTTGATTTGGTAATCGTTTGTGTTTCCATCTGCGGTGGGTCCACAGCCAGTCTGCCGGCTGGTCATGGATATTAATCTGTAAAGAGGCGGCATACCGCCTAAGGACCTCCTCCACCGGATAATTGGCAGATTGGTCTGTCAGCACCTCCTCCTCAAGCCGGTAGCGACCCCGGCCCACCCGGATGACGCTTACAAAAACAACCGGACGGTTGAGCTTGACAGCCAGCTTGCCCAGCCCCTGAAAAAATGGGGTTTCCTGTTCGAGAAACCACGTCCAGAATGCTGTCTGCGGCGGTGGCGTCTGATCAGCCACAAAGGCCGTGACTGTCACTTTCCCATGAGCACGCAGCACTCTCTGAATGGCTTTGTCCATTGGGTGGAGAATGGTCGTATGACGCGTCCTCATCTTGTAGAGCAAACTGTCGAAGTATGGATTGCTCAGCGGGTGATAGATGACATGAAATTCCGAATCAAGGTGCCTTGCAAGCGCCGCGCACGCAAACTCCCAATTGGCGGTATGCCCCATTGCAACAATGACACTCCGCCCTGCGCGGGCATACCCCTCAATCACGTTGAGGCCGCTGACATCCACGCGCTTCAACAGGCTTCGCTTACTGATTGTCAATAACTTCATGGTTTCAAGGACCAAATCACAGAAATAACTGTAAAAGAGCCTCTCAATCATTTTGCGCTGGTCTGCCCGGAGCTCCGGAAAAGATTTCGCAAGATTGGCACGCACCACCTTCCTGCGGTATCCAATTATCCTGTACACCACCACGCAGAAGAAGTCCGAGAGACCGTACAGAACTGGGAATGGCAATCTGGAAATCAGATGGATGAATGGAAGTGTCAGTATGTATGTCAGTCGCTGCATATTCCGCCACGCCTTGCCTCGGCCAAAGAGACGCCTTGTCTCTTGCTCGCGGCAACACTGACGACAAAAGTCCGAAAAAAGTGGCTGACTTCAAATGGCTTGAGTGTCCGCTTTTGCAAACCCCCTGCACCAACCTTCAAATCAACCCAGGGGGCGAGTCGGTATTTTCAGGGTAAAAAAGGAATGCTCCCCATGCCGAACTTTCACTACGAGACCTTCATCCTCAAGCTTTTGAATGATCAGAGGGTCCTCCCCGGACTTTTTCAAAAAAGCTGACACTTCAGATTCCCTCATAGGGTGGACAGTCAGTATTTCGAGCACCTGCTGAAGGGCATCACTCCCTAAAGCAGGAAAATCATCCGGAGAAAACCCAAACAGACATTCAACATTTGGAAGGTGGGCGGAGAATGTCTGATAAGCCCTGTTCAGAGTCTCCTCATCCGGCACAGTCGCTTTTTCTACAGCTGTAGGGCGGGTGGGAATGCCCAGATAGGCCCTTTCTGGTTGCACTGTTGCAATGAAGCGAGCCGTTTCTTCGACGGTTTGAGTATCATCATTCAGGCCAGAAATCAGCATGGTCTCAGTGATCAGCTTTCCTGTTGAATATTCCTGTCTGAGCGTCCTGATTCCCTCCAAAATTTCAGCCAGCCGCAGATCTTTATCCGGTCGGTTAACCTTGCGCCATGCGAGCTCATCGACCGCATCAATCTTCACACTAATCAAATCTGCCTCGCAAAGCTCCCTGCGCACCTGTGTATCGGGGAGTTGAGAACCGTTTGTGAAGACAGCTACAGGAAATCCAAGTGTTTTCAGGGCCTGAATCGTTTCGCCAAGATGAATATCGAGCGTTGGCTCCCCATCCGGAACAATGGAGATATAATCAATCGGCACCTCGTTTCTGTGGCTTTTCTCAACCCTATCTGCAACCAAACTCATCACCTCTGCTGTCGAAAAGAAGGGCTGCCGTTTGGTGGTCAGATCGACTGTGCGTCCTACCTGGCAGTATACACAATTGTATGAACAGACCTTTATCGGGATGTTATTGACCCCAAGACTATTGCCAAGACGACGAGATGGAACCGGACCAAATACTACCATCGAAACTTCAAATTCGTGAATAAAAAATGATACCGGAAGCAATTTATGTGCCTCTAATTTTTCAAGCAATCCTCAAATTCTGTTGAAGACAGATGAGGAAGCAAACAACATTCAAAGCATGATGAAACCATCATGTTTAAGAATATCCGGCTGAAAATGTTCAAAATACAATTAGAATCTTAAAGTATTGACACTTTTTTTACAGAAACACCACTCAATTGTGTGTCCTTTCTCCTCTCTTGTTGGCCTCCTATCTTTGACAATGTTCAAACACATTCTCTCCCAGAAAAAGAGCAGACTGGAAACAGCAGGTATTGCTCTGTTTTGCGGACTCACGGTAGTGTTCAGAACCGGAATAAGCAAGGAGCAACAGCTGCCGGAAAATGAACTGCTGACGAGATCCGGAGATTCATGCAGGAGAATGAGCGTGGGATGATTCTCAGCCGAAATGCCCACGAAAAATCGAATTAGAGTAGGCACGGCACTGACGCCCTCCGGCCGCAGAAAGGGAGGGGACCCCCAAAATTTTTTCCAAATGCTTAAAACAATTCTTTTCAGCGTTTTGTCCTGCTCCCTGCTTGGGCTGTCTCAATGGCAGCATGCTGACCCCGGACTTGTCCGGACTGACAACGGTATGATTTTGATTCCGGCCAGTGCGGGCGTCAGTGAAAGTGATGCAGCGGCAGTGCTTGGCCTGCTGTCTGCCGAGGAGGAGCCCGTGGCACACCTCGCCTTCAACATCGACGGAAAGTCAGGCATGTACGGCAACTTCACCATGGAAGAACTTGCAGAAGTCGGTCGCGACTACAACACAGATTTGGGTGCCGACCGCGCACTCAAAGTCCCTTTGCTCGGGTTCATTTTCTTCAGGGAGACACGAAAGTGCCTTGAAACCTGGGGGGACAATAAGTGCATCTACACTATGATGATTATCAAAGAAATTGCAACAGGCCCATCACAGCAAGACCTTGCCACAAATGTCGAAGGCATCCTTGACAAGTACGGGTATATCGAGATTGCATCCCAAGGAAAAGAGTAACACGGAGTTTTCCATTTAGATTCGTATCCAGCAATCACCCCATGAGCTTCCGGTTTCCGGCCTCACCATCCGAATCCTGACAGTTCCTTCCTTTCGCACCCTTATTTGGCCTTTCTGCTGCCGGCCGGAACGGGGTGATTGCGGATATTTTTCACAAGACACCCACCTATGAAACGATTCCTGCAATTGCCCTTTTGGCCTATTGCATTGCTCAGCCTTCACTTCGGACTTGTGTTCATTTTCAACCTGACCAACAGTCTGGATTCGCACCTTGAGCTGTATGCAAAAGAAAAGCCATGGTATCCAAAAGCTATGAGTATGATTCATCACATTCATGCGGTGCTGGCTCCATTTAAACCCTACCGCATGGTAACCGGAACGGATACGGGCTATGGCTTTTATGCGCCCCAGGTCTCCTCGCATATCGAACCCTTCTTTGACCTTTATCGGGGCGACGAGCTGGTCTCCCCCTATTTCCGGCTGACCTTTACGACCCATGAGGCGGCACTGCGCTTCCAAACTGTGTTTGATACTCATTTGCAAAAACTGGATGAGGTACTCGGTGGAAAAGATCTGACTTCGGTCAATGAAAACATCTATTACCGCTCATTGGACCTGCGCATTCACAGCCTGAGCACCTCAGTACTAAACAGACAGGATGCGAAGGCTGCAGATCGGATCCGGGCATCTCTGTATCTCTACGATGTGCCCTCCCTGTATGCCTGCACAAAATTGGGCGAGCCATTCCGACCGAAATTTTTCAAAACCTTCGACTATGAATACCGCCTTACTACCCCGTAACCGTCTACTCGCCGCACGGGTCCGTTCCCTTTCGAAGCTCACCCTTCAGACAGACCGATTCGTATTTTTTCGCCTTGCACTCGGGCTGATGGTGTTGTATAAATACCTATCCATAGGTCCATACTGGAACGCCTTTTTCAGTGAATCCGGCCTTTTGTCGCCTGAGATACTCGCACTTAACAACAATCCTGGTCTGTTTTCATGGCACCTCTGGTGTGACCAACTTTCCTTGATAACGGGTTGGACCTCCGCTGACATCTCCAGCGGATTCTACTCACTTACCATTTGTGCCGGAGTGGCCTTCACCATCGGGCTATTCAGCCGGCTGAGCGCGGTTCTTCTCCTTTTAGTGAATGCCTCTCTCACAGCCACCTTTTCAGAATACAGCTACGGAGTTGACCACTTCCTGACCTCCTTGCTCGCCTATGCAGTACTGTTCCCTCTGGGCAGGCCATTCTCTGCAGATCATCTTCTATGGGCTTTTGGGCGTCGAATCCAGTGGGTATTCTTCAAAGGAATTCCCGGGGAATGGGCCATGGCGGCGCTCCGCATCCATCTGTGTATTGTGTACTTTATTGGTGGCCTCACCAAGCTTGGGGGCCCAACCTGGTGGAACGGCGAGGCCGTTTGGAAGGCCATGAACCGGCCCGGTAACGAAATGGCCTTCTTGCTTGCCGATGCAATGCCAGTGCGAGAGCTTTACATAATCCTGGGCATTTCAACCATTTTGGTCGAGTTACTTTATCCGGCCCTCATTTGGTGGAGGCGCTCCCGCACCCTGTGGCTTTGGTTGACACTGGGGATGCACCTGTTTATAGGCATTGTTCTCGAGCTCCACCTGTTTGCGACCTGCATGATTGTCTTCAATTTGCTTGCATTTGGCCAATTTGCCTCAAAGTCCTCCTCACCGGACATTCTCCACCAACAAACACGATCATCATGAATGCAATCTCATTTATTCTCACTGCACTTTTTTCATTCACTTTCTTGCTTGCCCACGGCCAAAAGACAATCATTGACTTCGAGCGGCTTAATCATGGACTTGATTCCATAATTGAATTTTATCATGAAGAAGGATTATTTTCCGGATACATTCACATACAGCAAGGGGATTCAGTCCTGTATTCAGCAGGAAATGGTTGGATGGACACCCCAGGGAGGATTCCATTGAGTGACACCTCCCTATTCCCCATAGGTTCAATCACAAAGACCTTTACGGGAGCAGCCATTCTCCTTTTGGAACAGCAGGGTAAATTGCGGCTTTCAGATCCTGTCAGCCTCTGGATTCCGGCATACAGCCAATTCCCGTCAGTAACCATCTCTCATCTGCTTTATCACACCAGTTGCATACCTGTTAATTTGTGGGGGTTGCGCGAACTGACCACCGCTGACGAAAACCGGCTATTGGCAGACCATGTATACGAACTCATTGACAGCACAAAGAATCCTTTACGCTGTATACCGGGACATCGGGCCGTGTATTCCAATATTGGGTACATGGTTTTGGGTGATCTTATTGAGCGAGTGAGCGGGATGACCTTTGCGGATTATATCCGGCTACACCTCCTTGAGCCACTTGGCATGACACGCACAATGGTTGCCGACCGCATTTATATTGACAAGCCCGGATTTACCAACACCTTCATCCGCAAGCCAAAACGTGGCAAATATCGTGACCATACATGGCTCAATATCGCCCCGGAATTTTTCCTGCCACTGGATTTGCCGGCTGCCGGATTTATGTATTCGACCCCAAAAGAGCTGGTGAATTTGCGAAAGTATTGGACAACAAACGCGATTTTACCAGATTCTCTTCGCAAAAAGACTCAACAACCGAATCGGCTGAAAGACGGCACCATTCCCACTCTCGAAGCCTATCCAGGCTATATGATCAGTGATTTACCCCTTCCCCTTGGTCGCATCTACCAAATGACGGGGGGTCTCCCAGGGCTCCAGTGTGCCATACTCCACTCTCCCGATACCGATCTGACTTTCATATATATCAACAATGAAATCATCTACAAAAACAAATACTGGCCAGTGGAAGATTGCAAAAAGCCCATGGATGCGACCGTTTTGTATCTCAACGCTTGCATTGGAGTGAAATAATCTGGCAGTATATGCGTGGGCACATCCTATCCGTATAGGCGCAATGCATGGCGTAT
>CAZMSQ010000007.1:0-6401 GCA_964569025.1 uncultured Saprospiraceae bacterium | reverse complement strand
AGGCGCAATGCATTGCGCCTCTACATGATTATATCCTATCCCTGCAGGCGCATTCCATGGCGCACCTGCATGATCTTATATTCTATTGCATATTTTCAACCCAAACCTGTGATTGGATGTTAAAGCCGCATCATCCAATCACGGGATTATGCTGAAATACCTTTCGATTTTTCTGGCACTTGCACTTGCTTCCTGCTTTAGTGGGGGCGCAGCCGAATCAGGTCCGACGACGGATCAGCCTGTGACTATTTTTCTGGTCAGGCACGCTGAAAAGGATCTTGAAATCGCAGAAGACCCACCCCTGACTCCTGCCGGAGAAGAACGATCCGAGCTATTGGGCCGCCTGCTGGCCGATGCCGGAATCGCCACCATTTTTTCTTCCGACACCCGCCGCACACTCTCTACCGCAGCCCCTCTTGCCGATCAGCTCGGGCTTGAACCAATCATCTACAATCCAAAACAGGATCCGTCCGACCTCCTGCCGATCTTCCTGAATGCGAGAGAACGCGGCAACATTCTGATTGTCGGTCATTCCAACACCATCCCTGCCACAGTCAATGCATTGCTCGGGGAGGAACGGTATTCAAATCTGGATGAATCGACCTATGACAAAGTATTTGTGGTACACCATTGGGGAATGCAAGAAGCCGCTGCGTACATGCTCAGTGTGGGCGCCGGAAACGAGAAAATTCCGGTAGGTGCTCGAAACTGACAACCTATTAAAACCTTATTGCCATGTCTGCACACTTTTTCACACTCATCCGCAACGGAGACACCCAGGGGGTACAGCGTGCGCTCACCGATGACCCCGCCCTTTTGTCTGCCACTGATGAGCGGGGATTTCCCCCATTGATTCTTGCCGGCTATCTTGGCCATCTGGAGTTAACCACCTTCTTGCTCGAACAAGGTGCAGACCCCAACCAGAGAGACTCTGCCGGTAATACCTGTCTGATGGGAGTCTGTTTTAAGGGGAGTACGGACATCGCAAATGCGCTCATTGAAAAAGGAGCTGAAGTCAATGTCACCAACTTGCGCGGAGGAACTGCGCTGACCTATGCAGCCACCTTCGGCCATGCCAGGCTGGTCAGCCTCCTTTTGGAGAAAGGGGCAAACCCCAGCCACAAGGACGATCAGGGTCAGACGGCCTTATCTCATGCACGTGCCAAAGGCCATACTGAAATTGCCGGCATTCTGGAGGCTGCCTCTCTCTGACGTGGTCGTTGCAGTGTGTCACTTCCTGATTCCTGACCTCTCTAAGTACCACAACAGGAACTGAGGCCCGTTTCTTCTTGCCTATACCGTCATTTCGCTACCCCCAAAGGGGCAATGCTGATTATCAAGAACCGACTCTGCTTGCTTCTGATTCAATACCAGTTTTGCGTTTGCGCGATGTCACCTTTGTGTTCCCAACATCCCAGGTCAGGCTGAGGCTGACGCGGCGGCTATCCCAGCGGCCACTGGCTACGTTGACCTGCATGCCATCGAAAAACGAGGTGCCATCCCAGCCAGTTTGGTAGAAAATATCATTCGCAGCGAGGCGAACATTCAGGCGATCATCCAGAAACTTGCGCTGAAGGCCGAGGTTCAGGCTCCAGTTCGATTCATATTCGAAGACCCCGCCCCACACGCCGGGGCCTGAAAAATAGCCAGAAATCTCACCTTTCAACCCAGCAGGCAGATCAAACGTACTTTGCTGATAAATTGAATAGGTGAATGCCTGCAAATCGACCACTGCCCCGTCTCCATAATCTGCCTGATTGTTGATGTGAGAAGCGCTGAGGTTCACATAGGCACTCCACCCCGGGACAACCTGAACGGGAGCGCTCAGATTAAAGCTGAAAACATCCTGACTGGCAAGGTTATCCCATGTGATGAACCCTGCCCGTGGGTCGTTTTCATCCGGAGCCATCAACCTCGTAATCTGGTCAGTTGTCCTGCTGTAAGCCACCTTGAAATTGTATCGATATGCAAGCGTCAGCCCGAGCTCAAGATTATTCACAATTTCGGGGCGAAGAAATGGGTTCCCCTTTTCGAATGACAACTCACTTAGCCGGTTGTTGAACGGATTCAGCACATTATAGTCCGGTCGGTTAATGCGCCTTCCATAATTCACAGCCAGCGTGTGCTGAGGTGCGAATCTCCATGAGAGTCCTGCACTCGGAAACCAGGACAGGTAATTAAACTCGACTGGTGGTTCCTGAAGGTCTGGCAGAAATGCCTGAAGGCTTCCCGTTGCATCTGTCTGCTCTGCCCGAAGACCGGCAGATATGCTGACTACCTCTCCGACTTGCCGGGAATAATTGACGTAAGCGGCGTATACATTTTCTTCGTAATCGAAAAGATTCGAGGAGCGATCATTGAGTTGAGGGGTTGTATTGATGACATCATAAAACAGAAAAGTATTCTCTGAAACAACCCGGCTGAGTTTGACACCAGCAGCAAACTGACCATTCCACAGACCATCCTCAAAATCAGCTTTTGCCGTCGTAATTTCAATATCTGAGGGCGTGTCAAAGCTATTAATGACCTCTGTGAGCACAACCGTTTCTTCGGCATCAAAATAGCGGTTGGGCTGAAGCCTTTCCGCATCATTTGAAAACAAGCCATAGTCAAAATCGACATTCAGGGATCGGCCCTTCCCGTTGTCGAACCTATAGTTCAGGTTGTATGACTGTTGCGTACTGATTGTATTGCTAAAATCCTGTGCAACCAGAATGCTGTCGATGGCCGAAGGGGCTGCAATAGTTGCGATGAGGTTTCGATTCGAGGAGGTGCTTTCGCCGACAGACCGTCTGGAGTTGACCAGCACCCCAATGGTATGTTGAGGCGAGAAAAACACATCAATCCCGGCGCGGACATCAGCCGAGTTGCGTTCGTTGATCATTTCGACAGATTCCGTCAGGCTAATCCCATTTTGCACATTCTCAAAATACATATCATTAAACCCCTTCGATGTACCCAATCCGCCGGAGGCAAATGCATTAAGTACCTTATTGCGATAATTTCCTGATGCATTCAGGTTTGCACGACCATACCGCCCCTGACTCCACGTTCCAGAGACTGTGCCATTTCCGCCGTGGCTGTCATCCTTCCGCAACCTGACATCAATGATGCCAGCATTCCCTTCTGCCTCATATTTGGCACCCGGGTTTGAAATGATATCGATCCGGTCAATCTGATCGGCAGGAAGGTTGCGCAGGTAATTGGTCAGATCATCGCCAGTGAGAGGCAGGCGCTTGCCATCGACGTAGAGTAAAACGCCAGATCGGCCGAGCACATTGATGTTGTCATTATTATCGACGGCTACCCCTGGGGCCATGCGCAACAATGAAATGGCATCAGAACCGGTACTGTTGATGGTTCCTTGCACATTGAACACGGTGCGGTCTGACTTGACCTCGACCATGGCCCGGGAGGCTTTGACAGTGGCCTCCGCCAGTTCTATGGCCGAACGATCGAAAGTCAGCAGGCCGAGGTCCCTCTGCTCATTTTGCTTCAGATCAGCCACTTCGACAACAAGGTCTGGAGACCCCACATAGGTCGCCTTTAGAAAATAGTTGTCCGGTGTAAGACCTTCCATCCGGAAAATTCCCGTTTCGTTTGTTGTCTCAACTTTTGCGAGTGAAGAATCTGAAGCAGTATACAGTGCGACGTTGGCAAAAAGAGCGGGCTGTCCGTCGGCATCATGGATAAGCCCGATCAGAGCGGCATCTTGAGCAAACGCGGTAAACCCGATAAGGCAGAACAGGATAGTGGTGTAAATCTTCATTTTTTTCGATAACTGTTGTGTAAATGCCTCCTAAAGACGAGTAAGAGGCTGGAATCGTTGCGCACAGCATACCCATTTTCGATAAAGTGCGCAGAGAAAGCGACGAAACTGATGAGGAGAATTTGTCGTATTTGTCGATCGGCTGTTGGAGCAACCAAAGAAAGCAGCGAAACAAATGGTGGAGTCTTGACACCCTGAAGTGTCGCCAAATTTTCAAAAGGCAGGAAATGAAAAATGCTTTTACAGCGTTTTAAGGAATTAAGAAAAAGATACCTTCCGCATCAACAAAAAGTACCCAGCATGAACAAAATTGCGATAGCCTTTGGAATCTTCCTGTTCTTCAGCCCAGCCATCAACGCCCAGATTTTCAAGGACCTGAAAAAGCAGGTCGAAAAAAATGTGCCAGGTCTGAGTAGCAATTCCCTCACAGAAGATGAGGTAGCCCGTGGCTTGAAGGAGGCCCTCGACAGAGGCATCAAGGAAACGGTCGAGGTGGTGTCCAGGCCAGATGGCTACTATCTGGACGAAATGATCCACATTCCGATTCCGAAAGAAGCGAATGAGGTCGAGCGGCGCATGCGCCAGCTTGGTCAGGGCCACCTGGTCGACGAGGCTGTCCGCTCCATGAACCGGGCTGCCGAAGATGCCGCAAATGGGGCACTTGACATATTCCTGGACGCGATCCGCACCATGAGCATTACGGATGCAATGGGCCTGCTTCGAGGAGAAGATGACGCTGCCACACGCTTTCTGGAAACGCGCACACGTGATACCCTCACTCAAAAATTTGAGCCGGTTATTGCCGCATCACTTGAGAAAGTGGGAGCAACCAAGCACTGGGAGGCTGTCTTCAATACCTACAATAAAATCCCATTGGTGAAAAAAGTCAACCCTGATCTGGATGCCTACGTGACTGAAGTCGCGTTGAACGGCCTGTTTTTCAAACTGGCACAAGAGGAGTTAAACATACGTGAAAACCCCTCAGCCCGTGTGACGGATCTTTTGAAAAAAGTGTTCGGGGGTGAGAATGGGGAACAAGAAGATTGATAAACTGGAGAAAAGCTTTTGATGTAAAAGCGACGGGGCGGTTCAGGGTTGAACTGCCCCGTCTCTTTTATCAATCCTTTTTTTTGAGATTGTAATCGGCAAGTGCTTCGATCTGATCCACTGATTTCGGGCGGATGTAGATTTTCAGGTCTTTATCGACGATATAAAACGTCGGAGTTCCGAAGACGTGGTAATCCTCAACGGCTTTCCCATCCCATTTTTTGAAATCACAACTGGAGAAAAACGGCAAGTTGGCTGCAAATTTTTGGTAGTCAGCCTTGTTGTCATCGAGTGAGATAAGGGCCACCTCGATGTCATTTTGCTGAAGCTTGGGATACAATTTCGCCAATTTCGGAATTTCTTTTTGGCAGTGCCCACACCATCCAGCGGCGAATGCGATCACTGTGTATCTTGAGTTCTTGATGTCACTGAGCTTCGCAATTTTCTTGTCAGCTGGTCCAAGCGTATTGGGTGCAAATACAATATCCGGGGCGATATTCCCCTTTTTCATGGTTCGGTACCCTTCCAATTGCTTGGCCAATTTGTCATCAATCGTGCAGCTGACCTCATTCAGTACTTTCACAGCCAGATATTCCGAGGCTTCAAAGAGCGAACGCTTTTCCATAAAGTTGAACAGGTGGTCGGTGATCTCATTGAGCTTCTCCTCATCGAAAATCAGGAAATCAAGCAACCGGTCTGTTGACTTATTCATTTCAACATAGACCGAATCCAGCGGCCTGCCGCTATTTTCAAGCAGCCAGTAATGCCCTTCCAGTGCTTCACGCAGCAGTCCACTTTTATACAGCTTGGAGTCTGTAAAATCCATCCTGCGGAAGGTCTCGATGGCCTCTGGAATTTCCTCCGTCCTGTACTGAGCAATCGCCGAAACCGAGCTGACCAGCTGCCTGACCGGCAAGAACCATTTGACATAACTGTCATCATCGAGATTTGCCAGATAGCCTTTGGATTCTGCCTTGAGGCGTTTTACCTCAGTGGCAATGGCTTCACGCGGCTCATCGTGAATGCTAAACAGGGAGTCTTGGTTATAGATTTTATCCAGAAACGACCATGCGGACTGCGCCTGCTCGCGTCTGGGCTGGTCGCTGGCATACTGCGTCAGCGCCTGATTTTGTGACCCCTGCAAGACAGTCGTCCCCGCGGGATATTCGAAGGCTTCGCCTTCAAAGACAATATCCTCCCCTGAAAGCACCAGAATAAACGGCTTGCCGCCTCCGGCTTTGAGAAAACCCATCCCGAGGTCTTTGGGCGCATAGCGGAGGGAAAAATACCCGTTGCTGTCAGCCTTGGTAGATTGGATGGTGTATGAGTCAAAGCCATCAAACCCGTTGAGGGAAATGGACTGATTGGCATGCGCGATAAAGGTGCCGCTGACGGTATACGGCATGTCATCTGCCTTGGTCTGGGCGAATGCCAGGTTTTGGGCACAGAGCCATGGAATGAGCGTGAGTGTGAAAAGGATGCTGAATCGATTCATTTGTCGGCGTTTTTTTGTGAGAAAATGAATGGGAGTGTAAAAATAACGCCTTTATTGGGGAAGATTGTCACCGGGAGGGGGTGGAAATTG
>CAZMSQ010000006.1:64300-108059 GCA_964569025.1 uncultured Saprospiraceae bacterium | reverse complement strand
ACCTCAACGCGGATTCCGTCTGAGAGTCCGAGGGCAATGGGGCGGCGCTCGCGGCGGCCGTCAGGGAGGAGAATGTCTGCGAAGGTGGTATCGGATTCGAAAATCACATCCCGCTCGGCCATGGTCAGCACAGAGAGACGCTCATCGAGAATGATGTCTGCATTGGCGCTGTAGCCTGCCCGCAGGAATACATCTGGCAAGTTGGAGAGTGCGGCGCGCACCTCAAAGCGGACCGTCCCATCCTCTTTGACACCCTTCGGTGCGATGAATTCCAGAATAGCATCAAATGTCAGGTCAGGAAGCGCGCCGACACTGATCCTCAGAGGCATTCCCTCGGTCAGACGGCCAACGTCAGACTCATCGACCTTGCCTTCAAATATGAGAGCCTGCATATCTGCCACTGTGACGATGGTTGTGCCCTCATTGAAATTATTGCGCTCGATGACTGAAGAGCCAACCTCTACCGGCACATCGAGTATCATACCGTCTACCGTGCTGGTGATGACATTGGCGACCTGGCGGGAGTTTCGTGAAGCACCTTCACGAAGGAGTTGTAAGTTGTTGATTGCTGCTTGCAGTTCCTGGCGGCGGATTTCCACGTCGTTTTCGAATTGCTGCAGCGTATTCCCGGCAAGAAGGGCAGCATTGTCATAGCGGGTTTTGGCGATTCTGGCTTCCAGCATGTACTGCTCATACTCCTGTCGGGAAATCAGACCCTCTTCCAGAAGGGCTCTAAAGCGTTCCTCCTGACTGGCAGTTACTTCCAGCCTCGCCTCTGCATCTCCCATGTCAAGTTTCTTCTCATACACTTCCTTCTGACGTGCACGCTCACGCTCTGCATTCTCTAACCTAAGCTTTGCCAGCTCGACTGCATTGACCGCATTGTTGATACTGACCTCACTTGGCACCAGCTTGATCCGAGCCACCTCCTGACCCTGAGAAACCTGCTCTCCGGCCTCCACAAAAAGAGCATCGACAACTCCTGAAACCTGAGGCTTGACATTCACCTCCCGCCTCGGCCGCACCGACCCTGTGGCAACTGTTTTACTGACCAAATCTGCCACTTCAGGCTGAGTGGTTTCGATTATTCCGGACTCAGCCTTCTGACCTGTTGTAAAGTACCAGATCAAACCGGCAGTGCCAACAATCAAAAAGACAACGACCAAAATTCCAATGCCCTTTCCTTTCATAGTTGATGATTTTCCATTCTTTTTATTTATTCATTCCTCAGTGCATGCACCGGATTCACCCGTGCAGCAAGCGTAGCCGGGACTAACCCGGCGATGAGCCCTGAGAGAATCAGGATGATCAGGGCTGACAGCCCTACCCCGAGGTAGACTTCCGGGTGGTGAAAGTTTTCTACTGTTTCCCCATTGGCTGTCATGAGTGCATCGATACCCCAAATCAGACCAGTACCCAAGAGCAGACCCAGGTACCCGGATGCGAAGGTGATGAGCACCGACTCTGCCATGATCATACTGACAATAGATGCGGGCGTGGCACCGAGTGCTTTCCGGATACCGATTTCACGGGTGCGCTCTTTCACTGTAATCAACATGATATTTCCGACGCTGACCACACCAGCAAGCAAGGTCCCGATGCCCACAAACCACAGAAACCCGTTGATGCCAAAAAAAAGATTTCGAAACTGCTCAAATTCGTCAGCAAGGTTAAAACCACCTATTCCCCGTGGATCTTCCGGTGCCACATGATGGCGGCCCCGGAGAAAATCTTTTACCTGAGGCTCCAGGTGACGTATATCAACGTCCGGATAGGCCGTCACAATGAAATAATCTACCTGCCGAGGGGTACCAAAAGTCTTGTACATGGTGGTCAGCGGCACCACCACCGATTCCAAATCTTCCTGATTCCAGGGCTTCACTTCAATGGGGCCAAATACACCAACCACGAGAAATTCAACGCCCCTCAGGCTGACGTACCGTCCAATCGGATCTTCGGTACCAAACAGCTCCTGCCTGATGCGGTCACCGATGACTGCAACCTTGCGTTCCCCGGCGATGTCAGTCGGATTGATATACCGGCCGGAATACAACTTCAGGGCTTCTACCTGGATCATATCTGTCAATTCCCCCCTAATTTGCCAAGCTCCCGATTGACCCCCATACACCACGTTGCCATTGATAGAATAGCGTGGCGCCAGATACTGGACCTCTGGAAACTGTTCTCGGATGGCTTCAATATCATCAATCGTGAATTCAGGCTCACGGCCGGCATTAAAGCCATCGAATGGCTGAGAGGTGGGCTCGGTCCACAGATACATGAGGTTGTTTGCCCGGCCTTCAAAACTTCGGAACACTCCATTTTTCAAACCTGCCCCCATACCGAGCACAAAGACCAGCATAAAGATTCCCCAAAAAACTCCAAGAGCTGTCAGCGCAGTCCGCAGCTTATTGCGGCTGATGGTGGCCCATATTTCCTGCCAATTATCGCGGTCAATCAACATATTCTCTTCAATGAGTCTGCATTCAGGCTTTCATTGCCTCAACCGGGTGA
The DNA here is from genome assembly GCA_964569025.1 of uncultured Saprospiraceae bacterium. GTDB lineage: Bacteria > Bacteroidota > Bacteroidia > Chitinophagales > Saprospiraceae > CAZMSQ01. The sequence goes on along the minus strand of CAZMSQ010000006.1, from coordinate 105,545 downwards.
ATGTGTGATGCCCTTCGCGCCGGCATCCATCCTGCGAGAAGGCCAGAAATAACAAGGACCATCAGAGCTGAAAAAGCGATTTTCCAATCCACCTCCGGACTTCGGAAATATCCCTCCTCAATGCCCCGTAACAACGAAACTACCAGAACCCCACAGCAAATGCCAAGGTATCCGGCTACACTTGTAATGACAAGTGCTTCCTGAAGAATCATCCCCACTACCGACGCTGGTGTGGCACCGAGGGCTTTTCGGATGCCAATCTCCCGTGTCCTGTCCCTGACAATGATTAGCATGATATTACTGACCCCAATGATACCAGCCAGAATACTTCCGAGGCTCACCAGCCACCCAAACAAACGGATGACTCGCAGCAGACCAGTGATTTCCCTGTACTCTTCAGCTCTGTTATTGACCCAAATCGCACGCTGGTCTTCCGGATCAAAGATGAGGCTCGCTGCCAACAATTGACGGATTTCCTGCTCAAGAACTTGCATGTCATCAAATGGCATCTCACCCGTTGTGAGGAGAATCTGATGGACACGGTCTGTACCGGCGTAAATGCGCTGGGCAGTTGACACTGGAATGTACAAAACGCGGGTTTCGTATTCGCTGCCAGTATCTGTATACAGTCCGACTATTGTGTACATGGTGCTGCCAATTTGCAACTCCTTGCCAATGACATCATTCTCATCTCCAAACAGTTCGTCCTTCAACCGTTCTCCAATGACTGCCACTTTTCTGACACCTTCCACATCCTGATCATTGAGATACCGCCCCTCAACCATGATGGTATTTTCCAAATACTGGTGACCCGGATGAACAGCCCGCACCGGAAATGAGAGCACTTTATCTCCATATGTCACTGTCTGGTCACCTGATAAATAGTAACGTGCAGTCGCATGCTCTACCCCAGGCAGAGCGGCAATCCGTGAAAATTCGGTATTTGAGAAAAAGAGCTGTCGCCCTTCAGGCAGTCCTTTCCATGGCTTGGTAGTGCGTCCGGGCCGAATCCACAGGCTATTAATCGCATCATCACGAAATTCATATTCCACCCCATTTTCCAAACCACTTGACGCAGCCATTAACAATACGAGCATAAACAGCCCCCAAAAGACGCCGAGGGCAGTCAGGGCCGTGCGCATCTTATGCCGGGAAAGCGATCCGAGGATTTCTTCCCACCGATCATAATCCACCCACCCCATCAGGCTTTTACATTTTGACGTACATCATTTACGACCATCCCATCTTTAAGATGAATGACCCGAGGTGTCATGGCTGCAATTTCCTGTTCGTGGGTGACAATGAGAATGGTATTTCCCGCAGCGTGCACTTCCCTGAAGAGCTGCATGACCTCATCAGAGGTTGTGGAGTCAAGTGCTCCAGTTGGCTCATCAGCCAGGATGAGTCTTGGCTTCCCGATCAATGCCCTTGCAATAGCCACTCTTTGTTGTTGGCCTCCGGAAAGCTGATTCGGATAATGCTCTGCACGATCTGAAAGCCCGACGCGGTCGAGATATTCAAGCGCCCGTCGCCTGCGCTCCTTTCGGTCCACCTTTTGATAATAGAGTGGCAGGGCCACATTCTCCCAGGCAGATTTGAAGGGAAGCAAATTGAATGACTGAAAAACAAAGCCAATGAGACGGTTTCTGAAATGAGCGGCCCGCGCCTGAGAGAGATCCCGAATAAGTGTTGAATCCAGCTTGTACGACCCGCTGTCATACTCATCGAGAATGCCGAGAATATTGAGCAGGGTTGACTTTCCTGATCCTGAAGACCCCATGATTGAAACCAACTCACCTTCTTCCACCAGTAAGTCGACCCCCTTCAACACCTCAGTTTGTTGAGCTCCTGAGACATAAGTTTTCCGAATATTGTGTAGTTCCAGCATGTGCCCGCTTCATAGATATGTTCCTCAAATGTAAAACCCGGCATCCTGAGCATTGAGGATAATGGACAAACCCCTCTCAAATTCTGATAAACGGATTGTACAGGAATAATCATACAACCTTATTTTGAAAATTAAAGCAGGCGTAACAGTATTTTGATGAGATTTCCGCATTTTTGCTCTTTCATTGGAATGAACACAATAGCTCTTCATGCAAAAGGTAATCCACAGAATCGCAGTGCTCACCTCAGGAGGAGATGCCCCGGGAATGAATGCTGCCATCCGGGCCATTGTGCGCCATGCGACTTTCCATGATCTCCATATTTTTGGAATTTATCGTGGGTACGAAGGTATGATTGAGGGCGATATTCACAGACTGGAGACCACAGAGGTCAGCAATATCATACATCGGGGCGGAACCATTTTAAAAACTGCAAGGAGCAAGGCCTTCATGACGCCGGAGGGTCGAAAGCAGGCCTATGAATCCCTTCAGGCGCATGATATAGATGCCATCATTGCCATTGGCGGCAACGGCACCTTTACCGGAGCCTCCGTTTTTGAGAAAGAATACGATATTCCAATTGTCGGTATCCCCGGGACCATAGACAACGACCTATATGGCACCGATTTGACCATCGGCTTCGATACAGCTGTCAACACCGCCATTGAAGCCGTCGATAAAATCCGGGACACAGCAGACTCCCACAACAGGCTGTTTTTCATAGAGGTGATGGGCCGCCACAGCGGATTCATTGCCCTCAATACTGCCATTGGGAGTGGGGCAAGCAGCGTCCTGATACCTGAGACGGAATCTGACTCTGCAGTTGAATCCCTAATTTCCATTCTCAAAAAAGGCGCAAAACGAAAGCGCCTGTTTAGCCTAGTCATTGTGGCCGAAGGCGACAAGGCAGGTGGTGCGATTGCTGTGGCGGATGCTGTCAAGGAGCAATTTGACTCCTACGAGGTCAAGGTCTCCATCATCGGCCACCTCCAGAGGGGTGGCTCTCCGACAGCGGTAGATCGAATTCTTGCCTCCAGGCTTGGATTTTCCGCTGTTGAGTCGCTGCTGGCCGGAAAGTCAGGCGTCATGATTGGCATTCGCAACCGAAAAATAGTCCATGTGCCATTCAAAGATGCCATCACCAGAGACAAAGCCCCCGACGAAGAGCTCATTCGCATGGCCCAGATTCTGGCGCTGTAAGGCAGGTAGGAATTGACGTCGGTTGCTTCGAATTCCGGAAACCCGTACTTTTCAGATTCAAATCCATGTCCGGAATGCATATGCTCTGTAAAATTCTCATCCCGCTTCTGATTGCTTGTTTTGCCACCACCCTGCAAGGGCAGTTTTTTGACACAGGTCTGGCCATCGGGTTGTCTGCTTATCAGGGCGACCTTTCGCCGACCACAAGCATTGCCAGCATCAGCCCTGCAAACCCCGCAGCAGGACTTTTCGGCAGAGTCGGTCTGGTTGACGGAATCACGGCAAGACTGCAAGTGAGCAGACTACGGATTGAAGGAGATGATGCGCAGGCTGACGATTATTTTCGCAGGCAGCGAAATTTATCGTTTCGCTCTGACATCAATGAAATCTCACTTGTCGTCGAGTTTTTTCCTTTATCAGCTCTGGAGTCAGGCATTTTCCGGATTCTTCAGCCTTACCTCTATGCTGGGGGTGCATTCTACATGCACAATCCACAAGCTTTTCAGAATGGCAGCTGGCATGATCTTCATCCGCTTCGTACTGAAGGCCAGGGCACAACCTGGCCGCTTCAACCTGAACCTTATTCACTCACCGGCTTTTCGGCCCCACTCGGGGGGGGCATCCTGATATTCGCAGGAAACAACCTGAATATCGGGCTGGATATTGGGTTGCGGGCCACGACCACCGATTATCTGGACGATGTCAGCACAGTATACGCTGACCCTGACATTCTCCGCGATGAAGTAGGGACCCTCTCTGCCGCACTTGCCAACCGGACTGCCGAACTCACCAACCCGGAAGTCAACTGGGGTGGAGGTGTTCAGCGTGGAGACCCTGAGGATAAAGACTGGTACCTTTTCGCGAGTGTAACCTTCGCCGCCACAATTCACGACGGCGGGCGGACCGGCAGGTGGTGGGGCGAACGGCGTAGAAGAGGAAGTGGGAGATGGTAAAATAAGAATGCTATGGGGTTCATTATGGTCTACATCACCTGCGGAAATGAGGAATCCGCTCAAAATCTGAGTGAAGCCCTCCTTCAGGAAAAAAGAATCGCCTGCGCCAATCTGTTCCCAATAAAGAGCGGGTATTGGTGGCAAGGGGATATCACCTCAGAAAATGAGTGGGTCTCAATTGTAAAGACCGTGCCTGAAAATTGGGAGACCCTCCAAAAACGGATCATTGAATTACACCCTTACGAGAATCCCGCTGTCATCCGAATAGATGTCCAGTCAACAGAAGCCTATGAAGCGTGGATTCGCTCTGAGGTTCTCACTTCTCACACCTGAGCAGGCTGTCCTTGAAACAGGAGCCAGGCCTTGAGAAACTCGTCGATTTCTCCGTCGAGGACTGAATCGGGATTGTGTTCCGTGTAATTCGTTCGATGATCCTTCACACGTCGGTCATCCAGCACATAGCTTCTGATCTGGGACCCCCATTCATTGGCCATTTTGCCCTCCTCTATCTTTTGCTTCTCTTTTTTCTTTGCTTCAATTTCCTGCTCATAGAGCCGGGACTTCAGCATCTGGATGGCCTTCTCTCGGTTCAGGTGCTGTGACCGTTCTTGCTGGCATTCGACCACAATTCCTGAGGGAAGGTGTCTGACCCGCACTGCCGATTCTGTTTTATTGACATGCTGTCCGCCGGCGCCACTCGAGCGGAAAGTATCCCAATCCAGATCTGCGGGATTGATATCAACCTCGATACTGTCATCGACAAGTGGGTGTACAAAAACAGATGAGAAAGAAGTCATTCTCTTACCCTGGGAATTAAAAGGGCTGACCCTGACGAGGCGATGCACCCCGTTTTCTCCTTTTAGCATACCATAGGCATGCTCACCATTGATTTCCAGAGACACAGATTTAATCCCCGCAACATCCCCATCTTGCCGATGCAACTCGGACACCTTGTAGCCATGCTTTTCAGCCCACATCAGGTACATCCGCATCAGCATGTCTGACCAGTCGCAACTCTCTGTGCCACCTGCCCCTGCATTAATTTCAAGGATACAGCCAAGTTCGTCTTCAGGCTGATTCAGTGTAGAGTGGAATTCAAGGTCTTCAATTGCGTTCAGTGCTTTTGCATATTGAGCGTCAACCTCTTCTTCAGTTGCTTCCCCTTCCTTCTGAAACTCCTGCAGAATCTCCAACTCATCAATATGAGCGGCAACTTCCTTAAAAATACTCACCCGGCGCTTGTGGCCATTCAGTTCTTTCATAACAGCTTGAGCCTGTTCCGGATTGGACCAGAATTCAGGATCAGAGGCTTTCATTTCCAGATCTTCGATTTCTCTTTCCCGTGCCGGGACGTCAAAGATACCTCCCCAGAGCAGCCAGACGGCCGTTTAAGTCCTTAAAATCCTCGATTGTCATGAATCGTTATTTTACGCATGAATCTACCAGACGATATTGTCTGATGTCTGTAACGCCCGCAAATGTACAAGAAAAATTCAGGGGAATTGGTTCCTGTCTTTTTCGACCCATACCTTATTCCAAAAACCGGGCATCATTGGGATATTCCTTCCGATAGCTGTATTTCAATACATCGAAGGAAGTCACAATCCCAACAAGCTTCCCCCGTTCAACGACGGGAAGGGCGTGGAAGAGGTTTTCGAGAAAAATCTCAGCAGCTGTGCCCACCTTGGCAGTGGGCTCGAGCACCGCAAGGCGGCGGGTCATCACCTCGCCTACGGCCATCTGCTCCATTTCCTCATGCTTCAGGTTGATCTTAAACAGGTCATAGGTTGTCACCAGACCCTCAAGGCGCCCATCACGGACTACAGGGAAATGATGAATCCGATGATTCGCTAATAAGTCCAGAATAGTGCTGAGCCGGTCATCAGGATGGATAGTGATGAGATCGGAGCTCATGATGGTGGATACAGGTTCATTCATCATAATTTTAACAATTTGGCGGGCCAGAAATTACAGCAAAAGATACGTATTTTCGGGGAGAATTACACGATCACGTATTATGAGACGACTCATCCTTTTCTATGCTCTGGTTTTTCTTATCAGCACCCTTGCCTGCGGGCCCCGATACAAGGATGCGCAGATGACAGAAGAACTCCTGACACTGACAAGCGGACCCTGTGAATCTGATACAGCATCCTGTATGGAAGTGAAACTGAGTTACTTTTTACTCACTCCTGTTTCAGATACGGCATTTCAGCACGTGAATACGCAGATTCTTGAGGCCTTAAAATCTACACTGTCGTTTGAAAAACCAGACAATCCTAACATCACTCTGGACCAGCTGGCCCGAAAGTCCATTTCAGATTTTACGACCATTCTTGAAGAATTTCCAAATCAAAAAGCCCGATGGACTCAGGAATCAACCCTCGAGCTGCTCTACAACAACGGCCTGGTTCTCACAGTCCGTCTCGACGAATATTCCTACCTCGGAGGTGCTCATCCCAACCAATTTTCGACACTGATGACCTTTGATCTCTTCACTGGTGAGCAACTGGATGTGTTACCCATGATTATCGATGATTTCTCTGGCTTCCAAGAACTCGCTGAACAATCTTTCCGAGCTGAGAAAGGTATTGATGCGGAACAAAATCTGAATGAGGCAGGCTACTTTTGGGACCAACAATTTTCACTTCCTCAAAATGCAGGCATCGTAGAAAACGGAATATTGCTTTATTACAACACCTACGAAGTGGCTCCGTATGTTTCTGGGCCTACGACCTTGATATTCGAATGGGATTCGATTCGTCATTTAGTAGACAAGGAAATCCAGGAGACTTTAGGTATAAATCATTAAGTGCTCTTTATTCCGAGTAGGAAGGCTAAAGTGATACGCCTTTTTCGGACACTTTTCATTACCTCACAACAAGAAGAGTTGTAGATGCTCTGAGCCCACCCTCGCTCTGGAGAATAACACGGTATGTACCAACGGGCAGACTAGAAAGAGAAACGTTTTTATTATGGTTTCCAGCGGCATAGTGAGTCCTTGGCATGATACTAGAAACAACGCTCCCGTTAGAATCCAGCAAGTACAGATTGATGGCTTGATCCGAAGGAAGCTGAAAACTGATCCGGACCCTGTCCGAAGCGGGATTCGGAGTGGCTGTCAGCTGCCAGCTGAGATATTCCTGATCTTCGACATGGATGGAGCGCTTATTCCATTTTGGCTCATATCCATCAACCGAAGCTGTGAGTTCAAATGGAGTACATCCATTATCAATCCACGCCCGGAAATTACTCCCTGACTGTGCATGAAACCCTGGACCAAGCCGAACCAGCTTCGCTGCCCGAAAACTGCCTTCGGAACCGGATAGCCATTCAAAGTGGTTTGAGGTATCTGTCGCCACATAAACCAAAGTATCACCCGCAGCCAAATGAGTTGACTCTTTGTCACGGATGGTGTAATCCTGCGTAAACTCCGAATAGAGCGGTACGGTCCGGTAATCAATGATGACCGGTCCCGAAAAATCCAGTCTGTCCTGATTGCGAGTATTTGAAGTGCCTGGGGTGTAGTCCGTACCCCCACAAGTCCAACCTCCAGGATCATCGTCAGAAAAAATATTCTGTCTTGAACACGGATAAGTGCCGCAGGCATCTGCGTATGCGAGTACAGTGCGGTAGCACCCTGACGGATCTCCGAACCCGGCATAGGGGGCAATTCCCGGAGAGGAAGCCTGCGTCAAAGCATGCGTACACAATGCGTTGTGCCCCAGCTCATGGTGAAAAGTAAACACTCCGAAATTGGCAACTCCAGTCACGCTGAATTGACGAGAATAGGTCAGGTTCTGCCAAGCCACCCCACCCCCACCAGTACATATCAGAGCAACCTGGTCTGCATCCCACAGACTCCGAAATGTATGCACCTCATCCATTTTACCGTCATTTGTGAAGGTCAGCGCATAGAGGTCAGCCGTTAAATTTCCAGACTGGGTATAATCGACCTCCATTGCTCCGGCCAGCTCAATACTCATATCAATAGCTGGACCTCCCTGTAGAGAGTGAGCGTATCCAGTGTTTGCAATATTGATGAGATTGTAAATATCCAGCAGCACATCGGGCAGAGCTGCATTGGCCTGGGGGGTGTAAGCCACCAGAACCCGAACATTGCATTCCCCGGTTAAAGACCCCGTTGAACGCCAGGAATTTCCGGACGCAATCCTTCTGTCCAAGTCTCTGTGTTGCGGAAGCGCCGATTCACTTTCTTCAAGCCAGAGATTGTTATCTGTCTGACAGCCATCATCAATTGTCATATCCCATTGAACAACCACATGAAGCCCCTTGCCAAGCGGACGAATCAGAAAAGCCTCACCACCGAGCTCTACTAACCCCACCACCATATCTCCTTTCCTGACAAGGTGTACATCAGACCCAAGGTTTTCCACCTTCCCAATCCATGATCCTGAATAAGATTGAGGGCGGAAGGCTCCGCGCCTGACCGTAAAATCTGTTCCCCGATAGTGCATTATCAGTTCGTCATGGTCCAGAAGTGGGGCATTGAGTAATACAAACCAGGTTTGAACGGTTCCTGCCCATGAACGGACCGTTTGCAGGTAACGCATTTGGGACATATCAAGCTGCTCGTCGGCCATACCTGGCAGGTACCTGATGAACTGGTCCTGAGCCATGGAAAATGTCCCTGCAAGCAGCAAGCCTAAAAAAACAACCGATTGAAGAATGCCAGTAGCAAGACGGGAATTTCTCATAAAGAAGGAGGAAGAGAATAAATAATTAGCCTTCAGACCTCTTGTCGAGAGCATAAAAGTGATAGAACCACGGAATGGTTTGAATGCCCTTGTAGTAATTGACCAGACCGAAATGCTCATTTGGAGAGTGAATGGCATCGGAGTCAAGTCCAAAGCCGAGCAAAACAGTTTTGACGCCCAGCACCTCCTCAAATAATGCTACGATAGGGATACTCCCTCCACTCCTCATGGGGATTGGTTCCTTTCCAAACGTTTCCTGCATGGCTTTACTGGCAGACCGGTATTCAACCGAATCTGTCGAAATCACAACTGGCTCACCCCCATGCATGGCGGTGACTTTGATCTTGACGGATGGCGGAGCGATTCGGGTGAAGTGTGCCTCAAACAAACGGGTAATGGTCTCGGAATCCTGGTTTGGAACCAGCCTCATACTGATTTTGGCATATGCTTTTGAGGGAAGGACCGTTTTTGCACCCTCTCCGGTGTATCCGCCCCAAATCCCATTGACATCGAGTGTTGGTCTGATGGTGGTACGTTCGAGGGTCGTATATCCCTTTTCGCCCTGAACGGCCCCGATGTCTAAATCGGAGGCATACTCCTCAAGATTGAAGGGAGCCTTGTTCATCGCTTTGCGGTCTGTATCAGATACAGTTTCGACATCATCATAAAACCCCTCGATTGTAATATGCCCGTCTTCATCAATCAGAGATGATATCATTTCGCACAGGATATTGACCGGGTTGCCAACCGCGCCGCCGTATACTCCGGAGTGAAGATCTCTATTGGGGCCGGTCACCTCGACCTCCACGTAGCTCAACCCGCGCAGGCCAACTGTAATCGAAGGGACATCATTGGCAATCATAGAAGTATCTGAAACCAGGACCATGTCACAGGCCAGCTTTTCTCGATTATCCCTGCAGAAATCTCCGAGATTTACAGAACCGACTTCTTCCTCGCCCTCCATCATGATTTTTACATTACAGGGCAGCTCCCCTTGGGACAACATGGCCTCAAGTGATTTCACATGCATAAAGGCTTGTCCTTTATCATCGCAAGCTCCTCTTGCAAACAGTGCTCCATCGGGATGAGCCGCTGTCTTTTTCACGATTGGTTCAAAAGGGGGTGATTCCCACAAGTCAAGCGGATCAGGCGGCTGGACATCATAGTGCCCATATACCAGGATGACAGGAAGGGAAGGATCAATCATTTTTTCGGCATACACAATAGGATGCCCCTGCGTAGGACAAATTTCGACAGCATCCAGTCCTGCACCTCTCAGCTTGTCTGCCAGAAACTCGGCAGCTTTACTGACATCTTCACGATGGACCGGGTCAGCACTGACTGAAGGAATGCGGAGCCAATCTTTCAGCTCCTCAAGAAATCGCTGCTGATTGGTATGAATGTAAGATTGAGTGTCTTTCATAGTTTCAAGAATACAATTTTAAAAAATATGTCCCAGTAAATCAAGTTCGCCTTCCGGCCAGTCGGCATTTTCTATTGCCTTTACCATAACGCCGCTGAGAGTCCTGGACAGGACCCCCATTGAGACGCCCTGCTGAATCATGAGCCACCTGCACCGGATTCGGCGGGATTCGAACTCGCAGGCCTTGTAGAAAGCCGGATTATCAGAGAAAGCAAGAATAAACTGAAAAGCCTTCTCTTTTGCTATGTCCTCCAATTGGCGTATTAATACTCTGCCAATCCCTTTTCTTTGCGCATCAGGATGCACGCAGATATCAGATGCTCCGCACACCGACACTATTTGGCTTCCTACCCTGACACGCCGAAATTCCACGGCCAAATGGCCAATCAAATGACCTTCGGAGCGGATCAGGATTCTGGCATCTGGCAGCGGCCTGAGGCCAAACACCTCTGACAGCCCGTCGCCAAACGATGCATTCAGTAACTGAAGGATTGCCTGCTTTTGAAACGCTCCGAGACTCGATTCGTGAATATACTCAATTTTCACCTCTTGAGATTTGCATCTCCAAATCTTGCTTTCAATGTATGGGGCACTCCTTCTCACTCCTGCACTTACTTCGGGAAATGCCGTTCCAGCAATTCCCCCAGTCGATCATCACTTAACCCATTCTCCAAAACCCCTTTGTACGCGAAAGAAATTTTCCCGTCTTCTTCTGACACAATGAAAACAGACACATCGGCAACCTCCGTCACTCCGACTCCAGCGCGGTGGCGCAAGCCTGAATTCCTTGGCAGACTGGCGTTATCCGAAACCGGCAAGATACAACTTGCCGCATGGACCTTACCACCGGTTATGAGCATGGCCCCATCGTGAAGCGGACTTTCTTTTTGAAACACACTCTCAATCAATGGCTGGGAGATGCGAGCTTCCATTAACACCCCTGAGTTGGTGATGACATCGAGATTTTGCTGATCCGAGAGCACCACCAAGGCTCCGATTCTGTATCTCGCCATCCTTTTGAGGGCGTCCCGTAGAGACTTCATCTGCAATTTTCGCTCATCAAGTCCCTCCATGTTCCGATCAAGAAACCGCCTTAAAAAGTGTGACTGCTGGCGAAGAGTGGTATTCCCGAGCATCAGCAAGAACCTCCTGACTTCCGGCTGGAAAATAATGATGAGAATGATGACACCCACACTGACAAACTGATCCAGCACCACAGTCAGCAGGTCCATCTCAAGGATACCCACCAGCCACCACGCGACAGAAAGAATCACAACCCCGATAAAAATATTAAAGGCGATACTTCCCCTGAGCAGCTTATAAAGTTGGTATAATAAGTACCCTACGATCAGGACATCTAGCACATCCCAAATACGAATGGGCAGAAAGCCGATTTTCAGTAAAAACACCAACTCAGGCATACCTTACACTATTCCTTATCTGCAGAACCCATCTGAAAAAACAGAAAACTGAGCCAATCGGCCGATTCATCCACCTGCTTGCTCACCGGCTTTCCAGCCCCATGGCCTGCCGAGGTTTCCACCCTGAGCAAGACTGGTTTGTCTCCCTGCTGATTGCTTTGGAGGGCCGACGCGAATTTGTAGGAATGTGCAGGTACTACCCGATCATCATGGTCTCCTGTGATTATCATTGTTGCCGGATAATCTGCCGACTTTGCATTGTGAAGGGGAGAATACGCATACAAATATTCAAATGCCTCAGGATCTGAACTCAGCCCGTAATCAACCGCCCAGGCGCTGCCAATGGTGAAGAGATGATAACGCAGCATGTCGAGCACCCCGACCATCGGGAAGCAAACCCCGAATAAATCCGGACGCTGGGTCATGCAGGCCCCGACAAGCAGCCCTCCATTACTTCCACCTTGAATTGCAAGGTTAGCTGGATTGGTATACCCTTCATCAATCAGATATTCAGCAGCTGCGATAAAATCATCAAATACATTCTGCTTTCTCTCAAGTGTGCCAGCCTTGTGCCAGTCTTGACCGAACTCTCCCCCTCCCCGAATATTCGGGACTGCATAAACACCGTCATTTTCCAGCAGCACTGCCCTGGTTACATTAAACCCGGGCTTGACACTGATGTTGAAACCGCCATATCCATACAAGAGAACGGGACGCTTTCCGTCGCGCTTTATGCCTTTCTTATGGGTGATAAACATCGGAATCCGGGTGCTGTCCTTCGGATTTTGATACCACACCTGATAGGTTTCAAAGGCATCTGAGTCAAAGTCGAGGGTGGGTGCCTGATAGAGATCAACCTCGAGATTGTCAACATCCAGCGTATAGATAGATGATGGTCTGGTGAATCCATTGAAACTAAAAAATGCCTGAGGATCATCTGCTTTTCCGGTCAGGCCACTGACTACTCCCAATCCCGGTAAACTGACCTCGCCAAGGGATGTTCCTTCAAGATCGAACACCTCTATTTTGCTGGTCGCATTGTGCAGGTACTGGGCAACCAGTTTACCCCCAATCAACTCAACCCCTTCCAGAACATCTTCTTTCTCTCCGATGACTTCCTCCCACTGGCCCGGCGAGTACTGCTCTGCATCTAGCGCCACGAGCCGCTGGTTTGGAGCCCCGTCATTGGTCAAAAAGTACAGGCGATTCCCATCATTCCCCACCAGACTCCAATCTGCTGACATATCTTCAGAAATGGTCATAAATGGAGCATCAGGATTTTTCAATCCTTTGACATACAAAGCGTTCCCACTGGTTGTCTCCCACACAGAAACAGCCAGAAAATGTTCATCTTCACTGGTAGACCCGAAAAAGCCCCTTCGCGCATTCTCATTGTCGCTGAACACTTTTATATCACTCTCCTGAGCTTTGCCCAACTCGTGGTAATAGAGGGCATGGAATTCATTTTTCCCGCTCAGCCGTTCGCCGGAAGCTGGTTCCGGATAGCGGCTGTAGTAAAAGCCATTTCCGGCCCATGCCAAACTCGAAAACTTGAGCCATTCAAGTTCATCATCCAGATGCGCACCTGTCTCCAAATCCAAAATCCGCGCTGTGTGCCAGTCTGACCCCCCTTCCGAAACCTGATACGCCAAAAAGTGACCATCCGCAGAAAAACTGATTCCACCCAAAGCCACCGTTCCATCTTCCGAAAATGTATTCGGATCAAGCACCACTCTGGCCTCCTCATCTGGTTCGTCCTTTACATACAGCACACTTTGATTTTGCAGACCATCATTTTTGAAGAAATAATACTTCCCTCCATGTCGGGAGGGCGGAGAGTACCGCTCGTAGTTCCAAAGGGCCTCTAAGCGTGATCTGATTTCATCCCTAAATGGAATTTGATCGAGATATCCGAAGGTCACCTCATTTTGAGCCTCTACCCAAGCGACTGTTGAAGAATCATCCGGGTCTTCAAGCCAGCGATATGGGTCCGACACCTCTGTGCCATGAAAGTCATCGAATACGCTGGTATCGCGGTACGTTGGAGGGTACTTCACTTCGATTGATTGAGAGGGTCTGCTGTTAAGCAGGAATGTATTTGTTGGCGATTCGCTGGCTGATTGGCAGCCTGCCAAAAAAACAAAAACCGGCGCAAAAAGTGCAATTCTCGATAACATCATTTGCAGGATTTGTGATAAAAATGATCTCATTACCTTTGCTCAAAGTCCAGGTACGGGCCTAAATTCGGGAGTTTATGCAATGTATGCATTTTTTTGTTGTGCTCTTTTTGTCCTATCCGCTCATTCTCATGGGTCAGGAGCTCAGCGTTGATCCTTCCGGGCGTCAAATCGTAACATGGCCAGACGGATCGTGGAGGTATGCTGACCCAGACAGTCCGGAAGACCAGAGGCTGATTGAATCTTATCAGAGTCGGCAAAGGCAGCTTGGCAGAGAGGAGGTTTTGATCCGTGCAAAAGATTCGCTTCTTGCTGCCGTGCAGGCGGAAAAAAAAGCACGCCTCGACAAAGCGTTACTTGAAGAGCGGCTCACCGACATGAAAAAATCCGATAACCGTCAGGCGCGGGCTTCAGTGGGTACACTGCAGGCCGAGCTGGAAGAGGCAGAAGGATTGGTAAAAGAAAAGGAGCGTGCCAAAAAGGAGTGGGAAGAACTGGTTGAATTCGCCGAAAAACTCGCTCTGTCGACTGATGAGGAGGCGCCAGCCTGGGAAGAAAAGCTGAAAACGTCAGGGCTTCTGTTACCTGGGCGCTCAGATAATGACCGAGGCACCTTGGGAAGCACCCCAATCCCCGAAATAGCTGCCCCTGACCCAACGCTTGACCTTCTGGCCTATCCTCCCTCTGAACCGTGTGACATTGCACCGGGCCCGGTCGACCAGATGACTGGCACAGCACCAATGCGCGCCGCTTCGGCTCCTCTCTTTTCCTTCACAAGTGAACGGCTGCGCCCCCTGATGGGGACGGAAGAATTTGTCACAGGAAATGGATTTCTCACGCGCATGGATCGCCAGAACTGGGTTTTTACACTTGAAATCACGGTCGCTTCACAGTTTGCTCAAAAAGAATTCGGGATGTTGGAAAAGGGGAGCCTCATCGTGCTCTATATGATCTCCGGCGCTCAATTTCCACTCTATAATGCAGCCACAAGTACCGGGCTGCTCAATCCAGTTGAAAAATCAGTGAGCTATACCGGGCGCTACCCGATTGACAAAAGAACACAAAAGGCGCTTCGCAGCATGGAACTCGACAAAGTACGGGTGGTGTGGAGCACCGGATATGAAGATTACGAAATTTACGACCTCGATTTTTTTTCACGGCAATTTCAGTGTCTTGACCAATAACCCTGTCTGCTGCACTTGCCCGAATATCCAATATTTCAAAAATGCTCGGACTTAAACTTCCCACTGACCCACGATGGGTGAATCTCGCAGAGATAAGCCTGGAAGACATTCTCACTGACCACGCCTATTGCGAGCAGAAAGCAGCCACCTCCTGCATCTCACTCATTCAGGCTTTCCCTGACAAAATTGACATGGTTCGGGAGCTGGCGCCGATTGTCACAGAAGAATGGGGTCATTTCCGATTGGTTCTTCACGAACTGGAAAAAAGAAATCTCGAACTCGGTCGTCAGAGGCGGGATGAATACGTCAATGCGCTTTTGGAATTTCAGAAAAAAGATGGAAGTCGGGAAGACCGCCTTGTTGAAAAATTATTGGTTTGTGCCCTGATTGAGGCACGCAGTTGCGAACGCTTCCGGCTCTTGTCTGTCAATATCGCCGATGACGATCTCAAGGCCTTTTACCACAAGTTCATGGTGGCGGAAGCCGGGCACTACCGATTGTTTATTGACCTTGCAAGACAGTACGGCGATGTAGATAAGGTGAATGCTCGCTGGAAAGAATATCTGGAACACGAGGCTGAAATCATGAAGCGCCTTGAATTGCGCGGGGACCGGATGCATTAAACCGGTTCTTGAGGAGTAGGCCCGTACTTGGCCGCGGGCCTGGTTTATTTCTGCTTTCTTCCAAACAAATCTTTCTTCTGCCCCTCCCCAAGAATCGGCATCTCTCTGGGGGGCGTTTCCTGTGTTTGATGAAAGAGCTTGGGTACATGCAACCAGCGCCCCTCCTCGAAGCGATAGCCCTCATAGCTTCCATCCGGCACCATCACCGAACCGGCGCTGCCCGGACCCTCGTAAGGGATGAGATGATCGAAAAAAACAAGCCCAAGACCCTCATCATAATTGACATGCACAGATGCCTGTGCGCCGTACTCTATGACTATACGATGCTGCCAGATACTGGTGTCTGAAGCCATTTGCGCCTCGAATACCTCTTGTCCGAATACTGGCTTGCCATTCTCAAACCTCAATACATCCACTACCTTGCGGCGTCTGAAAAATGAATAGCCATCAAGCCCGAAAAGCAAATATGCTTTCCCTCTTTCATCTTCAAAACCCTTGATCCGGTAGTACAATGCCCCATACCAATTCTCATTGGAGAGTGTGGCCGTTTCCGGATTCAGAATGTCATTCGAACGGTCTATCAGAGGGAAGAGCTCTAACTCAGGCGTATTCATCTGAATGGCTCCATAATAGCGGTATTCATTGTCATCTACAAACAACTGCCAGGTGATGATTCGAAAACTGCTATCAGCAGGGTACTGGAAAGATAACCCGTCAAGCTGAGGGAAGGTGTAATGGAAAGAATTTCGAAGTTTCAGGGCTCTGACAAGCAGCGGAATCATGGTTTTGCAAGATGCAAATCGATGGACGGCAGAGGTGTCTCTCAAAATGGCGAATGACAAGACCCCAATGGTATCTTCGTATTCCTGCATCAATTCGAGGTCTTCCGAGGACATGCTGATGGTATCCTGAGCCCGTGTATCGGTCCAGAGCGCAATGAATATCAGAATGAGCATGAAAATCAGACGCATCATGTGATACGGAGTTATGGAAATTCGGCAGCCAGAACCATGATTCGGCAGCAGCTTGAATGAGGGGAGAACGCATGGTTCATTCAAGAAAGTATTGGCTGTTGGGATGAATCAGCGGTGGCGTCTGAATTTATTGTTCCCATAGTCTTTGAAAACAAATTCTCCCAGCCCTTCAAGGCCGCTGTAAAATGCTTTCCCGTTGTTGGCTGTCGTAAACTGCTGTACGAAACGCACCAGATAGGGATCCCGGGCAATCATAAAGGTGGTGATTGGAATGTGCAACTTTCGGCAGCGGAGGGCCAGGCTGAGTGTCCGGTTGATGATCTTGCGATCGAGACCAAAGCTGTTTTGGTAATATTTTTTGCCTTTTTTGATACAGGTGGGCTTGCCATCTGTGATCATAAAAATCTGCTTGTTGGGGTTTCGACGCTTGCGAAGCAAATCCATTGCCAGTTCGAGTCCGGCTACAGTATTGGTATGATATGGCCCAACCTGGAGGTAGGGCAAATCTTTGATTTCAATTTGCCATGCATCGTTTCCGAATACGATGACATCGAGGGTATCCTTAGGGTATCTGGTCGTTATCAGCTGAGAGAGAGCCATAGCGACTTTCTTAGCTGGGGTAATCCGGTCTTCGCCATACAAAATCATGGAATGGGATATGTCAATCATGAGGACTGTGCTCATTTGCGCTTGCTCAAATTGCTCCCTGACCTCCAGATCCTCATTGGTCATGATGAATTCATCAATCCCGTGATTGATCTGTGCGTTTCGCAGGGATTCGGAGAGGGCAATGTTCTCAAGCTTGTCGCCAAATGCGAATGGCCTAAGGTCAGAGGTAAATTCATCTCCTCTCCCCAGAACGGACGTGTTATGCCCACCTGGTCTGGATTTTTTGATCTGCCCGAACACATCCTCAAGCGCCTTCAGCCTCATATTTAACTCCAGCTTTTTGGATGGCCCAAATCCTTGCCCATTTCGGGTATTGTCTTCGAGATAACCCTTCTGGATGAGATCTTCAATAAAATCCCCAAGACTGTAGGATTCATCCGTCAGCTTGTGATGTTTATCGAGCTCAGTAAGCCAGGAAAGCGCCTCTTTGACATCTCCGGATGTATGAAGTAAAATCTCTTGAAAGATGCGAAACAAGCGATCGAAGGGATCTTCAATGCCCCCTTCCTCATACTGCGAAAACCTCCACCCAATCATGGTCATTTATTTTTTGGCGGCATACTACAGCCAGCTGCATAGTCAAACAAGAATGGAACGCTCTGGTTTGGAATAAGGTAGAAAAACAACCTTTGGATAGGGTCTCAAAGGGGTATCAATAACAAATCAGGAGACTGGCCGGTTGGTTTCGAAAAGAAGCTGACACCGATTAATCAATGCTTCATAATCAGGCTTGTCACCGGCGACGGTGTGGATAAAACGCTCTTCGATTTGACCCTTGTACACCACAAAAGTACCCGGCATCTGGAAGGCATCACCAAGGCTTTTGTCATACTCCATCGGGAAGTTGTGATTCATTTGGATGGAGAATCCACGAATCCAGTTTTTCAGGCCAAATAATTGCGAAAGACTGCCTTTTCGAAGACCGAATGCGGTATAGAAAACGCAATCCGGATCACTGACATGCAATGCATTTTGAAGTCCGAATCTGCCGAAATAACGTTCTGCGATTTCTGGCTCTGACATATGGACAAAAACGAGCTCTGCACCGGTGCGCTTCAGGCGCTTTGCCCTGTCAGCAATATCAGCCAAAGCTTCCTTACAGAAAACACAGCCAAAATGACGGAGAAACATAAGTACGACTGGCTTTTCGGACGATAGCTCACGGACCGAGATCCCTGATTGAGTAACCATTTCCCTGAGAAACTCCGTTTCCGGAAGCGGTTGAATGCTCATACAAGCAAATTTAAAACTCCCTGACAGATGAGTTTAAAGGAACCTTCATTGTCAAAAAGACGGACTGGGGATGATACCCCTTATGATGAAAAATCCATCATCACCCTCTAATATCGCTGATTTATTGGAGAAAAGAAAGCATAAAAAAAATACAGGCAAGGGATGGGACTCCCTGCCTGCATTTTTTCTTTTTAGACAACCTGATGCTTTACACGCTCATTCCGTCGTAGACTTTCATGACATCGAGGACATGGCCTGCGGATGTATTGAGCAGCGCCATTTCATCGGCGTTTAGTTGGAGTTCAATTACTTGAGAAATACCGTTTTTCCCGAGCACAACCGGCACGCCGAGGTAGACATTATCCAAGCCGTATTGACCTTCGAGCTGGACACAACATGGGAAAATACGATTTTCGTCTCTCACGATTGCCTCGACCATTTGAGCTGCAGCAGCGCCCGGGGCATACCACGCGGAGGTCCCCATGAGATTGACAAGCTCTCCGCCTCCTTTTTTGGTGCGCTCTACAATACCGTCGAGCGTCGCCTCATCAATCAGTTCCGTGACGGGAATTCCGGCCACTGTGGTGTACCTTGGCAGGGGCACCATTGTGTCACCATGTCCTCCCATCAGGACGGCCTGAATATCTTTCGGAGAGACGTCGAGGGCTGTCGCCAAAAATGCCCGGTATCGTGCAGTATCAAGAATACCTGCCATGCCAAAGACACGACTGGCCTGCTTTCCCGATGTTTTGTGTGCAGCGTAGGTCATGACATCCAGCGGATTAGACACCACGATAATGATGGGATCTTCTGAGTGTTCGAGAATGGATTGAGTCACCGAGCTGACAATTTTCGCATTGGTCGAAATCAAATCATCACGGCTCATACCCGGCTTCCGGGGCACCCCGGCAGTAATGACCACGATATCAGATCCCGCCGTCATGGCGTAATCATCGGTGCCTGTCACTCGTGTGCTGTAATAATCAATAGGGGCTTGCTGCCACGTATCAAGTGCTTTACCTTTTGCCATATCTCCCTGAATGTCGAGGAGAACGACGTCCTTGACGATGTCTTTATGAGCCAGAACATTGGCGACCGTAGCGCCCACATTGCCTGCACCCACAACTGTGACTTTACTCATGAGTATCAATTCTTTTTGGTGAGAAAATCGGAGTCTGTTTGTGCGGCAAAAGTAGGAATTTTTTCACCTACGCAGTATGAAGATCCCTGCCAGAACCTATCGAGATGGCCGAAAAAATCAGTAAATTGCCGACCAGACGGGAGAGAAAGAGAACCTATTTCTCATGAACCGCGTTTTTTTCATTGAAAGGTCCGGATAAATCCACATTCTGAATCGTCATACCACAATTTTGCAAACATTTTGCTGCCCGGGATGTGCTCTGTGCTCGAGGGTCATTTGGTGACCTTCAAAATCCGGTATGCTATTGCTCATTTGTCACACACAACTTCGATTGTTATGAAACACATTCTTTTCTTTTTCATTCTTATTTTCTCAACTTTTTCATTGGCAGTCCATGCTCAGGAAATCCACAAGTGCGGCACGACGGCTGAGGACGGAATGCACATAAAGCAACGGATGCTGGAAAATCGTGCTACCGTCAATCAGGTGAGAAGCAGAAATGCCGTCAGCTATGTGCCCATCCGCTTTATTATTATGGGTACAGATTCCGGTAGCGGTTACATTTCGGAGACCAAGTGTCTTGAAGCCATCTGTTTGTTGAATGAGTTTTATGAGGATCTTGACATTATCTTTTACTTGAAGGAATTCGAATACCTAAACAACTCGACGGTTTACAATAATGCAAAGTGCAGCACCTGCGATAACTTTTTCTCTGACTACATGGATGGTCGGTATAATGCCATGAATATGTTCATTGTCAACAATGCAGGTGCGGGTGCTGGAGGGGGCATTACCCTCGGGTTTTACGCTCCTTCGGTCCCTGGTCTGCCTCGCGATTACATTGTCATTCGAAAAGCAAACCTGCTGGATGTGGATGTAACGGCTCACGAAGTGGGACACTTCTTTTCTTTGTCACACCCCTTCCTCGGATGGGAGGGAGCTCCATACAACGACATCAACCCTCAGCCGGCTCCTGCCACAGCACCCTCTGGCCAGAATCCGACGGAGCGTGCCAACGGTTCAAATTGCACCACCGCCGGTGACGGCATCTGCGATACACCCGCTGATTATCTGAACGCATTCAGCCCGAGTCATTCCGGCAATTGCGAACCCTATGACGGCGGCGCTCTCGACCCGTTGGGTACACCCATCGACCCTCAGGAAGAAAATATCATGAGCTACTTCCGAAATTGCTCTGAATATGTGTTGACGCCTCAACAAATTGAAGCTGTACTGGATGACATCTCAAGTACCAAGCGATTTTACCTCAAAATCGGAAATCCAGCACCAACCAACGGCCCAATTGCAGGCACTCCTGAACTGACGTTTCCTGCTGATGGCACCCAACTCGACACTTATGATGGCATCACACTGACCTGGACGGCGGTCAGTGAAGCAACCGAGTATATCGTAGAAATAGATAACTCAAGCATTTTTGCCAGCCCCAATTTTCAGCGTTATTTTGTTTCCGGCACTTCTCTGACAGTCAACCTTATCGAAGATGCACCATACTACTGGAGGGTTCTTGCATACAATCCGGTGTATACCTGCGAGCCATTTTCAGAAACCTCATTCTTCAGAACCGGATTGCTGTCTGCCACAAATGAGATAGCTGAATTGGAGCGTGTATCTGTATCCCCCAATCCGGTGCAGTCTGGAGAGCCCATTCTTGTGACACTGAGCACGCTCACCTCGTTTGATGCCAAACTCGAAGTAGTTGATATGACAGGGCGGGTGGTTTTTCATGAGCAGCTCAAGATTGCAGGTGGACAAACTGCCCTGAGCATTGAAACCGGAGCCCTTCAGACCGGCATGTATTTCATCAGACTGGAAAGCGCCAGTGGCGTCAACAGTACGAAAGTGATTATCCAATGAATCTGAATTCCGTCCTGTTTATCGCGCTGCTCATCGCAGCACCTCTGCTTCTTTCTGCCCAAAGTCCGGATCAGGAGCACCTCCCCTGTGGCACTCCTCCTGGTATCAGCCCGTGGCTTGAACAGTTCACTGCCGATGGCATTTCATACGACCGAAGCGCCGACACGCTGATCATGCTGCCCCTCGGGGTTCATGTTGTTGGTCGGGATGATGGCAGCGGCTATCTGGCGGAGCAGGATGTCATCGATGCGCTCTGCCAGCTCAACGAAGACTTCTCGGCATCCAACATCCGATGCTACATCAAGGGCGGAATCAATTACATCAATGATTCAGACTTTTATGATCATGATGATGTCATCGACGGGGCATTCAAAATGTTCGACTACAACATTCCGAATGCCATCAATTGCTACATCATGGGCGATCCGGCTGGAAACTGCGGGTACAACCTGAACTATGCCGGCATTGCCCTGAAGAAAAACTGTATTGATCCCGGAGATCACACCTGGGTCCATGAAGTGGCTCACCATCTGACCATTCAGCATACCTTCCTTGGCTGGGAAGGGGGCATCACTCATGATGGAAGTCAGCCAGCCAACTATTCCCAGCCGGCACCCGAGAAGGTGACCTACGATTATACGAAGTTTAAAAACCAGCTCTACCTCGATACACTGATCATCGACACAGCTCTGGTCGAAAAGACGAGCGGTGCTGATTGCGCCGGTGCAGCTGACAGATTTTGCGATACCCCCCCGGACTATCTGGCCTTCCGCTGGCCGTGTGATGCCAATGGCTTCAGCCTCCAGACGCAGGTTGACCCCGAGGGGAACACCTTCAAATCTGACGGCTCATTCTTCATATCTTATGCCTTCGACCAATGTCAGTCACGCTTTTCTGATGGTCAGATTGCAGCCATGCGGGCCAATCTGACTGACGAAAAAGATTTTCTGCTGGAGAATGCACCGGCTGTAATGGACATCGACCTTGCGAGTTCTCTGTTGATACCTGAAGAGGGTCAAACCGTTTCCCCACTTGAAACCACGCTGAGCTGGTCTTCCAGCCCAAATGCTGAGAAGTACGTTGTCGAACTAGATATCGTGACATTCTTCGGGTCTCCCTATTATCAAAGCTGGGTAACAACCGACACCTTCGTCATTGCTGACCTCATTGAGGAAGCGCCTTATTACTGGAGAGTCAGGCCATTTAACAATCAGTCATTCTGCACACCCTACACAACCGGCAGTTTTTTTTCGGGTCTGGTCAGCTCTACCTCCGCACCAACTGCAGAGGCACAGCCAATCATTCAGCCAAATCCTGTCAAATCGGGCGAGGATCTTCGCATCACACTGCCTGAACAAATACCCCTGGTGCTCAGTGTTTCCCTGTATTCGCTTACGGGTCAGAAATTGGTTGCATCCAATTTCTCGAAAGACGATACAAGTGCCTCAACACTCCGCATTTCGACTGGGATGCTCACCCCGGGAATGTACATAGTGAGCATACAAACGGACAGTGGCCTTTGGAGTCAGAAAGTCATGGTGCAATAACCTTTGCCGATCCAATTGGGGCAAAGGTTTTGGTCTGGCCGTGCATGCCATCTATGGCTGCATCGCAATTGACTTGCCCGAACCGGGCCCTCCGGTGGTCCCCAACCCACCGGTCGCTCTGGTAATAAGCGTAATATTTTTTCCATCAGAAGTCATAGGTTTGTATTTCGAATCGTATGAAGAATGTGACGGCAGAAATTAGGAAGTTGGATTGAAAGATTCAATCCAACTTCCAAACAATTCTTTTACCGAAATCGGAAATCTGACAATAACTTTCTGGTGAAACGCATTTTTTCGACTCATTCTATGGTATTCTGGCTGAGAAACAGAGAAAAAGTCCTAGCAATTATACGGATATCGGCAATACTTGTCATTCTCCATTTTTTATTTCTTCCTGCCGCGCAGTCGAGGGTTCATCTTCAAGATACCATACCTCAACCAGCGGCTGCAGAGCCGGCCGAATATCTGCCTTTACTGGAGGGGAAGCGCGTGGGTCTGGTTGTCAACCACACCTCTCTCATTGGGGGCCGCCATCTGGCAGACAGTCTTCTGCAGCTTGGAGTCACCATTTCTGCTATTTTCTCACCGGAGCACGGATTCCGTGGTACAGCACCCGACGGTCAACTTATCGCTGACCAACATGATCCGTTTTCAGGAACTCCGATAATTTCGCTGTATGGGAAAAAGAAGAAACCGAGTGATAAAGACCTCGACGGTGTCGATATACTGGTTTTTGACATACAAGATGTTGGAACTCGATTCTACACGTACATTTCCACCATGCACCTTGTCATGGAGGCCTGCGCCGAAAATGGCATTCCGATGATTGTCCTGGATCGGCCCAACCCGAACGGCCACTACATTGATGGGCCTGTGCTCGATACCGCATTCTCATCATTTGTCGGCATGCACCCGATACCCGCTGTTCACGGCCTCACGGTCGGAGAACTGGCACTGATGATCAATGGAGAAGGGTGGCTGGACGGGGGTCTTCAATGTGAATTGACTGTCATTCCGTGTATTGATTACACTCACAGCACTCGGTATGATCTCGACGTGAATCCGTCGCCAAACCTACCTGACATGCGGGCCATTTATCTCTACCCGACTCTGTGTTTTTTTGAAGGCACCACCTTCTCTGTTGGCCGGGGTACGGACGCTCCTTTTCAGCAGCTCGGCCACCCGGCTCTTCAAAAGGCCAGTCACCGTTTCACGCCGGCTCCCAACGCTGGCTCGGCTTATCCAAAGCATGAAGGTGTTTCGTGCGGCGGTCTGGATTTCCGCAGCATCACCATCGACAGCCTCTGGCAGCAAGGCACCATTGATGTAGAACTCATTCTTTCGATGTATCGCTCACTCCCAGAAGGCACTCAATTTTTCCGATCTGACGGCTATTTTGATCTACTGGCTGGAACCGACTCTTTGAGACTCCTCATCGAGTCTGGCGCGGATGCCACTGAAATTCGGGAAAGCTGGGGCCCAGCCTTGGAAAACTATCGCCGGATGAGGGTCCATTACCTTCTGTATCCAGACTGACGAAGCATTGCATTTTTGATGACCGTGAACATATTCTGCCTCAAACCACCTGGCAGAATGATTGCTGGCTGAGTGACTTTCCCGTTCAAAAAGAGCCTTGCCTTATTCAGGAATGCTTGGTCTGGTTCTATTCGTCAACCCCTCAAGCCAGATGCGGAAACTTCACTTTATGGTCATTCAGACCCATGTTGTGTTTCAATCAGTGCAAGTGCACCGTCTACCGCTTTTTTGGCGCTCCCTGCAAAAACTTGCCCGTCAATTACAACCACTGGTCGCTTTAGAAAGGTGTACTCCTCCAAAATCAGTCTCCGATAGTCTTGTTCCGACAACTCCTGCTCATGCAAACCCATTGGCCTGAACTTCCTTGATCGCTTGCTAAAAAGGGCATCATATGACCCGGTGATGGCCTTAAGTTCGTCGAGTTGCCGGGCTGTAATGGGGTTCGTCTTGATGTCCTGCAATTCGAAACCTTCTCCATTATGGAGACCAGCAATCACCTTTTGACAGGTTTTACAGGTGCTGAGATGATAAATCTTTTTCATATTTTACTCTTTTTATAATGTCCTTTTTTACCTAGCGAAATCGCTTCAACCATATGCCATGAGTGCACCACATCACCACGATTCTGAGCTCATTCTCAACCCTGACGGCAGCATATACCACCTCGCCTTGCATCGGGATCAAGTGGCCCAAACCATCATGCTCGTTGGCGATCCGGAAAGGGTTCCACTGATATCAGAGCGCTTCGATAGCATAGAGCACCGGGTCATGAAGCGAGAATTTCACACGCATACCGGCCGCGTGGGCAGTACTCGCCTGACTGTCATTTCTACCGGAATCGGCACTGACAACATTGACATTGTCATGACCGAACTCGATGCCCTCTTCAATGTCGACCCTGTCTCTCGAACACCATCGCTAACCCCACAACGCCTTGATTTTATCAGACTCGGCACCTCAGGGGGCCTCCAACCGGAATGCCTTCCAGGCACACTTCTTGCATCATCCTACGGTCTGGGCCTTGATGGTCTCATGCACTATTATAAACGAACAGAAAGCGCAGGAGTTCGAAACCTGACAAAAGCATTCACTGACTACATCGCCAGTAAGTCTGTTAAACTTCCAATCGCCCCTTACTTCGGCCAGGCCGACCCGGACCTGCTCACCATGTACAGCTCAGGCCTAATGGCAGGCATCACCCTGACAGCACCCGGATTCTATGGCCCACAAGGCCGGCACATCCGCCTCCAACCCTGGCGCGAAGATATCCTCGACATCCTGAGTGGTTTTGGAACCAGCCAGATGAAACTCACAAACATTGAAATGGAGACCTCTGCCATCTATGCCATGGCAACCACCCTCGGTCACCGCGCCCTTTCCCTCAACGCCCTGCTCGCCAACCGACCGACAAAATCCTTTTCCCCCAACCCCCGAGCTGTCGTCACCTCCTTAATCGATCACTTTTTATCACATTTCTCTTAACTCTCGCTCACCCAGTTCTCACCTCTCCCCGTTAACTGGTCCGACCATAATAGTGGTCCGACGACTGTAGCGGTCCGACCGGGGGTGGAGTCGAGGTGAGCGTACTGGAGCGCGGGGGAAGCGATCAGGAGGGATTGGTGCGGTGGAAGTCTTCGAGGAACTTCTTGAGGCCGGAATCGGTGAGTGGGTGGTTGAGCATGCCGAGGATGCTGCGGAGGGGGCAGGTGACGACATCGGCGCCGGCTTTGGCGGCCTCGACGATGTGACGGGAAGTACGGATGGAGGCTGCCAGGATGTAGGTGTCGTAGTCCTGAATGGCGAATACTTCGGCAATCTCGCTGATGAGGGACATGCCGTCCCAATTGGTGTCATCGATGCGACCGATGAATGGGGATACGAAGTCGGCACCGGCCTTTGCAGCGAGGATGGCTTGCGCTGTAGAAAATACGAGGGTGCAGTTGGTGCGAATACCCTCTTCAGAAAAATGACGAAGTGCCTTGACGCCATCTTTAATCATTGGGATTTTGACAACGATGTTGTCGGCAATTTCGGCTAGCTCTTCGCCTTCTCTGACCATGCCCTCAAAATCGGTAGCGATGACCTCGGCACTTACCTCACCGTCACCTACAAGGTCGCAAATAGCTTTGTAGTGCTTCAAGATTTGGTTTCGGCCCGAAATCCCCTCTTTTGCCATCAGCGACGGATTGGTAGTGACGCCGTCCAGAACTCCGAGATCGCGAGCTTCTGCAATTTCATCCAGATTAGCAGTGTCTAAAAAGAATTCCATGGGCATCAAGGGCTTGTCCCGCCGGGCAGGGATGAAAAAAAGAAGGTGAGCAACCACATCGCACCGCATCGACCTCCTACCCTTGCTGTGTTTCCACCCTGGGGGAGTTCAGAGGGAGCTGGTCGTATGGCGCTCACCAAGTGCAAAAGTACATTTATTCACCCGAACAGTCAACCCCTCCAGATCCTTTCATTGACCACTTTGGGCAGAAGGGGGCGGAATCACCTCAGTCTTTTCTCCGAAGAACTGGACAAACCGCTGAAACTCATTCGCCAATCCTTCATTTTGGGTAGCTTTATAATAAGTGTCCCCGAGTGCACGCAAGGTGTGGTACATGAACCGGTCCATCTCCCCGACTTGCATATCTTTTGTCCAAAGATCAATTTTGAAGGTGTCGCGTGAATCGCGGTCGAAAAGAGAAATCAGCATTCCTTTTGCTGATTGGATTTGGCCCTCACCGTTTTCCCGGGCAGACCACTGGATATCAACGGGAATATTATCGGCATCAAGGCCGACCTGAAAGTTGAGTTCAGACGTTTTTGCAATATCAGACATGCTTTAATGGATTGGAATGAGAAATAGAATGAGAATGGCAAGATACACAGAGCAGGCGAATCAATCTTTGCTTGACAAGGGTCTGTGCCCCTGAATAAAGTTCCAAAAGGCTATTTCCTCATCTAACCCACTGTGTGCCGTACTCAGAAAGGCATTCATATCCGGGTAGCACTCGAGACCTCCGGCAGACATCAAACCGATCTGGTCACCCATGACGAGGGCCTCCTTGAGGTCATGAGTGACAAAAATAGCAGTCATTTGAAACTCCCGCATCACGCGTTTGAGGAGCTTTTGCATCTTAGAGCGCGTCTCGGAATCGAGCGCACCAAATGGCTCGTCGAGAAGGAGTACGGAGGGCTTTATTATCAGTGCGCGCCCAAAGGCAACCCGCTGCCGCTGCCCACCTGACAATTGCTTCACGGTCTTCCGGGCATGCTCCCCAAGCCCGAGCTCCGACAACATTCGATGAGTCCTGGCACGCAGTTCAGGGTTTCTGACCTTTCTGATCTGTAGTCCAAAGGCGACATTCTCAAACACATTCATATGAGGGAACAAAAGCGGCTCCTGATATAAGTACACCATATTTCGCTGCTGAGGAGATACATCTGTCACCCTTTGCCCATCCAGCAAAATTTCACCACCATCAGGCTTCTCAAGGCCGGCCATGACCTTAAGCAAGGTCGTTTTGCCTGAACCGGAGCGCCCGAGAATGCTCAGTATACTATTTCGCGGCACTCTTAACGCTATGTCGTCAAGCACGGTTTCCTGACCAAACGTCTTTTTCAATCCCTGAACTTCCAAATACATATCCTCTTTCTTAACTCAACCGGATTTCCATTCTCTACCCCTCAAAAACGCTCCGGTGACCACGTCGCCCCTACAAATATCGTATCTTTCCGACTTGCGAAAAAAACCTCCCAATGAAAATTACAAAGCTCACCATTCACAACCTCAACAGCCTCTACGGTACCACTGAAATCGATTTCGAAAACTCCCCCCTCGGCCAAACCGGGCTGTATGCCATCACCGGAGATACCGGAGCTGGAAAATCAACCATTCTCGATGCCGTTACCCTCGCATTATATGGGAAAATTCCGAGAAATAGTGATGTGAATGAAATTATGTCCCACGGCACCGGAGAATGCATGGCTCAGGTTCATTTTCTGGCTCAAGGGGAGTTATATATGTCATCATGGTTCCTGAATCGTGCCCGCAAAAAGCCAGAAGGAAATCTTCAGCAGTCTTCAATGCAACTCTCAAAGTATGACGGGGAGTCAAAGGAATATAAAATTCTGAATGAAAGGAAAAGTAGGATACCGGGATTGATTGCAGACATTACCGGCCTCGATTATGACCGGTTTGTCCGATCCGTGATGCTGTCTCAGGGAGAATTCGACGCCTTCCTCAAAGCCGATGATAAAACACAAAGCGAGTTATTGGAGAAAATCACCGGGACTGAAATTTACAGCGAGTTATCAAAGGGGGCTCATGAGCGGCATAAAAATGAGGC
Organism: uncultured Saprospiraceae bacterium; assembly: GCA_964569025.1. Taxonomy (GTDB): domain Bacteria; phylum Bacteroidota; class Bacteroidia; order Chitinophagales; family Saprospiraceae; genus CAZMSQ01. Next base: position 76,651 of record CAZMSQ010000006.1, on the reverse strand, counting down.
TACGAAACTGAGAGAGATTCAAAATCTGATTTCTACCATTGAAGTCCTTTCCAGTGAGGAGGTTGAGAAACTTGAGCAAGAGCTCAGGGACGCCAAAAAGCAGTCTCAGGAAATCTCTGAGTTGTTGGATGCGAATCAAAAAGACCTGAATCAACTCATCCAGCTCCATAAGTTACAGTCCAACGTGGCAGGTCATCGAAAAGAAGAATCAAGACTGCGCACAGAACTGGATAATCGGAAGGAAGACTTCGTCCGACTCGGCAATCACGAACTGGCAATGCCAATCAAGCCGCTGTTAGAAAGGTGGCATGAGAATTCGAATACACTCTCCAAATTGCGGAAAGAAAGAGATACACTTCACGCACAAGAAGAAAAGATTCGGACTCGATATCAGGAAGCTGGTCACAAACTTCAAATAGCCAGAGAAAAACTCACACATGCCAAAAATGCCCAAAAGGATTGGCAGCCTAAAATTTCGGAAGCGAAAGAAATCCGCTCTCAGGTGAAGAATCACGAGGCAACCCTTGATGGTTATCGCACTGAAGCCAAAGATTTCCAGAGAGAAATACAAGAAAGGAAGTCCGCCATGGTAGTGCTGCGCAATCAGCGCCTCGATGCGCAGGAGGCTTTGGATACGGTCACCCAGTGGCTCACAACCCATCATGCTTATGCGGATCTTCCAGATATGCTGCCTGAAATCAGCTCCGACTTTGAGCGGCTCAAGAGCCAGAAACAGCAGAAGTCCAGGTACTCTGAGCAAACGAAGGCCTTGCGTAAGCGCATTCAGGATAAGACAAAGGAGTTGGATGATTTGACCAAAGCCCTCAATCCCGTCCGGGAAAAGATACAGGATCGCTCTGACTCATTCCGCACTGCAGCAGGCACCATGCTGGCCGATAGCCGGCAGGCAACGCTGATGCAAATTTCAGAATACAGAAATACACAATCCAACAACCTGGACGCCCTGCGCAACCTCATTCATATACACGAGCAGTTTCTACAGAATCAAAAAGAACAAACTGAGCAAAAAGAATCCTTCCATCAGAAAACTGAACAGGAAAATACCTTCACCCAACAGGTAAGAGACAGCGAATCAGAAGAAAATCGCCTGACCGAACTGGTCGCCATGCGTCAGGCAATGTTCGACCAACAGCGTGCCATCGCCCATTACGCCCATGACCGGGCCACCCTTGCAGAAGGCGACCCCTGCCCGCTTTGCGGATCGACAGAGCATCCTCTAAAAATGGGAGATGAAGCTGCAGAACTTGCGGAAATTGCCCGAAAAGATCTCCAGGAGGCAAAAGAACAACTCGAAAAGGTGCAGAAAACCACGCAGACTTACAGAGAGAAACTCACCCGAGCAACGATTGAAAAAGAAAACCTACAAAAGGCAATCATTGACAAACAGCGTACATTAGATGAAATTCAGCAACAGAAAAGTGCATTCCTTAATCAACTCGTACTGGAAATTTCCCTGTCTGACCACCCGACTGATTGGCCTAACACCCTTGCTGAACTGGACGCATCTCTTCGTGATTTCAGCGGAAAAAGAGAAGCCCTGAGCAGTCTGGACAGGGAGTTGTCTGATCTTGAAACTGAACAAGCAAGGACCAATACCGTAATTCAAGAAATCACAGTGTCGCTCAATATGATGAACGGGCAATTGGCGGAAACTGAGCAATCGATTGCTGCTTTAGAGACATCCCTTGCCTCCTCAAAACAAGTGTCTGACAAATGGATAAATCGATTCCCGGTAAGGGAGGGAATGACAGAGGCTGCCGAAATAACCACCTATTGGCGCAGCCTTTCACTGGATTGGCAGAAGAACTCCCGAGCACAGGTAGATCAGACGAATAACATACAGAACCTTGATGCCCAGATTAGTAATATGAATGACCAGCAAACCACTGCGACAACGAGATTCGAAGCGGTCAAGGTCAAAGGCGTGGAGTTGAGTTCCACCATCACACATCTCCATGCCCAACTTTCAACATTGATCGGGGACAGATTGCCGGAAGAGATTGAGGAGGAGGTCCGACTGGCAGTCGAACAGGCAGAAAAAGCAACTGAGGAAGCACAAATTCTCGTCAATGACCTTGCAAACGAAGAAACCCGGATTGCTGCATTGAGGGAGTCAAATGCGGCCCAACTTCAGAATGCAGAAAAGGCGGTTCAATCAGCCCGCAACCAGCTCGATGTTGCTATTGATGCCTCACCGTTTAGTGATGCGAAGGCTGTAGAAGCTGTCATTTTGCCAATAGCTGAAGTCCAGCGTATTCAGGAAGAAAAAACCTCTCTTGAAAATAAATTAAATGCAGTGTACACACTCTTGCAACGTGATGGAAATGATTTGAAGGAATTACAAGAATCCAGAACTGACTGGGAAACGCTTGACCAAGCTTCTCTTGAGGCGCTCATCCATGAAGAGGAGGAAAAAAGGAATGTGATTGTTCAGTCAATTGGCACACTCTCTGAGAGACTGGATGCCGATCGGAAGAACAAGGAAAACAAGCAGGAAAGAACTCTTGAATATGAGGCTCAGGAAAAGGAAACAGCCCGATGGAAGGCATTGAACGATCTCATTGGCAGCTCAAGGGGAGACGTTTTCCGAACCTACGCCCAATCCCTAACCATTACACGCTTAAGTCAGCTTGCCAATGCTCATCTCAAAACGCTGAGTGGCCGTTACCGGCTCCAGAAGATTAAAGGCGAAAACCTAAAGATTGAAATCATCGATGATCATCAGGCCGGTAACACCCGCTCAGTCAATACACTGTCAGGCGGAGAGTCCTTTCTGGTCAGCCTCGCCCTCGCTCTCGGACTTTCTGACATGGCCAGCCGGAATACAAATATCGAGTCACTCTTCATCGATGAGGGCTTTGGCACATTGGATGAAAACACACTCGATTCTGCAATCAGCACATTGGAAAACCTTCAGGTCCGAGGAAAAAGCATTGGTATCATCTCTCACGTCCCCGCATTGAAGGAGCGAATCAACACTCAGATTCAGGTCATCAAAAAAAGTGGCGGGAGGAGTCAAGTCAGAATTGCGACCTGACTCACGCCAGTGCCTAAGAGTTCATAAATACGAGCATAAGCCCGACGACCAGCACCAGCACAATGATGCCGACAATTTTGAAAAACTGGGTTTCTTCCTTCTTGTTTTTGGCAAACTGTCGTTCTCTTCTTCGTGACATAATTGAGAAGTTATGATGAAATCAAACCAAAACGGACCGCTCTTCCTTTTGAACAGTCCACTTGCAAAGTACAACAGCCTGATCAATTTGCCAAGTAAAAAAACGACCTATCGAAACCACTGCTCATATTGATCTACAACAGTAGAATCTACCAAAATATCATTTTGCCTTAATGGTTGTTTCAGAAGGATACCCTCCAGCGTCCGACAACGGCTAAGGGCCACATAGGTTTGACCGTGTTCGAAGGCGCCGCCCCTGCCCATATCAATGATGACCCGATCAAATGTTTGGCCCTGGCTCTTGTGAATGGTGATTGCCCAGGCCAATTTTACCGGAAATTGGGTAAAGGTTCCCACTACCTCCGTATCCAGGGTATTTTTTTCCTCATTCAGTTTGTACTGAACCATCTCCCATGTCATCCGACCGACCTCAACCTGCCGTCTTTGGCCCTGGCCGTCCTCGCATTCCACCACCAGACCTTCATCCTTGAGTCCGACCACCCGGCCGATGGTCCCATTGACAAATTCTCCATCTGAATCATTCTTCACAAACATCACTTGAGCGCCGATTTTTAGAGTCAGTATCAACTCAGCAGGAAACACCTTGGTCTGGACGGTACCCGAAACAGTGGCCTGAAAAGCGCGGCCCTTTCCTTCCAGCTGCTCCAGCTCTGACATATTGATTCGGTCTGCCGTCGCATTCCTTGCCGTCAGCGTGATGGTGTATGCTTCCGCTTTCTGATTTGGCAGCCACCTCGAGTTCAGCTCTGTGAGGACATCCGAATCTGCCTGATTGGTGCGTACTGCATCGAGCATTCTCAGAAAATAGGTTGAAGATTGGCGGAAGGCCTTGCGCAACTCAAGGAATTCGATGGCAAATTCTTCTTGCATAACGCGGGCCGAGAAAAAGTATGGAGAATGATAGACGGTCTGAAAATAGTGCCTTTCCTCCGGGCTCGCCACCACAGGCGGCAGTTGAAACAAGTCGCCAAACATAGCCACCTGCACCCCTCCGAATGGCCGCGAATCGTTGCGTGTAAGGCGCAGCACCCTGTCCATCGCATCCAGCAAATCCGCCCGCACCATGGATATTTCATCGATGACAAGGACATCTATCGCCTTGTATGTTTTTTTCTGACGCTTTCGGGTGATGTCTTTTTCTTCCAAAAAGCGGGCAGGAAATCGAAAAAAGGAGTGAATGGTCTGCCCTCCGACATTTAGAGCAGAAACTCCTGTTGGTGCAAGTACCACGACCCTCTTAGCGGAAGTCCGCCGGAAGCTCTGAAGCAGGGTGGACTTGCCCGTGCCGGCCCGCCCGGTCACAAAAATGGAGGAATCCGACTGCTCCATCAAATCAAGCGCATACTTGAAATCAGGAGTCAGGACAATCGCGGGTTTGCCAAGGGCCACTGGCGGGAGAATTTTGAATGGAAGAATTATGAACTGGCCTCAACCACGCTGTCACGGGTTTTATTGACAGGGTGATGGCCAAAGGAACAAGAATTCCTCACAAAGTACTGCAGAATATGGAAAGCAGCCTCAGCCATTTTATTGCCCTTTGTATCCAGCACCGGGTTTACCTCCATGATTTCGAGTGCACAGAGACGGGGGTCTTCTCCAAAACCCATTATCAAACCCCGCGCCTCGTCGACTGTGAGCCCATCGGGCACTGGCGTACCGGTACCATCAGATACGAGATCACAATCCAGACTGTCTACATCGAATGATACGTAGAGGCAATCGCAGGCATCTAGCATGTGTCGCACCTGGCGAGCAATTTCCTCAGCACCATCCCGGCGCACCTGTCGCACGGATACCACATTTATGTCAAGGCTATTAATAAGATGAGCTTCCTGGGTTTCATAATCGCGCAAACCAATGAAAACCAAATCTTCAGGCTTTATCCAAGGTCCGGGCTGACAAACTGCCTTTGCACGTTCCCACAGGATTTTTGTCTTCCCTACAATTTCATTGGACTGGTGATCCAGGTTATCTTCTGACAAGGCAATTGCCAGAGGCATTCCGTGTACATTCCCGGAGGGAGTGGTATAAGGACTGTGAAGGTCAGCGTGTGCATCTATCCAGATAACCCCGAGCCTGCGACCCTCTCCAAGGGCAGCCTTCAACCCGGCGATTGTTCCGGCGGCGGAAGAGTGGTCTCCGGAGAGCACCAGGGGGAAGCCCCCCTCTTGCACACAATCCCGCACCCCGCCGCTTACGCGCTCGAGCATTTTCACAATGCCATCCAAATGAATGGCATGAGGGGTATCAACTGGCCTGTAGAGGTATTCATTGCAATTCGGAATCCTGAGGCGAGGGTGATCAGCAAAAAAATGATCGCCGGCGGTCAGGGCCGCTATCTTGAGTGCTGAAATTCCGAGACTCGAACCACGCGTGCCAGCCCCTAATTCAGAATCTACTTCCAACAATGTCACTTTTTTCATGACCACTCTTTTGCACAATCAAAAATAATGAACAATAATTTCGACTCTGCTATCAGATGAGCCAGAAGGGAAAATAATGAATTCCGCGTTGATTCTCAATTTTTATCAATAAAAGAGCAAGCCCGCTCCCTTTCTGACATCTTCCCCAACTTCGGCATATCCCCTCAGTCCCTTGAATCTTTGACGTAAAATGCCTACTTTTAATAACAGACATTTCGTTATTGCCAATAAGCCATCTCCTCTGCACATTAGCTTCCTTTGTTGTATGAAATCCCTACTCCTCCCGACATTCCTGTTCCTGCTCCATGCACTGAACATGTCCGGACAAGCTTCAGAAACCGGGCTGGCCACCATGCATGTCAATGCCATTCAAGGAAAGATTACCGCTTTTGGAGAGCCTTATGACACCAGTGACTTCGCTGCAGCCAGTGCTACATTCGGGCACAATGATCTGGTACGGGTGACGCGGATTGATGATGAGCGGAGTGTGGTGGTTCGGATCAATGACAGGCTGGTCACACGAATGGGGCGGGTGATTGATTTTACGCCAGTTGCCGCCCGGAAAATTGGCATCGGCCCTGGAGAATTTGTCAACGTGCGAGTCACCCTCATCGAGGCTGGGGTCGGTCAGCTCGTCAAAGACAGGCTCCGCGACTTTTCCCGCGGCGACAGCCACCCTCCGGTGCCCATGCATATGGATGGCCAGAAAATGCTGGTTGAAGCACTGCCCCTGGAACATACGCAACCACCTTCCCGGGAAAAACCCACCGGTACACGCATTGCCCCATCATCAATTGAGGGTTCCGACTTCTCAAATGGGGGTCAAGGGGCTGGAGATTCTGTCAGCCAACAGGAGAACGAGTTTTCCTACGGTGCTCAACTGGGTGCATTTTCCAAAGCCGAGAATGCCAAGGCATTCGCAGAAGAACTGAAGAAATCTCATCAAATCGGGCATTTACGGATTGTCGAAAAGTCCAACATGGATGGTCAGCAACTTTATGCTGTCATCTCGGGTCTATTCGAAACAAGGGAGGAAGCCGAGCAGGAGGTGCTTCGCCTTTCAGAATTGGGTATTTCTTCCCTGCCGGTCAACACCCCACAGCGCTAAGAGACTTTGTTTACAGCACCTCGGCCATGGTAGAACCAATGTGGGCCGGAGAATGCACCACATGAATCCCACATTCAGCCATCACCTTCATTTTCGCTGCAGCCGTATCGTCTGCTCCACCGATGATAGCTCCTGCGTGGCCCATTTTCCGTCCTTTCGGAGCAGTTTGACCAGCAATAAATCCAACCACAGGCTTGGTGCCATGCTCTTTGATATAACGTGCCGCATCAGATTCCATGCTGCCACCGATTTCTCCAATCATGATGATGCCCTCCGTCTGGGGGTCATTCATCAGCAACTCAACGGCATCTTTTGTGGTGGTGCCGACGATGGGATCTCCGCCGATACCAATGCAAGTCGATTGTCCAAGCCCCGCTTTGGAAACCTGATCAACTGCCTCGTACGTCAGGGTCCCTGAGCGGGAGACAATGCCGATGGTGCCAGGCCGGTGAATAAAGCCCGGCATGATTCCGACTTTTGCTTCTCCGGGGGTAATCACGCCAGGACAGTTTGGTCCGATCAGTCTGCAATTAAATCGCTCGATAAACTCTCGTGCCTTTACCATGTCCTGAACAGGAATTCCTTCTGTTATACACACGATCACACCAACTCCAGCTTCTGCGGCTTCCATGATAGCATCAGCGGCAAAAGGGGGTGGCACGAAAATCACGGACACATTGGCCTCTTCTTTTCTCACTGCATCTGACACACTGTCGAACACAGGCCGTTCGATATGAGTAGTTCCACCTTTGCCGGGTGTCACGCCACCCACCACAGTGGTTCCGTATTCAATCATCTGGGTAGCATGGAATGTACCTTCCTTTCCTGTGAATCCCTGTACAATGACGCGGGAGTCTTTATTGATGAGTACTGACATAGTGAGTTGTGTTCTTGAGTGAAGGGGTAGGATGGTTTTTGCGCTACAAAAGTACGGGAGTGTGGCTAAAAAAGTGAATTTCCACACTTCTTTTTGCGGTTCAGATTATTCATCCGGGATAATGAATACATCCTCAGAGCTTTTCTTGAGGTAGAATTGCTCTCTGGCGAATTTCTCGCGGTTGACCTCAATATCACGCTTGTTTTCCCAAGCTTCCTCGATGCTGTATCCGTAGTGGTCGAGTTCATCCATGAGTGACTGCTCGGTTTGGTACAGACTAATTTGGGTAAACAGATTGTGAGTATCGAAAAAAATCATCCATACAGCGAAGAGAATCACGGCCACGATGTATTTGTTGCGCAGGGGGGCAGGCAACGAATCGACGAGTGGCTTGAAGGGTTTCGCCATATTGCATTTTTTTTGCAAGTATACGCAATTTTGGCGACTCCTCAGAAGCGTCGCCACTTCAGCCTCAGGGAGTTTCCGACTACAATGAGATCTGAAAATGCCATAAAGAGCGCTGCCCACATGGGATTCAGATATCCCATTGCGGCGATGGGAATGGCTACGATGTTATAGGCAAAGGCCCAGAAGAGGTTTTGCCGGATGGTCAGAAGGGTTGCATCACTGATTTTCATAGCCCGGGGCAGTTGTGCCAGCCTGCCATGAAGCAGGACGACCTGAGCGGACTGGATGGCTGCCTGTGATCCGGTACTCAGTGAAATGCCGAGGGTAGCCCTTGCGAGTGCCGGAGAATCATTGATGCCATCTCCCACCATCGCAGTTGGCACATCTTCGCTGAGCCGCGCCACCTGCCGAAGCTTCTCATCGGGCTGCTGACCAGCAAACCAGGTCGAAATCCCGAGCGATTCAGCAACTTGTCTGACCCTGCTCTCCTTGTCGCCACTCAGTACCACCGTCTCTCTGCCCCGGCCATGAAGCCAGCTGACAGCCTGTCGCGCCCCTTCCCGAAGGTCATCTTCCAAATCGATGGTTGCGAGCAAGGTATTGCCACAGGTCAGGTATACATCGTGCGAATCATCAGAGGTGGCGTGCCGTGCGCTTTTCCAGCTCCCCAGCACATAGACCCGGCCATCAGAGTCTGTCCCGGACACGCCCATTCCTTTTGTTTCCTCAATGGACAGAAAGAACGGCTCAGCTTGATCTGTCTCCGACGGAGCTGAATCTGCTGGCAGGGCAGATACAATGGATCTGGCAATGGGGTGTGAAGAATGCTGCTCGAGCTCCCGAATCAACGACTTAATGTGCGCTGGATTTTCTCCATACGTTTCAATCCCCAGAATCCGAAAGTCGCCACTGGTCAGTGTACCTGTTTTATCGAATACAAAGCGTCGGATGCGAGCGAGGGTTTCGAGGGTTGACGCGCCTTTGACGAGAATGCCCTGTCGGGCAAGTTTTCCGACCCCCACTGTGACTGCTGTGGGTGTTGCCAGTCCGAGAGCGCAGGGACAGGAAATAACCAGCACAGCAATGCTGTTCATGAGGGCCTCTGCGAATGGAAGTGCAAAGACAAGGACAGAAAGCGAGAATGTAAGCACTGAGATACCAACCACCAATGGCACAAATATGCTGCTGATAGAATCAGCCAGCCTTTGCAGGCGAGGCTTATCCTGACGAGCTGCCTTGACCAGCTCAATCATGCGTCCGAGGAGAGCCTGCTCGCCTACTGCTGTGACTTCCACCCTGATGCTGCCGCGCACGAGCATACTCCCCCCGATGACCTCTTCGCCAGCCTCACGCGTGACGGGAATGCTTTCTCCGGTCACATGTGACTCATCGACCAAGGCCTCGCCGGAGCTGATACGCCCATCGGCCGGAATGCGATCTCCCTCGTTGACCAGAAGGACATCGCCGGGGGCAATTTCGGACAGATCGAGTTCGACCACGCTTCCAGATGACATTAAGCGGCGCGCTTTGCCAGCCTGAAGGCGGGTCAGTTCTTCAATTGCACCTGTGGTCTGGCGCACTGAGCGATGTTCGAGCCAGTTGCCGAGCAGGACCAGTGTGATGATGGTGGCTGCTGTTTCAAAAAAGATCATATCAGGGTTGCCAAGCACGAGCCCTGCAATGCTGTACCCGAATGCCGCAAAGCTGCCCAGAAAAATAAGCACATCCATGTTTGCCACCCCCCCGCGCAGTGACCGAAAGGCGCTGCCCCCAAAATGATGGAAACCAATGGCAACAGGCAGCATACTGAGGGCCAGCTGAGTGAGGGGGTCTTCGAGAAATGCAGGGTAAGGCACCTGCGCCACCATAAAAATGTGCTGCACCAACAGGGGCAGTGTGAACACGGCACTGACCGTCAGCTTTTTTTCGATGCTCCACCAAGGCTCAGGAATTCCCGCCTCAATCACCCGAAATCCCAGCTTGGTGATGCCCGCGCGAACCTCATCCAGGTCAATGGCCCCTTTCGAATGAAAACGAACCTCTCCTGATGCAAAGTCAACCGTTACATCCTCCAGTCCGCGGCGCCTCAAAAACCGTTCGACGCTCGACGCACAGTTTGTGCAGGTCATTCCTTCGACATTGATATGGTGAGTTGCGGACATTTTCGTACCTTTATTTTGTGTGTGAAATGCGAAAGCTAATACTCATCCACATGCTTAGTGAATAAGCGAAAGCCGGAAATTGTTGCTGGATTACCTGATGACAACGCGCATACCACTTCTTTGAAGAGATTTTTCTCCCAACTCATTGAATTCCATGAAAAGACACAAATTTATGAAACACTTTGCCATTCTCATTCTCTCCTTTCTCTTGTATTTTTCTTGCAGTGCCCCTCAACAAGAGCAGACATCTGAGCCTGATGCAGTTCCTGAGGCTGAAAGTACCACTTTGACTGTCACGAAAGCAGACCCCGCTGCCACCTTCGAGACAGCTGAGATTCTTGAAATGACCTACACAGATAGCATGTTTTCCTTCAAAATTGCGGAGGGCGATTATCAACTCGGCATGCAAACACCGGATGCGCCGGAGCGCGGATGCGCCAATTCTGCAAAAGGTCAACACATCCATTTGATCATCGACCAAGAGCCTTATTCTGCTCAGTACACAGCTGATTTTCCGTACGGAATTTCCGATGGCGATCATTACCTGCTTGCCTTCCTTTCGCGCTCGTACCATGAAAGCATCAAAACGCCGGAGGCACATCTGGGCTGGAAGGTCTTGGTTGAAAACAATTCGATTGCAGCCGGTGCGGCGAAGGAAATTGCCGAACCTGCCATTTTTTACAGCAGGCCCAAAGGCACCTATACAGGCACAGCCAATACGAACAAAGTCCTGCTTGACTTTTATGTGTTGAATGCCGAAATAGGTGAGGGCAAGTATACTGTCAATGCAGACATCAACGGTCAGTCATTTTCTCTTGACGCATGGCAGCCCTATTTCATAGAGGGCCTTCCAATGGGCCAGTCTACCATCACCCTGACGCTTATGGATCCTGCCGGAAATGCCGTCGCACACCCCCTCAATCCCGTCAGCAGGACCATCACCCTCGAACCTGACCCGGCTGAGCAAGCCGTCGAGCAATAACATCTGAAGAAATCCCGGAGGTGTCCCCGGGATTTCTTCCTCACGAATCCTTTCACAACTCAGTGGCCGATATAAACCGGGGGTATTTTGTCCATCACGACATTCATAAAGCCTCCACTCTTCCCTCAGGATTTTACCGGGACGACGCCCTGTTCAGAGCATCTGCAGATAAAATCTTTGCGACCACCTGGCAATACATTGGTGATAAAAGCCTTGTCCCGCTGGAAGCGTATGCCTATCCATTCACCCTTTTAGAGCACCTGCTTGCAGAGCCCCTGGTTTTGACGCGCGATCAAGATGGCAAGTTGCATTGCTTAAGCAACGTCTGCACACACCGGGGGCATATTGTGGTACTCAATCCGGGCAGGCAAAAACGGCTGACATGCGGGTATCACGGAAGGTGCTTTGCGCTGGACGGTCAGTTCCGATCCATGCCGGCTTTCGAAAATGTGGAGAACTTTCCGACACACGGCGACCACCTCCCCAGACTACCACTCACCGAATGGGGTCCGTTTGTCTTCACCTCCCTCCGCCCGGCATTCCCATTGGAAGCGTTTCTTGAGGAAATGAACCGTCGCATTGGCTTTCTGCCCGTAGAGTCTTTTGCCTACGACAGTTCCCGCTCGAAAGACTACCTCGTCAACGCCCATTGGGCCCTCTATTGCGACAACTATCTGGAGGGTTTTCACATCCCCTTCGTTCATAAAGACCTTGATGCTGCAATTGAGTCAGAGACCTACGAAACGGTTTTGTTTGACCACGGGAGCCTGCAAATTGGCTACACAACCAATCCGGGAGAAGCATTCTCACTTCCTGTTGACCACCCTGATGCAGGCCGTCAAGTTGCGGCATATTACTTCTGGCTCTTTCCAAATATCATGTTCAACTTTTATCCCTGGGGGCTGTCGCTCAACATAGTCCAGCCAATTCGCCCCGACAGAACCCGAGTAATGTTTCGGACCTGGATCAGCGATCCTTCCCGCCTGGACTCTGGAGCTGGCGCCCAGCTCGACAAGGTCGAACGCGAAGATGAATTGGTGGTGGAGAATGTGTTCCGCGGCATGCAGTCCAGTCTCTACACCTCAGGTCGATTTTCGCCATCAAAGGAGAAAGGTGTCCATCACTTTCACAGGCTCCTCAGCGAGTCTATGCAATGAAAGTGGCCACCCTTTCC
>CAZMSQ010000006.1:62819-64200 GCA_964569025.1 uncultured Saprospiraceae bacterium | reverse complement strand
GTAGAAAACCTACATTTTTCTTTTCGCTCCTTAAAAGGGAATCCGGTGAAAATCCGGAGCAGTCCCCGCTGCTGTAAGTTCTGTAAATCGTTCGGCACGATGCCACTTCCTTCAAATTTGAAGGGGGGAAGGCGCCGGATGGGGAACGAGCCAGAAGACCTGCCCGCCAGTGAATTCCATGTAAGCCTTCGGAGGAAAGGCCAGGAATGGAGCGCCCAGTGCCGGGAGCTTTGACGGGTCAAATAACCCGCTACAGCACATCCACTCACGCTTCGTGCCTGCCATGCCTGCTGAGGCCTTGATATGACAGGCACATGTACCTCAGGATTCTTTGTTTGTGGACCATTATCTTCCAGATTCCTGTACTCTTTGGTCAGGATTCTTTGGTGGTGGACCTCCCTTTGGCTACCGTCCGCACAGTGCGCTATACGAGCGATAATCCGGGTGATTACCAGATGGACTCCACCACTCTGAAACTGTATCGTGGTCAGACAGCTGCCGAATTGCTTGCAAATCGGACGGGAGCCTATATCAAACATTACGGCCCGGGCAGTATTGCAACTGTTTCATTGCGGGGCAGTTCTGCATCTCAGACTTCGGTTGTCTGGAATGGGATACCAGTGCAGAGCCCCATGCTGGGGCTGACTGACCTGTCAGTTCTTCCACTCTGGCTTGTTGACAACCTGGAAGTTCGTCCCGGAGGGCTGGGTCCGGCATGGGGGAGCGGTGCCATCGGTGGCAGTGTGCACTTCGGTACAGCACAACATGACGGACAAGGCACAGGGGTCACAGCTATGTTGGAGACCGGGAGCTTCGGCTGGAACCAGCAGGGAATCGCAATAAGAACTGGCAACGGATTTCTGAGAACTACGACCAAACTGGTGCGCCAAAGCGCCCGAAATAATTTTCAGTACCACATTCAGGACAGCAAAGAGAAATTTCGTCAGAGCAATGCCAATCAGCAGCTCTACGGACTGCTGCACCGGCTTGACTGGAGGGTGAACGATGGTGAAGACATCAGCTTTCATGTTTGGGTTCAGGAATCTGACCGACAAATCCCCCCGCTCATCACCCAGCGGGTCAGTGAAGCGCGACAAACGGATGTGGCCATCCGAACGCTGGCAGCGTGGGAGAAATCTGTCGGATATTGGAAATTTGTGGCAAAGGGTGGGTGGTTTGGAGAGGACATCCGATACACCGACCCTGTCATTCGCCTTGATGCACCCTCTTCTTTTCGCACATTCCTTGGCGAGGTGGAGATAAACCGTGGGCTATCGGATGGCACCACTGTTTCTGCAGGACTCCAGCAACAGTGGATCAGCGCCCGGGCTGATGGTTATCCGCAGGGTGTAACCCAGCGAAGGACCTCCGCCTTTGCATT
>CAZMSQ010000006.1:56025-62719 GCA_964569025.1 uncultured Saprospiraceae bacterium | reverse complement strand
CATGAGGCTGGTCTTCAAATGACACCAGACGGACCGTGGTCATTCGAAATTTCTGTTTTTCATCGTGATATCCGCAACTGGATCTTATGGGCACCCCTCGAAGGGCAGGCTTACTGGTCGGCTACCAATCTGGCCCGGGTTACAACACAGGGTGTAGAGCCACGGATTCAATTTAAGGATCAACTGCCCGGATTCACCATCCGTATGGAAACCGGCGCCGACTGGATCAGCTCAACAAACAAAGTCGATTTACAAGTCCCTCGCATTGAAACCGGCCAACAGCTCTTTTACACGCCTGAGTGGCGCGCATTTTCATCAATCACCATCGAAACGAGGGGCTGGCTTTTCAATTACGAACACCAATACACCGGGGGTGTCAACACATTCTCCACCCCCCTTCCGGCCTTCACAACGGGCAATCTCCACCTGCGTTACCAAGCACCAAAGGGCACACTATCCACCTCCTTTTGGTTGCGCCTTGACAACCTTTGGGATGCCTCATTCATGATCGTAGAGCGCCGGCCGATGCCGGGGCGTCGGATTCGGGTGGGGCTGACCCTCGATGGGGTCTTCAAAGGTAGCCCGAATGGTCCATAGACAATCCCGGACACCAATTTCAACATGTACAACTTACGGCCAATGCGCAATCAAACAATCTCAGCCATTCTCATTCTCATCCAATTTGTCTGCTCCTCTCCGGCAGTGTGCCAATTCATATCGGACTTTGAAAATTTCGGACTCTTACCGGATACCTACCTCAACAACTCCGCTCCGGAACCAGCCTTCATCTCCGGGCAGGCGGTGTTTCCAAACGACTACAACCCGCAATTTGATGCCTGGCTGGGATGGGCCATTTCATCGGTCACCGATAACCAGACACCCGGATTTCTGAATCAGCACAGCAGCATTGCCGGGTCTGGCTCTAATGGCAGCCCGACCTATGCGGTAGCATACATTCCTTCGGGTACTGTCGTCTCCTTGACTGGGGCCGCCGCCGAGCAGCCATGTGAGGGGGTGTATCTGACAAATTCCACCTACGCTTACTACAGCATGCTTGACGGAGATGCGTTTGCCAAACAATTCGGGGGGGCTTCGGGCAATGATCCGGATTACTTCCGCCTGACCATCAAGGCCTGGTCTGGAGGATTGCTCAATGCAGATACAATTGATGTTTATCTGGCTGACTACCGATTTGAAGACAACAGCGAAGATTACATCCTTGATGAATGGACCTGGGTTGACCTCTCGCCTCTTGGGCCGGCAGACAGTCTGCTCTTTGTACTCTCCTCTACCGATGTCGGTGTTTTCGGCATGAATACGCCAGCTTACTTTTGCCTGGACAACCTCACGACTGCCGGCACCGCATCAAATGTCAAAGATGTCAGCATGCCACCGTTGGGTGTGTTCCCCAATCCGGCGTCCGAGTTTATCACGCTGACTCTGCCTGCAATAATCCAGAAAACAACCCTCATACTTTCTGACGCCAACGGAGAAATTATCCGCCATACGCCTGTCCATTCCGGAACCCACCGAATAGATATTTCAGCCCTTCCCCCTGGCATTTATTTCATCACCATTCAAACCATTTCCGGCAGCCGGTCAGCCCGCTTTATCAAGCATGAGCCCTGAAATCTGCTGCCCAATAGTGGACGCTTATTCGCGTTGAACGGGTGTTGGAAATCCACGGGATTATTATCTTTACGAGAAACACATTTCAGACATGGGAAGAGTATTGACACTGATGGTGGCCCTGAGTGGCCTAACTCATTTCGGATTGGCGCAAGAGCGCCTGACGCCTGATTTATTGTGGCGTCTGGGCAGAGTCGGATTGGAAGATGTCTCTCCAAATGGAGAATGGGCCGTGTATGGGGTAACCTATTACGACCTGGACAAAGATAAGGGCAGCAGGGATCTCTATGTGGTGGGAGTGGAGAATGGAGAAGTGCGACGCCTTACCAATACACCGGAGTCAGAATACAATGCCCGGTTTCGCCCTGACGGACAAAAGGTTGGGTTCTTGCGTGGAGGGACGGTATATGAAGTGGGACTTGATGGAAGTGATGAAAAAAAAGCGGGGCTTCAGAATGTAGGAGGATTTGATTACGCACCGGACATGAATCATGTCCTGTATATCTATGATGTGAGAATCGAGAGAGATGCGACAAGACCCTATCGGGACTTACCGAAGTCCAGTGGGATGGTGTTTGATGATTTGATGTACAGGCATTGGGACACATTTGAAGACGGGAAACACAGCAATGTATTCTACATTCCATACTCTGACGGTGAAATTCCGATGGTAGAGAGTGTGAATATTATGAAAGAGCCCTATGACGCTCCCCTCAAGCCGTTTGGCGGAATGGAGCAGATAAGCTGGAGCCCGGATGGGAAGTGGATAACGTATACATGTAAAAAACTGAGCGGAAAGGCCTATGCGGAAAGCACCAATTCTGACATCTACCTGTATGAGCTCGCCACAGAGGAAACGCGGAACCTGTCGGCAGGCAATCCGGGATATGATATGAATCCGGTCTGGAGTGCTGATGGCAGGTATATTGCCTGGAACAGCATGGCAACGGCCGGTTTTGAATCAGACAGGAACCGTATAGTGGTTTATGACATGCAGACCGGAACTCTTGAGGAGGTAACGCAGGGAATGGACATTTCTTTTGGGCATCCAGTTTGGTCATCAGATGGCAACACCCTGTATGTAAGTGGCGGGGTGGAGGCAACGTATCAGCTGTTTGCCATTGATGTGGCAGCTAAAAAGGCCCGTCAGATCACCGAGGGTGTGCATAATTACGCAGACCCGTTTGTTGCCGGCGGCGATCTGGTGGCTTCGAGGGTCTCTATGAGTGCACCCGCTGAAATTTTCAGTGTAAACGCGAAAAACGGAAAATCTGAGCAGCTGACATTTACCAACGAGGTTTTTTTGAAAGATATTCAAACAGGAAAGGTTGAAAAGCGCTGGATTCCAACAACCGATGGTAAAGAGATGCTGACATGGGTGATTTATCCACCGTTTTTTGATGAAAGCAAATCGTACCCGGCCTTGCTATACTGCCAGGGGGGGCCGCAGTCTGCGGTCAGCCAGTTTTGGTCATACCGCTGGAATTTCCAGATGATGGCTGCAAATGGCTATGTGGTGATTGCCCCGAACCGACGTGGCCTGCCTTCATTTGGCCAGGAATGGAATGACCAAATCAGCGGCGACTGGGGTGGCCAGGCGATGCAAGATTTATTGACAGCTGCGGATGCTGTCAGTGCCGAGCCATTTGTTGACGAGGAGCGCATGGGGGCTGTCGGTGCCAGTTTTGGCGGTTACTCTGTGTATTGGCTGGCCGGCAATCACAACAAGCGATTCAAAGCGTTCATCTCCCATTGCGGGCTGTTCAATTTGGAAAGCTGGTATGCCACTACAGAGGAGATGTTTTTTGCCAACCACGACCTCGGTGGCTCCTATTGGCAGGATCCCCGTCCGGAGACATATCTGAAAGATTCTCCCCACCTGTACGTCGACAACTGGGACACCCCGATTTTGGTGATCCATGGAGAAAAGGATTTCAGGGTGCCTGTTTCTGAAGGCATTCAAGCCTTCCACGCAGCCAAACTCCGGGGCATTCCAAGCCGCTTTCTCTATTTCCCCGATGAGGGGCACTGGGTGCTTGGGCCCCAAAATGGCATGATGTGGCAGCGCGTGTTTTCAGAGTGGCTGGATAAATGGCTGAAGTAACCCGTTTATTTTCTCAGAAAAATCAGCTCTCCCTCACTGGTATACCTTACCATGACTGAAGGCTTTCCGCAAGCTGGCTGTTCTCTGGCCGTCTGGATGGTTAAGTCAACATGGCGGATGATTTCCAGCTGTACTTCATTGAGCGCTGACGGCGCATAGTGACCCTTCTTGGCTGCAATACTGGCCACAACCGGTCTACCGAAGAGCTGAACAACCGACTGACAGGCGGCATCTCGAACGATTCGCATGGCGAGTGATGGCTGTGAACCAAGAAGGTAGGGAGGCACGTTCATCAAATCTTCACAAATGACGGTCAAGGGCCGCTGGTGATAAGCAAGGAGCGTTTCAATACGGGGATGTAAATGCCGGACATATCTTTTCATCATCTCCAATGAATCCACAATGACCACGAGCGGCTCATCTGGCGGGACACCGCGTGCCGAGCGGAGCCGATGGAGGGCGCCCTCATGAAAAGCATCACAACCAATGCCCCACACCGTATCAGTCGGATACAGGATGAGCCCTCCTTGTTCGAGAACATCCACAGCGAGCCGAATGTCTTTTTGCAGAGAGGGAGCCAGACCGTCGATTTGTCGGTTATGCTGCACACCTGAGATTTTGCAGAGTCGTGTTGTAATGAGCCAACAGAATACCCGTTGAGAATAGAACAATTGAGAATATACCCTTCACAAATATAGACAACCGGACCTTTTCAGGATCCTGAAACATTGCAAATGCCACATCCAAATCATGTCCTGGCGGCATTCTTATTAATTACCCCTCGCTCTGAAGGCGGAAAAGGCGTCCAAAATCAGTACATTCGGGGGGAGACATGGAGAATGCCCCATGATTCCAGTCAACTAAAGGGACCGATACCTTGTTTTGTATGCATATCAGCAACGGCCATTTTCACGAAACAGTCACCAGGGTGAGGGAAAGCACCAAATTGGGATTTCGGGTTATCAGTCATGCATTCATTGCATGCCTTCTTTCGTGTGTAGCTGTATTACCTTCTGCGCGCGGAGCCCACATTGTGGGAGGGGAAATGACCTACCGGTGTCTGGGTAACGGGCAGTACGTCTTTACCATGAAAGTGTACCGGGATTGCTTCTCCGGAGGAGCCAGTTTCGATCCTGTGGCAGCCATGACCATTTATGCCATTGACAATGTGACCAATCAGCAGATTTTATTCCGCAACCTGCAAATCCCCCGCGGTGCGGTTTTTCCCATAGAAACCGAGCTTAACTCATGCATTACCGTGCCTCCAAATATTTGCGTAGAGGGCACTACCTATGAGACTGGCACGGTCATTTTACCTGTTGACCCTTCGGTTACCTATGTCATGGCCTATCAGCGATGTTGCCGAAACAACACCATATCGAATATTGTAGAACCGGGAGAAGCCGGTGCCACCTACACTGTCTCTATCACTCCGGCAGCCCAGCTGGCGTGCAATAATTCTCCGGTATTTACCGATTTTCCTCCCACGGTCATTTGTGCGAATTTGCCATTTTTTTACGATCACAGTGCCACAGACGCAGACGGCGATCAGCTGGTATACGAATTTTGTGCCCCGCTTCTTGGGGGCGGAGTGATTGGTACTGCTGACAATCCCGGCAATCCCAACGGCTTCAATGGCGTCATGCCAAATCCAGCCGCGCCTCCCGCCTATTCACCGGTCCTTTTTCTGGGTCCCAATTACTCCCCTACTGCCCCGATGGGAGGCGCTCCCGCCATCACAATCGACCCCGCCACGGGCGCCATTACGGGGACGCCAAATGTGCAGGGTCAGTTTGTAGTCGGTGTCTGTGTCAGTGAATACCGAAACGGTGTTTTGCTGAGCACGACACGTCGTGATTTCCAGTTTAATGTAGCTGCCTGTGAGGCCAATGTCGTAGCAGATATTGTAGAAGATGAAATTGTGGGGCCTAAGCAATTTCTGGTCAACTCCTGCGGCAACAAAACCGTCACCTTTCTGAATGAAAGTTTTCAGGAAGCATACATCGACGAGTACCTGTGGGAGTTCACGATTCAAGGGGTAAAGACCACTGCAAATACCGAAAATGTGACCGTCACTTTTCCGGACACGGGTACGTATGAAGGTCGACTCATCGTGAACCCAGGGTCTGACTGTGGAGATACAGCTACTATTTTTGTCAACGTCTTTCCTGAAATCGTGGCTGATTATACGTTTGATTACGACACCTGTATCCCCGGTCCTGTTGAATATACCAACCAATCATTTACTGGTGCAGGAGACATCACCGGCTATTTCTGGGACTTTGAAGATGGGGCTACCAGTCAGGAAGCAGACCCTCTCCATCAGTTCGCATCAGCCGGCGTATTTGATGTGCGACTCATTGTCAGAGACAAAAATAATTGCACTGATGACACCGTCCAGCAAGTCACCTGGTATCCTCTCCCTCCATTGCTCATTGTGGAGCCAAACAACGAGGATGGGTGCTCACCAGTTTCAGTGACTTTTCAAAATTTGTCTTTTCCTGTTGATTCGACGTATACCATCCTCTGGGATTTCGGAGATGGCAACGGGGGCACAGAAGTCAGTCCGACCCACCTCTACGAACAGGTTGGCATTTTTGATGTCTCTCTTGATATTACCTCTCCGATCGGGTGCACGTCCAGTGCTTTTTTTCCGGAGCTAATTGATATCAGGGAATCACCTGTGGCAGGGTTTGACTATTCACCGAAAACACTCAGTACGCTGCAATCTTCAGTTGATTTTACGGATTTGTCGCAAAACGGGCAATACTGGCTCTGGGAATTTGATCAATTCGGGACATCTTACGAGCGCGAGCCGTCGTTTACATTCCCGGATTCCGGTCAGATAGTTGTCAGGCAGTTTGTAAGCCGCGAGAATGGTTGCGTGGATACGGCCATCGCCATCTTGGATATTGTCCCGGAAATCAGGTATTTCCTGCCGAACGCATTCAGTCCCAATCA
>CAZMSQ010000006.1:0-55925 GCA_964569025.1 uncultured Saprospiraceae bacterium | reverse complement strand
ACCTACGAGTGCCTCGGGGAAGATGTTCAGAACCCGGGCAACAAGCGTTATCGGATTACCATGACCATCTTTCGGGACTGCAATTGCACCAATTGTGCTGGGTTCGATTCTGCGCCTGGTGAGTTTACTGATGCCACAGTCACAATTTTTCGGGGTTCCGACCCCACACCATTTGACGTCTTTGCACTGGACGCACCAGTGATCAGTCAGGTGGATGTCAACATCAGTAACCCTTGTCTGATTGTTCCGCCCAATATTTGTGTAGAGCAGGGAGTCTACATATATGAGGTTTCCCTCCCGGTAAGTGATTCGAGTTATGTTTTCGCCTATCAGCGGTGCTGCCGGAACAACACAATAACCAACATCATAGACCCAGGCGACACTGGTGCCACTTTCGTTGGAGAGATCTCCGGACTGGCTCAGCAGGAATGTAACAACAGCCCGGTTTTTTCAACCTATCCGCCGGCAGTGATATGTGCCAATGAATTACTGGTAGTAGATGCCTCAGCGACCGATGCGGATGGTGACCAGCTCGTGTATTCGCTGTGCGCTCCTCTCAAGGGAGGTTCAGATCAGAATCTTGCCCCTAACCCGGAGTCTCCCCCACCATATGACCCCGTTGACTTCACTGTGCCCACCTTTTCACCGACGGCCCCTTTGGGTATCGGGTCTGGTATCACCATTGATGCTGCAACCGGGCTTCTGACGGGAGTGCCAACCATTCAGGGCCAATTTGTGGTGGGTATTTGCGTGAGTGAATTTCGAAACGGACAGCTGATCAGCCAGATACAGCGCGATTTCCAGTTTAATGTAACAGTTTGCGAGGAAGCTGTCACTGCCGCTCTTGATGCCCCCCTCAATGATGGTGTTTACGAGTTCCTCAGTTGCTCAGAAACGGCATTCGTTTTTGTAAATGCATCTACTGATGACGATTTCATAGACGAATACCGCTGGGAATTTATTCTTGGCAATGGAGACACACTTATTTCAGATTTAGAGGATATAGAGATTGACTTTCCCGGACCGGGTACTTATATGGGCCTTCTCACACTCAATCCCGGGGTACCGGAATGCACTGATAGTGCCTTTTTCACAGTCACTATTGTACCTGAGATGACCGCAGATTTCACCTTTTCCTACGACACCTGCGTGGCAGGTCCGGTTGAATTTACCGACGGATCTGACACCAATGGCATACAGCTGGTTACGTGGGACTGGTCATTCGGAGATGGAGGAGTGACTGGTGAGCAGTCACCCATTCATCAATATCAAGATCCGGGACAGTACACCGTACAACTTGACATTACAGACACCTATGGGTGCACTGCCGCCACAGCACAGACAATTACATGGCTTCCGGCTCCACCTGTGCTTATCGTCGCCCCTGACCGGGCAGCAGGATGCCCTCCCCTTTCGGTCAGTTTTACCAATTTGTCAGCTCCAATTGACGAGACTTACGAAACCATTTGGACATTCGGAGACGGGAATACCTCGGGGCAGATCAGTCCTTCGACAACTTACCAAAATTCAGGGCTTTATGATGTGACACTCTCCGTCACTTCGCCAATTGGTTGCCAGATTGATACCACATTTCCGGGCCTGATTTCCGTTCACCCAATTCCCATGGCCGACTTCTCATTCTCTCCACAATCAGGGTCCTCTTTTGAGCCCGAGATTCAATTTTCTGATCTGTCATCTGATGACACCCGCTATTGGCTTTGGAATTTTAACGGGTTTGATGAAAGCTCCCTCCAAAATCCACGGTTTTCATTTCCGGATACCGGTCTGATGCGCGTGCAACTTATCGTCGCAAATGAGCAACTGTGCACTGACACCACTGTTCGCACTCTGGATATAGCTCCGCGTTTTACGTATTTCATGCCGAATGCATTTTCGCCGAATGGAGACGGTCTTCACGATGAATTCATCGGTACCGGGTATCTGGCAGATGGCTTTCTGCAATTTGAACTTAGAATCTGGAATCGCTGGGGGGAACAGGTTTTTCAAAGCAACTCCCCGAATCTCGGATGGAACGGTCGAAGAAACAACGCCGGGGATTTATTGCCGTCGGACGTTTACTCCTATATCATGACCCTCACAGGCCCACGAGGGCAAGGTACAGCCCTACAGGGAATTGTAACGTTGGTGAGATAACTTCACTCCCTTTTCTGATACATCCAAAGAAAATAACTCTGACATGAGGGGCTATTTCTCTTTCACAGTAAATTATGTATCTTTGCACCCTGTTAAGCAAACCACAAAAGGAATAGGGTCATGGATGCCATAAAATTTGTACACGAACAGATGACACAGCGCCGCGAATTCCCTGCTTTCAGGGCAGGTGACAACGTTGTAGTCAGTTACAAAATCGTAGAAGGAGACAAGGAAAGAATCCAGGATTTCCGCGGGGATGTTCTTCAAATAAGCGGAGAGGGTGCTACCAAGACATTTACCGTGCGTAAAATGTCAAGTGGTGTGGGTGTTGAGCGGATTTTTCCCTTCAGCTCACCAAATATTGTCGAAATCAAGCTGCTCAAGCGCGGTAAGGTAAGACGCTCAAGGATCTTTTACTTGAGGAAACTTGTTGGGAAGAAGGCTCGTATCAAGGAGCGTACCTTCACAAAAAGTTAATGCACATTAATTGCAAAAAAAAAGCCGATGTCAATGACATCGGCTTTTTTTTTGCCCATCGAAAACAAGAAGAATCAACGAGGCACGATTTGTATTTTCTGACTCACAACTCCATGGGTAGTTGTAATACGAGCGATGTACATGCCAGGAGTCAGATTTGGCACATCCAAACGAACGAGGCTGCCTCCAAGGTCAGAATGGAATGCAACCTGCTCGCCCGAAACTGAAAACAAACTTACTTCCCGTATTTCCCCAGTTCCGTTCAGGTACAGGGAGAAGGCACCGGGTGCCGGATTGGGGAAGGCCACAACCTGAGGCTGTTGGGGGTACGCTTCGTCCTCATTCACCAGAGAAACCGGAATTTCCAGTCCACTTGCCATCAAGCCGGACAGATGGCCATATCCATCCATAGCAATCCCGTTGGTCAATCCGAGGAACAGACTCAATTCGCTTCCGGAGCGAATACCTTGTAAATCTTCTTCGATGATGAAACTCAGGCGTGCCACCCGACCTTTGCCTGTCACAGTCACTCCATTGGTGCGCGAAACTGCGAAATCGAGACGACCATCGGCAGGCTTCACTCCGGCGCTCAACACAGGAGATGAATACGCTAGCCAGCTGTCCTCAGGAAAAGTTACCTGCAACGAGGAATCGACAATCAGATCGGGATTGTAGACAAAAGAAAAACTCAATCCGTAGCCATCATAAACAGGATCTTGATTGTTCCCATACAGCACATCAACTTCAAGCAGATCACCCGCCAGATATGGCGGTGGGGTTACGATCTGAAGGCTTGAATTTTGTTTTGTCGGCGAAGGGATATTTGGCATGATGGTCTTTGTGTTCAGGTAATGCTGTGCAACGACTGAAACATCGGCCTCAGTCACGGCTCCGTCCCCATCGCAGTCTGCGAATGCAGCATCAAATGGCAGTCCGGCATATTGCCATTGCGGAGCAGACTGGGCAACCCAATGGTTGCTTGCACCTGGGCGCTGTGGACCTTGTTCTCCCATGGCAAGCCCGATTGACATCACGTCTGTCATATTGACCAGACCGTCAGCGTTTGCATCACCGGGCCACAAACAATCTGAGCCAATGCAATGCGGACCAGGTCCATTATCCTCCACACTCATTTTTACCTTCACACTGACGCATGAATTCCCGTCAACGCAATAGGAGACTTCGAATTCGTCAGGAGTCCCGTCAGATGTGTAGGCTTCATTCGGCGTGTAGATAAGCATGTTCGTGCCGCTCACTTCTTCGCCGAGTAATATCAGTGTGGTGTCACCCGGAAAAAATTCGAGCGTCCCGTTGGACGGTTGGACATCAATATCGAAAGAATAGCCTGCCACCAATGCTCCGTAGGTCATTACGCGGGGCGTGTTCATTTGACAGGCAAGATCAAAGGTATAATTCAGTGGCTGCTGATTGGAGACGACCACATAAATTTTCGCTTTTTCTTTGGTCCATGGAATGGGGAAAAACAGCTCATATTCAAAAACATCAATACCTTCAAATCCCGCATTTGGAGTATAGGTCACAAGGCCGGTAGACTGATCCAGACTGGCTGAGCCGAACTGAGGTTGCTGGGTCAGAGAGAGGTTATTGGGGTTGATGTTCCATTGCCTGAAGTCATTGGCGGTGATATCAACGACCACTGAGTCTGTGTGCGTGGAAATGTACGCAATATCAGGCCGGGCAAATCGGTTTTGGGCTGCTTTATTGAGAATGTCGATGGTGTATGATGCGATGATACCATCTTCGTCCATGAAGGAAAATTCATCTGGACCATGATAGTCTTCATCGGGGATGTAGAGAGCGACTAAATCACCCTGGGGAATGACTGACCCGTGTGATGGGGCCTCCCATTCGTCGAAATTATCGTCTGGTAACACCAACGGGAGACGTTCATTCTTGCCGATGACATGATGAAATGAATCCGGGGTAGCGGATAGTTCGCTGACCCGGATAATCAGCATTCCCTGATCACAGGCACCTGCACCATCGCAAACCGTGTAAATGACGCCAGCCAGACCTGTGAATTGCGGGGCCGGCGTGAAGTCAATTGCGGAGCTATCTGCGTTGATGGATGCAGTCCCGTCATTCAACAATGCCAATCTTGATATGGACAACCCACCCAGCGTGGATGAATCATTTGAAAGTACATCGATGTTGTTGATGGTCGTATTAACTGAACCGGTAATGTAATCCGGCACTGCCTTTACAATTGATGGTCTGACATGGAGTTCGAGGGCCACATAGTTGATTGACAGCGGCCAGGAGTTGTAGATCTCTACCACGATGGAATCAATGCCATTGAAACCGCCATCTGGCGTGTAGATCAGCCTGGAAGGGGACGATTGAAAGGAAAGTGTCCCATGTTCGGGCTGCATAATGGCTGTGGCAATCCCATTGGGGAGGGAATAGAGAAAGGTTGAATTCTCAACAACCTCTGCATATCTGAAGTCTGCATTCTGCCCTTGTTGCTGGGCAATAGACAGCAGCGGCAGACAAGCGGCGAGAATCGCGACGAGTCTGCGAGAGAGAGTGTAAAAAATTGAATTCGGTCTATTCATGCTCAATCACCTTCAACAGTGCGTGCTCCACTTGGCGGGAGTTTTCCATAACCGGGTAGCGGCGCTTGTTATTCTATCCGCCCTCGGCTTTTATTGTGTCCTGTCTGTCAGGTAGACACACATACTATAAATACAAAATATGTGCCTAAATCAGCATATCGAGCCGATTTCCCACACATTCAATACATTTCGACTCCTCAAGATATGAATTCCAATCCGGTCTTCAAATTTTTTCCTCTATTTTTACTGTCTTTCTGTTAAATCTGGTCATTTTTCGGTATGCGATCCACCAAAGTGTATCAGGTGCTAAGCGTTTTGGACAAAGTTGAACACAACAGGCTCCGTAAGTACTTGTCATCACCATATTTCAATCCTAATGCGACCTTGGTTGTGTTATTTGATATTCTCGGAGCGGACATTTTCCGAAAGTCAGGCTCTACAGGTGTGTTGAGTAAGGAAGAGGTCTGGGATTGTCTTGGGCTTGAAAGGTCGTATGATGATGTCTATTTCAGGAGGTTATGCGCTGATTTATTAAAGCTTACGGAGGGGTATCTGGCTCAGCAGTTGTATGAACAGGATGAGGCATGGCGGTCGGTCAGGCTGATTGAGGCAGTGAGTCAGCGCAAGTTGGAGCCCCTGTATTCATCAGCAGTCAGAAGTGCACGGGCGGTGGTCAAAAAAGAGCGGCCCGGGGCCCCTTTTTATCATCTTCGCCGATATGAGCTGGAGCGTATCCTTTATGATTTGCAGAACATCATTTCTTACAACAGATTGGAGCGGAGCAATATTGAAGAAATGATGGAAGATCTCGATCAGTTTTATTTGGCTGAAAAGCTCAAATATTACTGCATCATTCTCGGTCAGCGATCATTTTCGACCCATGACTATGAATTATCATTAATTGAAGACATTCTCTCCCACATTGCCTCCTCTCAGGACAAGGTCGTGCCTGCGGTCAGGATATACTATCAGATTTCTCTGACTCAGCGGCACCCGGATGAACTGTCTCATTATCACGAATTGAGGGCACTCATTACTGCCCATATTGAAGCATTTCCTCAGCAGGAGCGGTATTTTATCTTCAATTTCGCACTCAACTATGCCATTCGGAGGATCAACAGGGGGCATGAGGATTTTCTGGGGGAGTACTATGGGGTGTATCGGGAGGCGCTGGAACTCGGGGTCCTTTTTTCAGACGGCCAACTTTCGCCATGGCATTTCCGAAACATTGTTGGTGTGGCTCTCCGGCTTGGGCATTATGAGTGGGCGGATGATTTCATTGGAAGCTACAGTGAGTTCCTTCCTCCTGAAAAACGGGACAATGCGGTCACGTTTAACAGAGCGACATTGTATTTTTATCAGAAAAAGTTCAGAAGGGTCATCGAATTGCTGCGAGAGGTTGAGTATGAAGAGCTCACGTATAATTTGAATTCGAAAAACATGCTATTGCTGACCTACTACGAGCTGGATGAAATTGACCCGCTGTATTCATTAATGGAGAGCTTTCGGGTATGGCTCAACCGCCACAAAGACATCGCAACACCTCGCCGGCAATCCTATCAGGCGCTCATCAGTTTTACACGAAAACTGACCCGCATAGCCCCTGGCGATACACGCGCCATTGAAAAGCTTCGCAATGAAATCGGTGCCCACCAGACTGACATTGCCTCTGAAAAATGGCTGAAGGAGAAATTGGAAGAGTTATCCTGAGCAAGGGCAGAATCAGGATTGTGGCGCTGCTTCGAGGAGGGAAAAGTGATCAAGCGACCGAAAATCGACGGCGCTGACATTGGAGACACCTTCCTCCTGCATGTACACTCCATAAATGATATCGACAGCGGCCATGGTTTGCTTGTTGTGCGTGACGATGACAAATTGCGAGTCTTTGGAGAAGTTTTTTATGATTCGGTTAAATTTCTCAATATTGGCATCATCGAGGGGGGCATCGACTTCGTCGAAAATGCAGAAGGGCGCAGGTTTGAGCAGATAGAGGGCAAAGAGAAGAGCCGTGGCTGTCAGCGTTTTTTCTCCCCCGGAGAGTTGGCTGATAGACTGGGGTCGTTTGCCTTTAGGTCGCGCAATGATTTCTATGGGCGACTCAAGCGGATTGTCGGGCTCTGCGAGAAGTAGGTCACAGTCGTCATTTTCAGTAAACAAACTCCGAAAGACCTCTCGGAAGTGGGCTTTCACCTGACTGAAGGCATCCATAAACTGCTGGGTCGCAGTCTGCTCAATTTCCTTGATGGTTGCCTCCAGCGATCGCTTGGCACCGAGAATGTCATCGCGCTGTTTCGTAATCAGCTCATGTCGTTCCTGAATTTCCTTATAAGCCTCTACTGCCATGGGATTGATTTCACCATAACCGTCGAGACGTGATTTGAGCCGGTTGACTTTTTCTTCGAGCTGGTCTTCCGGCATATCGGGTAGTTCCTCTTTATTAATCAGTTCATTCACCGAGACCGAAAATTCAATGCGCAAGCGTTCGCTTACTGCATTGATATTCATCTTGACTTCGTGGAAGGCATCTTTGAGTTGGCTGATTTTATTTTGATGCTCCTGGATGGTCCTGTTTTTGACCCTGAGCTGGTCTTCCATTTCTGTGATAGACTCCCGTGCCTGATAATAGGCTTGCTCTGCCTCACTGAGCGAGGCATCCATCTCTTTTTTATTTCGATACTGCTCGAGAAGTTGATCTGAGAGCAGTTGCAATTGCTCTGTCACCCCGACTTGTTCTTTCTCTTCTGATTTTAGTTGAGACGTGAGTTGCTGAATGGAGGTTTGTGCTTCGGCTTTTTGTTGTCCGAGAAACTTCAATTCCTGCCGCAGGGATTCGACTCTGTTTTGTTGCTGTATGTGGGCTATGTGACGCTGATTATACTCCCCTGAGGCTGCACTGAGGGTTTCGGCTATTTCTCTGTACGAACCGTCTTTATGAGCTGCCTCTTTTTTTACCGTTTGGAGGGCTGCTTTTCCTGTCTCCATCGAGACCGAATACTCTTTGAGCGCATTCTCCTTTTCTTGAATTTCTCGGGATAATCGCTCAGTTTTTTGGGCCACTTCACGCAGGAAAGTATCGGCCTGCTCGAGGCGAGTCATGACCTTTGCTTTTTGTTGATCAGCCTGACTGATGGCGTGTCTGACCTGCTCCAATTCCTTGATTTTCCCGGCTGCCTTGACCCGTTCGAGCTCTGAGTTGAGACCAAAAAGGCGAGAAGACAATTTCCGCTCCTCCTCTTCAAACTGTCGGATGTCTTCTTCGAGTGCCTCCAAATTCTTTTTCCGTCCGATCCGTTTCCCCTCGAACAGTCCCACGGATCCTCCGGAGAGGCTATGCCTTTTGAGTACATACCGACCGCTTTGAGCGAGTACTGCCGAGGTTTTCGGCTGAATCACATTGGGAAGGTCATCGCGACTGGAAATGATGACATCTCTGAGGAGAAAATCGATCAGTTTCCGGTATTCAGGGTCTGTTTTGACCACATCCATTGCAGCGACGGAATCTGATGGCGGCTGCAATGACATTGGCACGGCATCCTCATCAGGAATGGAATCGAGCACGAAAAAATGAGCCTTCCCCTTTTGAGCATCGCTGAGCAGCCGAATTGCAGCGCGTGCCTGTTCGAGGGTACGGACGACATAATAATTCAGCCATGGCTCGAGGTAACTTTCCACAGCTGCCCGGTACGCTTCCTTACATAGAAGGATATCAGACAAGAGCGGAGTCTCCGCTCCCCACTGTGAATGGGTACTTAAGAACTTGATCGACTCCGGAAAACCTTCCATACTTTCGATCATACTCCGCGTCAGCGAGTACTCATTTTTGCTCGCATCGAGCTTCCTGTTTACCACCGTAACTTGACGGCGCACCTCCTCCGATTCCTTTTCCAATTCAAGAACCCTTGCTTTTCTGGCATCCTCTTCTTTTTTCAGGGCTTCTTCCTTTTCCAGCAAGCCAGAACGAGTTTCATTCAGTTGCTGCAGCTCCTTTTCAAGGGTTTCCGCATCGGCCTGCCGGGTTCCTGTTTCAACGGACAGCCTCTGGAGCTCATTCTGCTGGCCCTCAAGTCTGGAAGACACGATGGCCGCATCCCTCTCAACATCATAGACTGCCTTTTCAGCCTGTTGCCGCCTCGTCAAAAACTGATCGAGATCAGATTTCAAGGCAGAATGACTGGACTTAATTTCCTCGAGAGCCTTTCGGGCGCGCTCAAGCTCTTCAGCCAGCGCTCGCTCTTGAATTTCCGAGGCTTCAAGCTGGTCTGAGACCCGCCCTTGATTTACCTGTTGAGAAGTAAGTCGCTCCCGCGCCTCTGTGAGCTGGCGCTGAGCCCTCTCAAGATTATCTTTCAAGTACCGAAGGCGCTGTGTGAGAATACTTTTTTCATTCTCGGCATTCCTGATTTCACCCAAAAAGGCATTCAGGCTTTTTTGGCGCTCAGTCAGATTTTTTTCGACATCAAGATGACTTTTTCTATCGGCCTGATGCTTGCTTTCAAGCTCTCTGGCCTCAGCCTGATGTTGCCTCAACGCATCCTCGGCTTGCCGGATCTGCCCTTGGAGGGCCTTGTAAGTATCCCGAAATCCAGACAGCCTGATTGAAGACAAATCAATGGACAGCTGCTTGTATTCGTCCTTCAACACAAAATACCGCTGAGCCCTTTTTGCTTGTTTCTCAAGAGATTTCAGATTAGACTCAATCTCATGCAACAAATCCTCAACCCGATCCAAATCATCATCTGTATTCTTAAGCTTCAGCATGGTTTCATGCTTCCGGCTCTTGTATTTGGATATACCCGCCGCCTGCTCGAACATTGTCCGGCGGGCATTATTCTTGTTTTCAAGAATGTCATCCACCATACCCAGCGCAATGATTGCATAGGAGTTCGACCCGATTCCAGTATCCAAAAACAGGGACGTAATATCCTTCAGCCGGCAGGGGACATCATTGATGCGGTATTCACTTTCCCCGGAGCGGTACAACATCCTTGTAATCGCCACGGACTGAAACTCTGTGGGGAGTACATTTCGCGTATTCTCAAACGTCAGGGTCACCTGGGCAATACTCCCGGGCTTACGCTTCCGGGATCCATTAAAGATGACATTTGACATCTTCTCCAACCTCAGCTCCTTACTTTTCTGCTCCCCGAGCACCCACCGTATGGCATCCACAATATTCGACTTCCCCGAACCATTCGGTCCCACAATACCAATGACATCTTCATTGAAGTTGACCACAGTCTCGTTGGCAAAGCTCTTAAAGCCCTTGATATCTAATCGAGTCAGCCGCATAGCCTGCAAAAGTAGAAAGATTTCCCATTTCCGAAAACGCCGCTTAGAAGTCTGACTGGTCCGACGACTATAGTGGTCGGACCACTATAGTCGTCGGACCAGTTCAGGCAAGAATTGGACGAGACCCGGTCGGACCGCTATAGCCGTCGGACCGTTATAGCGGTCCGACGGCTATAGGGGTCCGACTGGGTTAGGTGTTTTCTTGCAACAAGTCCGGGTTGGAGGGGTTATCTTGTCGGATGAATTTGCCCGAGGTTGGTATCGGGTTCTGAAAAAACAGGAGCGGCGTGAAAGAACTGGCTTATCTCTACAAGTTTTTCCTCAAGTACAAGTGGCGGCTGGTGCTTGGGACAGCCTTTATTACTCTGTCCAATTTTTTTCAGGTGCTTCAGCCTCAGATGATTCGGGAAGCTCTTGATTTGGTGATTGAGAATATCAATTTGTATCCTCTTACAGCGGGATTTGGGGCGAGGGAGGTATATGTCCAGAAAATCGGAGGGTTGCTTTTGTATTTCGGGGGGTTGGTGATTGTGCTGGCGGTGCTGACGGGGTTATTTATGTACTTTATGAGGCAGACCATTATTGTGATGTCGAGACTTATAGAGTATGACATGCGGAAAGAAATATTTGCCCACTATCAGGCACTTTCTCTGGCTTTTTACAAGCGGCAGAATACGGGAGATCTTATGGCTCGAATTACAGAGGATGTTTCGAAAGTAAGGATGTATGTGGGGCCCGCTGTTTTGTACGGAATCAACCTGACGACCCTTTTTATTTTGGTGATTTTCTCAATGATCAGGGTGAGTCCAGAGCTGACGATGTACAGTCTGGCTCCATTGCCGATATTGTCTGTTTCGATTTATTATGTCAGCAACATCATCAACCAGCGGTCTGAGAAGATTCAAAAGCATCTGGCAGGGCTAAACAGTCTTGCGCAAGAGGTGTATTCGGGCATTCGGGTGGTAAAGTCATATGTACAGGAAACCCGGATGGGTGACTATTTCGCCAGTGAGAGCGAAGTGTACAAAGAGCGGTCAATGTCTCTGGCGCGTGTTGATGCGCTGTTTTATCCGCTTATGATTGTTTTGATAGGCACGAGCACCGTCATTACGGTGTATATCGGTGGTCTGCAGGTTGTGAGTGGAAAAATTACAACGGGAAACATTGCCGAGTTTGTCATTTATGTGAATATGCTGACCTGGCCAGTCACGGCCATCGGGTGGATTGCCTCAATCATCCAGCAAGCGTCAGCATCACAAAAGCGGATTAATGAATTTCTCAAAACGACACCAGAAATAATGGGTCCAGATGTGCCGGCAAAGTCACTGAAGGGAAAGGTGGAGTTTAAGAATGTATCATTTGTGTATCCAGACACGGGCATTCAGGCTCTTGAAGATATTTCTTTTACCCTTGAGCCCGGACAAAAAATGGCCATCATTGGCAAGACGGGGTCGGGAAAGTCAACGCTTGCAGACTTGTTAGTAAGGATGTATGATGTGACCGAGGGGCAGATTCTGGTTGATGACCAGGATGTCAGGGCACACCAGCTTGACAGTTTGCGCAGGCAGGTGGGCTATGCACCGCAAGATGTTTTCCTTTTTTCAGATACTGTACAGGCCAATGTCGCATTCGGGAACCCTAAGGCCAGCCGGGAGGAGATTGAGGCTTATTGCAGATATGCATCTGTATATGAAGATATTACAGAACTATCTGACGGCTTTGATACGCTGGTCGGAGAGCGTGGAGTCACCCTCTCCGGGGGTCAGAAGCAACGGATCTCTATAGCACGGGCTCTCATCAAAAAGCCGGGAATTGTCGTGCTGGACGACAGTCTCTCGGCCGTTGATACACGCACTGAAAAAGCCATCCTGGAATACCTCGACACGACACTCTCTGGCACTACTGCGATAATCATCACCCATCGGATTTATTCACTGCTGGATTTCGACAAGATTCTGGTTTTAGAACACGGGCGAATTTCTCAAATGGGCACCCACGAGGATTTGATCAGGCAAGGAGGGTATTATGCAGAATTATACGAGAAACAGCAAGTTGAAACCGACGTTTGATTGCGGATGACACTTTGCAACCCTCCTTCTAATCCTATTGCTTTTCCCCTTAACTGATACCCGATATTAAAAACAAGAAAGCCGACCGGTGAGAAATCCGGTCGGCCTCCTTTTGGTTGGAATCAATCAATCGTGTTTCACGAATCTTTTCACCTTTCTTTCTCCGGATTTGAGCATAACTTCAGCCCAATACATGCCTGGCTGAAGATTCGCTGTATGAATCACCTGAGAATTGAGCCCCTGTACACCATCGACTGTTTTGCTGAGAATGATATTCCCGAAGGCATCATAGAGATGCAATGATGTCTGGCAATCTGAAGGTTGCTCCCATGAGAGGGTTGTTGAAAATGAGGCTGGATTTGGAAAAAGCAACACTTCCGGTGTTGACACTCCAGCAAGCTGAACCTCTGTCCCACCTTCATCCGGGCCTGTAAAGCCCGTCTGGAAAATGCAAGGCTCCACCAGAACCGGGACGGTCAAAACATCCAGCCCGACAAGGGTTGTAAACTCGAGATCGACAGGATTGCCATCGAAGGTAAAATCGGATGTGCCAGGGCCCACCACCTCAAAGCAGAGCTCGAATAATACTGAACTGTCTGGCAAAGTCACACCGCTCAGAAAGAGATCAGCCCACAAGAATACGGCTGTCCCGGGATTTTGGGCATTGATATTATCGACTGACAGACCCGTAATACCGGAATTAAAGTTTTGAGCACCAGTGAACTGCAGCACATCAGGGTTCCAGTGAACAGAAAACTGTGACCCGAAAATCTGAGTAAACCCATTGACCGTAATGGGAAAACAAACCTCATCACCAACATTCCCGGAAGGACATTCAGTATATAAGACAAGACCTCCGCATGGACCGCCCTGTTCAAACACTTTTACTGAGACAACACTGATTGATACATCTGAGCAATCATCAGAGAGTGCCCCGGCATCAAACTGATCTCCGACCATGACTGTGAGCATCCCAGTGTAAGAGACCCCATAAATCGTATAATCGCCTGCTTCATTTCCCTCAAAATCAATTTCCTGATTCATGCTGACCTGAGTCACCATACCTGCCTCATCCACAACCACCAGCGCATACGGCAGGGCTTGGGTGCCAGTGTGCACAAACTCAACTGTACCCGTCCCTCCGGGAAGGGCGCATGCTTCAATTTCTGATTCACCTTCAGCAGTCGTCAATTGGCCTGCATCTGGTGACTGAAGTGTCACGGTGATGAAGTTCTGAGAAAGAGATTCGCAATTTTCAGCGAGAGGGTCAACCCCCGCTGTATCTCCGACCGAGGCAAGGAGGTCTCCGGCGAAAGAAAGTCCGTGGATTCGGTAGACACCCTCTGGCACACCTGCGAAATCAAACACATCATTTGATTGGACATCCACAATCACATTCTCTTCATCAGTCACCACAAATGTATAGTCAACTGTTCCGAGATTTGAAGAGTCAACCTCAATTACGGCATTTCCATCAGGGCAGAGTACTGCGTCATAACTGACTGGATTTCCCGGGATATACACTACGCCACCGTCTACACGCTGAAGGTCGATGGCAATGTAATTATCTGACAGGTCGTAACAATCAGAAGCAAGGGGCATATTTACATTATCCCCAAGGAACACGAGGAAGTCGCCCGTATATGAGGCACCGTAGATTCTCCATTCATCCCCTCCGAGGGTTCCGTCCAGATCGATGTTATCATCATTGAGCAGGGAGAGAATATTTCCAAAGCTATCTGTCAGCATAAAGCGGTAGTTCCCTCCGGAATTCCCAGCTGCCTCAAAGGCAATGATATCGGGCTGTCCGTCTCCGGAGCAGACAACAACCTCATCACCTCCTCCACTCTGCAACTGTACCATTCCACCTTCAGGCACTTCCCTGTTGACAAGGATGAAATTCGATGACAGGTCAAAGCAGGGCTCAGCGAGAATATCTGTGGCCAGCTCCATACCGGGCGCTGCGAGGATATCACCCACATATGACATACCGTATACTTTTGAGACACCTTCGGGCAGTGCTTCAAAATCAAAAGCAGAAATCCCATTCAGGACATGGGTGATGATGCCTTGTTCATCAACCAACAAAAATGAATAGCCAGCACCCGAGGTCGTGAGCTTCTCAAATTCCAGTAAATCGGCGATTCCATTTCCTGGGCAAATTGAGATTTCGGTTTCCCCATCGGCCAGAAAGACTGTGCCACCTACTGGGTCTTCGGAGACAACGACAACCGGCTCAGACAATTCGAAGCAGCCGTCAGCCAGTTGGTCAACATCAACCAAATCTCCCGGTTGAGCGAGGAGGTTTCCGGTGTATGACAATCCCCATACTACATAATTTCCGGGGCCATATGCATCGAAATTGATAGCGGGATTGCCGGTGACCCCGAGCACCAGACCGTTGGGGTCGCTAACAATATACACATAAGGAGCAGGACTTATTCCACTTGCGAAAACCGTCACAATATCTGTTACACCATCGCCCGGACAGAGATCAATTTCCGGCTTCCCGTCATCGGTCAGCAAGATGCCTCCGGACACTTCGGTTTTGATAATCGTGACATAATTATTACTCAGACTTGTGCAACCTACGAGATTGAGCGGGTTAAGCGTATCTCCAGTACTAACCGGAAGGCTCCCCTGGTACACAAGTCCATAGACCCTTGCCTCACCAGTGTCGCCATCATCAAACTGACCTGAGTTGCTTGCAAGGATTTGTGTCACGACATCCTGATCATCGGTCACGATATAGCGAAAAGATGCTCCATTGAGAACTGCCGTATTCGTAAACGAGAGCTGATCTGGCTGTCCGTCGGCCACACAGATTGCCACATCCGTATCGCCTCCAACAAGGCTCACTTCACCGGCATCACCTCCTCCGGCAGGGCTATTGACAATTTCTATGAAATTCTCAGACACTGTCTGGCAATACCCTGCGATGGTATCGGTAAAAATATTGTCTCCGGGTTCTCCGGTAAAAAAATAGGCATAAGAGATGGCATAAACCCTGCTGACGCCTGAGGGAAAAATGCCAAAGTCGACACATTGCTTATTAAAATCTGTGATTAAATTACCATCTACATCCGTAATAACAAACCGGATTCGTGATGCGTAGGAGGAAGCCTTGAAGCAAAGCTTGTCAGGAGTAGGTCCTCCGTCGCAAAGCGTCAATGGGTCGGCACCGTTCGGCCCGGAAATGCTGACCAGGCTGCACTGACCCCGGAGGTCTGCATAACTAAGTGCCAGCATGAAGAGGATTGGGAGAAATCGGAATAGGGATAGGTTGTTCATGAAGAGAGATTTGAAGTGAGAAAGAAAACAAATGAGAACGCTCACAATAACGTATTCCAAAGATATTTCATTTTCGGAAATACGAAGAATAGGGATTCAGTACAAATTTTTAAACGTCGGTATCGATAGAACGATACAACCCTCCAAATGGTGCCATTCAGGATGCGTTTTCAATCCATGCCGGAGCTCCGCAGGGAGTGACAGAATTCAGAGCGACTGAATGAGTCTGCGTGCTGTTTCAATATTGGTAGCCAGTGGGATATTATGCACATCACACAGTCGCATAAGCATGCTGACATCAACCTCGTGTGGGTGCTTTCCAAGGGGGTCTCGAAAAAAAATGACCATATCAACATTCCCTTCCACGATGCGCGCAGCGATTTGAGCATCACCTCCAAGCGGACCACTCTCAAGACGCTCTACCTCCAAGCCAGCCTTTTGGACATGCTGACCGGTGGTCCCCGTCGCGACTAAATTGATATGCTTGCTTTTGAAGAGTTTGAAATTATCCTTGACAAACGCTACCATATCAGCTTTTTTGCCATCGTGGGCGATAATTGCTATCGTCATACATCGGTTTTTTTACAAATATACAAACTGACCCCGAGACCAAAACCACGCGTGCCTAACCGAAAAAAGACCCTTGAACTTCCTGAAGGGTTTTTGGTTTGGATTTTTGTCTATTGGATTTTAGTCTTTTCACCAAACACATTACACTATGAGAGTTCTTTTTTTCTCTGTCCTCAGCATGTTTTTGCTCAGCGGCACTGCATTCAGTCAGGTACTAACGCCTCGTCCCAGCCCCATGTGCAAAGTGGAGCAAATGGTCGGGCTGACCACTGTCTCCCTTGAGTTTTCTCGTCCCTCTGTCAAGGGTCGCGAGCTTTTCGTCGACATTGAAGCTTTTGGCCAAATCTGGAGAACAGGTGCCAACGCTTCGTCAAAAATCACATTCAGTGACGACGTCATGGTTGAAGGCAATAAAGTACCGGCAGGCACCTACGCGCTTTACAGCGTTCCTGGCAAAGAGGAGTGGACCATCATGCTCTACAAGGATCTAGCGCTTGGCGGGTCTGTCAGCAAATACGATGAAAGCCAGGAACTTGTGCGGTTTACAGTAGAGAATGAAATGGCTGATGATGAGGTAGAAACGTTTTTCATCATGGTTGATAACATCACCCTTAATTCTGCAGAGGTCAGCCTGCAATGGGGCAACTACCGGGTACCATTCACAGTTGAAACCATGACTGACGATCAGGTAATGGCCTCAATTGACGCAACCATGGCCGGGCCATCAGCCGGCGATTACTATGCTGCTGCATCGTATTATTACGAGTCAGGCAAAGACATGAACAAAGCCCTCGAGTGGGTCAGAATGGCAAACTCCGAAAACGCCAGATACTGGACCCTTCGCATGGAAGCCAAAATTCTGCACAGTCTCGGGCAGACCGCCGAAGCCAAGATTGTGATGGCAAAATCATCTGAAATGGCAAAAGAAGCCGGCAGTGATGGCTATGCCAAACAAAACGATATAATGATGTCAGAATGGTAATATGATTTTTTTGCAAGGTTCCATGGAGCCTTGCAAAAATTATTTCCATCTCCCTTCGTTTATCCTGAAAAACCATCCTCCTTCCACCATGAACATTACCTCCACGTTTCCCATTCTCTTTCTCATTCTCCTTTTCGGAGGACTCTCTGCCCAGGACAATAACTATTCGGCGGCGGCTGACTCTGATCCGGAAGCCCGTGTGTTGCTCGAAAAGATGCGTTCAAAATTTGAGAAATATGCCTCCCTGTCTGCATCATTCAATCTGGCTATTGAAATCCCTGGCCAACCCACTGAATTGCAGGATGGGTCAATGAGTCAACAAGGTGACCAATACCGTGTGGAGCTTGCGGAGCAGGCAATCTACTGCGACGGTCGTACAATCTGGGTCCACCTGAAGCACAATAATGAGGTGCAAATCAACAATGTAGAAGAAGGAGAAGATACCGAAAGTCTCGCTCCTCAGGATTTGTTGAGGGTCTATGAGCGGGAAGACCACGTCTATGCCCTTGGTAATGCGTACACGCGTGATGGCAAACCGCTTCAGGAAATTGAATTTAAGCCCCTTGACCCTGACTCAGAGTACGCCAAGCTCCGTCTTATTATGGATTCAAAAAATCTGGAGCCGGAAACGATTAAGGTGTTCAATAAAGATGGGTCTCGCTACACCCTGACCATCGCAGAGTTTACTCCGAATGCCAAGGTGTCATCAGAGGATTTCACCTTCCGTCCGGAAAACTTTCCTGATATTTTCATCGAAGATCTCAGGATTGACTGACAAAGGTCACCGAATCTCAGCCTTACCCGCAGCATCAAGCACCTCAGTGAGCTGATTCAGAGCCACTTAATCCTCCATTTCCGGAGCAAGCTGCAATTTCAGTCCGTCGAGATTCTCTGTCAACTGAATCTGACATCCCAGCCGGCTGTTCGATTCAACGAAAAAAGCCTGATCGAGCATGTCTTCTTCATCCTCACTCATTTCCGGCAACTGATGAGCAGACAGCACATAGACATGACACGTCGAGCACAGAGCCATTCCGCCACACGTCCCTTTCACCGGCAAATCTGCAGCCTTGCACAATTCCATGATATTCAAATTCATATCAGTAGGCGCCTCCAGCTCATGCTCCTCGCCGGAGCGGTCAATTATCGTCAGATGGATCATACAGCCTGGTCTTGAAAGCCTTCTACGCCGGTCACGGTCGTATACTTAAACGACACCTTTTTTCCGGGGTGAACGCGTTTGTAAGCAGATTGCACCATGAGGGTAGCTTCGTGGAATCCACAAAGAATCAGCTTTAGTTTTCCGGAGTACGTATTGACATCTCCGATGGCATAAATACCGGGGATGTTGGTCATATAGTCGGTTGTATTGACGAGAATGGCATTTTTCTCGATGTCAAGCCCCCAGTTCCCGATTGGCCCGAGCTTTGGAGTCAAGCCAAAAAGAGGGATAAAATGATCGGTATCAAGCACCTGATCCCCCTCAGTTTTATGACGGATGGTCACGCTGCGAAGATCCTCATCACCTGATAAGTCAACTACCTGTGCATCTGTCAGCAGTCGGATTTTCCCTTGTTCAGCAAGGGTATGGACCTTTTCCACAGAATCGAGCGCACCGCGAAACTCCTGTCTTCTGTGTACCAGCGTCAGCTCAGTGGTCATATCAGCGAGATAGACAGCCCAATCAAGAGCTGAATCTCCCCCACCTGCGATAACCACCCGTTTGTTGCGATAGAGTTCCGGATCCCGAATAATGTACTCGACGCCTTTGTCTTCGAAATCAGCAATCGTCGGAATTGGCGGCTTTCGCGGCTCAAACGAGCCCAATCCTCCTGCAATGGCTACGACCGGGGCAACGTGTGCTGTGCCGCGGTTGGTGGTCACAAGAAATTGCCCCTCCGGTGTTTTCTCGATGGTCTCAGCCCGCTCGCCAAGTGTAAACCCCGGTTCAAAGGGGCTGATTTGCTTCATCAGGTTATCGACCAGCTCTCCGGCCAAAACTGAAGGGTATCCGGGAATGTCATAAATTGGCTTTTTCGGATAAATCTCGGTAAGCTGCCCTCCCGGCTGCGGGAGTGCATCAATCAGATGGCAGCGCAACTTGAGCAATCCTGCCTCAAAGACGGTGAAAAGGCCGCACGGACCGGCTCCGATGATGAGGATGTCGGTTTGGATCATGATTTTTGCTTTTCTGAACTGATGAGGCTATTGACCAGTAAAAACCGGCTTTCGCTTTTCAATGAAGGCATGAGCGCCTTCCTGAAAATCTGAGGTGCCCGTCGTCGCTCCGAAATCCTGAACTTCCTTCAGGAAGCCATCTGTGCCATAATCGAAATAGGCATTGACGCAAGAGATGATTTTCGAAATTGCCAGTGGACCTTTGGCAAAAATCTTCGTAAGCAATTCTTCAGCCCGATCGATGCTTTTTCCTTTCGGCGTGATGTGATTGACCAATCCGAGGCGGAGGGCATCTTCTGCATTGAGCATATCACCGGTCATGAGCAGTTCTGTCGCTTTCCCCTTTCCGATGTATTGAATCAGGCGCTGGGTGCCCCCATATCCGGGGATGATCCCCAGATTGACTTCCGGCTGCCCGAACAGAGCGTGTTCTTCAGCGATTCGCATATGGCATGCCATTGCGAGCTCACACCCGCCGCCCAAAGCGAAGCCATTGACGGCGGCAATGACAGGTCTCGGAAAGCGTTCGATCAACGAAAAAACCTCTTGCCCTTGTTGAGACATTCTGAAGCCTGATTCAGCATCAAGTTTCAAAAATTCCTTGATGTCTGCTCCTGCGACAAACGCTTTCTCTCCTTTTCCGGTCAGGATAACCCCGGCATACCCTTTTTGTTGGGGAAGGTCTTCTGAAAACAAATGGTGGAGCTCCTCCATTGTCCGCATATTCAGCGCATTGAGCGCTTCTGGACGAGCGAGGGTCACAATAAGGATTTTCTCTTTCGAGGTGAGTTCAAGGTTCCGATAAGTCATAGCAGCAGAAGGGATTTGTGAGAGAACGCGAAGATAAAGATTGGCTGACTGAATACCTAATGGATGTCTGGCACCACGCGTTTTTCCCCCACCTGATCACGCACCCATTGCCGGGGGTGGTCGGCGAGCGAATCCACAGTCTCGGCATATGCGCTCTGAACGACTGAATCGGCAGGACTGATGGCAAGTTGTTCCTTCAGCCGATCGAGACGGACCAATGCAGAGATAGCTTGGGCTGTAACATTTTCCGGATCCTTCTGCAATATTTGGGAAGACTGATGCGCTGCTTCATCCATATGCCCCTGAACCAGATTGGCTCTGGCGGTTACCTCCTTCGAATTGGTGGTGCGCAACGGCCTCGATTCAACCTCCTGCAACCGGGACTCGAGGGCCTCACGGGCTGACGAATCCTGTGGATATTGCAACACCTGTTCTGTGCGCTTTTCCAATTCAATGACCCCTTTGGAAAATACAAACCTTTGTGTACCAGGATATGCAATCATCAGGGCCGGCAAGACAAAGAACCACTGCATACCCTTATTCACTGGTTGGTCTTTGGCCAACTTGACAATCAGCCCGATCAGCAATACCAGAAAGAGCAAAGCTCCTAATCCCATGAGGAGAATGTCATGCAGGTATAGTCCATCTATGAGTTGAGCCATTTGGTTTGTCTTTGCTCGAAAAAAAGGGTAGAGGTCACGGTGATTTTTCTCACTGAAATGCCCTGTTGATAAATATAGTGAGAATGTATTGGACCATTCTCCTTTCAAAACAGGAAAAATTCCTGTATTTTTCAGCACAACGAAAAGAAGCACAGCACATGGGATTCAGAAATGAACTGAGAAAATTATTTTTTGCGGGCAAGTCTGTCGGCAAATCCGGAGCGAAAAAAGCGGAAGATTTCATTGAAGAGAAGGCGGAAAAATTAGGTGATGCCGCTGCCGATACGCGGGAACGGACCGAAGAGCTATTCGAGCAGCTCGAGGAGAAAGCCGCTGATGTGTGGGCCAGCCTCGATCGTAAATCCACGGAAAATGAGGCTGGCTCTCAGGCTCCTCCAGACGCAGAAGATGCACCTGAAGAAGACAGTGGACACAGCCGGGTTCGCGATGCCATGAGTGAGGCTGCTGGTGAGGCCTGGGAGGCCACTCAGGAACTGTCAGAAAAAGTGGGAAAGGAGGTTTTGGAGAAGGGATCTGAATTATGGGAAAAAACCAAAGAGGTTTCAGAAGAGTTGGGCGAAAAGTTGCTCGACAAAGGGGAAGAGGTATATGAGCGCGGCCGGGCCTACCTTGACAAAATGAGCGAGAAGGCCGAGGCAGCTGCCCGGGAGGAGGAGGCAATGCGGCAGGATCCATACGGATACAAGCAACAAGCACAGGAGTCGGAGCAACGTGCAGAGTCAGCAGGCTCAGAGAGTCTGCTGGATGGCATGGATGACTTTTTTGACAAGGCCTCCAGATTTGCAGACGGTGATTATCACAACACCGGAAAGGCACGCCTGATGGGAAATGAAGAGCCGGAGGAGGGAAAAGAAAACAAGGGGCGGGTCAAGGGATTTGAAGACCGGGATGGTGATGGCGACGAGTTGATTGACGATGCTATTTTAGACGGAGAGGAGGAATAAACTTTGCACTCCTGGTACAACCATCTGCGAGCGTGCCTGTTTTTTTGGAATGATTGACACATCTGTCAGCACCA
The DNA here is from genome assembly GCA_964569025.1 of uncultured Saprospiraceae bacterium. GTDB lineage: Bacteria > Bacteroidota > Bacteroidia > Chitinophagales > Saprospiraceae > CAZMSQ01. The sequence continues at coordinate 33,828 of CAZMSQ010000006.1, read as the reverse complement.
TCAGTTTTTTCCGGTTCAAGGACCCATCTTCAAAATGGAACGCCTTCCGGCAGATGGGCTTGTCGCCCGGCCACCTCAAAGGCATTGAGGGGATGACATTCGGCAAGATGCTGGGCACCGGAGCTGGTCAAGGTTTTCGTATGTGGCCCAATTGGGGTGTCTATGGTGTTTTGCAATCATGGGAATCAGAGGCTGCCTCATGGGAGTTTTTCAACTCGCATCCCTGGTGGCAACTGCTGTCAGACCTCAGTGCTGAGCACTGGATAACGCATATGCAGGCGTTCAAATCGCACGGTTCCTGGGATGGGAGCCAACCTTTTGTAGAGGCAACCACTCATGCCAAAGACCGCACCGTGGGCATTCTGACACGAGCAACCATCGCAAGACCTCACCTGTGGCATTTTTGGAGCCGTGTAGCCCGGGTCAGCAGGGCGATTCAGGAGGTTCCCATACAGCCACTTTTCTCAATGGGAGTAGGAGAATTGCCAATTGTCCAACAGGCAACTTTCAGCTTTTGGCGGAACACAAGTGATATGATGGCCTACGCCTATCAGCACCCATATCACAAGGAAGTGGTGATGAAAACCCGGCAAAACGGCTGGTATTCCGAAGAGCTTTTTGCCCGATACCACCCCTATCAAACCACCGGAACACTTTATGGCGCCAACCCCCTTTCTGGCTTTCTGTAAAGAACCTATTCCCATTCTCCATAACCTCAAATAAAAAAGAGAAGAATTGCCCATTGCGGTATTTCTCAAAAAATAAGCGGGATTAGTTGAAATTCCAGAAAATCTCTCTTATTTTTGAATCAGACCAAAAAACCAAACCCCAATGAAAACCCACCCCTCTCTGACTGTCAGTCAGGCAGATCGCCTTTTATGCCTCGACGACTCCTCCCTCATTGCATTGTACGCCCAAACCTCCAATCAAGAGTATCTCGAAGAATTGGTGCACCGTTATGTGCCGTTTATCAAGCGTATTTGCAACAGGTATTTCCCGCTTCGTGAAGATGCTGAAGATATGTGCATGCGTGTGTTAGAGGTTTTTCTTGCGAATCTCGAAAATGCTGATAAAGGGCGGTTTGCGGCATGGCTACGAGCTATATGCCTCAATGAATGCTTGATGGAATTACGGGCACAAAGGCGGATGCGTTACCGGATACGTCCGGAGTCTTACCTTGAATTCAAACGTCCGCTTGAGACGTCTTCTACACCAGCGCAAGTCCATTACAGCGCCCGAAAACCTTCATGGGTACTGCTGAACCGCGAGTTAAAAGGCCTGCCCCGACCGCAGCGGGATTGTCTGGAGCTTTATTATTACCAAGAGTACAGTTATCGGGAAATTTGTGAGGAGAAGGGAATGACTTATAATCAGGTCAAGAGTTATATGCAAAACGGCCGGCGGAATTTGCGTCGCAGGCTGAAAAAGCACCCTTGTTTCAGGCATTTGACGACTCCGCAATCAGGCGGGTCAGCGAAGCACGGTTAAGGACACATATTGGCGAGTGGTCGGATTTATGAAGCACCAGAAGCAGACGTGCTCCAGAATCGATTGCAGCTTGCAGCGAGACTGACTCATACAGCACTGCGAACTGCGTGTTCATCAGCGACCTGACCGGTGCTTCAGGGTTTGACTGCACCATTTCTGGTTGTAGCTGAACCGGCTCAATCACGCCGGCTGGGGAGCCTTGCCCATCTTGCACAAGGATGGGCCAATCCTGGCCCTGGAGCATTGCCTCCGCAGCATCTGAGACGGTTTGCTCTTCGTACAGGACAATCAGAGGGGGCAGATGAGCAATTTGGCTGAAGCTGGTCGACTTCAGGAAATCTGTGGTACGAACCACTTTAAGCTCGCGGCGAGCGGCGAAAAAGATAAACAGACCAATGATTCCGACGAGCACACTGGATGTGTAAAAGGCAAGTGCGACAAATCCGGCTGCGAAGAGTTGCCCCAGGCCTGTCGCAATGCGGGTTGCATTGACCCTGCCCACCCGGATGGCCAGCAGCGCTCTCAGCACCCGGCCTCCGTCCATCGGGAATGCCGGAATCAGATTGAATACTCCCAGCATCAAATTGGTCAGCATCAGCACCGGGATAATCAGCAGCGGGTGTGCGAATATCGGAGCGGGGCCAAACCTGTTGGCGTAGGCTATGAGCTGATCGACGGGGTAAAACAGAAAGTACGCACTAAGGACGAGTGCTATGACAAAATTAACTGCCGGGCCAGCCAGGGCAATGACCAGCTCCTGAACCGGCTTTTCTGGCAAATGCTCCAGCATTGCCAGCCCGCCGATTGGCAGCAAAACGATTTCTCGAGTGCCTACTCCATACCGCCGGGCCGTCAGGGCGTGACCAAACTCGTGCAAAAGAACACAAGAAAACAGCAGCAGCACAAACAGGCTATCCCATAGGAAGAGTCTCCAGAACTCATCGAGGCCAATATTTGGAAAGGCGAAGATGAGAAAAACCAACACAAACGAGATGTGCACCTTAACCGGGATGCCCGTGATTGTACCTATATGCCAAACTCCAGAACGCATAGATGAGCTGTCTTCATGCAGAGACATCAGGTACAGACCATCCCGGGAGTCTGCCACCGGACTGCCGGGGAAAAGAAATTACACACCCGGGGCCATTCCTGCGTGCATCATAACCGGCACATAGAGATTGCCATTGAGTATATCACGGGAGATGACCAGTTTATGGATTTCTGAAGTCCCCTCATAAATCTGAGTGATTTTCGCATCCCGCATCAGTCGCTCTACATGATATTCCTTGACATAGCCATAGCCTCCATGCACCTGCACTGCTTCGACAGTCTGCCTCATTGCAACATCAGAGGCAAATAGTTTTGCCATAGCGCTGGCAGTATCATAGTTCAGCCCCTGATCTTTCATCCAGGCGGCCCGATACACCAGAAGACGGGCGGCTTCAATTTCTGTAGCCATATCTGCCAGTTTAAAGGCAATGGCCTGATGCTTGCTGATGGGTTTGCCGAAGGCCTCCCGCTCGCGAGCGTATGCAAGAGACAACTCGTATGCACCTGCTGCAATGCCCAAGGCTTGGGCCGCAATACCTATACGGCCACCAGACAGGGTCTTCATGGCAAACTTGAACCCGAAGCCATCCTCTCCAATCTTATTTTCCTTTGGCACCTTCACATCGCTGTACATTATGGTGTGGGTATCCGATGCCCGTATCCCCATTTTATCCTCCTTCGCTCCGATATGCACACCTTCCTGTGAAGTTTCCACGATAAACGCATTGATGCCGTGATGGCCCTTTTCCGGGTCAGACTGAGCAATGACGAGATGGACCTGGGAGGTCCCTCCATTGGTTATCCAGTTTTTAGTCCCGTTCAGCAGATAGTGGTCACCCATATCTACTGCAGTTGTGCGTTGCGAGGTAGCGTCACTGCCAGCCTCAGGCTCAGAGAGACAGAATGACCCAATCCATTCTCCACTGGCTAATCGTGGCAGGTATTTATTCTTTTGCTCTTCGGTCCCGTAGGTTTCAAGCCCCCAGCACACCAGCGAATTATTCACTGACATAATCACGGAGCTGGACGCATCAATCTTTGACAATTCTTCCATTGCAAGCACATAAGAGACCGTATCCATTCCTCCACCCCCATATTCGGGAGAGACCATCATGCCAAGAAACCCAAGTTCGGCCATCATTCGGACCTGTTCGGTCGGGTATTTCATGTGGGTATCCCGTTCGATGACTCCCGGCTTGAGTTCTTTTTGAGCAAATTCACGAGCTGCTTCCCGGACAGCGAGCTGTTCTTCAGTGAGTTGAAAAGTCATATGCCAATGATTCACGCTGTAAAATGATCAAAACGAATGCCTGCAAATATAAAAAGAAAAGCAGGCAGAAAGTTGCGCCTTTGCCTGACAAAGGTAAAATCCAAGGGGTGATAATATCATTCATATCTCGAGACCATTTGCAAATCTGGTCGGACGGCTATAGCGGTCCGACCGGGTCAGGGGGGAGGGGGTGGTGGTTGAGGAAGAAAGACCAGAGGGGGGAATCGGGGGGAGGGGCTGTGGCGGATTGGGGCTCGGAGGAGACGGGGTGGGTGAAGTGAAGGCTGAGGGCGTGAAGGTTGATGGAGCGGTCGGGGTTATTGCGGCGGGCGCCGTATTTCACATCTCCCTTGATGGGGCTGCCGATGGAGGCCATGATGGCGCGGATTTGGTGATGGCGCCCGGTGCGGGGGCGAATTTCGAGCAGGTGGTAGCGGTCGCTGGAGGAGAGGTGCCGGTAGGAAAGCTCGGCCCATTTGGCGCCGGAGGTCGTGGGGGTGGCCACGAATGATTTGTTGATGCGAGGGTTGCGGATGAGGGGCAGGCGAATGGTAGCTTCGTGGTGTGGGGGCAATTGCTCAACAATGGCCCAGTAGATTTTGTGGACTGTTGCATTTTGAAACTGGGCGGAAATGGCGGTCTGTGCCCTGGCATTTTTGCCAAGCACGACCACGCCACTCACTACCCTATCGAGCCGGTGGATGACTTTAAGCGGGTGCTTACAGTAGATTTCTGCCAGATCAAGCAGCGTACGCTCCCCATCACGAGCCCCCTGGACGGCAATGCCGGGTGGCTTGTTGAGCACCAGAAATTGATTGGTGTTTAAGAGAATGTGGTCAGAAATGGAAAACTGCGAGTTATGCATCAGTCAACTTCTTCGTAATCAATGTAGTCAGTGTCGTCTCCTGAGCCCCGCGATTGGGTGCCAGCGGCTTGGTCTGGCTTATCAAGAGTGCTCTTTTTATAGAGTCGGTAGATAAAAAAGGCGAGGATGGCCAGCGTGAGTAATTTCAGCATGAAGTGTGGCTTTGGGGTAAAGGTACGATACCTGTCTGAAAAGTCAGGAAACCCCGAATGAGCACCACAGGCCATCCGCCATTTTTATTATTTTTGCATGTTGCATTTTTCAACCCACACGACACAACGCCCTTCTTTATGCATTACAGAAAGCTCGGCAACCTGACCGGATGGCTTGTATTCGGAATCACCTTTTTGGTTTATTTTTTTTCCGTTGAGCGTACCGGCAGTCTTTGGGACTGCGGGGAGTTTGTCTCCGGTGCTTACAAGCTTCAGGTGGTCCACCCTCCCGGGGCACCCATGTTTTTGATTGTCGGCCGCATGTTTACGTGGGTGGCGGAGATGTTTTCCAGCAACCCATCAGACATAGCTTTCTCGGTCAATCTCCTTTCTGGCATCTGTTCGGCCTTTGCGGCTACCTTCGCAGCATGGATGGCATTCATGATGGGCAAGCTGGCCCTTGTTGGGCGCAGTGAGGAAGTCAGCAGGGACCAGGCCATAGCCCTTGCGGGCGGCGGACTGGTAGCCGGGCTTGCCACTGCATTCAGCACATCCATCTGGTTTTCGGCTGTTGAAGGTGAAGTTTACGCCATGTCTACTTTTTTTACGGCGCTGACTGCCTGGGCGGCCGTGCGCTGGTATGCAGCTCCCAAAGAGGATGCTGATCAGGACCGTTGGCTGATATTCTCATTTTATGCTGCCGGACTTTCTGTGGGTGTGCACCTGCTCAGTTTGCTGGTCTTTCCATTCATTGCGCTGTTATATTACTTTAAGAAGAATGAAGAATACTCTTTTAAAGGAATGACCCTTGCCGTTGCGGCGGGGCTGGGCTTTTTGTTTTTCACCCAATCGCTTGTGATCATCGGGATTCCCAATTTGTGGGGAGGGTTCGAGCGTTTTATGGTGAATTCTCTGGGTATGCCACAGCATACCGGCATCATTCCGACCTTGCTGTTGATTAGTGCGGCGGTATTTTTTGCTCTTCGCTATGCCCACGCCAATAAGCATGGGTTTCTGCAGAAGCTCGTGATCGCCTGTACGATGATTGTCATCGGATTTTCAACCATCGGTGTGGTTGTCATCAGAGCCAATGCTGGACCGCCCATCAATATGAACGAACCAGACAACGTCATGCGTCTGGTCCCTTACCTCAACCGCGAGCAATATGGCGACCGCCCGCTGCTCCGTGGTCCGCACTTTGATGCAGACATTACCGGCACAGAATCATCCGACAAGTATGATTATGTAGACGATGCAGGGCGTTATGAGGTGGTTGACAGGAGACTCAGCTACACCTACAATGACAACGACAAGATGCTGTTCCCGCGGATGGCAGACGGTACTCAGGGAAGGCCCGACATTTACCGACGAGACTGGATGAATGGCAAGCAGGGGCCGCCCTCTATGGGAGACAATCTCAGCTTTTTTGTCCGCTACCAGCTGGGATGGATGTATTGGCGGTATTTCATGTGGAACTTTGCGGGTCGTCAGAATGCAGATCAGGGGTATCATCCAAGAGATGTCTCTCGTGGAAATTGGTTGTCGGGGATTACGCCTTTGGACGAAATGCGACTCCATAACATGAGTCAGTTGCCTGAAGACGTGCGCACAGAGGAAAGCAGAAACAAATATTTCCTACTTCCATTTTTATTTGGACTCTTAGGCATGGTGTTTAGTTACACCAAAAGGAGGGAGGATTTCATTGCCCTCTTGGCTTTGTTTTTGGTAACTGGTATCGGGATTATTGTCCAATCGAACCAGCCCCCTCAGGAGCCTCGAGAGCGCGATTATGTGTTGGTAGGATCATTCATAACATTTTGCATATGGATGGGAATGGCTGTGCCTGCTTTGTACGAGATTATTCGCGAACGATTCAAGGCGGGCGCAGGCATTGCTGCCCCTCTTGCCGCGGCACTGGTCCTGATTGCACCGGTCCTGATGGGCACTCAAAACTACGACGACCACAGCCGCCGCACCCATGAGGCTGCACGCGACTATGCAGCAAACTTTCTACACTCCTGCGAGCCCAATGCCATTCTCTTCACCTATGGCGACAACGACACCTACCCATTGTGGTATGCTCAGGAAGTTGAGGGCATCCGCACCGACGTCAGAGTCGTCAATCTCAGTCTGATTGCCGTTGACTGGTACATCAACCAGTTGAGGCGAAAGGTCAATGATTCGGAGGCAATCAAGTTGACCATTCCGGAAGAGGCGTACCGCGGGTATCGGCGAAATCAAGTGCCAATCGATCCATTCCAGAGATCGGGAGACCGCATTATGGATGCAAAGGAAGCTTTGAAATTTGTGGCCGAAGACCACTCCTCTGAGTTTGGCGGGCGCTTGGAAAGCTATCTTCCGGCACGCAAGTTATCCATTCCGGTAAACCGTCAGGCAGCGATTGAAACCGGTGCAATTCTGTCGACAGATTCGGTGTTGGTGCCTGAAATCATTATTGACCTGGACAAGAACAACATGTTCAAGGGTGACCTTGCGGTGCTGGACATTCTCGCTTCCAATTTGTGGGAGCGCCCCATTTATTTTGCTGTCACCAGCCGCCGTGCGGCCCTTTTGGGCCTTGGCCGATATACTGCCCTTGAGGGCCTTGCTCTTCGCATTACCCCGGTGATTAATCCAACCGATGATTCGCGAAGAATGGGTCTGGTGGGGCTTGGCCGGGTGAACACTGACAAGGCTCACAATCTGATAACCAATATGTGGAAATGGGGCAATTTCGATACGCATAAAACATTTGTGGACAACAGTTACCGTCCGAGCGTACAGTCCATGCAGTTGTCTATGATGCGGGCTGCTGATGCCTACCTGAGAGCGGGTGAAAAGCAGAAGGCAGAAGAAATTGCTGATGCCTATTTCCAGGCATTCCCATTGATGAATTTCTCATATGGATTCAGCACCATTTCCATGATAGACCTCTACGGAAAAACAGGCGCCATCGAGAAGGCAAAAGAGAGAACCAGAGAATTGGCAAAATATCTGGCCGACTGGCTTCCGTTCTACTATTCGCTAAGCCCTGATGATTTAGAGGGTAGCTTCCGTCAGGATTATTCGATGGCTGAGGGGACCCGACAGAATCTGCTCAACATTGCCCGTGGGCTTGAGGATCAGGAATTTGATCAGGAAATCAATGCCATTCTCGGCCCGTTTGACCCGGCTGGCGCGGGCCAATAAGTTTAGGCAGGCGGGCACGGACCACAACCGAATTGACATATGAACCCTCGAACCGTTGCGCTCGGCGCTGACCATGCGGGATACAGCTATAAAGAAATCATTCGGGCCTCTCTAGAGAGCGAGGGGTATGCGGTTTTGGATTTTGGCACTGATTCTGAGGACTCAGTAGACTATCCGGATTTTGTGCATCCGGCTATGGAGGCGATAGAAGGCGGAAAGGCAGATATTGGCATTATTCTCTGCGGCACAGGCAATGGGGTTGCCATCACAGCCAATAAGCACACAGGAATACGAGCAGCCCTCTGCTGGTCTGAGGAGATAACCGAATTGGCCCGCCAACACAACGATGCCAATGTGCTGGCGCTACCCACTCGCTTCATCAGCCGCGATGAAGCCCTTGCTATGGTCAATACATTCCTATCCACCCCATTTGAGGGTGGTAGGCACTCACGCCGTGTCGGAAAAATACCATGCTGATTCGCTTTCCTCATAAGCATTACTTCCAATCCCTTTTCATTGGGAGCCTGTCTTTGGCCTCCCCAAAACAAGCAAGATGAATCATACTGTCTTTTTCTTGTGCGCACTCTTCACTATGGCCGGAAGCATTCTCTCTGCGCAGATCACGCCAGCGTCTGACGATGCACCCGTGACCACTCCACATACGGACCCGTTGTCAACCTATGCTGAGCGCATTACGGCCTCCGACATCGAAGGCCATCTACGGGTATTGGCTTCAGATGAATTTGAGGGGCGAGAAACCGGGACAATCGGAAATGATAAAGCTGCCGCATACATTGCCAATCATTTCGAGACAATTGGCCTGCAATCTCCAACCAGCATTGAAAGACCCTTTTTCCAATCAGTGGCTTTCACCCGAACCGGATGGGATACAACGGGAATGACGGTCAATGGAAAAGACTTCAGGCATTTGTGGGATTTTCTGTCATTCCCTACCCTCAATCCACTTTCTACGGAGTTTGCTGATGGAGAAGTGGTGTTTGCCGGGTACGGCATTGATGATGAGAGGTACAGTGATTATGCCGCATTGGATGTGGAAGGAAAAGCTGTCTTGATTTATCAGGGTGAGCCCTTTGACAAGCGCGGCAATTCATTGGTGACCGGTGGCAGGGATACATCAGAGTGGTCTGATGATTGGCGCCGTAAGCTTGTGGCAGCAAAGGCCCGCGGGGCCGAGCTCGTTTTGATTATCGAACACCGGCTACAAGAAATTGTCTCTGAGAACCGAAGATTTCTTGTCGGCTCCCGCATGACCATGGGCTATCCGGATCCCAATGAAATTGCTGTATTCCCGGCTCATGCATTCATTACAACCACCTTGGCTGAAGAGGTAATGGGAGAACAAAAAAAGGCAGTGTTAAAGGCGCGGAAAAAGCTTTCGAAAGGGAAAATGCCCAAACAACCCGTGACGCTTGAATCCGGATTTTCCGCAGCGCTCGTTAAATACCAACGCACCCTTGACGGGCAAAACGTACTTGGCTATTTGCCAGGTCGTGACCCTGAGTTGCGCGATGAGTTGATTGTGGTGACAGGCCATTACGATCATCTGGGCATGCGGGGCGACGATATTTTCAACGGGGCTGATGATAACGGCTCGGGGACATCGACAGTGCTCGATATTGCCGAAGCATTTGCCGCTGCCCGTGACCAGGGACAGGGGCCACGGAGGTCAATACTTTTCATGCTGGTGACCGGAGAGGAAAAAGGGTTGCTGGGCAGCCGATATTACGTCGAACACCCGGTTTTTCCGCTCGAACAGACCGTGGCCAATGTCAACGTGGATATGATTGGCAGAGTGGATGAAGCCCATGCAGATAATCCAAACTATGTGTATGTGATTGGTGCAGACCGTCTCAGTACCGAGCTTCATGAAATCAATGAGGCTGCGAATGCCCGTTACACGGAGCTCGAACTGGACTATACATTCAATGCTGAAGACGACCCTAACCAGTATTATTACCGCTCAGACCACTACAACTTTGCTGAACGCGGCATCCCTGCCATTTTCTACTTCAGTGGAGTCCATGAGGATTATCATCGCCCTGGAGATACGGCCGACAAAATCATGTACGACAAAACCGCGACAATTGGCAGGCTTATTTTCCACACCATCCGCGAACTGGCGAATCGCGACGATCGGATTGTGGTGGATGTGGTTGATGAAGGGGAATAAAAATAGAAAGGCCGGAAGATTTGCTCTCCCGGCCTTGTTGGAATCGGTGAGGATGCCAGCTTTTCCCCCCGGTTGGCCAGCGCCGCCCACCGATCTCAACGCCAACATTGTATATTGGCCTGTGGTAATATGACAAGTTCAAGAACAGTGCCAATTTTTCTCCATTCTCCATTCCATTTTCAAAAAATACCGACAATTTGTCAGAATCTGCCGCATGGCATACCCTTTGACACGTTTTGGTTGGCAGTTTTGCAAAAAAGCCGAACTGCCATTTGACGGTATTTCCCAATCAAAACACTTTTTACCATGCAAAAAGGACAGATATCTGTACAAACGGAAAACATTTTCCCAATTATCAAGAAATTCCTGTACTCCGATCAGGAGATTTTCCTCAGAGAGTTGGTTTCCAACGCTGTAGATGCCACTTCAAAAATTGAGACACTTTCGCGAAGGGGTGAATTTACGGGTGATTTGGGAGATTTGACCATAGACATTCTCCTCGACAAGGACGCCCGAACACTGACCATTCGTGACAGGGGTTTGGGCATGACAGAAGACGAGGTCATGCGCTATCTCAATCAGGTTGCATTCTCTTCTGCCCAGGAGTTTCTTGAGAAGTACAAGGACGAAAGCAGCATCATTGGCAATTTTGGACTTGGTTTTTATTCAGCTTTTATGGTTGCTTCGCGGGTAGAGGCCGTTACACGGTCATGGAAAGATGATGCGGAGACCATTGTATGGAGTTGCGAGGGAAATCCGGAATATACCCTTGACAAAGCCGATCGGGAGGAGAGAGGCACTGACATTGTGCTTCACATCTCAGACGACAGCGAGGAGTTTTTGGAAAAATCCAGAATTCAGGAGCTGCTTGACAAATATTGCCGTTTCCTCCCCTATCCGATTCGCTTCGGTATGCGGACTGAAACCAATTGGGAAGGAGAAGGTGAGGATTCCAAAAAAGTGGAAACAGAGGTCCCCAATATCATCAACGAAACCAAGCCTCTGTGGAAGCGGACACCAACGGATTTGAATGACGAGGATTACAAATCATTCTACAACACCCTCTATCCGCTCGGCCAACCGCCGCTTTTTTGGATTCACTTGAATATTGACTATCCGTTTAATCTTACTGGAATCCTTTATTTCCCACGAATCGGGAATGCCATGGAGGTCCAGCGCAACAAAATTCAACTGTACTCCAATCAGGTCTATGTGACCGATGATGTCAGCCAGATTGTACCCGAATTTCTGACGCTGTTGCACGGTGTGATTGACTCTCCTGACATTCCACTGAACGTTTCGAGGAGCTATTTGCAAAGCGACTCCAACGTTCGGAAAATCAGCAGTTACATCACGAAAAAAGTAGCAGACAAGCTACAGGAAATCTTTAAGAATGACCGTGAAGGATTTCAGGAAAAATGGAAGGACTTGAGTGTATTTGTCAAGTACGGGATGCTCTCTGAAGACAAGTTTTACGACAAAGCGAAGGACTTTTGCTTGTACAAAACGGTCGATGGTGAATTCTCTACGCTTGAGGAATTCAAGGAAAAAATCAAGCCAAGCCAAACGGACAAGCACGACAAAATCATTATGCTCTACACCAACAGTGTGGATGAGCATCACAGTTTTGTTGACTCAGCAAAAAAGCGCGGGTATGAAGTGCTTGAGATGAATACAGTCATAGACAATCATTTCATGCAGCATGTCGAGCAAAAGGCCGATGGCGTTACTTTTGTGAGGGTTGACTCAGATACGGTCGACAACCTGGTTCAGAAGGATGAATCACGGGAATCAGTACTGAGTGAGAAGGATCAGGAGAAGGTTAAGGCACTCTTCGACAAACATGTCACATTGTCTGGCGGGCAACTGAGTTTGAAAGCACTCAGTCCTGAGGATCTTCCGGTGGTGATTACTCGCCCGGAGTTTATGCGGCGGTTTAAGGAAATGCAAATGATGCAAGGCAGCGGCATGGATGCGTTTCCGGATTCATGGAATGCTGTGATTAACACCAACCATCCACTTGTCAGCGAGAAACTATTGCGCATGCGGAGTGATGAGAAAAAAGAAACGTTTGCAGGATACCTTGTCGATCTGGCACGTCTGAACCAAGGCATGCTGAAAGGCAGTGAGCTGACGACCTTTATCAACAACAGCATCCGCTTTCTTGAAGAGCAATAGGATACACAGAGCTTATGGCGAGTATCAGCGCACAAGTGTTACGCTTCCGCTGACCGGGCGTTGAACGCCATCAGCATAGAGCACTTCGACCAAATATACATAGACACCGGATGGGGCGGGTTTTCCTGAAGTCAGGGTTCCGTCCCATCCGTCTTCCAGCACATTCGGCTGAACATTGCGTCTTTCAAAGATTTGGTTCCCCCACCTGTCATAGATACGGAGATAGGGAATACTTACATTCAGGTCTGAGAACACCGCAAACCGGTCATTGACCCCATCGTCATTTGGGGTGAAGATATTTGGGAGGTACACCTCTCTGTCCGGATCAATTCTTACAAATACAGTTTCTTCCTCGCTGCACCCCGTGTTTGGATCAGTTGCGGTCACTGTGTAAGTCACATCACGAACCGGGCTTGCGACCGGATCGGGGCAGTCTGTGCAGGACAATCCATCCGGGGGCAACCAACTGATGACGATGTCAGGAACCGCTACTAATATATCCAGCTGGATAGATTCTCCCAGTCTGAGTGTTACCTCAGGATCCGTCTGCAGGCCAACAGGCGGCGGCGGAAACACAGTAGCCGGGAATGCTTTTTGACATCCATTGGCATCTTGAAGAATGACCTGATAGTCATCTGGGGGCAGGTTTTGAAACAGTGGGGAAGAAATCAGCGCAGAATTATCCAGCCCGTACTGAAATGGGGGCTGTCCGCCACTGACGGAGACCACTTCAACAGACCCATCGAGAAGCTGGCCAGTACAGGAAGCATCTGTGGTAATCAGAACGGGTACAATTTCTTCGGGAGATATCAGGGTAAACGTATCGACATCGGAGCAGCCTCCGGGATCTGTGGCCTGAAGGCTGTATATACCCGGAGGAAGTTGTTCGATGAGCAGATTTCCAGACCCGGTATTCCACTCTACAGTGAGGGTGCCGGCATATCCCCCTGAAGGGATGGCCAAAAGGCTGCCATCGGCGTCACCGAAGCAGGTGATGGGGGAGGCAAGAGAAATTTGAATGGAAAACGGCTGTGCCGGCCCCGGAATGGTCACACTCCCGATGGCAGTGCATCCGATGGCATCGGTGACCGTCACCTGATGAAATCCGGCACTCAGCATTAAGGCCTCAGAGGCCTGTTCTCCATTGTCCCACTGCCAGGACACGGCATTTCCGTTTATTTGTACTGATGCCTTTCCATCTGTATCGCCGAAGCAAGTTACACCGCTGAGCAGGGAGGTCTGGGCGAAAAGCTGCGGCGGATCTTCGAGTGTGAAAGACTCAGAAAACTGGCAATTATTTGCATCGCTTATGGTGAGGGTGTATGTACCTGAGCAGAGATTCTCTCTGGTCGGGCCGGTGGCTCCGCCAGACCAGAAGAATGCATATGGTGGTACGCCGCCGGATGCATCGGTGGCGAGGCTGCCATCACAGAAGCCAAAGCAGAGGGGGTCTTCCTGACTGACCAGCAGGATTTCCAAAGGTGGGGGCTGACTTACGGTGACCGATACCGAATCGGTCCATCCGGCTGCATTGGTCGCAAGAAAAGTATACGAGCCTGCGCTGAGCCCTGTAATCAATGCGGAGTCTCCATCGGCCGGAATTATGATAGAAGGGCCGGACCAGCTCAGGGTATAGGGCGGATCTGCGCCGGTGACGGTGACCGTGACCGTTCCGTTTGCTCCGCCAGCACAAGATACATCAGTCACCGAAGCAGTCGCAACGACCTCGGGGATATCTTCAATGACTTCTACACAAGCTGTACCGGTGCAACCTACGACATCGGAAACGGTCAGACAGTAAACCCCGGCAGCCAGTCCGCCGACAACTGTCAAGGTATCTCCAGTATTCCACAGGTAAGAATAGGGGGGAACGCCACCCTGGGGCACCGCTCCGACGATGCCATTGTCAACGAGTGCGGATGTCACAGGTGCCAATTGCTGCGGATTGGCGATTAGCTCGTCCCAGACTGTCAGATTGACAGTCACCGTACTGTCGCACCCATTTGGAAGGGGAATCAATTCGGTATAGGTGCCTGTCGAGGTATAGGATGCTGAACCGACTGACAGGGATTCTCCAAAGCAGAGGGCCGTATCAATGGTGACTGAGGGTGGTGGCACACCACCATCAGCCAGAATCAGGTCAAACACCCCATCTTGATCAGCCCCCTCGCCATCAACCAGAAGCCAGTATGTCTGGCTTGGGTCGAGGCAGGGGAATTCGAGGCTCTCACTGTATCCGGTCTGCTCATAGCTTGCCCCCTCAAGGGAAAATGGGCCAGTGCAGGAGCCCGACAAAGAGCTAAATACGGCAATCTGGGCATTGAGTGGTTCAATTCCGAAAGGATCATTCACCACCTCGATGATGACATTGCCGGTGGGGGGTGGGGAAAACATATACCAGACAGAGCTTTCAACTCCGAACAGCGGGACGGGCGGATCGCCGAGATTGTCGGCGCAGACATTGGTTTGGGAAGTCAGCACAAGTGAGTCGCCGGCGGGCACCGAGCCCAGAGGGTCGGCATCGCAAATGGCTTCGGGGGCAGCCACGACCTGCGGATCGGTCACTGCCAGGCCAAAGTAGCCTTCCTGATCAGCATTCGAGCCATCCACAAGCACATAGAGCCGCTCCCCTTCCTGAAGGCATTCTGCAAGCAGGCGTTCATCGAAACCTCCTTGTTTCAGCCCCAGCCGGTATTCTCCAAGTTGGCCTGAACAGGTACCATCAGAGGTTCGGTAAATAGCGAGCTCCAGATCGATGGGGTCTCCCAGTCCGGAGGGATCACTTGCTGCATCGACAATGAGCAAATCGCCAACACCCGGACCAACGGTGAAGGTAAACCAGACGCCCTGGGAATTGAAGAAACCACCTGAATCAAAAAACGGGTTCGGTTCATTGGCATTGGTGGCACAGCGATTGGTATGCAGACTGAGTGAATTGTCGCCGAGGGTTGCTCCCGGGGTAAGCACACCCAGATCAATGGCATCGCAGGGCAAATCATTCGTTGCCACGCCACCAACAGCAGCGATGGTGAAGTTTACAAAACCGGAAGATGCGCCGGAAGCAGGAAGCGACATGGTATAGTCTGCCGGGGAGAATGGCTCCGGAAGGGGAAAAGTCTGGCAGACCACCTCCTCACAATCAGGGGAGAGGAAACAAAACAGCCCGTCCTTGTCAAATGCCCGAAAGCATACTTCAATGCTGTCTGCCACATCAGGCGGACAGACGAAGGTTTCGGTGTATTGAAGGTAGGGAGGAGATTCAAATTCCGGGCAGGTGAAAATTTCGGGAAAAATGGTCCATCCCTGACCATTCACATTCACGCCCCAATGGGCATTTCCAGGCAGGTTAAACAAATCTGTGCAAGTGGTAGCAGCATCGCCGTCATTGACTGTCAGAGCCACGGTAATCTGAGCCGACAAGCGAGGCAAAAGCATGACACAAAGCAGCAAAACCAGGAAAGCAAAAAAACGACACCTCATGAAATGGGGTTTAAGCAGTCAATGATTCAATATAGTGAACTCTTTAGATTTCAATTGCCCCCTGTATCGATTTGTCAGGAGTGTTCCAAATTTGCAACCATTAAGTTGCAGCCTCTGATGTCAGATCCGTCCATTCGTCCAAGCACTTCAAAAGTCCCGTCACTTGCACACCGTCCGAGATCGTCAGTTGCAATAAAGGCACAGGAATCGATGTTCGCCAAATCAATGATATTGAGAGCGGCCGTGCGTCCATGCACCTCCGGGGAGAGGGGGTCGGTGATCTGACGGGGCAGCACGCTCATGGAGTGACCCGGAATAAAGATACCATTACGAGGAGCATAGGCCTGACTGAACAGCTCGGTCATTCCATACTCAGAATGCACATCCTGGACATTCAATGCTTCACGAAGGATTCCGTGAAGTTCTGACCGAGTCAATTCCCGCCTTCTCCCTTTCATCCCTCCGGTTTCCATGATGGTGATTCCAGATAAATCCTGAGGGTACTTCTCTGCCAAATCGAGGAGTGCGAAACTGACTCCGATGAGGAGCGTTTGGCGGCCTTCAGTCCGACACTGTTTGAGCAATTCGCTCAGCCGGGCGAGGTCATTCAGGAAAAATCCCGACGGCGAACCAGCGGAGTGTTCGATGAAGTGGCGAGCCATTCGGACAAGCGATGAGCCCTCACGTTCGAGGTATGACGGGAGCAGGGCCAGGATGGTCCAATCTGATAGTGGCCCATAGACAGATTCGAAACAGCGGCGACAGACCTCGTCATACCACCTGAGGTCACGGACAGGATGCCTGCTTGTCGTTTTCCCTGTTGTCCCGCTGCTGGTAAAAAAACAGTCCGCAGTCCATATTCCGGTTTGAATGTGATGCGATTTGAAGAGAGAAATCGGCAGAAACGGAATGTCGCTCAGTTGCTTCGGAACGCGATGCAGCCCGCCAAGCAAATCGACATACTTTCTGTAAACCGGGTTATTCCGGATCTGCCAGGAATAAACCATCAAGGCCACTTCCTCAAAGTCCGCCACTCCAACTGCACGCACC
The DNA here is from genome assembly GCA_964569025.1 of uncultured Saprospiraceae bacterium. Taxonomy (GTDB): domain Bacteria; phylum Bacteroidota; class Bacteroidia; order Chitinophagales; family Saprospiraceae; genus CAZMSQ01. The sequence continues at coordinate 16,915 of CAZMSQ010000006.1, read as the reverse complement.
CGCTTTATTAGTTCTTCCCTCATGGCCTGAATGATTCAAAAGAACAACTTAATGTCTGAAATTCGCGTTTTGTTTTCAATGGGTGCAGTATCTATTCTGCAGTTTTCCTGAAATTCACCCAAGTGTTATTGCTCATGAGTCGACTGTCATTCTCCATCATTCTTTTTGGGATTCTCCTTTTTACAGGTGCCTGCAGTGAACCCCCGGACTTCAGCGATGAGCCGGTCATTTCATTCTTATACTTTACCAAAGATACGGTGAATCAAGGAGGAATTGGCTCTGGAGAGGTCGTCACTCTGGCCATTGCATTTGAAGATGGCGACGGTGACTTGGGGGATGCGCAGGATTCTTTAAATCTGTACATGGAAGATAAGCGGGTTCGTCAGACACTTGAGCCAAGTGAGGCCTCCTACCGATACCGAATTCCACTTATTCCAGAACAGGGCAGCACAAAAGGAATTTCAGGAGAAATTTATGTCGACATCAACACCGGTGCCCCGATTTGTTGTATTTCCCCATTGATACCGAACGTCTGTGAACCCTCAGACCTTTACCCGATTGACACCATCACATTTCTCGTGCAGATCAAAGATCGTTCTGGCAACCTTAGCAACGTATTGGAAACGGATCCATTATACATGTTGTGCAACTGAATTGAAAGGTCATCACGCCCTTTCAACTTGAATCATTTACAAGTACCTTATTTTGAAGGAGCGGCTCCTTGGAGCGTTACAATCAACATGTCTTCTGTATCTCCTGATATCGCATCAAGAGCGATGCTCAAGCCCTGACCAAGAGGAAGTGGTTGACCAAGAGGTAAGGTATCGCGCCCGGCTGTGAGCTGGACTGTCCAGAGCGAAAGGCTATTCAGTTTCGGATCAACCCCTGCGAGGTAGGCAAACTGCTCCATTGCCTGAGTAGCGCGGTACCTGGGTGAGACGGGATTCGGTTCGGCGGGGAGCGGAAACCGAAATTCCTGAATCAGGGTATCACAGCCTTCCTGAAAAATCATGACCTTCTGGCCATTGGAAAACAGGACCTCTTCGGAGGCCTCCTGACCGTTTGCATTGAAGGTGTGTTCAACCACCGGACCCATGGAATCAGTGAAGATTGGCCGCGGCTCGCCGAAGGCGCAGACAGGGCCAGAGGGTGTTGGTTCGCAAGACAAAAGGGCAACACTGACAGCCGCCAGCGCCATAAGGGAAGAAAGCAGCCGGCCGCTTGCCGGCTTTCTCAGAGTGAACATTCGCATAAGACCCGTGTTTACAACCTGCTTTTCACAACCACAAACAAATATACATGAATATACCCACAGAATCGAATGGTCACTACTCCCATAACAGCACGGTACTGACCGACGATATTGGAGATGCCCACCTCGCCACCTCGAGAGATACACCTTTGCGAAAGGACGCGTTTGATATATCAGAGGAGGTAAAGATGAGAAAAATTGAAACACACTTTCAGTCAATTATGGAAATTCTTGGGCTCGACCTGAAAGACGACAGCCTGAAAGGGACCCCGGGGCGGGTTGCCAAGATGTATGTGCGTGAAATTTTTTTGGGTCTCAATCCAGATAACAAGCCCGCTCTCACCCTGTTTGAAAACAAATATCAGTATCGTCAGATGCTGGTAGAGAAGAATATCCGCGTCCAGTCCACTTGTGAGCACCATTTTCTTCCCATTTATGGAGTAGCACATGTTGCGTATATGTCAAGCGGAAAGGTCATTGGTCTGTCGAAGCTCAACAGGCTTGTCGATTACTTTTCGCGCCGGCCGCAGGTTCAGGAGAGGCTGACGGTCCAGATTGGAGAGGAGCTGTGCGAGGCACTGCACACAAAAGATGTGGCTGTGCTCATTGATGCGAAGCATATGTGCGTGCAGTGCCGCGGCGTTGAGCACGAGCACAGCAGCACGGTAACGACATTTTTTTCCGGTAAATTTTTAAATGAGAACACCCGCAGGGAGTTTTACGACTCTCTGCTGAGTTCTCCCACCCCTTGCTAACCCAGGCACATGAATAAGTGCGAGCCCGCAGGTGATTTCAAATTGCCTGCGGGCATTTTTTATTCAAACTCTTTCCTAACGGGGACTTTTACCTGTTTTTTTCCATCTGATCGAAAATAGAGACTGTAAAGATCAACTCTTCGGTCCTTGAGATTACGGACACTGCCATAGGAATGTAATTCGCTGAGCAAATCCAGGTCTACGTCAGCAATCAGAATCATTTCGGTATTTGGGGTGGCCTCAGCCTTGATGCCGTTGGTGGGAAATGCAAAATCACAGGGTGTGAACACCACTGACTGGGCATATTGGATATCCATGTTATGGACATTCGGCAGGTTGCCGACGCTGCCTGCCATAGCCACATAGCATTCATTTTCAACGGCACGAGCCTGGGCGCAGTTTCTGACACGAGAGTACCCGTTTTGAGTATCGGTGAGGAAAGGGACAAACAACATTTGCATGCCTTGTTCGGCGAGAATCCGGGACAGTTCCGGAAATTCGACATCGTAGCAGATCAGCACCCCTACCCTTCCGGCATCTGTCTCAAACACTTTCAGCTGATTTCCACCTGTGAGACCCCAGGCCCGCACCTCATCGGGTGTCACATGCAATTTTTCATATTTATCAATCTTTCCATTTCTGTGGCATAAAAACCCCACATTGTAGAGCCTGCCATCACGTACTTCCGGCATACTGCCGGTCATAATATTGATGTTATAAGACAATGCCAGTTCGTGAAAGCGTTCGATGACATCATCAGTATACGCAGCCAATTTTCGGATGGCCTCGGCCTCAGATAATTCGTTGTGTCCCGCCATCAGAGGAGCGTTGAAGTACTCGGGGAAGAGCACAAAATCACTTTGATAATCGGAGACCGCATCAACGAAGTATTCCACCTGTTCGAAGACCTCATCCATCGTGCGATAGGCTCTCATCTGCCATTGTACGAGGCCAAGCCTGACCGTGCCCTGATGGGCCCTGGCTTTGCGGGTGGGGCGTGAGTAATATATGTTATTCCATTGAAGGAGGATACCATACTCCTTAGACTCCGCATCGCCTGGCAGATAGTCTTTGAGCACTTTTTTGACATGAAAATCATTGGAAAGCTGAAAATTAAGGACCGGATCATCGACTTCCTTCAGTCGCACCTTCCGGATATACTCATTTGGGCGCATCTGATTGGCGTACTTGTGATAATTTGGCACACGCCCACCAAAAATAATGGCCCGGAGATTCAACTGCTCGCACAGGTCCTTACGCGCATCATAGAGCCTTCTGCCAAGCCGGAGTCCGCGATATCCGGGTGCCACAAATACATCAATGCCATAGAGCACATCTCCTTCAGGGGAATGGGTTGAGAATGACTCATTACCAGTGATTTCCTGGAAGGTATGGTCATCGCCATACTTGTCATAGTCCACAATAATTGAAAAGGCACTCCCGACTACTGTGCCATCTACAATGGCCACAAGTTGCCCCTCAGGAAAGAGGTCGACGAGGGTTTGTATTTGCTCCGGTGTCCAATGCACACCACTCCAGTTTTCATAGGCCTGTTGCATGGAAGTGCGCAACTGGGTGTAGTCACTAAGCTTGAGTCTTCTTATTTCAATATTTTCTATCTGATGGATATTCATACTTTTGTTTTGTCTGAATTATCAGCCTGCCATTTTCCTGAATATTGGTTGATGAATGCAGCATACCGAGGATCGAGGCGCAAGATATCGGGATTTCCAATCAGTATCAAGTGATTTCGGGCACGGGTGAGTGCCACATTGAGTTTGCGATCGACACCTTCTGAGGAAAGGCTGACCAGTGACTGGAGCTGGCGCGGATGATTGGCACAGAGCGACATAATGATGATGTCCCGGGCACCGCCCTGATAGCGTTCGACGGTATCTACGGTCAGAGAGGCCTCATCCAGGCCAGCCGTGCTCAGACAGTTTTTGATGAGGGCAATCTGAGCGCGATAGGGAGCGATGACACCGACAGACTCAATATGGAAGGGTCTTCCGGCGGACTGATAGATGCGTTGGAATGCATGAATGACTTCGACAACGATCTCTGCCTCCCTGAGGTTGGTTTTGGACATCAGGCTTTCTGATTCAATTTTGGCCGGAAGGAACACCACCCGTTGAGTCGAAAGGGCTTGTTCGAGGCGCGAAGCTTCAGGCGGTGTTGCTAAATTGAGATCCTGATTCTGAAATACATGAGCCGGCACCTCTTCGGGGAGGGTATGCAAAAAGCCTGAATAAAAATGATGATTGGGAAATGCCATGATATCCTTGTGCATACGGCCCTGATGGGTGAGCTGACCGAAGGCATGTGTCCACCCCTTGCGAATGGCGAGCCTATATAATCTGTCAAAGAGTGAGTTGCGCAAATTATCGAGTCCAATTTCTTCAAAATCGCTGTCTTTGGTCCTGGTCTGGTCCTCGCCCTGAGTCACCACAGCCGGCAGTTGGCGATGGTCCCCTATCAGAATGGCACGCGGGAAGTGAGGCAGCAGTCCGATGAGCAAGGGTTCGATGACCTGTGAAGCCTCATCGAGGATAACCCTATCGAATCGTTTGAGGGTCAGGAGTTCTGTTCGGTTTGCGAGTGAGGCAACCGTAGAGACGACGATTCTGTGGGCGTCGAGCATATCTCTGAGCGCGGCCCGGGAGTCTATGGCTTCGAGGCGGTTGGAAAGCAGATTTCTCTGGAATCGTGCATCGGTGCTAAACCGAGACCCGATGCGGAGGAAGGAGTCTGCAAGATCAGGGTGATAATCGGCGATGGACTCACAGATCTCGTCGACAGCTCGATTGGTGTAAGCAAGGATCAGGACATTTTCCGAGGTATGTTGCCAAAGGTAGCCTGCAACGGCCTTGAGCATGATGCTGGTTTTGCCGGTACCTGGTGGGCCCCATAGGAGGAAATAATCCCGGGCTGCTATCATTCGCTGAAACAGGAGCGCTTGGGCAGCGGTCATCAAAATTGGAGGTCTGGGGCGGCTGACGGCTGGCTCCGCAGGAGGCTCCTGGCCGAGCCAGAGGCTGCGGCGGTCAGCCGGAGCTTTGAGAAAGGCGAAAAGCTGCTTATACATGCTGTTGAAGCTGCCATCCAGCATATCAGGCTCGAGGTTCCAGAAAGTTTCCGTCTCAAAGAGAGCTGTATTCATTTGGCGGGAGCGGAGCCGGAGCACAATTTCCCGGTCATTGATGGTTGTGATGGTGCATTTGAAGACTTGCCCGCGAAGCACGGTTGACTGTTCGTCGGGGGAGGGATAGAGGACAGCGATATCACCCTGCCGGAAATTGGCAAGCGGGTTGGTCGCGGCTGTTCGGCGGAAGGTTACCAGCGGCTCTTCCTCAGCTGCCTGGCGAGCACTGACGACCCGGAGATGACGGAGCATGCCGAACTGATCCTCCTTCTCAACTGCTGTACTCCGCCATAATGCAGCCTGACCATTCACCTGGTCGAGCCCTTCAATGCCTACCCGTGCCAACTGGTGCTCACGGGCAACCATTCCCGCAAACGCCAGGAAATATTTGCGTTCGAGCGGAGTCGCGCTCTGGAACACACTCGTAAATATCTGCAGATCTTTCTCCTCAAACCCGGAAGCCTTTATTTGGCTTAGGCGCGCAAACAGTGCCGGATTCGGATCTGCACCGGTCAAGTCGGCGAGCTGCCGTTCAATGGCAAGCAACTCATTGCGGATTTCCATTGCTTCCATTTGCTTGGAAGAAACGACAGGTGCAAAACGCAGGCAGTCCGTATCTGCTTTTGAATAGAGAATGTAGTTGAGCGGATCAACCTCCCGGCCATATACCGAGCGGATGATGAGATCATAAAGGAGTGTCTGGGTGTAGTGGTTTTGATTGATGCGATAGCGATTGGGCTTGAATACAGAGCCACTTTTCAACTCAACGATGGCTGAGCCCTTTGTACCGCTCTTGTGGAAGAACACATCCAGTCGCCCCTGCAGCCCATACATTTCCGAAAAAAATGTCGGCTCCAGGAAACACTCCTCAGGATTGATATCTCTTGATTGAAAGCCACTGACCACCATTTCCCGCAAGTTGACAAAGTGCTTTTTACTGCCCTGATGAATCTCCCTCATGGTAGTATCATCGAACAAAGCAAAGGCCAGTGGATTGAGGCGAAACACTTTTGGGAAGAGCGATTGAAATGACTGGTTGGAGTCTGCCATGAGTTCGTCGAGAAAAAAGTTGGCGATGTTCCCGAGCATCAGATGTTTGGTCTGGCTGACCGGGAGAAATTTGCGCAGGAGGTATCCCGCTGTGAAGTGCCCATTGGGTTTGCAGCACTCAGCAATAGAAGTGACATCTACGAGATAATCGGGTTCGACCACAAAGGCACGTGGGCGATAGACGCCATCAGCATCGATTTGCACTTCGATGAGATTGATTTGCAGGGGGAATCTGAAGTATTTGCGAATCAGCGCAATCGTCGGATTGAAGTTGTCATTGCGCTCAGCAATCCCATACTGCACCCGTACTTCTTCTCCGGGTCTTTGCTCATCGATCCCGATGAGCTGCCGACTGGATGCATCGTCACGCAGTGCGAGCAGCCTGATCTGTCGGACGAATTTGACAATTTCTGCAGACTGTTCTGGGTAGATTTCCTGTCCGGCGAGTTGTGACTCCAACTGCTCCGGGACTGGCTCACCGAAGAGTGCGGCAGTGGCATCAGCGAGCACCCGGAAGCCGAGCAGGAGAAGCTCTTCATCCACCCCCTCTCTGCTGTTTGCAACGGCCCTGCCTTGCTTGCGGAAATGGTGAATGACAAATTGTTTCCGCCTGTCGACGCCCAGCTTTTGGAAAGCAAAGGCCATTCTGGAAAAGAGGGTTGAAAACTGAATGCGCTCCTCGCGAGTCACCTCCTGAAAAAGAAGCTCCAGGAGCCGCAGCTGTCTCAAGAGTAAATCCCGTGCCTCATCTTCTGGTTTGTGAAGCAGCTTTTCGATTTCGCGAAAAAAAAGTCGGCCGAGTTCGGGATGGATCATTGCTTTTCAGGTTACTTAGAAAGGTAGGCATTTTTTCCTGTACTTTTTGCATTCTTTCATCAAAGACTCAACATTCGTGCAGGCAGTCACTCATCCCATGCTGACTATGCAGCCCTTTTATAGCCGGAAAGGACAATGGGCATGCCCCCTCTTTATGAAAGCGCCATAACCTCAAAAGCCAACAGTACGCTCACCTGTTTTTTGTACTTTCGCAGAGAACCACATACAACAGCAACATGGCGCGCAGAAAAAAAAAGAGCGGCAAAAGCGGAGCCGTCAAATCATCTTTTTCCCTGAAGCGTTTTCCTTTTCCGAAATCCGACTCTTCAACTGCAGTGTGGGAGACTGGCTTCTGGAGTAAGCACAGCATTCCTGCCATTCTCCTTTTTCTTTTGCCTTTTGCCTTATATTTTCCTGCCACCGGATATCAGTACGTGCTGGATGACCAGATTGTCATCACAGATAATGCATACACCAAGAGTGGAATCAAAGGCTTGTGGGACATCCTGACCACCGAAAGCATGCAGGGATATTTCAAGGAACAAAAAAATATTGTCGCCGGTAACAGATACCGCCCATTGTCAATTATGACTTTTGCCATTGAGCACGAGTACACGGCGACAGAATATACAGACAATGAGGGGAATACCATGACGGTGGCGAGTCCGTGGGTGACCCATTTTAACAACATCCTGCTGTACAGTCTGACCGTGTTGTTGTTATTTCGCATTTTCGGGATCCTTTTCCCTACGGGTGATGGGAAATGGTGGTTTGGACTGCCATTTGCCGGGGCGCTGCTCTACGCCCTGCATCCGACACATGTCGAGGCAGTGGCGAATGTGAAGGGCCGGGACGAAATCATGGTGGTCTTTTTGTCACTGGCCGCCTTGTATGCCAGCATCAGGCACGCCGTTTCGGGCGGCTGGCTATGGATGGTTATAACCGGCTTTACTTTTTTCTTGGCATTGCTGGCCAAGGAGAATGCGGTGACCTTTATTGCGGCCATTCCTCTCACGTTGCTGTTTTTTGTGCCGGGATCTCGCCTGCGCACGGGGTTTCTGACCGGTATGTTGGTTGTGGTTTTTCTCCTGTACCTGCGTCTGCGCATGGGGGTGATTGGGAGCTTTTTCAATGAGGGGTCGGGCAGTCTGCTGAACGATCCGTTTGTGGAGATGAATGGGGGGCAGCGTTTGGCAACGATTATGTACACCATGCTGGAATACCTGCGATTGCTGATATTCCCGCATCCGCTGACGCACGATTACTATCCGTATCACATCCCAATTATGGAGTGGACCGATTGGAAGGTTTGGCTGTCGGCATTCATCCATATCGGACTTATTACAGCGGCCATTTTCCAATTTTCTAAGCGCACCATTCTCTCCTGGTCCATTCTCTTTTATTTTATTACCATGTCGATTGTATCGAACCTGGTGTTTCCGATAGGAACTTTTATGAACGAGCGATTTCTCTTCATGCCCTCCGTGGCTTACACGGCCCTTGCTGCCTGGGCCTTGGCAAAGTGGGCACCGAATCGTTTTGGAAGGGCAGGGCGATTTGCTGGTCTTGCCGTTCTGGCACTTACTGTTGCTGGGTATGCCATCCGCACGGTGACACGGGTACCTGTCTGGGAGAGTCCGCTGACGCTCAACCGGGCTGCAGTAAAGGTTTCGAAAAACAGCATTCGGGCAAATTGCTTTGTAGGCACGGCCCTCTATCATGAGTATCGGGGGCTGGTGGAAGCCGGGAAGGTAGAGGAGGCGCGTCCTTTACTTGATGAGGCGCATCGTCATATCCATCATGCATTGAGTATATACCCTGCTTACACAGATGCGTTGACCATGAAGGGTGGCATAGCTGCTGAGCGGTACAAATTTGACCGTGATTTGAATAAACTGTTGCAGGAGTTTTACGACATCATTGTGGCCCGGGGGCGTGTCGACTTTATTGACCAGTATATAGAGTACTTATTTGGCGGCCGGGCTCCTCAGGCAACAATGGTCAATTTCATCCACCGGGTTGCTCACGATCATTTTTTGATGGGAGCGCGCACAACGCAGGATTATTCATATGCGGTGCACTATTTGAACATGGCTCTCAAGGGAGCGCCGGACAATGCGAGGCTGCTGTATGATTTGTCTTTGGTCTATCAGGCTGCGGGCAATCCGTCGGCTGCACAGCAATATTTAGACCGCGCCCGGGCCGCTGATCCGGGCATAGGATCCAAGCAACAATAAATGGTATGGGGCGGGTTTTGTATTGGATTGACATCATCAATGAGCGGGTGGGACGTGGGGTCTCGTGGTGTACACTGGCTTTAATCGTGGTTGTCTGCACAGATGTATTCTGCCGCTATTTACTGCTGCGCACCTCTCCCTGGGTGATGGAGCTGGAGTGGCATCTTTTTGCTTTGATCTTTTTACTGGGAGCTGGCTACACGCTGAAACACGATGCTCATGTCCGGGTGGATGTATTTTATGAAACGTTCAGAGCTCGAGACAAGGCGGAGGTCAACATCTGGGGCTCACTGTTTTTTTTACTGCCATGGAGTGCCTTGATTGTATTTTTTGGCATCCACTTTACGCGACATTCATGGTTACTTGGTGAGGGTTCGGAAAATCCGGGAGGACTCCCATTTCGGTTTCTCATCAAATCTGCCATTCCACTCGGTTTTTTTCTGCTTTTTGTACAGGGGATTGGAGAAATTCTTCGCTCGGTGCTCACTTTACGTGAAAAAGACCAGACAACACCTGAATCCTGATGGAGGTCCTGGCAATCATTTTATTTATCAGTCTATTCCTATTGATTCTGTATGGATATCCGGTTGCCTTTACGCTGGGCGGTCTTTCAGTGTTGTATGCCCTTTGCTTTTTTGACCCTCTGATTTTGAATGCTTTGCCGATGCGCATCATGGGTATCATGAGTAATTACGTGTTACTGGCTGTGCCATTGTTCGTATTTATGGGCATCATGCTGGAGCGATCGGGCATAGCGGAGGGATTGCTGGAAAGCATGGGCCGTGTATTCGGCAGGTTAAGGGGCGGGTTGGCCATATCAGTCATTCTTGTGGGAGCCTTGCTGGCCGCCTCCACAGGCATTGTAGGAGCCACCGTAGTGACCATGGGGCTCATCAGCCTTCCGACCATGCTTAAGCGGGGGTATCATCCGGCCCTCGCCACGGGCACCATTGCCACCTCGGGCACCCTCGGCCAGATCATCCCTCCTTCCGTGGTGCTTGTTTTACTGGGCAGCGTGCTCAATGTACCGGTCGGCGATCTCTTTGCAGGCGCTTTGCTGCCTGGCCTTCTTCTTGTGGGAGCCTACATTGGGTACATCCTGATTGCCGGCGTAATAGACCCTTCTTCGGCTCCGCCAGCTGCTGAACCGGAGGATACCCGGGGCAGTGTCCTGGAGTTTCTCGGAGCCCTGCTCATGCCGCTCCTACTCATTGGCTCAGTACTTGGCTCCATCTTCGCCGGCATTGCCAGTCCAACCGAAGCCGCCGCTGTAGGCGCTGCCGGTGCCACCTTGATGGCTGCCGCCAGAAAGCGGCTGCACGGCAGTTTACTAAAAGACGTAATGCGGCAAACGACCCGCATTACATCCATGGTATTTCTGATTCTCATCGGAGCGACCACTTTTTCTTTTTTATTTCGTGAAATGGGCGGAGATATTGCCATTACTCAGCTTGTTGAATCAGCAGAGCTGTCTCCAATGGTGTTTCTGTTATTGGTGATGGCTGTGGTTTTTGTGGCGGGCTTCTTCATTGACTTCATCGAGATTGTCTTTATCATCGTTCCGGTCGTCGCCCCGATATTCATGCGCCTGGAGATGGATCTCATTTGGATTGGCGTCTTGCTTGCCATAAACCTTCAGACTTCATTTCTGACCCCTCCCTTTGGTTTTGCACTATTTTACCTCAAAGGCGTGTCGCCTCCTGAGGTCACGACCGGCCACCTCTACAAAGGGGTACTCCCTTTCATAGGCATCCAGCTTATCTTTCTGGTGCTGATTGCATTGTACCCCAACCTTGTTTTATGGCTTGTTGCTGATTGATTCCTGTTTCAGGACCAGATTGCATTTCTACTGTGCCTGATGTAGCGCCTCACGTTGAGCCAAAAGGCGGCAAAGAGGTAAAAGAGAATGGGAGAGCCGAGGGTTACAAAGGATATGTAAATAAAATACAACCGCACTCTGGAGGACGCAACCCCCATTTTTTCACCGAGGTAACTGCAAACCCCGAAGGCTGATTTTTCGAACTGATCCTTGATGTATTCCATGAGAGTGGCCTTTTAAAACATTTCCCTAAACATCATTTCCAGCCAAATGGTTCATTACTCCTCGTACTTTGTCTCCTACCTGACCCGGTCGGACCGCTATAGCCGTCGGACCGGGTCAGGGGTGCGCAGGGAGTGATCCAGGCAGTTTCCTTGGCGGAAGAAAGCCCGGAAACAGGAATGGGGCATGAGATTGAATATCCATGCCCCATCAAGTATTGTTGGCTCAAAGCTGATTTCAATCAGCAGTCAGGCATCATGAAGCCTCTTCGAGTGATTTATTCTTGTAAAGCTTCCAAAAGAACGCCAGGAATTTCGGGTCGAAGCTGCCATTGTTTTCGGTAGCAAATTCGCGAACGAAGGGGAGGAGATCTGCAGCCTCCTCTCTGGTGACATCGATACCCTCTTGACGGAGGAACCACTGGAGGGATGACGAGCCGGAGTGTTTGCCGAGGACGAACTCATGGTGACGGCCAACGAGGGTCGGGTCGAAGGGCTGGAAGCTTTCCTGAGACTTGAGCATGCCATCGACGTGGATACCTGACTCATGACTGAAAGCACCCCGACCGATGACCGGCTCGTTGTTAGCGATTGGAAAGTTGGTAAACGCTGCGACCAGTTCGGAGAGAGGGAGCAGTTCTTTGAGATTCACACCCGTATCGTATCCATACATCAGTTCCAGAGCCACCACTGCCTGGTGCAAGGCGGTAATGCCGTTCCGCTCACCGAGTCCATTAACAGTGACCTGAACCTGCTCTGCTCCGGCGTTCACCCCTGCGAGCATATTTGCCAATGACAGCCCATAGTCATTGTGCATATGCATCTGGAGCGGGATGGATGACACCTCGCGGATTTTCAACACCACTTCCCTTGTTTTTTCCGGATTAAAAACCCCGACTGTGTCGGACAGCCGCAGGCGAGTGGCTCCGGCGCTTTCCAGTGCCTGTGCATATTTCTGCAGAAACTCAATCTTAGAGCGGCTCATATCAATGGCGCTGACCGAGATGATTTCCATCCCTTCATTCTTCGAAAACTCCACCAGCTTCCCGGCTGTGTCGATGACCCAGTTTTCGTCTTTTTTCAGCTGCCCCTGGAGATGGGCCTGGGAAGTTGGAATGCCGATATGGACCCCCCGGAATCCCGCCCTTGCGGAATGTTCAAGGTCAGACACCATACCTCGGTTCCACCCGATGAGCATGGGATCTTTGTAGTCACGAATGAGGTTCAGCAGGTCACGTAATTCGGCAGAACCCATGACTGGGATTCCCACCTCAGCATAGGGTACATTACAGCGCTGGAGGCCATCCAGAATAGCCCGCTTTTGTTTTTCCGTAAGCACAACCCGCGCCATCTGTTCGCCTTCGCGAAGGCACGTATCTTCGATCAGTATTTTGCGTTTTTCCTGAGACATAATGAGGGATTTTGAGAATGATCATTTAAAAAACCAGCAACATATTCATGTGCTTTTATTCCGACCGATTAAAAGTAATAGAGGGCACAGCCAACCTGAATGCCAGAGCCGGCCTGAATGAGCAGGCCTGTCTGTCCTTCACTAATCAGACCCTCTTCCAATCCATGCCTGACCGCGTATGCCAATGAGGATGTATAAAGGTCTTTCCCTTGCTGGGACACATCCACCAATTTTTCTCTGTCAACGCCAAGTTGCTGCGCCAGCAAGTCGATAAAAAGAGGTGAGATCTGGGGTGGGAAGAATCTATCAATGTCTCCGATTGACATCCCCTCAGCATTGAGTAGGTCATTTACCGTGCGAGCCACGCATTCGGCATAATATGCCTCGAGATTGGGATTGCGTGTAAATTCGAGCCAGTGCTCCCCGTCGTGCCAGGTGCCGAAGATATTGACTGTTTCGTAGAATGCGGGGAAATCGCGGAAGGCAAAGTTGCCGAATCCTGTGCGATTGTCCTCGTCAGCATGGAGGATTACTGCTGAGCCGGTTTCCGCCAGTCCAAGCAGGTCATTGGGTCTTGACTCTCGATTATTTTCAATTTCGGAGGTTGTGACCATGGCGGTATGGAACTTGCCAGCGTGCAGCATGTGAGCAGCGGTGAAGCAAGCCTGGAGGAATCCGACTGAGCTATTGAGCAAGTCAAACGTAAAGCTTTTATGCACCCCTTCCACTTCAGGATGCGGGTTGATCATCAGGTCACCTGCCATAAGGGCTGCTACGGCGGGTTCGCTGAGGAATTTATCGCGATAGACTCCCGTATGGATGATCAGTCCTAACTCATTTTTATCATATCGCGAACGGCTGATGGCATCCAGGGCAGCGGCCTTGACAAATTCTAGGGAGCTGTGCTCTCCGCCATAGTTTTCAGGCAGCCAGCCGACGCTTTCGATTGAAATTTTCGGGCCGGGCGCTTTCCAGATAGTGGTGCGGGCAGCGGGATCTGTCGGTTTGACGGTTCCTGAATTCCTGACATTTTCCCTGACCCGGTCAGGAAGATCATCGAAGGTATAGAGTGCAGTGCCAAGGGTATGCCCTGAACCGGATATACCGAACACCATTTTGTCTCCGGCCTTAATCTCTCCGCGGCGGATGCGATCGACGGTTGCAATCCAGTGGCTTGTAGTGGCTGTATTGCCGCGGTGGGCAATGTTATCGATGGTATTCTCTTCGGTTGCTATTTTTTGGTTGTAGAGGCTATTGATTTCACGCCTGGCATCACTGATGGTGGTGCTGGAGGTTTGGTGAATCAGTATATGCTGGAATGCCGGCTCTGGCAACCAGTTTCCTTTTTGGATTACGCTGAGTGCCAGCTTGGCCCCTGGCTGGATGGCGGAGGCGGCAGCCTTGACAGATTCAACGTACATGATGGCACCCCCATGCTTCTGGTCAGTCATGTAAGCTACGCAGTTTCGGCACAGCTCGGTTTCGGTGTACATGTGGAGGTAATGGAAGCCAAGGTCTTTCACAGGTGCCTTTTCGAGGATGACTGCCGCGCCGGAGTCTCCTACTGTCAGGCAGGCCATGCGCCGGTCCATGAAATCATTTTCGATTTCCCGAACAGCTGTTTTGGCGATGTGCGTGATATATTCTCCACTCACCACCATGGCCCGGCTCACGATGCCATTGGCGATAAACGAATCAGCGATATTGATACCTGTCCACATAGTCGCACAGGCATTTGACAGGTCAAACATCAGCGGATTTTTCATCCCGAAGTGGCGGGCGATTCGGGCAGCTGTGTTTGGTTCGAACGATACCTGGGTAGGGGCATCATAGCGTGAGATATTGCAGCAGATTAACAATTCAATATCAGCGGGTGCATATTTGGAGCGTGAGAAGCAATCAGCTGCTGCGTTTTTGGCCATGTCAAGTGCAAACTCATCTTCTCCGGCCATTCGGCGCGTTTTAATACCTGTCATCTTCTCGACCGGAAAGCGAATCTTCACTTTACATTCGGCGAGTAGTTCATCGGTAGGCACGACCTTCGGAGGGAGATAGGTGCCGACACTTTCAATGAGTGTGGTCGCCTTGTCGGTTCCGAATGATGGCCTCATTTCACGCTGGCTACCGGGCTCATCGACCTCAACCGGAATCTCCTGCACTGGTTCCTTGTAGGTAAAGTGCGGCTCTGCCGCTTTTGCCAGTTCGGCAACAGTTTGAAATTCGAACAACATACCGGCACTCAGCTCAAAGCCAATTTCATTGGCTTTATTGACGACCTGAATACTCTGGACGGAGGCTCCACCCAATTCAAAGAAATTATCGTGCACACCTACCTTTGGAATGCCGAGCACCTCTTGCCAGATTCCTGCAAGGTATCGCTCAGCTTCCGTGGTTGGAGCCACAAACTCGGTGGCCATTTTGGGTCGGACACCTGGCTCTGGCAGGGCATTGACATCTACTTTTCCTGTGGGTGTCAGCGGAAATGCATCCAATGTCACATAGGCAGTTGGAATCATGAATCCAGGCAGTTTATCGGCCAAAAATTCTTTCATGCCCTGTCCTGTCGGTGCCTGGCAATTCGGCTGAAGGATGGTGTATGCCACCAGTCTGTCGTTACCGGCCTGATCGGCCTTTGCAATGACCATGACCTCTTTGACCTCAGGATGCCCAGCAATGGCAGCCTCCACCTCTCCGGGTTCAATCCGATATCCATTGACCTTGACTTGTTTATCGGCACGGCCCATAAAGACGATGTCACCATTCGACAGGTATTTACCCATATCACCCGATCGGTACAGCCGTGCTCCAATGGATGAGCTGAATGGATCTGGAATAAAGTGCCGTTCGGTTAATTCGGGTCTGTTGTGGTAGCCCCGGGCCACAGCAGGGCCACCGATATGGATTTCACCTGGAACGCCCACCGGACAGACATTCCCATCTGAATCAAGCACGTAGGCGGTATAGTTTGGCAGCGGCTTACCGAGTGGAATTGCCTTTTGAGGCGTCCCTTTTACCGTGTGCATGACACAGTTCACGGTCGTTTCGGTGGGGCCGTACATATTGACGATGTAACCGGCATTGAGTTTCTTACGGATTTTTGAAAGCAGTGTCAGTGGGAAGGCTTCGGCACCGAGGAAGACAGCTTTGACCTCCAGACCTTTCAAATCCCGGGGTGTATCGAGCATTGGACTGAGAAAGGAGGCAGCTGTATAGATGACATTTATTTGATGTGCATGCATGAACTCCCAGTACGACTCAGGGTCATTTTGTTGCTCTTTTGTCATCAGGAACAGCGGGCACCCCTTGCAAAGGGGCATGAACATCTGGCCGATGCTTGCATCGAAGGCATAAGATGCCAGCAGGGCAAACCGATAATCGGGTGTGAATTCGATATCATCTTTGAAGTTCACGATTTTATTGATCACACCCCTGTGCTCAATCAGCACCCCTTTTGGTTTGCCGGTCGACCCCGACGTATAGATGATGTAGGCCAGGTTATCTGCTGTAACTCCGCTGTCGGGTCGTGAGTCTTCCAGCTCAGCAATCTGCGGCCAGTCTGTATCGAGATAGATACGCCGTAGCGACTGGCCATCTGGCAGGTGCTCGTCGGCGTCGGTGCGGGTCAGTATGTATTGAAGGTTTGCATCCTCAGCAATGAAAGCGATACGTCCTTGCGGGTATTCCGGATCGAGAGGCACATAGGCCGCCCCGGCTTTCAGGGTGGCGAGCAGGGCAATCACCATGTCTGGTGAGCGGTGCACACAGATGCCGACTTTATCTTCCGGCCCGATTCCTTTTGCTCTCAGATAATTAGCCAGCTTGTTTGCGGCATGATCCAGCTCGTTGTATGTGTAGGACCATTTTCTGGTAGTCTTTTCAAGAGCTGGCATCCTAAGGGCGACCCCATCAGGATTCTCATCCGCCTGCTGTTCGAAAAGCTGGTGCATACACAGATGAGAAGGGAAGGGCTTATCAGTCTGGTTGATGTCTTCGACTAAAAACCTGCGTTCGTCAGGGGTCAGTATCTCCAGTTCACTGATCGGTTGTGACGGTTGAGCGATGATAGAGTCTAGCAGTTGGCTGTAATGGGCAGCCATTCGGGATACGGTTTCGGCCTCAAAAAGGTCGGCATTGAATTTCAACTTCCCGCTGATCGAACCCTGGCTTTCATAGAGTGCCATGGTCAGGTCAAACTGCCCTTCCTGCTGATCC
>CAZMSQ010000005.1:57678-111281 GCA_964569025.1 uncultured Saprospiraceae bacterium | reverse complement strand
TGGCAGCCACAGCTGCGGAGCAGCGGCATCTTCTTATCATCAATGCAGTGAATTCTCACAAACTGCGGAGCAGCGGCATCTTCTTAGCCTTACAGGTACAAAACCATCTAGCTGCAGAGCAGCGATATCTCCTTAGAAACAGAGCAGCGATTTCCCCTGAGCTGCAGCACGATTGCTAATGAGAGACAGCCCCTACAGGGCTTTTGCTGTGATTTCATCCAATGGGTGCTGCGTTTCCGTCATGCATGGCAGCCACAGCTGCGGAGCAGCGGCATCTTCTTATCATCAATGCAGTGAATTCCCCCTGAGCTGCAGAGCAGCGACATCTTTATTTCTCAAAATGCTAAAAAAACTTGAGGCGGAAGTGACATCTCTTCCCATTGAATATTACCAATTTTGGGTACTGACAAATCACTGCGTATATTGAGAGAGAATGGAACCTCACGACCCAATGCAATCCAAAAAATGAACTGCCGGATTTTCACCCTGATTACCATCGCACTCCTTGGAAGTTGGACTTTATCTGGCCAGCCATTACCCGACTCTCCGAAGGTCGGGCTTGTACTAAGCGGGGGTGGGGCAAAGGGGTATGCCCATATCGGCGTACTCAAGGTATTGGAGGATGCCGGAGTCAAGATTGATTACATAGGAGGGACCAGCATGGGGGCGATTGTCGGAGGGTTGTATGCCTGCGGGTATTCGGCCAATCAGCTGGACAGCATCTTTCGGGAAATGAACCCCGAAAGACTGTTATTTGAAGAACAGGCCAGATGGAGCAAATCGTTTTTTGACCGGGAGCACGGAGAAAAGTATGCACTCTCCCTTCCAGTCGATGAGTTTGATATTTTGTTTCCTACAGCCCTGAGCAGCGGGCAGCTGTTTTATGATAAACTGGCTGCCCTAACCCTTTCACAGCGACATAGCAACCGGTTTGACAGTTTGCCCATCCCATTTTTGTGCGTGGCAACCGATCTGGAAACCGGTGATCAGGTTGTTTTGCAAGAAGGCTATCTTCCCGATGCACTAAGGGCGAGTGGCTCTTTTCCGACTCTTTTGGCACCAGTCGAGCTCAATGGCAGACTGCTCAGCGATGGTGGCATTGTCAATAATTTTCCGGTGGAAGAGGTCAGAGCGAAAGGTGTAGATGTCATCATCGGGGTTTCCGTGGAGGATGGGCTCTATACGCGAGAAGAGCTGAATTCGGTCTTCCGGGTGGTAGAGCAAATCGGGTCTTTCAGAATGGCAGAGCGCAGCGCAGCGCAGCAAGCGCAATGTGACATCCTGATCAGGCCGGACATCTCGGGGTATACAGTCACCAGCTTTGAGGCGTTTGACACCCTCCTAACACGCGGAGAACAGGCCGGTAAGGCGGTTGAGGAAGAACTGGAAAACGTCGCCGCCCTCCAAAGATACCGTGCGGATCTACCAAAGTCGCCCCGCATCGGGACAGCTGAATGTGAAAATGTCCGGATTTCAGCAATAGAGGTGGCAGACAGTCAGCAGCTGCCGGCCCCAATAGAGGGGTTTTGGGAAAAGAATGCCCCTACGCCGACTATAACGGCCTGCGCGTTTTTTCGAAGCATCCATCAGCTGCGCGCGGCCGGCTATTATCAATCCATTCATTATCGGTTTCGGCAGGCAGAAAACCAGACTGACCGTGTCACCCTTTCTCCGCGCTTGAATGGCGGCTACCGCCGAAGCCTGAAATTGGGCCTGCATTATGATGATGTCTACGGTGCTGGCCTTTTGCTGAACCTTTCGGCCCGACAGGTCGGCTTCCGTCAGGGACGATTTTCTCTCGATATTGTTGCAGGGCAGCGGTTTCGGACCGAGCTGGTGTACCTTGTTGACCGGGGCCGAAAATTAAGCCCCGGGTTTCGACTCCGTTGGCACCACAATGCACTAGGCCTTACATTACCATCAGGATCAGGCATGCTTACAGACCCCACCCAATCCCTGACAGGGCGGGAGTTCCAAATGAACGATCTCACTGCAACACTCGACCTACGCCTCACCAGTAACGGTCCTACAGCACTTGGCCTGGACGCCTCTGCGACCCGTTTCACCTTAAACAGCCAGTCAACTGTCACCTCCGAGCCTCGTCTGAATTCTGGAGAATGGTATTTGAATGCCAGCGCCTTCTTTAAGTCTGACACCCGAGATCATGCAGATATTCCGAACACTGGCTGGAAAGTGGAATTGAGGGTCCGACCGTCGATCGCCCTGACACAAACCGGATTTCTGAATATCAACCGAGATGGGGCCTTGTATTTGGACGCTCAATGGGAGACAACAATCCCTCTCTCCCAAAATTGGCACATCCAGACTGGCGGACGAACAGGTCTGCTGAGCGGGGCGCCCCTCCCTCCTTTCTTTTATTACATGGGTGGGTTCAACAGGAATTTCATCAATCACTTCACCAGCTTTCCGGGGCTAGGTTTTTCAGAAATTACTGCCTCTCAACTCCTGACAGCCTTCCTCCACTTACGTTACCGGATCAATCCAGATGTGTACTTACTCGGAGGGTTACAGACTGCCTCTTTTGATTCATTCCCAACATCTCCTCTTTCCCATTGGCGTTCAATGCATAGCTTTATGGCCAGCCTCTTGATAGATACTCCGCTCGGCCCCCTCCAACTCAGTGGGTCCACGACGCAACATGAAGCGAGGGTGTATTTTAATTTTGGCCATTGGTTTTAATTTTTGGGTAAGAGAACCCTCTCCCCCCCTTCGCGCCTCTGCCCTTAGCGTCTCCGCGTGAACCCCTCTCCCCCCTTCGCGCCTCTGCCCTTAGCGTCTCCGCGTGAACCCCTCTCCCCCTTCGCGCCTCTGCCCTTAGCGTCTCCGCGTGAACCCCTCTCCCCCTTCGCGCCTCTGCCCTTAGCGTCTCCGCGTGAACCCCTCCACAAAATACCGCCCAATAAATAAAACAACGACTTCCCCATAACACAAGCCAATGCAACAGCGTTAAAGCCTACAATACCCTTCAGAAAATGGCTTCAGAAAAGCAGGACCAGCCACTCCCTCACCAAGACCACGAGCACATTCCACTCACCAGGCGGTTGCGGAATTTTTTTATCACCACCTTTCTCGGCGGACTGATTGTCATCCTTCCGATTACTTTGTTTATTTTATTAATTCGGTTTTTATTCAATTTAGTAGTCGGAGTCATTGACCCACTGGCGCGGCTTCTGTTTCCGGCTCAGGATTTTGCAGACACCCAAAACCGGGCCTTGATTGGACTCTTGTCACTTGCCATTGTAGTGGCATTTTGCTTTTTGGTGGGACTGGTCCTGAAAACACAGGCAGGGAAAGCACTTTGGGGGTGGATCGAAACCGGACTTCTTGAAAAACTGCCGATTTACAGCACCATCCGGGAGACTGTCCAGCAATTTACCGGAAAATCTAGAGAGCACTTCTCAAGGGTCGTGATTGTCGATCCTTTTGGAAATGGGACCCGCATGACAGGGTTTGTCACTGACACACACGAGAATGGCATGGTCACGGTTTTTGTGCCAACGGCTCCAAATCCCACCAACGGATTTGTCTTTCACCTTGATCCAGAATGCGTGACGTATACAGAGGTTGGCACCGAAGAAGCCATGCGCTCTATCATCGCAGTTGGGAATGGATCCGCGAAGGTCCTCTCGAAAGAGAAACCACGGACCATCCGAAAACCAATCACCCCACCACCAGATTGATCATTCGGCCAGGGACTACGATGACTTTGCGGACTGTCATCCCCTCAATCCATTTCTTCACCACTTCATTCTCAAGTGCTTCGCGCTCAAGCGTTTCCTTGTCAGCGGAAGCTGGAAACTCCACGACGGCCCGTTTTTTCCCATTGATGCTGATGGGATACGAAATGACATCTTCCACCAGCCACTGCTCGTCTTCTACAGGAAACTGACCGATGGCATGAATGCTTCCCTCATGGCCCAATCGGTGCCATAACTCCTCGGAAATATGCGGCGCGAATGGGGCCAGAAGAAGGAGGAGTGGCTCGAGAATGGCCGATTGATGGGCGTTCTTTTTCTTCAACTCGTTGACGCAGATCATGAAATGGCTGATGCAGGTGTTGAGAGAAAACCGTTCAAGATCCTCGCGCACCCTTTTGATGGCTGTATGCAGAATCTTGAGCATTTCGCGGTCCGGCTCCTCGTCATTGACAAGCCACTGCCCTTTGTCATCAATAAACAGAGACCAGAGCCGCCTCAAGAATTTGGAAACACCGTCAATGCCTTTGGTATCCCAAGGCTTTGCCTGGTCGATGGGGCCGAGAAACATTTCATACATCCTGAAGCAATCGGCACCGTAGGTCCGTACCACATCGTCCGGATTGACCACGTTGAAGTAGCGCTTGGACATTTTCCCGACCTCTGAAGAGGTGTACAGCCTAATATTTGAAGGGCTGCCGGATGAAGAAAAGCGGCCGGCAGAACATTCAAAGGTCGCATCCTGGTACTCTGAACGCCATTTTGTGAAGGCCTGGATGCTTTCGCCATCAATAAACGAGGCAGAGGTGCCGTAGTCACGCACAAAATCGATGTGAATGGGAATTCTCACAAACTCCTTACCCTCAGTCATTTCCTGCTCGGCAAGGCGGGCGCAGACAAAGCGGCTCCGGCCATCCTCATGCTTGTCCTTGTCAAGGTAGATGTATTCAATGACACCCTGAATCATCCCCTGATTGATGAGCTTCCGAAATGGCTCATCCGTTGGCACCAGTCCCTTGTCATACAGAAACTTATGCCAAAACCTGGCGTACATAAGATGCCCCACTGCGTGCTCGGTCCCACCGATATACAAATCCACATCTTTCCAGTAATTGAGTGCTTCACTCCCGGCAAATGCCTGGTCATTGGTGGGGTCCATGTAGCGGAGGAAATACCATGAAGATCCGGCAAAGCCCGGCATGGTGTCTGTTTCGCGGGTCCACCCATTTTCAAGCTGCACCCAATTAGTGGCTCTGGCCAGAGGCGACTGCCCGCCGGAGGCGGGCTGAAAATTGCTGAGTGGGGGCAGCTCCAATGGAAGGTCCTGCTCGTCCATCGGGTGCGACACCCCGTCAGGGTCATAGAGAATCGGAAATGGCTCACCCCAGTACCGCTGGCGGCTGTAGATGGCATCGCGCAGGCGATAGTTGACCTGACGCTGGCCGATACCCATGGTGATGAGCGTTTCCGTGGCCTTTACAATCGCTTCCTGAACGGTCAGCCCGTCAAGAAAGCCGGAATTGATCATGACGCCGGTTTTTTCCTCCCTTCCGGCTTCCGGATTGGCAGACTGATCGATGACCTCAACGATTGGCAACCCGAAATGAGTGGCGAAGCGATGGTCGCGGTCATCACGGGCAGGCACGGCCATGATAGCCCCGGTGCCGTAGTCCTTGAGGACATATTCGGAGATCCACACCGGAACGGGTTTGTTCGACAATGGATTGATGGCCATAGCTCCGGTAAATGCGCCGCTGACCCGATCGACCTCGCTCATCCGCTGGCGCTCGCTACGGGTCTGGACAAACTCGCGGTATGCTTCCACCGCTTCTCGCTGGCTGCTTGTGGTAATCCGATCAACCAACTCGTGCTCGGGGGCCAAGACCATAAAAGTGGCTCCGAAAATAGTATCAGGTCTTGTCGTAAAAATCTCGATGGCCTCATTGGCATTCTCCAATTGAAAAAATACCCGCGCCCCTTCCGAACGGCCTATCCAGTTGCGCTGCATTTTCTTCATGGATTCGGTCCATTCCAGCGTTTCCAACCCTTCCAACAGACGCCTGGCATAGGCTGTGATGCGCAGCGACCACTGGAGCATCGGCCTCTGTTCGACCGGATGCCCGCCGCGCTCCGAAAGTCCATCTTTTACCTCATCGTTTGCCAACACGGTACCAAGTGCCTCGCACCAATTGACGTATGTCATTTTCCGGTAGGCCAATCGGTAGTTCATGAGTACCTCATCCTGTTGCACCGGACTGAGTGCTGCCCATTCAGCAGCACTCAGGGTCAGGGGTTCTGAGCAGGCAGCCTGCAAACCTTCAGTACCATTCTGTGCAAGGTGTGATACCAAATCAGAAACCGGCAGGGCACGCTGCAAGGCATTATCGTAATAATGGTCGTACAATTGCAGGAAAATCCACTGTGTCCATTTGTAATAGGCCGGATCACAGGTACGCACCTCACGATCCCAATCATAACTAAACCCGATGTTGTCTAGCTGCGACCGATACCGGGCAATGTTCTCACTGGTAGAGGTAGCGGGATGTACGCCCATCTGAATAGCGTATTGCTCAGCCGGGAGCCCGAATGCATCGAAACCCATGGGATGCAGCACATTATAGCCACACATTCGCTTGAAACGGCTGTAAATATCTGATGAAATATACCCAAGCGGATGCCCTACGTGAAGGCCCGCACCAGATGGGTAGGGAAACATATCCAACACGTAATACTTAGGGCGGGAAGGGTCTGCCGAAACCCGGTAGACGCCCTGCTCCTGCCACCAGGATTGCCATTTTTTTTCGATAACTTGCGGTTCGTATTTCATACCTCTGCGGGTTTCCACTGCGTGGTGAAGGATTTTGAGAATGCCAATGTTCGGAATCTGAAATGAATGTGCGAAAATAGGAAACTTTCAAAACCCATTGATTGGGCACGCCAATGATTTCCTGTGAATTCGCGGTCTTCCAGCCTTATGGATGTCAATGGGACTGTAGCAAATGAAGGTGCGAGAATAAGAAAGTCAGGATTTTGGAACGCTGCACACGCTCATGGATGGCCTTAATGGTGGAATCACAGTATCTGGTGGTTTAATCAGCATGAAGCAAAACAAATTCCAAACCATCCGCCATCTGCTGCTCTACAGCATCCTGTTGTCCGGCATCCTGCTCGGCCTCCATGCCTCCTGGCTGCCGTGGCTGGGCACTCACCACATCGGTGATTCGCCTGATGGCAACCGCACCCTCAGCGCCATTCGCTATCATATCCGGCACGACAGCTCCATGTTTCACTTTTCGGGTATGCACTTTCCATATGGAGACAGAGTAGAATATCCGGATATGCTGCCGGCCTTCACCTTACCCTACAAGTGGCTCCACGAACAGGCAGGTCTTTCTGATGATCACCTGCTGCTGTGGTTCAATATCTTTTTATTGCTGAGTTTCCTCCTGGCCGGCCTGCTCCTCTTTGCCTTGCTTCGTGACCTGTCTCTGCCCCCCTGGTATGCCGCTGCCGTGGCCACTGGCATCTTGCTGCTCAGCCCGCAATGGGACCGCATCGATGCCCACTACGGGCTTGCATGGGCATTCCCGATTCCGGCTGTGCTGTATATCCTCTGGCTGCAGGAACGCCGCCCTCGATTGTGGCGAGACGTGCTCTTGGGTTTCATATTGTACCTTTTTTCATGGATTCATGGATACCACATGGGCATAGGTCTGGTATTTATCGGATGCTACGCCTTTGCCCGGTGGGCCATCAAGCCGACCGTCACAAGTGCCCTCCACCGGGCCCTGCATCTGTTCATTCAAGCCGGCATCCCTGTGGGTCTTTATCTGGCTTACGGACTATCTGACACAGTCACTGACCGGTCTGCATTCCCTTATGGATTTTTCGCCTATACGGCCGAGCCGAAAACCCTGTTTTTCCCGATGGATTTCCAGTGGTGGGCCCCCATTCGCTCTTGGTTGTTTGGCGACAGATGGATTGATCCTGAAAAGTTCTCCTATCTCGGCCTCACAGCCACCCTTTTTCTTGCCTTCATGTTGGTGCGAGGTTTGTCACGCATTCCCCTTTCTCTTCCAGCATTCCGTTTGAGTCCGGGGCTTGCCGCTGACCGCTATGTGCGCAGCCTCATCATTGCCAGTATCTGTATCCTGCTCTACTCAATGGCAGTCCCATTGCAATGGCCTCCCTTTCGGGAGCTGGCTGACCACCTCGGACCGTTGCGACAGGTTCGGGCTCTGGCCCGCTTCGGATGGATGGGGTTCTACGCCCTCAACATTGCCGCATTTGCCACCCTGTTCACCATCCACCAATCCCGCACCGGAGTATGGCGGCATGTGCTGCTTGTCGCAGGACTCACCTTCCTGCTGAGCGAAGGACTGGTTTATTCCTGGCAAAAAACCCGCTACACCCTGCATGCAGATACCGAAAACCGTGAAGGATTTAGGGTAACCGAACTGCCATGGTTGGATTTGATTGACCCGCACCGCCATCAAGCCATTGTGCCTGTTCCTTTTTTCCACCAGGGCTCCGAGCATTTCTGGCTATCAATGCCGGGATCAGTGCCATGGTTTACTTACCGCGCCGCCTGCTATTCCGGGGTTCCAACCATGGGGGCTTTTCTGAACAGGACCTCCCTGAGCCAGACCCTCAATGTCATGGCCTTTATTCACGAGCATACCAGCACTCCGGCCATCCTGAATGACCTGCCCTCTGACCGACCCTTATTACTTTTGGTGTTCAAGGAAATGTGGGGAAAAAGAAATAGACCCCTCTCCCATCTTGTAGATGCAGGACGGCTGATTTATGAAGACAGTTCTGTGCTCTTGCTCGAATGGAATCCGGATGAACCGGAGAAAGAGCTCAGGAGGGTAACTGATGCAATTCGGGAGATTTTCGCCACCTCTGACTCTGCCCAGACTCTGGTAACTCCTGCGGGGAGCCCCTTTGTGACAGACCATATGGACGCGAGGCCGGTTGCGGAATCATGGCAGGGCGGTGGATGCAGAATGGGGACCGGCAAGGATACCCTGACCATCTATGAGGGAGAATGGATTTCTGCAGACACACTCCAGACTTTTTCATTTTGGGCATTTCTCAACCGCGACCAGGCGTCACTCGGAACCATCAGAATTACTGAGCGAAATGCCGGAGGAGAGATTCTCAGGCAAGATGGATTCCTCTTGCGAGAGCATCTGGCGACGATTTCCGAGGGTTGGGGCCTCTTCGAACAAACCATCAGGCCCTACGATCCGGCGGGAAGCCTTCAGATTGAGTTCTGGAACACCGCCATGCGCCGCGATTCGTTTCTGCTTGATGAATTCCTGTTTCGGCCCGCCCATGTCGATGTGTTGGAACAGACCGGCACCCACCTAATCCGCAATAACCGCTGGTATCACAAATACTGATTCTATGCTCAAGCAACTGTACCGATTTTTTTCTCCGAAGCATCAGAATATCTTTCTGGAATATCGGGTCGACCCTCGCCCCCGTTTTGGCCACGGGCTGCCGACTCATGCGGGGTTGGAAAAGATTATCTCCGCCCGAACACCGCAATACCATGAAATTGTGAAACGCATCCTCGCCCTGAAAGATGCCCTCCAGACAATCCGGCATGCTGCTACCAAGGCTTCAGCCAACGATCCTTATTGGGACAACGGCTTTTTTCCGGGACTCGACATTGCGAGCCTTTACGCCATGCTGACGCACCATCGCCCTGGCCGATACATCGAAATCGGATCTGGCAATTCGACCATGGTAGCGCGGCGCGCCATCCGCGAACAGCAACTCCCGACCCACATTCTTTCTATCGATCCAAACCCCCGGGCCGAAATCGACCAGTTGACAGACGAAATGCTTAGATTGCCATTTGAACAATGCCCCCTGACTGTTTTTCAGGACCTTGAGCCGGGAGATTTCGTGTTTGTGGACAATTCTCACCGCATTTTCCCCAATTCGGATGCCACCGTCTTTTTTCTGGAGGTTTTGCCACAGCTTCCTCCGGGGGTCATTGTGCAGATTCACGATGTGTACCTGCCTGACGATTATCCCGACTTTATGTGCGACAGATACTACTCAGAGCAATATATGCTGGCCGCTTTTTTATTGTCGGCCCCACAGCGATACAGGCCTCTGTTCCCTTGCTGGTGGGTGAGTCAGCAGCCTGATTTTCAGGAGATGCTGGCAGAGCTCTGGCAGCATCCGAACCTTGAGAAGGCTGAGCGCCACGGTGGCTCCTTTTGGCTTGAAATCGGGACTGATCAATAAAACTGCTGCTCGTCAATAGAACGGATCAGGGGCCTGTCGTTTTCAAAGTCATAGAGCGTCAAGCGCCTGAGCTCGTAATACGCCAGCCAGAAATTTTGAAGCGCTGACACATAGGCACGGCGCGCCGCCTCTTGTTCATTCAGGGCAATATTCAGCTCTGTGATGCCTATTTTCCCGATGAGGTAGCGTTGGCGTGTGATATCATGCCGTTTTTGGGCAACCTCCCAGGTCTTGGCTGACAGGTTCACCTGATTGCGAACCAGATCGAACTGTCTGACCTTTAGCAATATTTCCTGTTCAAAATTCACACGCTCCTGTTGGACATTCATCCGTTCCAAATCCTGCCGAGACCGGGCGATTTCGAGTTGTGAGCGTCGCTTTCCCCAATCTGCAATGGGCATCGACAGACCAAGTACCACTCTTTCCTGATCAATCAGGTCATTGAAGAGCATATTAAGCTCGCCGGTGGTCTGCTGGAGCCCGAAGGTCCCACGGAGGTTGACGTTTGGCCCTGCCTCTCCTTTGGCCCGAGCGACATCAAGTTGAGCCTGCATCAGACGACGCTGAAATTCCACTGCCTTGCTGCGGTTGTTGAGTGCGGATGAGAGCGCCAGATCGGGGTCAATGACCACATCCGGCAAATTATCTGGCGGAATGAGTCTGAACAGCACAGGGCGAGTAATCCCCAAAAAATTCCGGAGTGCTTCATTGGCCGTTTGCAGGTCCAGAAGTGCCTGAGCGAGGTTGGCATCAGCGCGCATAGCGGAGAGTTCGAGCTGCAGCAGCTCAGTTTCGGCGATACGCCCCACTTCAAACCGGCCCTTTGAGAGGTTGTAAAGCGTGTCTGCATTCGCTTTTTCCCGGAATGCGGCTTCAGTGTTGAGCTGAGCACTCAACACATTGAAAAACAAACTGGCCGACTCAAAGGCAATACCCTCCATGTCTTCGGAATACGCCAGCCGCGATTCCTGATACACTAGTGGCTGCACCCGCTGCTGCCATTTGAGGTTATTAAAGGTGAACAGGGGCTGCGAAAACTCAATTGTGAAGGGGGAGAACAGATAGGACGTCACTCCCTGGTTGATGTCTGTGGCAAAAATATCGAGACGCTGCAGACCTGTCCGGGCAAAAATCTGCCCTCCGGTTGCAGCCACGTCCTGCCGAAGCCCCAGACCGGAAAAATTGGTCATCAGCGACCGGCTCGCAAAGTTAATGCCCCCATCCGGCTGGGTAATACCCTCAACGGAGCGGTTAAAATCAGAATTGAGGTTGAAGTCAATCTGTGGCCGGTAATCGGCCAGAAACGACTGGTAACGCCAATAATTATTGCTAAGGCGCGTCTGGGACAGCAGTACATCCGGGGCGTCACTCTGAGCGAGCTGCACCACCTCCCGGAGATTGAGCAGGACCGTATCCTGAGAAAAGACAGAAGGGGCAAAAACGGTCAGGAACAGGGAGAAAAGAAGAAATAATCGCATAGGGCTCGTCGCATTCTGTAAAAAAGGGTGTCTGGAAAATGGGGTCTCGTATCCGGATGTATTGTCAATGATTATTCGCTTCTGAGGGCCTTAATGGGATCTTGTTGTGCGGCCCTTTTTGCTGGGAAGCTTCCGAACACCAACCCGACGGTGGCAGCTACCCCGAAGGCCATGAAGATGCTCCAGCCAGAGACAACCGTGGGAATATCTGCGGAGGTTGTAATCAGGCTTGCTGAGACCACCCCGATAAAAATACCGAGCACCCCCCCGATGAGGCTGATGAAAACCGCCTCGAACAAAAACTGAGTCACGATATCAAGCCGGGTTGCCCCGAGTGAGCGGCGGATGCCGATTTCCTTAATCCGTTCAAGCACAGAGGCCAGCATGATATTCATAATACCGATGCCACCGACCAACAAAGAAATTCCGGCGATGGCAGCAAGCACCAGGTTAAAGGTATCCTGAGTCTTTTGCTGCTGAGCTATGAGAAGCTCCGGGATCTCAATTTCGTAATCGGGCACCTCGCGGTGGCGCCTTGAGAGCAACCTCCCGACCACCTCGCTTGTTGCCCGCAGCTCGTCGACCTCTCGCACCCTGATAACCAGCCGATCCAGCTGGTGGTAATTAGCCTGTACCGCGTTGTCTGAATTTCTGCCCCCGCTCCCAAGTTTGGCCTTGGTGATGCGCGAGCGGTCCTTGAAGCGCAATAAGGTCGTGGTGATGGGCACAAATACATCGTCGTTGTAATCTCGCAGCCCAAGGGCACTGAGGGCATCTTCACTTGCCTGGCGCTGCTTAAGTACACCCACTACCCGCAACCAGGTAGAACCGCACTTGATGGTCTTCCCGATAGCACCAACCCCAGAAAAAAGCCGGTCTTCAACCCGCTGACCAATGATACACACCGGCATACCCTGCTCCATGTGCACCTCATGAAACAAAGACCCCCGCTCCAGAGACAAGTTGTTGAGTTCAAAGAATGCATTGCTGACCCCTCCGACCCTCGTACTCAGGCGACGTGAGCCGTGCACAGCGGATGTGGGGATGAGAATTTCCGGGCTGACCTGATCAACGGAGGGGACAAGATTCGTGATGGCGGCTACATCCTCCAGATTTAATCCCGGCGACCAGGGCCTGTTGCCGGATTTCGCACCAGAATCACCATCTTCCTCTTCCATATCTTGTGGAGGAACCGCCCTGATGACGATGTTATTCGTGCCGATGAGCTTCATCTGCTCCAATATAGCCTGACGGGCTCCGGTACCGATGGCCAGCATGGCTATCACTGCTCCGACACCAAACATAATGCCCAGCCCTGTCAGCACCGCCCTGAGGCGGTTTGCCATGACCCCCTCAATGGCCAATAAAAAATTCAGAATATGTCGTTGCATGAAGTCGTGGTATAAGAGCGCTTAATTAAAGAAGAAGACACGGGTCGCCTCCTCCTTGTTTTCTTTGTAC
The DNA here is from genome assembly GCA_964569025.1 of uncultured Saprospiraceae bacterium. Classification (GTDB taxonomy): domain Bacteria; phylum Bacteroidota; class Bacteroidia; order Chitinophagales; family Saprospiraceae; genus CAZMSQ01. The sequence goes on along the minus strand of CAZMSQ010000005.1, from coordinate 98,359 downwards.
TCTGGCTCCTTGCTCATCGATGACATCCGCTTCCGACGCTCCTCTTCGCGCTTCGCCAGTTCTTCCTCCTGCTTCTTCCGGATGGCCTCCTTGATGAAAGGATCAAGGGCAACAAGCGGAGCGTCTTCTCCATTGGGAGGGACAGACAGAAAAATCTGGTCGCCCTCCTCAAGCCCGTGATCGATGACCACCTCATTGGCGTTTGCTACGCCAGCAATGACCTCTATTTTTGAAAGACCGCCCTCCCGTTTTGAGTACACAAAACTCAGACTGTCGCTGTGCAAGGCCTCAAGGGGGACAAATATCTTGTCCTGGAGAATGTCCGTGATGATGTCATTGCTGGTTGTCATGGCAGGGCGGAGAATGGAATCAGACTGATGGACCTGTACAATGACTTCAAACACTTTCGCATCATACCCTTTGAGCTGTTCGCCGATGTTGGCAACCTGAATGACGGTACCAGTGTAGCTTTTATCGGGAAAAGCATCCACACTGATTTCCACATCCTGGCCCTTGCTCACGCGACTGATATCCACCTCGTTTACATACGTTTTTGATACCATATCTGTGAGGTCGGGAAGCTCAGCGACCGTGGGATTCCAGGCACTGATTTGTGAACCGGGCCCAATTTTTCCGTCCCAATCACTTCGGTAGATGACCATACCATCCTTTGGGGCGAGAATCCGAAATTGACCGGCCAGTTCCAACAGCTGATTGAGCTTCAGCTGTTTTTGAAACAGACGGCTGTCAATTTCAGAAATCTTAGCCTGGGCCTTTTCCTGTGTCAGCTCATACTTTGCCTGAAGCTGATCAAAGTCACGCTGGGTGCGCTCCATGTCAATTTCTGCCTGTCGAATGACCATCTGAGGTTCGTATTGGCTCTGTTCCACCTGCAGCTTTTTTTCTTCCATAGCATACTGGAGGTTGACGAGATTGTCACGCAAACCCCTCAGTTCAATTGCCGTATCTATGCGCGCCTGATCCAGCTGCGTCAGGATTTCATCTATTTCGGACTGCGACTCCTTAATCCGCTGATCAAGCTCCGATTTATCCAGACTGGCCACAAAATCGCCCTTTTTCACCAATGTCCCTTCCGGGACCAAATCGGTAATGGTGGCATTGTAAATTCGTGCTGTACGCATCCCCTGCGGACCACGAATTTCTTCAGACCGCTTGGCCTTCAGCTCGCCGGTCGCCTTGACATTCACCACAAAAGGGCCCTTTTTGACTTGGGTGAGAATGTCTTTCTTCGCCTCAGCACCATCAGCTGGTAAGAGGTAGACTGCCGCCAGAACAAGGGCAATAAGAACAAGAGCTGGGACTATGTATTTTTTCATAGTGGGTTTGTGTAGTGGGAGGAAGAGACAGAACGACTCGCCTCCACAAGAGATTCATTCAGAGAGAACAGTTAAGTACAAATCCTTTCAGGTACCAGGTTAGCACCCCTCAGGCTTGCGCTTTTGGCGTATTAAAATTCATGGGGGGCATCACCTGCATGCCCTCTTCAATGGGACCAAACTGTGCCTCGAACTTTTTGATATTGTCATTCAGGGCTTTCAACAGACGTTTCGCGTGCTGTGGCGTGAGTACTACTCTTGACTTGACCTTCGCCTTGGGGACATTGGGAATGGAGCGAATGAAATCAATGATAAACTCTGAGTTAGAGTGGCCGATAATTGCAAGGTTGGCATAGACGCCTTCAGCTAGTTCTTCGGGCAGCTCGATATTCAATTGTTGATTCTGTGCTTGTTTCTTTTGATCAGACATGAACGCAATTATTTTTTTGTGAATACATTTACAATCTAAAAACATTTCAGGGGTGCACTGAAAGAAACGGCCAACTCTTTCGGAAATTGGTAAGTGCGATTAATTATTTAAGGAACGCGACCAGAGCATTCATGTTCAATGATACAAGTCGCACTCCCGAATCATACTATATACCCTGCAAAGCAGCAAAATTGTCACCAATGAGCAAACCAACGGAAAAATTCTTCCAAACGAATCGGGAGGCATGGGACAGAAGAACAAAAATCCACCTCACATCCGACTTTTACGATCTTCCGGGATTCCAGTCCGGAAAAAATATGCTCAAGGAAATAGAGATGGAGGCTCTCTCGGGGAAGGTGGATGGGAAAGAACTGCTGCATCTCCAATGCCACTTTGGACTTGACACGCTGTCACTGGCCCGTTTGGGGGCCAGGGTGACAGGCTGTGATTTTTCCGAGGCATCAATAGAAACGGCGAGACAACTTGCCATTGAGTCTGGCCTCGATGCACAATTTGTTTCCACCAACATATACGACCTACCAGAGCACCTCCACAGGGAGTACGACATCGTTTTCACATCCTATGGTGTCATTTGGTGGCTTCCGGATCTAAAGCGGTGGGCTGAGATTATCTCCCATTTTCTAAAGCCGGGCGGCTTTTTCTATATCGCCGAGCACCATCCTGCTCTGATGATGTATGATTTTGAATCCGGGAATATCGGATACCCGTATTTCCACAGAGATCAACCTGTAGAAGAAGTGGTTTCCGGCACGTATGCTGAGCCGGGAGCGCAAGGGAAATTTGTCGAATACAGCTGGTCTCATTCTCTCGAAGAAATTGTGCAACCGCTGCTTGATTCCGGACTTATTCTCGAGAAATACAAGGAATTTCCATACTCTCCATACAATTGTTTTGCAGGTATGACAGAAGTAGGACCGTCACGCTATGTTTTTGGCTCTACCTCCTACCCACTCCCGCATGTGTTTTCTCTCTTGATGAGAAAACCCGATACAATCTCCCATTCTCAACGGCGTTAAACATCAAATACCAGACTCCATGACGCGATTTGTCGCAGCAATAACCATTCTCCTTTTGTGCTCGGTACATCTTGCTGCTCAGAAATACAGCAATGAATTTCTGAGCATCGGATTGGGCGCACGCGCTTTGGGGATGGGAGGAGCCTGTGCTTCGGGAGTGAATGATGCCACCGCAGGCTATTGGAATCCTGCCGCCTTGCCCGGACTGACAGCCACTGACAGACTCCTTGCCGGGGCCATGCATGCCGAGTGGTTTGCCGGAATCGGAAAATACGACTATCTGGGAGCAGCAGGACGCATTGATGATGCAGGCCGAAGCCTCGGCATTTCTCTGATCCGATTTGGCATTGACAATATCCCCAATACACTGAGTTTGTATGAAGAAGACGGAACCGTCAATTATGACAACATCGTCGAGTTTTCTGCAGCTGACTATGCCCTATTGCTGAGTTACGGCCAGCCACTCGCGGTTCAGAAAGGAGAATTGACTATTGGGGGAAACGTCAAGATCATCCACCGCTCCATTGGTTCATTTGCCCAATCATGGGGATTTGGACTTGATGCAGCAGCCCGTTACGAAACCGGCAACTGGCGCTTTGCTTTGGTGGGCCGTGATCTGACCACCACCTTTAATGCCTGGACATTCGGCCTGACTGAGTCTGAGGCACGGACACTGGAGCTGACAAACAATGAACTCCCAATCAATTCTGTTGAGATTACCCGACCCACGCTGATCATTGGGGCAGGATGGAAAAGAGAATGGGAAAACACGAACTCTCTCGAGGTTGAGGGCAATGTCTTTGTTACTACTGATGGCCCGCGCAATACCCTCATTTCCGGAGATCCCCTGAGCATGAGCCCTGCTGTGGGTCTGGAGTACGGATTTCGGAAAAAAGTCTATGTACGTGCCGGTGCTGGAAACTTTCAGGATGAAGTGGATTTCGACCGAACCCAACTTTCCTTCCGACCGAGTATGGGAGTGGGGTTGCAGATTGGCAGCGTGAGGGTGGATTATGCGTTTACTGATATCGGAAGGGTACGCGAAGAGCGGTATTCTCACGTCGTTTCGCTTCATGCAGATCTCTCTATCAAGCCACGCAAACAAGATTGAACTGTATGCGTTGTAAAACACGTATTCAGAGCCCGACACTGGAAGACAGAATTTAGTCAGGCCACAATAACAAAACCTAACAAAAGCAACGTCATGATGAGAAGCCGTTTGTACACCTTCCTGCTCCTCCTCTCACTCCCTCTTTCCCAGGTACTTGGACAAGGGTATGAAATTACCGTCAAGGCAAATGGTTTCGAGGGAGATACCGTCCAGCTCGGATACTTCCTGATGGACAAACAATATGTATCTGATACCGCAATTGCCGTTGGGAAAGGAGAATTCACCTTTCAAGGCGAGGAGTTGCTGGCTCCGGGGATGTACTTTGTAGTCTTCCCCCCTGATAATCAGTTTTTGCAATTCTCTATTCCATCTGAAAATCAGTCATTTAAGGTCATTTCTGATTATGCAGACATATCTGGTTCGGTAAAGTTTTCCGGGTCCCCGGAAAACGAGCAGTTTTATACTTACTTGCGTTTTCTCGAACAAAAGGGGAAGGAGGCTGAAGAAATTAAGGCCAGCCGCGAGAGCCTTGCTGAAGATCAAAGAAGCAGTGCGGACGAAGCGCTTACTGCCCTCGACGGGCAGGTCAAGGCTTACCAGAATGACATTCTGGCCAACACACCCGAATCCATGACTGCCCTGATCATCAAGTCGACCCGGGAGCCGGAAATTCCTGATTTTGAAGGCGAAAAGGCGGAGGTAGACAGGCTGAGATTTTATTACTACCGCGACCACTATTTCGACAACACTGACCTGAGCGACCCAAGGCTGCTGCGCACGCCTTTGCTATTCAGCAAGGTCGACCGCTACATTCAAAAACTGACTGTCCAGCATCCGGACTCCATCAGCACCTCACTGGACCGGGTTCTCACCGCCATGGAACCTGCCGAGGAAACCTTTAAGTACTATCTGGTTCACTACCTCAATGAATATGCCCGCTCCAAGTTTGTAGGCATGGATGCGGTGTACGTGCATCTCGTCAATTCATACTATGCAACGGGAAAAGCGCCGTGGACGGAAGAAGAGCAGCTTACCAAAATCATTGACAATGCCAAGACCCTCGGCCCGCTCCTTCTCGGAAGAATCGCCCCCAACATCGCCCTTCAGCAACTCGATGTCCCTGGCACCATTGCAGTCAAAGAGCATGAAGATGAGTTGTACCGTGTCAAGACCGGAAACACCATACCCCTGCATCAGGTCGACGCGCAATATACCCTGCTGGTCTTCTGGGATCCGGACTGTGGGCACTGTAAAAAATCCATGCCGAAGCTGAGGGACTTCTACGCTTCTTACAAAGACAAAGGATTCGAAATCTATGCCGTCTGTGGCAGAACCGTCAACGAAAGTGGCATGGTCAAATGTGCAGAGTATCTTCAAAAAAATGAAATGCTCGACTGGCTGAATATGGTAGACCCTTACTACCGCACTAAGTTCAAAAGCACCTACGACATCAAAAGTACGCCTCAGCTATATCTGCTTGACAAAAACAAGGAAATCCTCTCCAAGCGATTCGATGCCGAGCAACTTGAAGAAATTCTGCTGAACTACATGGGAGCCGATGAAAAAAACCTGACAGAGGAGAATGAATCTCAGGCCCCAACAGGCGCAGGAAAACCTGTGAACAGTGATGGGGGTTCCTCAGGTTCAGGCCAGTCAGCAGGGAAGCAGGATTAGATTTACCAGAGTCGTCGTCTGTTGGATCAACGGCTTACGACTAAACCGAGCTGTTTGGCGATGGTATCCTTTAATGAGGATAGTTCCATTTGCAGCAACAACTTTTCTTCGAGTTGAGCATGGTCGCCGCTGTTGGAGACTTCTTTTATGAAGGCCGCATTGCGTTCAATCATTTGGTTGATTTTCTGATATTTGAATCTCAGGAGGACGTCCTCGCAATCCTTCTCAAAATTCTCCTCCGGTTTTTTTTGGGACTGGAGCAGGATGTCCCACTTCTTTTCCCAATTTTCGCTGTACTCGTAAGGGCTGTGAATGACATCCAGCGCCAGCTGGCGGACGTGATCATCTGCATGACTGATAAAATATGCGGGCGTCACAGTTTTTCCTTCCTGCAAAAGGTTGAAAGTGTCACGCACCACCTGGCCATACACCTGATGGTCAAATTCCTCGATAACCTCATGCAGGGCTGCCAGTACCTGCTCTGCCACAGAAATGTTGTGGTCTTCATCGAAGATTTTATCACCGAAGGTAATCAATAGGCGGGCAATTTCCCGTTCGCGGATTTCCATCAGGGGAGGCCTCTCTTGCTGAGGAGGGTGTGACGGACGATGACTGGCATACGGTATTGGTGCATTCGATTCCGCCTGCTCGCGCTCATAAACCTTTCTGGCCTCGCGAATCATGCCCGCCACAAGCTTATTGGTCACATCCACAAGCGTCGGTTCATCCACATCGAGCAGGGTGCTGCATTCCTTGATGTACAGGGCTCGCTTGACAGGGTCGGGAATCCGTGCCACACTACCGAGTATGTCATTGATCATGGCGGCCCGCTTTATCGGATCTCCCTGAGATGCGTCCGAGAGAAGGCCTGCCTTGAAGAAGATAAAATCCTGTGCTTGTGTCTCAAACCATTGCAGGGTTTCCTCCCTTCCTCTGGATTTGACAAAAGAGTCGGGATCTTCACCTTCGGGTAGCGAAACCACCCTGACATTCATGTCATTGGCCAGAAAAAGATCGACCCCTCTCAATGCTGCCCCGATCCCGGCCTTGTCACCGTCGAATAAGAGAAGCACATTGGGCGTCAAACGTTTAATGAGGGCAATCTGACTCTCGCCCAGAGCCGTTCCGGAAGTGGCCACAACATGCTGAATGCCTGCCTGATGCATTGAAATAACATCTGTGTAGCCCTCAACCAAAATGGCCTGATCAAGCTTTCGGATAGCAGTGCGGGCCTGAAAGAGGCCGTAGAGAACTTTACTCTTCTGGTAAATTTCCGTTTCCGGAGAGTTGATGTACTTCGGCGCCTTGGTATGGGTATTGAGAATGCGCCCTGCGAATGCAACCACCTTGCCGCTTTGGTGGTGAATGGGAAATATGACCCGATCCCGAAAAAAGTCAAAGCCCTTTGTGCTAATGAGGCCAAGTCTTTCAAGATAGGATTGGTCATAGCCCTGCTGCAGCGCTTCCGTCTGAAACTCCTTTCCTCCCGGAGGAGCATACCCCAGACCAAAGGTACGGATGGTATCATCGGTAAACCCGCGTTCACGGAAATAGCTCAGACCCACGCTTTTGCCGCGGTCTGTCGAAAGGAGCTGATTGGCATAATAGGTAGCTGCAAAGTCATTGAGAATCTGAAGACTCTCTCGGAGCTGCCGCTCTACTCGGTTTTGTTCCGTGTCGCCTGTTTCCTCGATTTCAATATTGTATTTCGCTGCCAGATAACGAAGAGCCTCCGGATAGGTCTTGTGTTCGTGCTCCATAATAAAAGTCACGGCTGACCCTCCCTTGTCGCACCCAAAGCATTTAAATGTGTTTCGGGCGGGGGAAACCACAAATGACGGAGTTTTCTCGCCGTGGAAGGGGCACAAACCCTTCATATTTGACCCTGTCCGTTTGAGCTGGACAAAGTCACCAACGACCTCCTCGATACGAGCCGCTTCATGGATGGCTTGGACAGATTGTTCTGAAATCACTGCATACAATTAAATCGTAAGTTAGAAAGAATGGTGAAAAAAGGCGACCCAAAATTTTTTGAAGGGAAAATTTATAACACATACCCAAAAAGGATGATGTGAGATCAAAAAAGGGTCAGAATAGTTGATTATTGAGGAATATGAATACAAAAATAAAGGAAAAGAGTCTTCAAGAGAAATAAAAAAATTTTCTTACTTGTTAGTCTGCTGTTCTTCAATAGTGTATAACTTGCGTTATTTTTACATCCGATTCAAGATTGAGCAAGTGGCCATCTCTTTTTTCACAACATCACCACAATTTACTGATTAACAGAATCATAATTCCCATTCTCTTCTTTTTTATTTTGGATTTTTTCAATACATTGAATCAGAATATTTGAAGAATCTTCACATGATTCCTCTAATCGCATGCTTATAAAGCACAAACGGATGGCAAAAATTTTTGAGATGAGCCAAAAATAGACACAGTTTGATTTTGGAAGTCCCTTTCAAATAATATATCTTTACCAAGTGAAGATTAGTATTCTTCAGAGAAGAGCGGCTCTCAACTCACCCTTTCTGGTGTATCCATCCGTCATCCGCTCATAAAAACACACGTTAAGAGGACCCCATGATACTGCGTGGACACACAATTCAGTATTGATTGCGAATAAACAGGTTATGATACATACCGCCCCCCTCCCGGTATTCAGATGCAAAGCACTATGGTGCTTCACGGTGTTGGCGTTTGTCTTCACTTCTCAGATCCGGGCACAGGATTTATCTGTCAACTTATTAACGGATCAGCCGGATTGCTATGGCTCTGACGACGGATCAGTGGCTGCCTTTGCTTCGGGCGGTCAGCCACCGTATCAGTTTTCGTGGGATTCCGGCCAAGACACCATGGTGATAGACGGGCTTGGTCCGGGCACGTACGTTGTCACGGTGACTGATGCACTTGGAGCCACAGCGAGTGGTAGCGCAACTCTTCAGGAGCCACAGGAGCTCATTTGGATGATCAACTCCAACTATGAAACTTGTGCCGGGGCGTCAGATGCCGACGCTGTCCTTGTCAATCTCATCGGTGGCACAAGCCCCTATTCGCTGCTTTGGAGTACCGGAGACACCACCCCAGATATCCATGGCCTTACGGCTGGCACGTACACGGTGGATATCACGGATGCCAACGGGTGTATGACTACAGGATTTGTTACCATCGAGGTCTCTCCTGAAGGTGTCTGGGCCATGCCGGTTGAAACGGATGTGAGCTGTTACGGGGGCAATAACGGGACACTTTACATAGGGGTCATGACCGGCACAGCCCCATTCTCTTTCACTTACACCAATCCGAATTTTCCTGATACCAATGTCCTGAACGGCCTGTCAGCAGGCTTGTATGGTGTTACTGTAACAGATGCCAACGGATGTACTGGTATCGCATTGGGTACTGTCAATCAACCGCAAGAGTTGTCGCTCGACATCCAAGCCACAGACATAAATTGCCTGACCGGACTGGGCGGCATCCTAACTGGCGAGGCTGTTGGTGGTACAGCCCCCTATTCATTCCAATGGAGCACTGGAGATACCAGCCAGACAGTCAACAGCTTGCCTGTTGGGAGTTATGGTCTGACTGTCACAGATCAAAACGACTGCGAGGCCACCGGAAGTGCCCTGCTTCGGTCGAAAGATACCATCGCCCTGACACTGAGTGCGACGGATGAGACCTGTCTCAATGCTGGCGATGCCGGGGCCTCGGTCGATTCTGTCGTCGGCGGACTTGCACCTTACACGTTTCTCTGGAACACCGGCGATCAATCCACAGAAATTGACGGGCTGTCCTCCGGAATATACTCTGTGACAGTGAGCGACTCTCTGGGGTGTTCAGGATTTGAGTCAATCACAGTCGAGGCCTCTCCCAGCGGTCTTCAGGCAACAGCCACAAGTGATTCCACCTCCTGTGCTGATGCCACCGACGGATCGCTGACAGTCTCACCTGTAAATGGGACAGGCCCTTACTCCTTTAACTGGAGCCACGATCCCTCTGCTGACAGTGCCGCGCTCACAAATTTACCTGGTGGTCCTTACACCGTTACAGTTACCGATGGAAACGGCTGTTCAACGGTTCTGCCATTGATAGTGGGTGCTCCAATGCCCTTAATCCTCGATATTTTAGTCACTGATGATGAGTGCGGCAACGGATTCACAGGTGCAGTTTCAGCATCTGTGACGAATGGTCTGGCACCAGTCTCTTTTACATGGCAATCCGGTGACACCTCATCGACTCTTTCAGGGCTTGCCCCGGGTCAATGGTCTGTTACTGCAACCGATGCAAACGGGTGCACAGTTTTTGCCGATGCTGTTGTGGATGGCGAAAACCCCGACGCCGGCTCGGTCAGCCTTGCCAATGCCCAACTGTGCCTGACTGGTCAGTCTGCAGGCCTGAGCATCATTCCCGATGGGAATCAGGAAATACCCCAAGGATACACATTGGTATATGTACTCGTCAGGCAACCGGCTCAGGTCATTGCTGATCTGAGCAGTACGCCAGACTTTGCAGTTTCATCCGGTGGCACTTATTCCATTCATCCGCTTGTCTATAACCCGGCAACCCTCGACTTAATGTCAGTGATCGATCTGGGCCTCACTACCCTTCCTGACCTGGCTTCAATGATTGCGACTCAGGGTGGGCCGATTTGCGCAGATTTGGATTTAGACGGCGCCATTGCAATCGTTAGCGACCCAGATGCGGGGCAGGTTACAGCTCTCGCTGACAATCTCTGCCTGACTGATGGTCAAGGGACCCTGTTGGCGATTGCTGATGGAAATGCTTCCATCCCAACTGGCTACACTCTAGAATTCGTGCTTGTATCCCTTCCAGATGAAATTATTGTGCAAACTGGCACCACACCGGCATTTTCTGTAACTGCAGGCGGCTTCTATGCTGTCTATCCCGTTGTATTTGACCCACTTCAAGTATCGCTTCAACAGCTGGTAATTCCCGGAACAACAACGCTTGAGCAGCTGCGAGACGTTCTTACCTCCTCAAGTGCTGCATATTGTGCTGATGTGGGCACTGAAGGTGCTGAAATCCGGGTCGACCAACCCGAATCCGGCACCCTGACTGCCACGTCGACCACCCTCTGTCTGGATGGCCCGTCGGTTTTTTCACCTGTCCCGAACGGCGATGCCGTCCTTCCTTTTGGATTTGCCCAGGTCTATCTGCTGAGCGAGGGACCAGATAAAGTCATTCTCGCCTTTAGTGCGAATCCTGAATTTCCCATTCTTTCCAGTGGTATTTATTCGGTTCATTCCTTTGTATTTGACCCTTCCACTTTCAGTACGACCCAAATTACACCGGGTTTGACAACCATCGCTGAGATTCAAGCTCTTTTGAATGTCAATGGTGGTCCACTCTGCGCGGACCTCGACGGTGATGGAGCCTCAGTGAAAGCTCAACAACCAGATGCCGGGCAGCTCGAGCTTCCATATGGCGGGCTCTGCGTGTCTGGGTCGGACTCAACTCTGCTCACCGCCTCCCACTCTTCAGCCCCATTTGTTCCGGCAGGCTATGAGGTGGCCTACCTGCTCGTTACGGGCACCCCAAAAACAATTCAACAAACCAACACCCAGCCCGAATTTGTGGTTACCACGGGTGGCCAGTTCAGCGTTCACACAGTGGTTTACGACCCATCCACCCTCCCCTCTTCCGCGTTCCAGCCAGGAACGCTTCTTGACGTACTACTCAATGCAATCAGTTCTGGAGGCGGAGCGATTTGTGCAGACCTCGATGTGATCGGTGCAAGCGTGACACTTCTTGACCCTGATGCCGGCATCATTCAGGCAGACCTCTCCAACGTATGTTTGTTTCCAAACCAAACAGCGTCTCTTTCTGCCAGCACACTGATTCCCGCAACGGTGCCCGATGGCTTTCGGGTGCTGTATCTGCTGGGGGAAAAAGCAGACCACAAGCTCGTAGATATTCACACGACTCCTTCTTTTACGGTATCCGAAACAGGTTCCTACTCCATTCATACAGTAGTCTTCGATACATTGACGCTCAATGCCGATACCATTCTTTCATCCTATGAAAACGCCACGCAACTGTGGAAAGACCTTACTCCCGGAGGAGGGTCCATCTGCGGTGACATGGATCAGGACGGGATCTTATTTGCTGTTGACATCTGCGATACCTGTATCAATATCGGGGACTATGTCTGGATAGATTACAATGAAAATGGTCTGCAAGATGCCAACGAGATTGGTCTGCATAATATTCCGGTCGTCCTCATGGCTCCCGGACCAGACGAAATCTTTGACACGCCAGATGATATTATGGTGGACTATCGTCTGACCAACCACAGCGGATATTATCTCTTTACCTGTGTCAGCCCCGGCGATTATCGCATTTGCGTCACCGAGTTGCCGCCAGATTTCTACTTTACAGCAAAGAACATCGGCAATAATGACTTTATTGACAGTGATGTGGATACCCTGACTGGCTGCACAGATCCCTTTACGATCGTCAAAGATCAGGCTGATAACCTGTCGTTCGACATCGGGGTCATTGCTGAATGCCTCGATCTGGATTTCGGTGGTGTCATTGGGTATAACCAGATCATCTGTGCCGGGACTATGCCGGATACCATCATCGAGCTTGTCCCGGCTTCAGGCGGATTAGGTGAAATAGAGTACATCTGGATGTTCAGCACATCCCCTGTTCCGTTCAACCAGCAAACATGGATACCCATTCCCAACTCCAATACACCTTATTTCAAGCCACCGGTACTCACTACCACCACATACTACATCAGATGTGCACGGCGTGCCGACTGTGATGAATTTATCAAAGAAACCAACATAGTTGTTATCACGGTTCTCCCTTATGATACAGGCGATTGTCCGCCACTCCTGCTTAATGTGTCGGCAACACCCCTGTATGATGGCTCCGTACTCCTGAATTGGACCTCCGCCAATGAAATGGGGCAAGTTGCCTACCAGATTGAGCACGCTGAAGATGGCAGAAACTTCCACCCCATTGATATGGTGCCATCTAAAGCAAACGGATCGCCCTCCAATGCGTATTCAATGAATCACCACAAACCTGTCAACGGCACGAATACCTACCGCATCAAGGTGGAAAATGGAGGACATTTTCTGATGTATTCAGACACAGTTCAGGCATTCGTGACGGCAGGCCTCACTGATCCGGTGACAGTATATCCAAACCCCTTCGAGGCGTCGTTCAGGGTATTCTCCGCAGGAAAAATGACCCACCCCGGACAGCTCGAGCTCTACTCACCCGAGGGCCGACTTATTGCAACTCGTGACTATGCAGCCCGGCAAGTGCTGAACGAAGAATTTGTGGTGGGTGAATTGCCAGCAGGAATGTACATACTCCGATTTTTACCAGGAGGCAATCAGTCAGTACCAACGGTGTACAGGCTACTCAAAATGAACTAAGGTCCGGAAGTTGTGCAAATCATGACCCGGGCCACAATCAACACTGGATTCCGCCACTTGCGGTTTACAGGAATATCCCTCTTCTCAGGAAGTCCTAAAGCGTTGAGGCCTTCTCAAAAACCTTGCGGCATCTTCATCATTCCCTTCGGGGAATGATGACTTGCCTTTTTTCCAGACCTAGTACCGCATCCGTACCCGATGTACTGACACCCCGGGAGGGACCTGAAAGGCAGCTTTCTGAAATTTTGGGGGTCCCATAAATCCGCGGGCATTATTCGAACAAGCATAACCCTCGTTTGGGATCCCAAAGGTTGAAAAAGACATTACCCCATTTTCATCTTCGTCATGGAGTACCCCTAATCCATACAATCCTGGGGTCAGTCCTCTGAAGTGTAATTCCTCATACGCCCTCCTCACCGTTACTGTATCATACAGAACGGCCTGAGAGGGGTCATCGGGAAAACCAGACTCTGACTGGAATAAACTGACCCTGAGGGTGCCACCAGTGAGGCGAAGATTCTCAACGACAACAATCAGGTCAGCCTCCGGTAACAGACCAGGGGCTTCATGCTGGGCCAAGGCAGTGAAAATGGAGAGACTGCAAAGGAAAATGAATGAAAAAAGAGAGCGAAAACTGTCCGCGGACATAACCAATTCAATTGAAAAATTGGACCAAAAGTAGTATTATTATTGCACCCGGAAAGCCTGATAGCTATTCCATCACTTGATAATAAATAACCACCTATGCTCTTACGCATTTATGAAGAAAACCCGGAAGGCCGCAAAATTTCACAAGTTTCGCAAGCCCTTGAACAGGATGGCATTATTGTATACCCTACTGATGGGGTCTATGCATTTGGGTGCAGCGTTGATTCAGAGAAAGCGATGGATCGCCTTTGCACTTTGAGAGGGGTCACTCCCAAAGAAGCCATGATGACATTGGTCTGCAGGGATATTTCGCAGGTTTCTGAGTACACTGTCCAACTGGATAACAAAGTCTTTCGGATACTCAAGCGCCATCTTCCCGGACCCTTTACCTTTATTCTTCCTGCCGGGCAGAAAGCTAAGGCTTTCAAAAACCGGAAAAAAACCGTGGGGATTCGCATTCCGGAAAATAAAATCGCCCTCGATTTGATTGAGCAAACCGGAAAGCCATTGCTGAGCATGTCGCTCAAGGGTGATGACCAGGTTACTGAATACCTGACCGACCCTCAGGATATGCTGGATCTCTACGGGAAGCAAGTGGATATCATTATTGACGGAGGTATTGGCAGGAATACCCCATCGACCGTTGTCGACCTGACCGGAGACAGTCCCGAAATAATTCGGGAGGGAGCGGGAATTTTCCAATTGTGACTGATATCTTCGCACAAGAATCAATTTGAACGTTTATGAAATCCATCGATCTGGCCCAGCGTGTCATCACCATGAAAGAATCTGATACCATCAGAATGGCTCAACTGGCCCGGGATCTCACTGCGCAAGGGAGGCAAATCATCAACTTGAGCCTTGGAGAGCCTGACTTTGACACGCCGGACCACATTAAGAAAGCTGCAGAAAAGGCTTTGGCCGATGGGTATACCAAATATTCGCCAGTACCCGGAATGCCGGCCTTGCGTGAGGCCATCAGCCGGAAGCTCAAGCGCGACAATGGGCTTCAATATTCACCATCCCAGATTGTGGTCTCCAACGGGGCAAAACAGTCCCTCGCCAATCTGAGCATGGCACTGCTGAACCCCGGTGATGAGGTCATCATTTTTGCCCCTTACTGGGTATCTTATTTCGAAATCGTTCGAATCGGGCAGGGCACCCCGGTGGTTCTGGAAGCTGGTATCGATCAGGACTTCAAGGTCACCCCGGGCCAGCTTTCAGGAGCGCTGACTGACCGGACCAAGGCCATTCTCTTTTCTTCCCCCTGCAATCCTACCGGTTCTGTCTATACACCTGCGGAGCTTGAGGCCCTGGCAGATGTCATTCGGGACCACCCCAAGGCTTTGGTTATTTCTGACGAAATCTACGAATACATCAATTTCTCCGGCCACCACCACAGCATTGCTCAGGCTCCGGGTATGAAAGATAGGACAATCGTGGTCAACGGATTTTCAAAGGGCTTCGCTATGACCGGCTGGCGATTGGGCTATATGGCTGCACCGCAGCAGGTTGCCGATGCATGCACAAAAATTCAGGGACAGTTTACGTCGGGGGCCAACACCTTCGCACAGATAGCTGCTGTTGAAGCCCTTGATGCAGATCTCGGGCCAACCATTGAAATGAACAATGCGTTTGCGGTACGCAAAAATCTTGTCCGCGATCTGCTCAAGGAGATTTCTGGAATGCGGGTCAACGATCCGAAAGGCGCATTTTATATTTTCCCTGATATCAGCGCCTTTTTTGGCAAAACGCTGCGTGGGAACCACATTGGCAATGCAACTGACTTTTGTGAGTATCTGTTGCAGGAAGCCGGTGTTGCCCTTGTGGCAGGAGATGCTTTCGGAGCACCGAATTGCTTTAGGATTTCCTTTGCAGCCTCAGAAGAGGATCTCCGCAAAGCGGTTCACCTCATCAAAAATGCGCTGACAGATGCGCCCTGAAACGGCTCATCGCAAGGCTCGCAGAATTTGACGGCGGTGGCGCGTAAAGTGCCTGTCGAAAAAGTGCAACATGCCGGAAAGACCCATTTTGCCCACAATCGGGTGCATGTAAAGCTGTTTGTGGTAGAATTCTTCCGGCACAGTGCGCACCAGCTCACGAAGCGAGATTCTGATCTGCCGGTATTCGCGGGCAACGGCCCAGAAGGTGGTCTGGTCAGAAAAGGACTCCCCGCCGACTACCTCCGGCGCTTTCCAGCCAAATGGCAGGCTTAATATCCATCCCAACACAATCCTTCTCCCTCCAGTAAGCAAATTGGTCCCATTGATTTCATCTGCCTGCCTGCGGCCAAGCCGCCGCTCAACGCTTTTAAGGCTGAGGTTTTCAGCCAGCATCAGATGCTGAAGGACCTGCAAGGCCGACCATCGGCCAGGGCCGGGGCTTCGGTTTAGCTCCTCATCTGTATACTCACGCAACGTTTCAAGCAGCCGGTTCAGATCCTGATCCAGCACATCCATCTTGCTGAGAAGGGAATGTTTCATCCAGGGATAGTTCTCTTTCCTACAATTCAATAAGACCGGAAGGAAGACGCATCAGAATAAAACCTGCTGCCACATTTTCTTCCTCAATGAGGGCCGGATGCAGAGGCACCAGCAATTCTCGCCCATCGTATTCAACAAGGGCCAGCTCTTGCTGCGGATATTCCCGGACTTCCCGGATTATTCCAATTCGTCCCATTTCGATATCCCGCAATTCGAACCCGTGCAAATATGCGTATTGCAATCCACTTTTTTCTGGCTGAAACTCTTCATCCACCAAAACATCCTCATCTTTTAACAAGAGTCCGCAACCAGTAAGTCTGGCAGCTTCTTCCCGCGTGTCTACCTCATCGAATCGCAGAATGAACCCCTTACCGCTCCTGATATGGGTGAGCAAAAATGGAATTGCCTGCCCATCAATCTCTACAAAGATCCATCCCACATCCAGAACGCTCTCCACATAGTGTTCTCCTATAGATGCATTGACCTCCCCATCTGCTCCATGGGTGGTTCCGATTTTTCCGACCTGAGTATATCCCTTCATGGCACAATGCGCGTTTTGCGGATGAAAAACCCTTTTTCAGCTCTCTCATCCCAACTGACTGATGAATTCAGATTTTGCGTGTCATAGACCTGAAACTCCTGCAAAACGAGCCCGGCGCCTCGTGCATAGACTGCCTTCCACAATCGCTTTTCAATAAGATTTTCCTGACTGGCCTCAACGGTGCAAGTCTGCTCATATCTGACTCCGCCAACTGTCATTGGCGTACCGGATGTGACCAGCTCAAAAGGAGAATAGGAGAATGGTGTGAGCACCTCACCCGCCACAACCAACGTGGTGTATGGACTGATATGCGCCAGCCCATCCCAACGCCTTCCGGATTCAATCGGGAAACTCAGCGCCACAAACCGCAATGCACCATCCCAATAATGAGCCTCATAAGGATCTCTCATACAAAACCCTGTTCCATTGAGCATCCAAGGAAGGGAGTCAGCAGGGCGCCAGTAGTGGTCAACCTTGTATACAAGATTGTACTCCGCATCGCGGAAGGTGTCTGTGATTATTTCTCGAAGGAATGACCTGATGGTATCTCGCACGGTACCCTCCGGCCCCGGATCCAGCAGAATGGAATCGACAACATATTCCGCGGACTGTCCGATAGCCAGCGGGAAATAGTCATAGCCGGGGTCTGCTGGAATTATTTCCGAAGCGTCCCGATTGCATGCCATTCCGGAAATAATGAGGACTAAGAAACAGCCGCAAGTGAGCACGCGGACCGTCATGAAAAGAGCATACTTAGTATCCTGAATACTCACACGGCCTGGCGTGAAAAACTCCCGAAAATGATACCTCCACCCACAACATCATCGCCTTCATAAAATACCGCAGACTGACCCGGTGCAACACCTTTGGCATGGGCATAAAACTCAACCTCCACCCTGCCTTCCGGGGCTGATCGCAGCACACTCAGAGTGCCGGGATCGTTGTATCTGATTTGGGTGACGGCTTCCAGACCGTCAGGGATGGAAGCATACTTCATGGAGTTGATGCGTGAGACCTGCATGCCGTTTCTCAATAATTCATCGACCTCACCAAGTACGACCGTGTTTGTATCGGGGCGAATTTCAGTGACATACATGGGCTTTCCAAAGGCCTTGCCGAGCCCTTTCCGCTGCCCGATTGTGTAAAAGGGATACCCGTGATGCTCCCCGAGGTCGTTACCCCGGGCGTCTACAAATCGGCCTCCCGCCACTTCTGACTCCAGACCGTTGACCCGACGCTTGAGAAAACCCCGATAGTCATTGTCAGGTACAAAGCAGATTTCGTAGCTCTCCCCTTTCTTCGAAAGTGACGTGTACCCGCGGTCCGCGGCAATCTGCCTGACCTCGGGCTTTGTAAGCTGGCCCAGCGGAAACATGGTCCTGCCCAAGGCATGCTGACTCAGTCCCCAGAGGACATATGACTGATCTTTTCGCTCATCACGACCGCGCGAAATAAAACGCCGCCCATCCTTTTCCCGAATGGTGGCATAATGCCCTGTAGCAATGAATTCGCAATCCAAAGCATCGGCCCGCCTGACCATGGCATCCCATTTGATGTGCGTATTGCAGAGAATACAAGGATTCGGAGTGCGCCCAGCGAGGTATTCATCCACAAAATTGTCTATGACATAATCTCCAAATTCTTCCCGGATATCGACGATAAAATGCGGAAACTCCATATCGACCGCCACCTGGCGGGCATCGTTGATGGAATCCAGACTACAACAGCCTGTCTCCTTTTTGGACCCGCCACTGTTCGCATAATCCCAGGTTTTCATGGTGAGCCCGATGACCTCATAGCCTTCTTCATGAAGCAGCATGGCAGCCACCGTGCTGTCAATGCCACCACTCATAGCCACCAGTACCCGACCTTTCTTGCTCATGTTGTTTATTTATTCTGCTCTGGCTGAAAAGAATTTTCTGCGTATAGGGAAATGTGAGAATCTTCGAATTGTTCTCAGTGCACATGCTAACCGAAATGCAAAGATATGATACAATCTCCTTTTTTGCCATCAGAGAGGCTTCATACAAGTGGTCAGATAATTAAGAGTCTCCTCTCCCTTCGCTTCCTGCGACAAATAAAAAAATGAATGCCCCGATATTCCTCACAATAAATTGAATCCTTCTGTGTTCCTATCTGGAGCTCCAAAAACGGGATAAGCGCAAAACGAAATACATAATGATTCAAATTCCGATCAATCTCACTCTGTTCTTCCATCTCTTTGCACTTTTTATGATCCCTTCGGCAGTACTCAGGGCACAGTCAGCCCTTGAGTTTGGCTACGCTTCCTTTTATGCCGATAAATACCATGGGAAGCCCACAGCCAGTGGGGAGCTTTACGATACAAACGGGCTAACTGCAGCCCACAAAACCCTGCCATTCGGGACTCAGGTTAGAGTGACTTCACTTGAAAATAACCAGTCTGTAGAGGTCATCATCAATGACCGAGGACCATTTATCGAGGGGCGCATCATTGATATTTCAAGAAGAGCAGCTGCAGACCTTGACATGGAAAAAGCCGGCCAGATCAGGGTGAAAATCGAAATTCTCAACCAAAATGGACAGCCAATATCTCCTCCGCTCAAAATCGGACTCCCGGATCAGGTGAAAGATCAGATGGCTCGAGAAGCCGCTTTTCGCAAAGAACGCGAAAATGAAGGCTCTCTCCCTGACCAAAGCCAACCTGAAAAGACTTCGCCCTCATCACCGACCACTCAGGACTCCAGGCCGACCCAAAAGCCAGAGGAGTTACAGCCTGCAAACAACAAGTTTCAGACGTACGATTTGTATAAAATAAAAATCGTAAAGCCAAAAAAAGAGGGTTACGGTGTCCAGATTGCTTATCTCTCTGATCAACGCAATGCAATGAGACAAATCGCTGACCTTCAAGACAATTGGTTTGATAATGTTCTGCTTAGCATTGAGCCTGGACCAGAATTTGATCCAATCTATAAAATCATTCTCGGCCCTTTTCCAGATCGCCCCACAGCTGCGGCCTATTCAAAAAGCCTTCGTGAAACCTATGATATTCAAGGATTTGTCATTAGCCTTTCAGATCTTCATGCCGCTACCGATTAATAATGTCAGGTCAATATGAACTTTTCTTTGAATTTGGTGTATTTATTCTAATTTTGCGGAGCGAAACTAATTCAATCGATGCGCTATCAAGGATTGCGTCTCATTTCAGCCAAACAGTTCCGCTGACCTCCAGATCGAACCTTTGTCAACGAGTGCCTTACCTCCGCACTCTCAAAACATTGAGAGGATTACTGAGTCTTTGTACCAGGACGAATCGATCAACCATTCAATAAAAAGGAATTAGAAAATGAAGAAGTCATCCGTTCTTTCACTTCAGGAAATTAACGACCTGATTGGCAAATACAATTCCGAACTACGGAAGCTTGAGTATCAGGCAGGTAAAATACAGGAGGCCCTTTTTGAACTTCAATCAATGCTCGGTATGCCCGACAGGCTTCCGCTTGAAGCACCACGATCAGTAGATGTTGAGAAATTCGAAACCCTTGATGTCCCCGCTAAATCATCTTCCGGTCTGCCGATGGCAGAGCAGGCACCTGTTGTGCGCAAGCGGAGGGGCAGAAAGCCAAAAGCTGAAAACGAAAAGATAATCGCAGAGAAGGGCAAAAAGAAAACTGGAGGAAAAGAAAAAAAGACTGGGACTCCCTCTGGGGAGAAAAAACCCGGGTACAGGCTTTCTCAATGGGATACATTCCTTCTCGACACCCTTGCTGATGCTGGTACAACGCTCATTAATTCAGAGTTGAACGAGCGAGCACAGGCTTATGCCAGAAACAATGGCATGGATATGTCTGCCAGCGATATCAGCGGAAAACTCTCACGGAGCATCCACAAACTGGCAAACCGAAGAGGTGTGCTGGTAAAAATGAAATATCCCGGAAAAGGATATGCATACGCTCTGCTTGACTGGATCGACGAACAAGGAGAACTCCTGCCTCGGTTCCAGCGCGACTGGAGCTCGAATGCGTAAAACGAAGGTCCTACCGCCTGATAATCGGCACGACAGCAACGGATTCTCCTGACGCATTAACGAGTCTGATTCCGTACCATCCAGCGGGAATATCACCGAGGAATATCTCTGTGAGTCCAATGACCTCAGTATTGACTGCAGATCCAAACAGGCGTTGTCCCTGTCTGTCGATGACTTCATAATGTGTCACCATATGATTGTTGCTGCCACTATACTGCAGAGTCGTCTTTTCATTGGCCGGATTTGGAAAAGCAGTCCATCCACCATCGGTCAATGCAACCGGTGTCTCTGTTTTTACCGTGAGGTCCCCAATTTCCAGGTCCCAACCGCCTCGTCCATACGTACCAAATCGGACACGGTCAGGACCACCTGATTGACCCTCAATGTATTGGACCGACCAGTAGGTTTGGGCGGGAGCCGCCATCCCTGTGAGGTCAAACCAATTTTGTTCTGCAATCACATATACAAACGGTCCAGCCTCTGTAGCAGCGAATAAGAACTGCCCATCCGGATCAGCACACATCTCAAAGACCAGAGTCGATGGCAATCCGTCACTCATAGGCACAAACGTTTCTCCGTTGTCTTCTGACACCCAGACCGGCGGAGCGTCATAACCGCTACCCCCCAAATAGATCTGGCCCTCTACAGTCGGAGATGCCAGAATAGTCTGCCCGTAGAGATAGTGCCCCGAAGGAATGAAGTTGACAGCCTGGTCCCAGTTCTCACCACCGTCCAAAGACCTGAGAAACCGTCCATTTGTAGTAGCTGTGTACAAATGATCCGAATCGAAAGGAGACACCTCAATGGCAGACACCTCCCCTCCCGAAGCGTCCCGAAAATCAAAATCAAGCTGACTGGCAGTGACCTGCTTAGAACCGCTTTGGTAGGTCAGCCGCACCAGATGAGACCCTTCAGAACCATCAATATGGCCGCCTGCCATCAAAATGGCATCTTCCTGCGGATTACCGGTCTCATGCAGAGGCGGAATCCACACAGATTCATTCAAACTGTTCATTTCCCATGATGCAGAATGCCCATTGTCTGTCAGTTTGTCGTAAACAATGACCCATCCCCCGGGATAGACCGTCCACAATCTGTTTCCCCCCTTAGAAAAGGCAATATGCCCATAGTCGCCCGAGATAAGCTGCTTCATCTGGAACGGGCCTTCTCCAAGTGTCACACCTCTTTGAAACCCTTGATCCTGAGAGCCCCCAAAGAAGAGATACGGAGCAGCTGGAGAGCTTTTCAGACTGTAATACTGGCTGACATTCAGTCCTGAGAGCGCGATATTCTCCATAGAGATGCCACCATTTTCGCTGATGCTCAGTCCGCCGTGATTACTGACCAGCAAAAACGGATTGCCGTTTGCAGTTTCAAACTCTGCAAAGTGCATCATATCTGCATGCAACATGGTAGCAGGTGCATCGTAATATTCCCACCACTGATTGATGCGCACCCAATTGGCACCTCCGTCATCAGACCGGTAACATTCTACCTCCCCGAGAAACATGACATCCGGATTCGAAGGTGTCACATACACCCCAACCCCCCATGGGCGCGCTGGCAGTTCGCCGCGCTTTTCCCATGTTGCCCCAAGGTTTGTGCTGACATACAAGCCAGGATTTTCTCCCGGGGTTTGGCGGTAGATAAAAAGGGTAGGCACAGAATCTGTCACATAACCTGCCAGATTAGCCCTCGCCTCTCCGAGCGTCAGCGTCTCATCTTTGTTCAGAAGTGCCAAAGCTGGCTGACTGTGATCAATTTGATACACCCTGGTATCTACTGATGACCGCTGCAGAAGAAATACTTCATCGCTTCCCTGAGGAGAGAACATGCGGTAATTGTCGAAATTCGAAGTCGTCATAGTCCCAAACCACTGGTATGTTTCACCATAGTCAGCGGACCGGTACAGCCTGATATTTGACCAATAATCTTTTTTCGCCAGCACATAGATAATTCCTGAATCTGCCACTACCACCGGAGAGTGAAAAGCCCCCCAGCTATCGGTATAACTGATTCCCGTGGCCGCTGTCCAGGTTTGACCATCATCATCTGAGTAGTGGGGTATCCGCCCGATAAATGCCACCATCCTGCGCCCCCCGGCTTTTGGTATCCATTCCAATACGCCCTCATTAAAGCGCAAATCCTGATTGACAACCGTCCACTCGCTTCCATCCCGTTTCCCTTTCCATAAACTCCCCCCCGCAGAAATCAGATAAATCTCATCATTCGCCGCATCATACAACGTATTAATCACACTCCCCGCCTGGTCGGTACTCCCCAGCTCTTTCCACTCCCCCGCCAAATGCCCGTTTGCAAATACTTCGTCACCTCCTCCTCTCACTGCCAAACCCCTCCTCACCTGATGCCTCCGAAACGCATTCTCCATCTCCACCTGCCTCCAGTCTACCCCCCGATCAGACCGGTGCATCAACTCAATCCACTCCCTCCGCCTATCCGCATGCCCCTCCTCTTCCCCCTGAAACTCTGCCACAACGCCATCCGTCGGCACAGGAATCCGATACCCACCTTCACTTTCCTGACCAGACATCCAATACACCCCCACACCTATCAATCCGCACATGATAATTGCCACAAGTATTCTCAAAGCATTCATTGTATCGCATTTTGTTGCTTCAGCAAATATAAGATGTGAAAAGTAAGGTATTGAAATAAAAAATTACTTGACTTCCTTTTTTCCCAATTCATTCCGATCCTTTCCAGAAACACCCCGGAATGCGGCTAAGTAACTTTTTATTCGTCCGGACGACCTCACAGTCGTCCGACGAACAGTCCGCCGGCCGCCCCCCCATTCACCCCTCTTTTTCATTCGTAATTCGTAATTCGCAATTTAAAAACCCCTCTCCATCAACCCAATTCATAATTTTTAATTTTTAATTTTTAATTCATAATTATTTACTCCCCCCCGCTATCTCCCAATCCATCTCCCCCTCGCTCTTGGCGATGATGCTCGACACTGTTGCGTCTCCGGTGACATTCACCACGGTGCGGCACATATCGAGTATCCGGTCGACTGGAAAGATGATGGCGATCCAGGCGGGGTTCAGGCCAACGGACTGGAGGACGACAATCATCATAACTAGGCCGGCGCTGGGTACGGCAGCAGAGCCGATGGAGGCAAGAGTGGCTGTCAGGACGATGGTGAGCTGTTGGCCGAAGGTTAGGTCGACCATATGCATTTGGGCCAGAAAGACAACGGCGATAGCCTGATACAGGCTGGTGCCATCCATATTAACAGTGGCGCCGATGGGGAGCACGAAATTCGAGACATTGTTGGACACTCCGAGGTTGTCTCTGACGCATTCCATGGTGACAGGCAGGGTGGCTGCACTTGAGCTGGTGGAAAATGCTAAAAACTGAGCGGGGCTGATTTTACGGAAAAACTTGCCATAGGAAATCTTGCGGATGATAACCAGCATGAGGCCAGGGTAGACTACGAAAATCATCAGAAACAGACCTGCCACCACTGCCACTGAATAACTCAGCAGGCCCTTGAAAATTTCGATTACCTGGGCCGGCGTATCTGCCATCTGGGCGATGACTCCGGCCATTAGGGCGAATACAAAAAAAGGTGCGGCATTCATGGTGACCTCTACCATTTTGAGAAAGACCTCATTAACTCCGTCAATCAGCACACGCACTGGCTCTGCCTTCTCCCTCGGAATCATCACCAACACCAACCCAAAGAAGATGCCGAAAAAGATGACCTGCAGCATGAGCTTGCTGTCTGTCAATGCCTTGAAAATATTGTCTGGTACAATGTCCACCAGAAACTGCAGGGGGCCCGCCTCCGAGAATGCGAGGGCATCTTCGATTTTTTCTGCCACCCCGACATTGCTACCCTCTGCAGCTACCGCCGCAAGGATGGAACTGTCGACCATGGCAGCATATTCCGGATTGCGTAAAAAGGCGCGGTCGTCTAATTTGTCTACCCCTTTCGTATTCTTCACCCACACCTCATATTTCAGCCTGTTGCGGATGCGCTGGTCCTCAGAAATGGCATTGCCGGGCTTCGCAATATTGACCAGCAATAAGCCGATGCCCACCGCTGCCACGGTCGTCAGGAGGTAGGCGATGAGCGTCTTGCCTCCCATCCGGCCCAACTTTGATAAATCCGGCAAGCCGGCTACCCCGCTGATGATGGAAAAGAGCACGAGAGGGACGGCAATGAACTTCAAAAGCCGGATAAATATCTGACCGAATGGATCAATCCAATCTTTGGTAAATTCATTCCATCCGAGTGCACTCGACATAAATGAGTACACGATGCCGAGAATCAGTCCAATGATAATTTTCCAGTGAAGGGGGAGTTTTTTCATGAGAATGCATGCATTTATCTCCCCAAAATATAAAAAAACAGGAACTGGCTAAGCCTTCGGCTTACGGGCCCTCGTCATTTCGCGTTTTCCGGGAGGCCCTGGCAATGGTTCCACCTCGAATCCGACTGATTTAAGATTGCGCTTAAATTGACCTTTGGCACAGTATGTCGTCAGAACGCCTCCCGGAAGAAGGCTTTCGTAAAACCGGCGGAGCACATCCGGCTCCCACAGGTGTGGCTGGGCTGCAGGGGCAAAGGCATCATAATAGACAACATGATACTCGCCAGAGCTGGCCCACTCGCAGGCGTCTGTTTGGTGCTTGGTCAGTATGAAATCTTGTGTGATTGGTGTTGCCTCCTCCCAGGGGGATAGGTGCATGGCCGAGAGAATTGATGCACTCCGGTCATCATCGACCAATTCAGGATAGTTGAGTGTGGAAGCCAGCAATGGACTGACAGGCGAGGTGTCCAATCCGGTGTAGGATACGCGAACGCCTTTTAGTGATGCCTCGAGAAAGGTCATCAGGGCGTTCAACCCAGTACCAAAACCTAACTCGAGCACTTTGAGATGCTTCGCGTTGTTGGCGCACTCCAAGAAACCCGCCTGTATAAATACATGGCGTGTTTCCTGAACTGCTCCATGGACAGAGTGGTAGGGCACGCCAAACTCTTCTGAGAGCAGGGAATGCGAACCATCACCTGTAAGGATGCGTTTGACAGTCATCTGTGCGACTCCACAACTTACCTGCCAGTCAGAATGGTTGTACAGGCAGCAGCAGCCTTAAAATTACTTGGGCATCCCATACCGCGATTACAGGACTGCAAAAGGGCGGCGGCGCAGATTAATGCAATAACTGGGAGTAGCTTCTTGACTTTTTTACCGATCATTGTGCGCAAATTGTCTGGTGAGAAGTTTTGAGATTTGTTGAATGCGGTCGTATTGTGCCTCATAACGCACCCGAAATACAATTATTTTCTAATTTTCGGGGAATCCAACCCTTTGACTATGAAAATTCATCTGATAGCTGTGGGAGGCAGCGTTATGCACAATTTCGCTCTTGCATTGCATGAACAAGGATTCACCATCACAGGTTCAGATGACCAGATCTACGACCCTGCACGCCTCCGGCTTTCAGAAGCCGGTTTGCTGCCCCGGACCGAAGGATGGAATGAAGAATCCATTACTCCTGACCTCGACGCAGTCATCATTGGCATGCATGCTCGCAAAGATAACCCTGAGCTTTTGAAAGCCCAAACTCTGGGTCTGCCAATCTATTCATTCCCTGAATTCTTCGCGCGCCACACAAAACATAAAACGCGCGTCGTGATTGCAGGCAGCCATGGAAAGACCACAACTACCGGCATGATTCTGCACGTGCTGGCATTTCTCGGGAAGGAGACTGACTACCTGGTTGGTGCCCAATTGCCTGGATTTACAACCATGGTCAAAATCTCAGATGCACCCCTGGCAGTCATGGAAGGAGATGAATACCTCTCATCCCCAATTGATGACAGACCGAAGTTTATGCACTACCACCCACACATCACAGTGCTGACTGGGATTGCATGGGACCATATCAACGTATTCCCGACTGAAGCATCTTATATTTCTGCCTTTCGCGAGTACCTTCAAAGCCTGCCACCTGACGCAACGGCCATCTATGATGAGTCTGACGAACGTCTGGGCAGTCTGGTTTGGCAGACGCCCGGGATCAGAGCCGTGCCGTATTCGGCATTTCCGCATCAAATCAATGACGGACTCCTCTTTCTCACCCCCGACGACGGCAACCTCGTGCCGTGTCAGGTCATCGGAGACCATAATATGCGCAACCTCATGGCTGCCTGGCTTGTCTGCGAACAATTGGGCATCTCTCAGGCTCAATTTCTTTCTGCAATCTCTACATTCACCGGCGCCTCACGAAGGCTCGAACTGCTGGGAGAAGATTCTCGTGGAAATCGCGTCTACCATGATTTTGCCCATGCCCCCTCGAAGGTGCGTGCAACGGTCAATGCCCTCAAAAAACAATTCTCTGGCTCCCCCCTTTCTGCCTGCCTCGAACTCCACACCTTCAGCAGTCTGAACCGCAATTTCCTACACCAGTACAGTGGAGCGCTCAATCTTGCCGATTCCGCCTGCGTATTCATCTCTCCGGAAACCATCGCCCAAAAAAGAATGAATGCCCTCGACCCCGATATGCTGCGTACCGCCTTTAGTCGCCAAAATTTGGAAGTGCTCATGACCACCGTAGAGCTGGCCCATTGGATGGACCGGCAGGCCGAACAACACGGCCATTTGCTTGTAATGAGTTCGGGGCGCCTCGGCGGCTTTGACCTCCACACTTTTGCCCGTGAAGCCTCCACCCGATAGTCAGTTTTTTCCTATTTTTGCAGCCAATTCAGAAGACCCTCAAACACACTTTCCATGTCAAGAGTCCTGACCCTCAGAGATGCCCTTCGCGAAGCCATGACTGAAGAAATGCGCCGCGACGAAACAGTCTTCCTCATGGGAGAAGAAGTTGCGGAATATAATGGTGCCTACAAAGTCAGCAAAGGGATGCTCGATGAGTTTGGCCCACGTCGGGTAATAGATACCCCAATTGCAGAACTCGGCTTCGCTGGTATCGGTGTCGGTGCTGCCATGAACGGCCTAAGGCCAATCATCGAGTTTATGACTTGGAATTTTGCAGTTCTGGCCTTCGACCAGATTGTCAACAATGCTGCAAAAACACTCTCTCAGTCAGCCGGCGAATATATGTGCCCGATTGTATTCCGCGGCCCTTCCGGCTCTGCCGGCCAATTGGCCCAGCAACACTCCCAGACATTCGAAAGCTGGATGGCCAATGTACCAGGTCTCAAAGTCATCTCCTGCATAGACCCCGCTGATGCAAAGGGGCTTCTCAAGTCTGCTATCCGCGATAATGACCCAGTCTGTGTCATGGAATCTGAAATCCTTTATGGTGATAAGGGTGAAGTACCCGAAGGCGAATACCTTGTCCCAATCGGCAAAGCAGCAGTGCGCCGCTCTGGCTCTGATGTCACCATCGTGACCTTCAACAAGATGATTAAGGTGGCCATGGAAGCAGCCGAAATCCTGGCAAAAGACGGCATTGAGGCGGAAGTCATAGACCTTCGCACCATCCGTCCACTCGACCACGAAACACTTGTCCAGTCACTGAAAAAGACCAACCGAATGGTGGTTGTAGACGAATCATGGCCTTTCGCCGGAGTATCAGCTGAAATTGCCTACGTTATGCAAAAGTACGCCTTCGACTACCTCGACGCTCCTGTGACGCGCATTAATGCCGCAGACACTTCCATGGCGTTTGCACCGACACTTGTCGAGGAATACCTGCCGAGTCCTGAAAAAGTAGTAAGGGCGGTCAGAGAGGTGGCTTACCGGTGAGAAAATGAGAATGAACATGTGCCTCGATGATCAGGGCTTCTCCTGAAAGTCAAGGGCTGCAGAATTGATGCAGTACCGGAGGCCGGTAGGCTTTGGACCGTCATCAAAGACATGGCCAAGATGGCCGCCGCAACGGGCGCAATGCACCTCAATGCGTGTCATTCCATAAGCACCATCAAGTGAGGCACCCACATGGTTGGCGCGGAAAGGCTGCCAGAAACTGGGCCATCCGGTGCCGGACCGGAACTTGTGCCGCGAGGCAAACAACTCAAGGCCACAGCCGCCACAGGTGTAAACACCCTGCGTCTTATTCTCCAGCAAATCGCCAGTAAAGGCACGCTCAGTGCCGTGATTGCGCAACACCGTATACTCCTTGTCAGTCAACATGGCACGCCATTCATCATCCGAACGCTCCATCGGAGTAATAACCCCGACCGATGGGGCGACTGCCTCTTCCAGCATCTCAAGCTGATCGAGAGGGTTCTGCTGGTCCTTAGACGTCGTTGATTGACAAGCTGCCTGAGCCAAAGACAAGAAAAGCAATCCAAATGCAAAAAATACTGAGCGTGAAATCATAGCATGTCTGATTGAGAACATTCATATAACACACAGGAAAGGCTGGAGTTCTGATTTACCTTCGGTTTCTGCGCTTCGGAGCGTTCCACTCCTCCCGCTCTGCGAAATCTACAATTTTTCTGGCAAGGCCCATGAGGCTCAGAAAGACCAGATATCCGAACGAGACGACAATAAAAATCCACCAGTATGATCCTGCCTCGAAAATGGGAATGCTGGAAAATGCCCAAGCCAACAGTCCTGACAATAAAGCCAGCACGCCAAAGGATGGAATAGACCGGCTCCAATAGTGGTTGAGATTAGACGCTGAAAGACTGAACACGCTGTTGAAA
Source organism: uncultured Saprospiraceae bacterium (assembly GCA_964569025.1). GTDB lineage: Bacteria > Bacteroidota > Bacteroidia > Chitinophagales > Saprospiraceae > CAZMSQ01. Next base: position 69,033 of record CAZMSQ010000005.1, on the reverse strand, counting down.
AGGGCAAAAAAGAGCATGAATGAGGCAGCTGTTAACCAGGGAAATCTGGGCTCTACCTCAACCAGTTCGCTGACCTGCAGTATTTTCCCTCCGACCATAACGAGCAATATGACGGCCAACACCACACCAGCCTGAAGAAATGGACTGAATGCCGTTGAAAGAAAAGAGCGGGGGCTGTTGGTCATATAAATTTGGAAATACAGATGAGTAAAGCAATCCTTCTAGGGAATCGGATGCGGAGACGTGATCAAAACTCCAAAAGCAGCAAAGTGTTCAGCCCCTTGAATCTTAAAGCCCAACAACCCGCCCTATCAGGTCGTACTCCAGGGCTTGAATAACTTCAACTTCGGCAAAATCCCCGATGCGGACAAATTGCTCTGCTGCTGAAACCAGCACCTCATTGTCTACCTCAGGCGAGTCTCCCTCGGTTCTGCCCACAAAATGGTCTCCCTCTTTTCTGTCAAACAAGACCCGCACCCGCTTCCCGACCATTGCCTGGTTCATCTCCGCAGAAATCTCCTGCTGGATGGCCATCAAATCACCCGCACGCCTGGCCTTTACTTCTGCCGGCACATCATCCTCAAGATCGTACGCTCTGGTATTCTCCTCATGCGAATACTGAAATACCCCAAGGCGGTTGAACCGCATTTCCCGAACGAAGTCACAAAGCTCTTCGAACTCTGACTCTGTCTCTCCGGGAAAACCGACCAGCATGGTGGTGCGCAAGGTCAGCTCTGGCAAAATTTCACGGGCTTTCTGAATTAACTCCACGGTTTCGGCCCGCGTAATCTGCCGGCGCATCCGCTTCAGAACACTGTCAGAGGCGTGCTGAAGCGGCATGTCGAGATACTTGCACACCTCAGGCCTCGCAGCCATGGCCTCAAGTACTTCTACGGGAAATTTTGACGGATACGCATAGTGTAGCCTGATCCATTCTATTCCCTCCACATCAGCAAGGGCATGGAGCAGACGCGGTAAGGCCCTTTCGCGGTACAAATCCAGACCATAATAAGTCAACTCCTGGGCGATGAGCATCAGCTCTCTGACCCCCTGCCGGGCAAGGTGAGACGCTTCTTTGACCAGCGCATCAATTGGCTTGGATACATGGTTGCCCCGCATAAGCGGAATGGCACAAAACGAACAGGTGCGATTGCATCCTTCCGAAATCTTCAAATAGGCATAATGAGCAGGTGTAGAAATCCATCGCTCTCCGATAAGCTCGTGCTGATAGTCTGCATTCAGCCGTGCCAGCAGCCCGGGAAGCTCCATGGTACCAAACCAACCGTCGACCTCGGGAATTTCGCGCTCCAGATCCTCCCGGTAACGCTGGGAGAGACACCCAGTCACCAGCAACTTGTCAATAGACCCCTCCCCTTTTTCACTGGCGTAATGGAGAATGGTGTTGATAGACTCCTCCTTCGCCACATCAATAAACCCGCAGGTATTCACAATGACCACGTCAGCCTCTTCAGACTCTTCAGGAAGCACCATAAAGTCATTTCCCCTGAGTTGGGTTACCATGTTTTCAGAATCCACAAGGTTTTTCGAGCACCCGAGGGTAACAACCTTTACCTTCTCCTTTCTAAGCGTTTTTGTCTTCAACGTTCTTTTTTTCAATTGTGGCCAAAGATAGAGAAAACGGACATTTTCATAACAGCGTGCTCACATCGCGCCCAGTATGCGGTCTTCATGAGCCGCGTATTTTTCCTACATTTGGGACAGAGCCGAAAAATCAACTTCCCTATGGCTGAAGAACACGAAAAGTACAGCACCATTCATTATCACAGCTACCTTCAGCTGGACAAAATCCTTGGTGCCCAAACACTGCGCAGCGCGGAGGTTGAGGGCAAAGCAGCACACGAGGAGATGCTGTTCATCATCATCCATCAGGCCTACGAGCTGTGGTTCAAACAGATCATCCACGAAATCGGTTCGGTACGCCATATGTTCGAGTCTGACCTTGTAGACGAGCGCAACATTGGCGTTGCAGTGAGCCGGCTGGAGCGGGTGAGCGAAATTCTTCAGCTCCTGATTCAGCAAATCAGAGTCCTCGAAACCATGACTCCTCTCGATTTTCTGGATTTCCGCTCGTACCTCTTTCCGGCCTCCGGATTCCAGAGCTACCAGTTCAGGATGGTTGAAGTCATGCTTGGTCTGCGCGAGAAAGAGCGGCTCACTTACAACAACCAACCCTACCGGGACTCTTTACAACCTGACCAGAGAGAGGCCCTCCAAGCCATCGAAGAAGGCAGCAGTCTGTTTGATCTGGTTGAAAAATGGCTTGAGCGCACCCCGTTTCTCAACTTCCACAATTTCAATTTCCTTGAGCAATACAAGCTCGCCGTCGAGAAAATGCTGAGTAAAGAGGCTCAGGCCATCCGCGAATCGACCTATCTATCTGATAGTCAGAAATCAATGCGCCTGCAAATGCTCGGCGGCACCGACACCTACTTTGATTCCATCCTGGACCCCGAGGCACATAAACGCATGCAGGAAGAAGGCAAGTTACGGCTCTCCTACAAAGCCACACTCGGTGCACTCCTCATTAAACTCTACCGCGAAGAGCCCATTCTCCACCTCCCTTTTCAAATGCTGAAACGCCTCTCTGATATTGACGAGCAACTGGTCACATGGAGGTACCGCCACGCTCAGATGGTGCTGAGAATGCTGGGAAAGAAAATCGGAACCGGAGGCTCCTCCGGCCATGACTACCTGAGGGACACCGCCATGAAACACCAGATATTCGGAGATTTGCACAATATTTCCACCATGCTCATCCCGCGGTCCGAACTGCCGGTACTGCCGGCACGACTACGGCTTGAGCTCGGTTTCTATTTTTCCCAACAGCAGGGTTGACACCAACATGCCTCCTATGGAATACTTCAAGATTGACATCCATACCCACATCATGCCAGAAAAAATGCCCAACTGGGCAAAGCGGTTTGGCTATGGCGGGTTCATCAGTCTGGACCACCACAAGCCATGCTGCGCCCGCATGATGATGGACGACAAATTTTTCCGTGAGGTGCAGGACAACTGCTGGTCTGCGGAAGCACGGATCCACGACTGTGACAGCCATGGGGTGCATGTGCAGGTGCTGTCTACCATACCGGTGTTGTTCGGATACTGGGCCTCTCCCCGAGATTGCTATGATGTGTCGAGGTTTCTCAATGACCACATCTCAGAAATCTGCCACCGCTATCCTGACCGCTTTCTGGGGCTTGGCACCATCCCGATGCACCACCCCGATCTCGCCATCCGGGAAATGGAGCGGTGCATCCACGAGCTGGGGCTGCAGGGTGTCGAAATCGGTTCGCATGTCAATTCATGGAACCTCAACGATCCGGCCCTCTTTCCTGTCTTCGAGGCTGCTGAGCGACTGGGGGCGGCGGTGTTTGTGCATCCGTGGGATATGATGGGCAAAGAAGATATGGAGCGTTACTGGCTGCCGTGGCTAGTGGGCATGCCAGCGGAGACATCACGGGCCATCGCCTCCATGATTTTCGGAGGCGTCTTCGAGCGGCTGCCCAAGCTGCGGGTTGCCTTCGCCCATGGTGGGGGTTCCTTCCCTGCTACCATCAGCAGAATCGAGCACGGTTTCAATGTGCGGCCTGACCTCTGCGCCATTGACAACCCGGTGAATCCACGCGAATATCTCGGCAGGTTCTACATCGACTCGCTGGTTCATGACGAGCGAATCCTCGACTACCTCATTGATCTCATGGGTGCCGATCGGATTGCACTCGGGTCCGACTACCCCTTCCCACTTGGCGAGCACCACCCGGGAGCCCTTATAGAGTCGATGCCCTACAGTGCCCGTACCAGACAGCAACTGCTGGCATGGACAGCACTCGACTGGCTCGGCGTTGACAAAGAACGCTTTGCAGGCCACGCTGCCTGTCGGCATGCAATGGAATCAGCCGGATAAGTATCAGCCACCTCGTTCTTTTCCTTGCAAATGACAGTGAGTTAACATGGAGACTACACAGCAATCACCCGGCACACTCGATGCGCACGATCCGCTCAAGCGGTTTCGACAGGAATTTCACATCCCACTCAAAAAGGATGGCTCCCCCTGCCTGTATTTTTGCGGCAATTCCCTCGGATTACAGCCCCGCAAAGCCAGAGAGTATGTGGATATTGTGATGGACGACTGGCAGCATCTTGGAGTGGAGGCGCATTTTGATGGCCGCCATCCGTGGATGCCCTACCATGAATTCCTGACACCACAAATGGCACAAATTGTTGGTGCCAAAGCTGAAGAGGTGGTAGTTATGAATACGCTGACTACCAACCTCCACCTTCTCATGGTTTCTTTTTACCGTCCTAAGGCGGGGCGGTTCAAGATCCTGATGGAAAGCGATGCCTTCCCCTCCGACCGGTATGCGCTGGAGTCTCAAATCCGCTTCCACGGCTATGATCCGGCAGAAGCCTTGCTCCTGCTGAAACCACGTCCCGGAGAAACACTCATTCGGACTGAGGACATCGAAACGATGCTCGAAAGAGAGGGGCAACATATTGCCTTGGTCTTGCTCGGAGGTGTCAATTATTACACGGGGCAGCTGTTTCCGATCAGGGATATTACAACCATGGGTCACCGCCACGGCTGCACCGTCGGCTTTGATCTGGCTCATGCCGCAGGCAATATCGACCTGAAGCTCCATGACAGCGGATGCGACTTTGCAGTCTGGTGCACATACAAATACCTGAATGGCTCTCCCGGCAGTCTCGGCGGTGTATTTGTTCACGAACGCCACGGAGCAAATCCGGATTTGCCGAGGTTTGCCGGATGGTGGGGTCACAATAAAGAAACGCGGTTCAATATGCGGCATGACTTCGACCCTATCAAAGGAGCCGAAGGATGGCAGCTGAGCAATCCGCCGATATTGCCCATGGCAGCCATGCGCGCCAGCCTCGATCTGTTTGAGGAGGCCGGAATGGATGCCCTCCGCCGCAAATCCGTTGCCCTGACCGGATACCTTGAATCTCTGTTGCACCAAATTCCGACAGACCGGATCCGGATTATCACCCCCACAGATCCGGATGAGCGGGGCTGTCAGTTGTCTATTCAGGTGCGCAATGCTGACCGGAGACTCTACGATCAGATCACTGCGCAGGGCGTCATTGCCGACTGGCGTGAGCCAGATGTCATCAGGGTTGCTCCTGTACCGCTTTATAACACTTTCTCAGAAGTGCAGCAATTTGCAGAAATCCTTTCCGACATGCTCACCTGAATGAAGGTGGCCTTGAATGAATAAATCAAAATAGTACCCATGGCACATCCACACAGCCTCGTGATCGGCGCCGGACTCTGCGGCACCCTCCTTGCAATCCGCCTGGCACAGCGCGGTCATCGAGTCAGCCTGGTCGAAAAACGCGCCGACATGCGCACCACTGAGCAGGTGGCGGGGCGCTCTATCAACCTCGCCCTCAGTGACCGGGGCCTGCAAGCCCTCAGAATGGTCGGAATGGAAGAACACATTCGCACCCTTTGCATCCCGATGCACGGGCGGATGATTCACCCCGAACAAGGAGCGCCATTTTACTCACCCTACTCGGGACGGGAAGGTGAATACATCAACTCGGTATCAAGAGGCGGGCTCAATATGGCCCTGCTCGACAAGGCAGAATCCATGGATTCAATCACTCTTCATTTTAACAGTCCTTGTCTTTCGGTCGACCTCCAGGCTGGCAGCGCTGCTTTTCAGAGCGGAGACTCCGGCAACCATTTCCGCATCGATGCAGACTTCGTGTTCGGTACCGACGGGGCAGGCTCAGCTGTGCGCCAGAGCATGATGAAGCAATCTGCATCACTGCGTTTTGATTTCTCACAAGACTGGCTCCCGCATGGCTATAAAGAGCTGAGCATCCCGTCCGCTGAAGGTGGCGGGTTCAGAATCGAGAAAAACGCACTTCATATCTGGCCACGGGGCACATACATGCTCATCGCACTGCCTAATCTTGACGGCAGCTTCACAGTCACCCTCTTTTTGCCATATGCTGAACACCCCTACGGATTCGACCATCTGGATACGGATGAGAAAATCATGGACTTTTTCCGGGACAAATTTCCGGATGCCCTCAGTCATATGCCAGACCTGATTGCCGATTATCACCAAAATCCGACTGCACCCCTCGGCACCATCAAATGCTATCCGTGGCAAAGCCACGGGAAAACCCTTCTGCTCGGCGATTCGGCACATGCCATTGTGCCATTTTACGGTCAGGGCATGAACGCCGCTTTTGAAGATGTGTTTGTACTCGACCATTTTCTGGATTCACACACAGAAACGTCAGACGCCTTTGAAGCTTTCCAGGCTCACCGCAAGGCCGATGCTGATGCGATCGCAGATTTGGCGAAGGACAACTTCTTTGAGATGCGCGACCATGTCGATGATGCAGCCTTCATGAAGAAACGAAAACTCGAAACAGCACTGGAACAAACCTATACAGACTACTTCTCAAAATACTCAATGGTCACTTTCAACGAGCAAATGCGCTATTCTGAGGCCATGAAACTGGGGCGCGCACAAGATCAATGGCTGCTCGAGCAAGTCAGCGAAGTGGAATCTGCTGATGAACTCGACCTCGCAGACATCTATCGCCGAATGAGTGAATTTGGGCAGTCAATCTCATAGATGCCTTTCTGATTGTGACATATATCGGTACACCAGGCATTGATGCTGTGATTTTCGTCATTTACAAAATTCGAAAAAACCCCGTACTTCCCTCAAAATTTAGCTACGATGGACTCTGTGAAGCGCATTCTTTTCCCGACCGACTTTTCTGATGGGTCGCAGGCAGCATTTCGGTACGCCCTGAAACTTGCTGATTTTGCAGAGGCCTCAGTGGAGGTTCTGCATGTTGTCTACCCGGAAACCGAGCCTCTCGACTTTCCGGTTTTGGCTACAAAAGTGATGAAAGAGCGAACCGAAGCGGCTCGGGAGGCACTCAAGGGGTTCATCGATCTGGGTCTCTCCCAGGTTATCACCACTGGCAGCATTCAGCATATTCCAGTAACCCCGATTGACATTGAAATCGGTGTGCCGGGAGAGGTCATTGCCTCAGTTGCAGCCCGCGACGAAGCTGACCTCATCATAATGGGGACACGTGAGAACCACTCCGCCCTCGACCGGCTGCTTGGCAGTGTCACCACCAGCGTGGTGCGGAAAGCACCCTGCCCTGTATGGATTGTCCCTCCTGAGGCTGAGTATAGTTCTTTCGGTTCGGTTGTCTTCGCCACCAATCTGCTGGAGTCTGACCCCTTCCACCTCATCGCCCTGTCTACTCTGCTTGCCCGTCACGATCCTGTCTTCCGTGTGGTACATGTTCAGAAAGCACCTGATGAAGAGACAGAACTCTCACTTAAAGAATTCGAGACTCTCTTTCAGGAAAAACTGCCTGAAATCAGTGCCACCTTCCACCAAACTGCCGGCAACTCAGTCATTGATGAAATCGATGAGGTAGCCGGGAGATTCGATGCAGACCTCATCGTGATGTTTCGCTCTCACAGAGGGCTGTTCAGCCGACTGACAGAGCCGGGGGTAACCCGAAAGATGGCCTTGCATACACATTTTCCACTTCTGGTTCTCAAGTGATCCGATGTGCCTGTTGCAAAAAAGCATGAGAATACGTACCTTGTTCCCGAACATGAGTGCCTGTTGAAAAGCGTGTCTGTCATATTAGCTGTCTACCTGCTTTTCGGGAGCCTGTTCCCGAAAAATGATTTCAGTCAGATGCTCAGACTGCACGAATTGTGGGCTCACTATCAAGAGCACCTGGCCTCCTCTGATGAGGCCGACTGGCAGTCTTTTTTATGTGAGCATTTTATCCATCCTGAGCTTCACGACTCCGACCACAACGAGCCCCATCACGAGCTTCCTTTCATGTCGATTTCAGCTTCCTCTTTTTTTCTCCTACCACAGTCCCTTCCGGAAAATACCCCAGCTGACGAGAGGCAGGATAGTCTTCTGCCTGAGTACGCATTCTCCCACACCATACCATTTATTTCGCCACTCTTCCAGCCCCCTTCCTTGGTCTAACCGACAATCTCATCCAGCGAGGTCTGGCATTCGCCAGCTGATTGTCTCTGCATTCTGTTATGTCACCCCTCAAACATTCCGGCCCTCTGTGCGCGGGAATTTCTGAATCACCGGTATTTGGAGACCGGCCCGGGGCATCGACCATTTTTCATTCTCCCTCAAACAGAGGAAACATAATGATTCATCAACTTATCACCCTATCGGTGCGCAACAAATTGCTGGTAGGTGCCGCCGTTCTGGCAATTGCCGGAATTGGATTGTGGTCGCTCCAGCACCTGCCGCTGGATGCAGTGCCCGACATCACAAATAATCAGGTTCAGATCGTGACCACCTCACCTTCTCTTGCTGCAGAGGAAGTCGAGCAATTCATCACCACCCCTGTCGAACTGTCGATGGCAAATCTGCCTGATGTTACTGAAATTCGATCGATTTCCAGATACGGTTTATCAGTGGTTACCATTGTTTTCAAGGAATCCGTCCCTTTGCTGGATACCCGGCAGTATGTCCGGGAGCAAATCGGGATTGCCATGGAGCAGATCCCGGTTGGTTTTGGCCAACCAGAACTGATGCCCATTACCACGGGGCTGGGTGAAATATACCAGTATGTGCTGGAGGTCCAGCCAGGGTATGAATCCCGGTATTCACCCATGGAGTTGCGCACCATTCAGGACTGGATTGTAAAGCGACAGCTTGCAGGCATCGAGGGCATTATTGAGATCAGCAGTTTCGGAGGTTATCTGAAGCAATATGAGGTTTCCATAGACCCTGTCTCACTCCAGGCTTTTGAGCTCAGTTTATCAGATGTTTTTCAGGCGTTGGAGCGCAACAATCAGAATAGCGGGGGCAGCTCTATTGACAAGACGACTAATGCCTGGTATATCAGGACTGAGGGGATGGTCTCCGGCATGGAAGATATTGAGCGGATTGTGGTTGGGCATACCAATGGTTTGCCTGTTTTGATTCGGGATGTGGCCAGGGTGATACTTGGCAGCCCAAAGCGGCTCGGGGGCATGACCATGGATGGCAAGGGCGAAGCAGTCGGGGGGATTACCCTGATGCTGAAGGGCGCCAACTCATCCGAGGCTATTGCTCAGGTTCAGAAGCGGGTTGAAGAGGTCCAGAAGTCCTTGCCGGAAGGCATCAAACTCTACCCGTATCTTGACCGCTCCACCCTCATTTCCAAGGCCATCGCTACTGTCCGCACCAATCTCCTTGAGGGGGGGCTGATTGTCATCCTTGTGCTCTTCCTGCTCCTCGGCAACCTGCGCGCAGGACTGATTGTCGCCTCGGTCATCCCATTGTCTCTGCTTTTTGCAATCATCCTGATGCGGCAGTTCGGCATTTCAGCCAACCTGATGTCTTTGGGTGCCATAGATTTCGGGATTGTGGTTGATGGGGCCGTCATCGTGGTGGAGGGCGTACTGCATACCCTTGTCGCAGGCTATGCCGGTAGGGAGCTCAGCCGCCGGGAGCTTGAGGGTGTGGTCATCAACTCATCGGGCAGTTTGTTCCGGTCTGCCGTGTTTGGAGTGTTTATCATCCTGGTGGTTTTCGTGCCGGTACTCACCCTGACCGGTATTGAAGGAAAAATGTTCAGGCCTATGGCTCTGACCCTCAGCTTCACCCTGCTGGGTGCCTTACTACTCTCCCTGACCTACGTGCCCGTTGCTCTGACACTTGTCTTGCCGCGTAAAATAAATAACAAAAAAACCGTGTCCGACAGATTCATTGCCTCTCTGCAAAAATTGTATGCCCCGGTATTGGGAGGCGCCTTGAGGCACCCTTATGCCGTGCTTGCAACAGCCGCGGGATTGATGATTGGAGCCGGTGTCTTGTTTTCCAGAATGGGCTCAGAGTTTATTCCGACCCTCGAAGAAGGAGACCTCGCCATGCAAATGACCATTCCGCCTGGTAGTTCGTTGAATGAAAGTATGCGCTCAACCACCAAGGCCGAAAACATTTTGCGCTCTGAATTTCCGGAGGTCCTGCATGTGGTGTCAAAGATTGGGACTGCGGAGGTGCCCACAGATCCAATGGCCATTGAAGATGCAGATATTATGATTATTTTGAAAGATAGAGGAGAATGGGTCAGCGCCGCTTCGCGCGAGGAGCTGGTGGAAAAAATGAAGGAGGCCCTTTCCGTTATCACGGGAGCTTCGTTTGAGTTCACCCAGCCGATTCAGCTACGCTTCAACGAGCTCATGACAGGTGCCAAAACAGATCTGGCCATCCGAGTATTTGGCGATGATCATCAGACTCTCAAGAGGCTTGGCGACCGGATTGGGGAGCTGATTCAGGACGTACCTGGAGCGGCTGATATTAAGGTTGAACAAACCGATGGGCTGCCTCAGTTGAAGGTTATTTACGATCGGGACAAGCTGGCGGAGCACGGGGTCAGCATTGACGAGCTGAATCTTACCATCCGAGCCGCCTACGCCGGCGAAAAAGCGGGCATTGTGCTGGAAGGGCAGCGGACTTTCGACCTTGTGGTTCGACTCAATGAGGGGGCTCGCTCCGAATTGGACCTCGACCAGTTATTTGTAACTTCAGTAAGCGGGGCCACCATCCCTCTCAGCGAACTTGCCCGCGTAGAATACAGGGAGGCGCCCATGCAAATCTCACGTGAAAATGCCAGTCGACGGATCACCATCGGGGTGAATGTGCGCAACAGGGATATTGCGGGGCTCGTCGATGAAATCCAAGGTATTCTCGATGCAAAACTCGACCTGCCTCCGGGATATCTTGTTCGTTATGGGGGTACCTTCGAGAACCTTGAACGGGCAAGATCACGCCTATTGGTGGCTGTACCAGCCGCGTTGGCGCTGATTCTTCTGCTGTTATACCTGGCCTTTGGCCAGATTGGGCATGCGCTGATTATTTTCACTGGTGTCCCGCTGGCTGCCATTGGTGGCATTGCGGCACTGTGGCTGAGAGACATGCCTTTTAGTATTTCTGCTGGCATCGGATTCATTGCCTTGTTCGGCGTCTCTGTTCTGAATGGTATTGTCCTGATCAGTTCGGTCAACAGCCTGCGCCAATCCACTATCGGCGAACCGCTCGACCGCATCATTGAAAAAGCCGGACTGTCCAGACTTCGCCCTGTACTCATGACAGCCACAGTGGCGGCCCTCGGTTTCATTCCGATGGCGCTCTCGACCACCAACGGAGCAGAAGTGCAGCGGCCTCTGGCCACTGTGGTCATAGGTGGCCTCATCACCGCCACCATTCTGACGCTAGTCGTGCTGCCTGTTCTGTACAAGCTCACCAATTCGCTTCGACTTACCGGACCCAGCTCTAAGGCCGCATTGGCCGT
>CAZMSQ010000005.1:0-57578 GCA_964569025.1 uncultured Saprospiraceae bacterium | reverse complement strand
GGCAACAAACCCGCCAACACAGTCAGGCGGTCAATCGGAGCGCAGGACCTCGCCATGGCAACCAGCCAAACCAGGCAACTCACCCAGCAAATTGCGCTGGATGTGCGGAGGGCATGGCAGCACTGGGTTTTCCGCTCTGCCCTGGCCGACCTCGCTGAAGAGCAGTTTATGCGCTATGACTCCCTCAGCGAAATGACAGCGCGCCAGTTTCAGCTGGGAGCCATTTCCGCTCTCGAAAAGCAACTCGCAGACCAAACCGCCCTCAATGCAAGAGCTGTATGGCTGTCGGCACAAAACGATCAGCGCAATGCACGCATTGAATTGGAGCGGCTCGGGTATCTGAGTTGTGACGGACTGGAGCCCCCTCCGCCAGCCCCCCTCATCTTACCGGTCGCACCAACTGGCGGGCCCAACCAGTTGCATACGGAAACCTGGGACATACTCAGCCGGCAGGCCGGCTTGCAGGGAGAGCTGATGGAAAAACTCCTCCTGCCGGAATTCTCGGTCAGCTACCTCAACCTGAGCCTCAGGCCTGAGGTACCACTGCATGGAGTCTATCTCGGAGTGGATGTGCCCCTGACCAATCGAGGAGCCTTCCAGGCTCGCAAAAATCAATATCAGATCCGGCAGGCTGTCAGCCAGCAGCAAAAACTGCAGGTCAGCCACAATCTGCAAAAACGCTATGACGGACTGGTTCGGCAACGCGATGCACTGAGCGCCCAACTCGATGAGCTGACCCGAGCACTTGACCCCTCAGCCGACTCAATTTTGAGCAGCGCCAGGTTGCAGCTGGAAGAAGGTGCCATTCCATTTTTCGACTACACCCGAATTGCTGAAACGCATCTCCAGACCCGCAGACTCAGACTCGAAACCCTTTACTCTTATAACATCACCCTTCTCGAAATCTTGTATCTGACTGCCGAAGCGGCATCAGCTCAATAAACAGACATTGCCTTATGCATACCCATTTTTTTCTCCATTCCATACAAAAGGGTCCCCTCGGACAAACGGGCCGCCATTTCTCATTACCGTTCTGGCAGCGCATTCTCCATCTATCTCTCTTGTTGTCAGTGCTGATGACAGCCGGACTGTCATGCCAAAGCTCAGGGTTAGACTCCGGGCCTGTTGATTCGCATGACGACCATAATCACGATGACCACCATCATGAGTCAGAAGCCGGAGTGGCGACCTTGACTGCGGCCCAGCTGGAGCTGGCCGGAATTGAGACCGGATTTCCAGAATCTCGTCAGTTTTATCAGACCATCAGCGCCTCCGGATTGATTGAGGTGCCGCCCCAAAGCAAATACTCCGTTTACTCGCCCGTAGCCGGGTTTATCAGTGCTGTTCGTCATTACGTAGGCGATCCGGTGCGGAAGGGCGAGTTGCTGACGCGCATCACCCACCCGGACCTGATTCGGCGACAGGGTGAGCTTCTTGAGGTGCGGGCTACTCTTGACAAGTGGCAAAAAGAGCTGAAGCGGCAAGAAGCCCTTGATGAGGCTGGGGCGACCTCGGGCCGGGCCCGGGAATCGGCCATGGCGGAATATGACATGGCCCGCGCCAGATACCGGGGGTTACTGGCCGAACTCAAGCTCGTGGGCATCGATACCGAAGCGCTTGAAGCAGGCGGTGAGCTTCAGACCCATATTGATGTCAGAGCACCCTCTGCAGGGCGTATCAGCCACCTGGCGATTAACCCCGGACTTTTTGTGCACCCGGATGATCTGCTGGTTGAGGTGGTAGACGGATCTCACCTGCATATCGAACTAGGGGTCTTTGGCAAGGACATTGCCAGCGTTCAAAAGGGCCAAACCGTCATGTTCAAGGTGCCCGGGCAACAGGCAAGCTACGTTGGTGAAGTCGAGCAGGTCAGCCGCGTGGTTGATCCTTCTACCAAGACAGCCCGGGTTCATGTGCACTTTGAAGACAACCCGGCCCTTTCTCCTGGCGTATATGTGCAGGGCCAGATCCAAACTGCCCCCGTCACGCGGCTTGCAGTGCCGGAAAGCGCTGTGGTGCAGACTGCTGATCAAGCTATGGTATTCCTCGCCGAAAACGATCACTTTTCCGAAATGGAGGTCACAATCGGTAAGGCGCTCAATGGCTATGTACCACTGCTCGACAGCCTGCTGACGCCCAATACGAAAATTGTGACCCGGGGGGCATATTACATCAGCGCTGGTATGGAGGGCCCGAGGGAGCATAACCATTGAATACAATACCCCATCATTCATTCTCTCCCCGAATAGTGAAGTGACAAAAATCACCATTCGGGCCATGTGAGCATCATAGAACGGACGACCCGGCGGGTGTTATCTTGCATACTCCGATTCATCGAACAAAGCCTTATGACGCTCCACGCCACGCCAAGAGTTAAATCCACAGAAAAAGGACTTGCCTGCAAGCACTGTGGGGAGGCATGTGGCGGTGACGTGGTCATGTATCAGGACCACCCCTTTTGCTGTGTGGGCTGCCAAATGGTTTATGAGATACTGGAGCAGAACGACATGTGTCGGTATTATGAGATTGACCCGAAGGCCGGATTCAGCCTTAGGGGGCGCACCTATCACCACATCAGTTTTGAGCGAGATTACCGGTCGTATTTCCCCATTGCCTCTAACCGTCTTGAGAATGGGGGTGAGCACCCGGTCTCTCTCGACAAGCTCCGGACAGGAGATATGCTCGTGATTCGCAATGAAGAGCTGGTGCCTGCTGACAGCATTTTGCAAAAAGGTCTGCCGCGCATTGATTACAGCTTCGCTGCTGAGCGGTGATACCCCGGCAGAGCGTTCACGCCTCGAACACCTGTTTGCTAAAGGCGCCAACCTCAAATTCCGCCAATCGCCACAAGACAAACTCAACTTCATTCAGTCCCTTCAAGACAACGGACACTAGGTACTTATGCTTGGAGATGGCCTGAATGATGCCGGTGCGCTCCGACAAAGCGATGCGGGCATCGTCCTCACCGAAGATTCCAACAACTTCAGCCCCGCCTGTGACGGAATTCTCCATGCGGGCCGCTTCGCCCGACTTCCCAACATTCTCCAATACGCCCGGGAGAGTGTCCGCCTCGTCTATGCCGCCTATACACTGGCCCTCATCTACAATGTCATCGACCTGTTTTTCGCCGTCCAGGGCCTCCTCTCCCCCGTCATCGCTGCCATCCTAATGCCCGCCAGCTCAGTAACCATTGCCCTGTTCGGCGTCCTCTCCAGCACCCTCCTCGCTCACCGCCGCCTCTAACCCCCACCCCGAAACTCGTCGGACCACTATAGTCGTCGGACCACTATAGTCGTCGGACCACTATAGTCGTCGGACCGCTTGGTCCTGTGGCTGGTGAACTTCGGAGAGGGTGGTTCTGTTTTGAAAGAAATTAAAAAATGGAGACATACAACACAGGAATCGCGCTTGGGGGTGGAGGCACTCGTGGGTTTGCGCATTTGGGGGTTCTTCAGGCGTTGGCGGAAGGGGGCATTCTGCCGGGGATTATTTCCGGTGTCAGTGCGGGGGCTATTGTGGGGGCTTTTTTGGCGGATGGGAAAAGCCCTCGTGACATCCATCTGTTGCTGAAAGACAAGGGGCTTTTTTCCTTTTCAAAAATGCAGATGTCTTCTACTGGGCTGCTCAATCTCAAGGGGTTGAAGAGCGAGTTGAAGAGCAATTTGTCGGTATCGCGGCTTGAGGATCTTGCCACGCCTCTGGTTGTGGGAGCAGCAAATCTCAGTAAGGGGCAGATGGAGTATTTTTCGGAGGGGCCGATTGAGCAGGCGGTTCTGGCCTCGTCAAGTATTCCGATTTTGTTTTCTCCGGTGCAGATTGGCGAGTCGCTGTATGTGGACGGGGGGCTGATGGATAATCTTCCGGTGCAGCCGCTTCGGGGGCGATGTCAGCAGATTATTGGGGTGAATATCTGCCCTGTGGCTCCGACAGACAGGCTGAACAATATGTTGCAGATTGCGCTTCGCATTTTTCAGCTGAACCTCAACTCGAAGGCCCGCCAGCCTCAGGAGTACTGCGATTTGGTCATCGAACCGAGGGGGCTGGAAAAATATGACTACCTCACCACTTCTGCTGCCGACGAACTCTTCGAACTGGGGTATCAGTATGCAGCAGCTTTGCTGAAAGAGGCTCCGCTGGAACTGACCGTGCCTGCAACTGATGCTGGTCAGTTGTAAAAGCATCCACTTCTGAATGAAGCCTGCTGCAGACATGACTCTTTATTGAAAATGCCAAAAAATGAGTGCCTGCACCGCCGTATGGAGATTCCTTCAGAAACAAGTCTCAAATTTGTACCAACCAGAATTAACGTCTTACTCTCGAACAAACAAACTGAGCGACTCGGGTAAAGGGTTGATGATGCCCCTGTTAATGGCTTCTGCCATGAGGCGCTCTACGGCATTTGTGCCGGTGTAGCCGAGATGCTCGGTAAAATCATTGACATACAATTGAATATGGGCCTTCATCACATCAGGATCCATTTCTTGAGCGTGAGCACTGACATATTCGAGGGTTTGCCCGGGATTCTGACGAGCATGGCGGACCGACTGGCCAACAAGGTTGTTGACTAATTTCTGAACCTCCTGGGGCAGATCTCTTCTTACTGCAATACCGCCCAACGGAATAGGCATGCCGGTCAACTGCTCCCAGTACTCTCCAAGATCCATGATTCGGTGAAGTCCCTTTTGCGCGTAGGTAAACCGATTTTCGTGAATGATTAAGCCGGCGGCGACATCTTCCTGAAGGACAGCATCTTCAATGTCTGAAAATACCATTTCACGGGTATTGGTGGCTTTGGGCCAGGCGAGGCTGAAGAGGAAATTTGCAGTGGTAAGTTTTCCGGGAATTGCCACAGGACCTTCGTTTATTTGTGCCATTGACAGGGGCTTGCGCGCGATGAGCAGTGGGCCGCAGTTTTTGCCGAGCGCACTGCCAGTGTGCAGGAGCGCATACCGGTCAGTAAGGTGGGCGAAAGCATGGTAGCTCAGCTTTGTGAGCTCCAACTCGCCGCGGCTGGCTAGCCTGTTAAGCTCTTCAACATCTGCGATATATGGCTCAATGGTCAGACCACCAAGATCAAGTTTGCCATTGACCAGTGCATCAAAAATGAAGGTGTCATTCGGACAGGGTGAAAACCCCAGTGTGAGTTTCATCGAATTGTGTTTATCTTGCCAGTTATGATAGATATCAGCAAATTAGTGGTTCTCTACGAAGACAATCACCTCATTGCAGTCAACAAACCGGCCGGATGGCTGGTTCAGGGCGACGAAACTGGTGATATGCCACTTACCGAATTGGTCAAGGCCTGGATCAAGGTCAGATATGAAAAGCCCGGAGATGTTTTTTTGGGCGTCATCCATCGGCTCGACCGGCCTGTGAGCGGCGTGACATTGTTTGCGCGCACCAGTAAGGGGCTGAGCCGCATGAATGAATTGTTCCGCACACGGGATGTCAGGAAGACCTATCTGGCGGTGACCAGAAACCGGCCTCCGGAAGTAGCGGGTACGCTCGTCCACTACTTGTCGAAAGACTCCAATAAAAATGTCGCGCACGCATATGCATCTCTCAGTGGCCGCGCCAAAAAGGAGAATGCCAAAAAGGCATCTCTCGACTACCGAATGGTTGGACAGATTGACCAGACCGTACTCCTCAGCCTGTCGCTTCATACAGGCAGACCACACCAGATACGTGCGCAGCTCAGCCAAGCCGGCTGTCCGATTCTTGGAGATGCCAAGTACCAATCAGATTTTACATTCAGCGACGGCTCAATTGCCCTGCACGCATGGCGGCTAGAGTTCGAACATCCGATTAAACAAACACAGGTTTGCATTACTGCTCCCCTTCCGGATACCCCTTGGTGGAATCCATTTAAACCAATTGTTGAAGATGGAGAAGAAGATATCATGATGGGCCCTGTAGACCCGGATGAGCTCAGGTAACCCTTCCGGATGGTGCAAAGTTTCTTAAATTATTTGATGGAAGTACGCGAAAGTTCATAGAAATTGCGTTTTTTCACATATTGCCTATTGACGAGAATTTACAAGGTGTCCATGAAAGCCTTTCGATTTACCCATTGTACATTACCGGCAGGATGCCTGATTACCCTGTTATTGAATTGTTTCCCTTTGATGATTCAGGGCCAGCCCGGCGCATTGCGCAAGGCAGATACTGAATACAAGCTGCATCAATTTGATCTGGCCATTGAAAGTTATTCGGCAGTGCTCGACAGGGACCCCGATAATGCAGAGGCTCAGGCACGGATTGCTGACTGCTACCGTATGACCAATGAGTTGGAGAATGCTGCCAAATGGTACGCAAAAGCCATCACTCACCGGAAATCAGACCCTTTATTGGTGTTTCAATATGCGCAGGTTCTGAAATCTCTGGGAGAATATGAAAAGGCAAAAAGGCAATACCTCGACTATGGGGAGGAATATCCGGGATTTGGCCAACATTATGCAGTGAGCTGCGATGAAGCTTCCATTCTCTCAGGTACTGAACCGTTGTATGATGTGCGACTGGAATATATCAATTCAGCATTCTCCGAACTCTTTCCTACCATGCATGGTGATGAGGTCATCTTTGCCTCATCTCGCACAGACATTGTCCGAGAAGACCAGCGTTTGAAAGTTAATCTTGAGGAAGGTTCTGAAAACCAGCTATTTTCATCGGGTCGTGATGAGAAGAATTTCCTTCTCAAACCCGGGTTTTTCCATCCGCAGGTACGCCATTCAAAAAATGAAGGTCCGCTTTCCTTTTCGGAAGATGGCAAATGGGTAGCCTTCACAAGAAACAATTTTCGGGAAGGCATCAGGCCAATACCGGGCTCCGGGCTTGAGCTGAGTATCTACATTGCACGAGTCGAACCCGACGGCACCTGGGGTGAGGCGCGCCCATTTCCCCACAACGGCACCGGATATTCGACTGGTTTTCCGTGCTTTGCAGATCAAGGCAATACGTTGTACTTTGCCTCCGACCGATCTGATGGATACGGAGGATTCGACCTGTTTATGTCAACCAGAGCAGATAATTCATGGACGCCGCCCGTAAATCTGGGCCCTGTTATCAATACGCCGGGTCATGAATTGTCGCCTTACTTTGACGGCCAGTTTCTGTATCTGGCTTCCAACTGGCACTTCG
This sequence comes from uncultured Saprospiraceae bacterium, assembly GCA_964569025.1. Taxonomy (GTDB): domain Bacteria; phylum Bacteroidota; class Bacteroidia; order Chitinophagales; family Saprospiraceae; genus CAZMSQ01. The sequence goes on along the minus strand of CAZMSQ010000005.1, from coordinate 50,441 downwards.
GGCTGGGAGGCTTTGATTTGTTCAAAGCGGCCTATGAGAATGGGGGATGGAAACAGATTTCGAATATGGGGACAGGTATCAATTCTTCATACGATGACCTGAGCCTTGTCTATGACCCGTCGAAAAATTTCGGTTACCTGACCTCGAATCGTCCCGGAGGAAAAGGAGGAGAAGATTTGTATCATTTCCGTACCCGCACCGAAACCTTGACTTTTCACATTACGGATGCGCTTTCAAAATCGCCTCTAAACGGTGCAACTGTAGATTTGCAAGCTTGCGGAGAGGCGGTCTTAGAGACCGATGAAAATGGCCTTCTGATTGCCCATATTCCCACGGGCCTCTCATGCAGAGCTGAAATCAGGAGTTTGGGCTATGCCCCCTTTTCGTTCGCACTGAATGAAGGGAGCTACTCCGGCGACCGCCGATTTGAAATTGCCCTCGAACGGGAAGAAGACCGATTTGTTGGATTGGTCACGAATACCCGTACCTCAAGGGGTGAGCCGGATGTGGTTGTCAGACTAGCCAATGATCTGACCGGAGAACAGTACGAAGTGTTCACCAATGCCAACGGACAGTATACCTTGGCTCTTGCCGCAAATACCACCTATACCATGACTTTCTCCAAAGCGGGGTTTCTAAATATTCATAAGAAGGTATCTACCGGAACCCGGACAGACCGAAATCTTCTCGGCACCGTGGCCATGCAGTTTCTTGGTGGTGGCCCAGACAACCCTGCCACCAGCAGTCCATCTGCTGGGACATCACCGGTCGCAGTTGAAACTCCCACTCCAAACTCAGGAATCGGATACTCCGTGCAAGTCGCAACAGTGTTTAATCTCGATGAGGTCAATCCCAAAGAATACGAGCAACTTCGGGAATTCGGTAACATTTACAACAATCCCGAAGGGAGAACAAAAAAAATCCGGGTCGGAATATACGCCGACCGAGCCTATGCTGAAGACATCCAAAATCGCATCAACGAATTGGGCTTCAGCACAGCATTCGTGGTCGAAGAGCCCATTACTGATCGCAATCGCGACATTATCCTGTCCAGCGCCAAGCCTCGTAATGATGCCGAGCCTGCCACCCCGCAGACACCTGCCGCGAGCTCTCCTGTATACCTTGTCCGACTCGCCACCTATTCGCGACCGGAGTTTTTCAACCCGGCCCTGGTCGAAGGTCTGGGCACTGTCGAGCGAATCAAGAAGGGCAATATGACCATAATGCTCCTGAGGGGATATGACAATCTTCCTGATGCCCGTCAGGTCGTTACAAAGGTGCTTGCCGCCGGTTTCGACACGGCTCATATCGTCACTCTTGACAGTGACGGAACCATTAAACGGGTCGAGTAATTCCGGTTTCTCACCTTTTGGAGCCCTCCTCTTTGGGTATCACATACTGGAACCGAACGGACGGCTCACCACTCTTTGCCAGATACCGCTCATCGACCCTGTGGCCAACGAGCCATATGATGTCGCCGTTTCCATTGACGACCACCCATGTGCGATATTTGGCAAGGAGTGGCACCTTTTCGTCAGCGAAATACTTTTTCAGGGTCTTGGAATGCCCACCCATTCCTGAGGGACAAAATGCATCTCCGGGCCTCCAGCCCCGCACAATCAGAGGGAATGTGAGGGCCTGAGCAGAAAGATCGCAAACGTAAGAGGCTGAATTGGTCACGGAAAATGCTCCGGTGGTATCATCCTGAGCGGCTGCAAGTATGGCTCCCCCCGTAGGTAGCACGATTTCAGAGGGCAACAACTCTATGCGGCAGGAGAATCTCCCAATTCTGGTGCTCTTTTCTGCCCATCTCAGCCATCTGCGATCAAACTGGAGTTCATGGGAGAAAGATTCTGCCCGGGCTCCGGTGCGGGCATTTGAGGTTGTCAGGTCATGAATCTGAGTGCTGTTGAAGCCAAATGGCCGCAAGAGTTCGTAGAGAATCTCCCTACGCAAGGCTATGTCATCCGGAAGGATGTCAAGTGGCAACCCCTGAATACCTGGAATCGGGCTGTTGCGTACCACTTTCTGGCGCCACCACTCTGCGGCCCAATCTATTAGAAGCTCAGCCCCGCGAATCCGGCTTATGGTTTGACCGGCAGACCTAATAAAATCAGGGTTTATATTCTGAATTTGTGGAATGACTGTGTGTCGAATCTGATTCCTAGTGTAGGCAAGTGTTTCATTTGAGCTGTCTGTCCGGTAGAATACCCCATGACTGGCGGCCCACTGCAGAAGTTCTTCCTTGGTAAACCCCAGCAAAGGTCGGAGCATTGAGCCACTTTTGAAGGGAATCCCATGAAGTCCCCTCAGCCCACACCCCCTGATCAAATGAAACAACGCCGTCTCAACTGAGTCATTGAGGTGGTGGGCTGTTGCAATCCATTGGGCATCATGCTTTTTTCTGATTTCTTCAAGCCACTCGTATCTGATCCGCCGGGCACCCTCCTGAATCCCCTCTCCCTGAGCCTGGAATTCCTGCCGGCCATCAACGCGCAGCATTTCAAAAGGAAGGCCCCGCTCCCGGGCCCATTCCCGAACGAACTCCTCGTCCCCGTTGCTTTCTTCACCCCGTAGCTGGTAGTTGACGTGAGCAAGAACCACAGGACAGCCACTCCTGAGATAGAGCTCCGCCATGACCATTGAGTCTACACCGCCACTCACTGCAAGGATGGACATACGAGACCCCAACTGCAAAGCCCCATGCACGATGTGCTGGGAAAACCAATCTGTAATTTGGTCTGTCATGCGGGTTCCATCCTTGTAAATTCAAACCTCTGCGCCTGTGTCATCATCGGAGCAAATGTGTACATTTGAGCGTTGAAGGGTATCATTCTCATCTAAAGTAAAAAATTTTGCCATGCAGCGCTTCAAATTGTTGGTGTTCACAATCACCATGACCTCTCTCATCGCGTGCCAGCCATCAGGAAATCCCTCTCAGGCTGAATCACCGGATGGCGTCTCCGGCGCTCAATCAAATTTGCCCGCTAATGCCGCATCTTTTACCCTGCCGAGGCCTCAACCAGAAACGGAGGTGAGCGAAGATGGCCAGGTGATTCATAAAGCGTCTCCTTCAGGATTCCTGGCCAATGGGGTTTGGCATTGCACCGGCAAGATGGCAAAAGTGAATGAAACCATCGGGGCGGATCCGGATTGTGTGGGATTCTGGATGGAATTCAAGGATGATGGAACGCTCTCCTCCGGCCATTACGGAACGACAGAGCGCACGGGGCAGTGGGCTTTTGGAAACGAGACCATTGAAATCATCTATGCCGACGAAGCCGACCGGCTGTATGGCTATCGCCTTCAGTACGGCTCAAATGCTATGATTTTTCTTGGCAATGCCAAATACAACACAAACCCGATGCAGATGAAACTGGAGCGGTATGATGATTATCCCACCCCGCCGGTACAATAAGTATCAACGGATACCCTGGCTGTTCAGCCATGCCCTGTATTTTGCGGCATTGCGCGAGTGGGCGCGGTGATTTTTAGCGAAAGCATGCAGCCCGCTGTTCCCGGGTTTGGCGCACATAAACAGGTAATCATGCTGCTCGGCATTGAGGACGGCATCAATTGACTGGATGGAGGGCATGCAAATAGGCCCCGGAGGGAGGCCAGGATAGAGGTAGGTGTTGTAGGGAGAGTCAAACGAAATATGCCTGTTCAAAACCCTGCGCGCTGCAAAATCTCGAGTCGCAAAAACAGCTGTCGGATCTGCCTGGAGCCGCATGCCTTTTTTGAGCCTGTTGATATACAAACCAGCCACCCTCGGCCGCTCGGAAGAAACCAGGGTCTCTTTCTCCACGATAGAGGCAAGGGTCATCACTTCACAAGGTGTGAGCCCGATGCGCTCAGCATTTCCGCGGCGATTCTCACGCGACCAAAAGTTGTCGCGCTCGCGAATCATACGCTTGAGAAATCCCTCAGCTGAGGTGGTCCAAAAAAAATGATAGGAATTGGGAATAAAGGTGCACATGAGCTCAATTGGCTCAATTCCATATTTTTCAAGAACTTCTGCGTTTGTGATGAGGGTGAGAATGTCGGTTGAATCGATTTCAAGATAGCGAGCGGCACGTGCGGCTACATCTTCAGGCAATCGGGCACCATTGAGTACCATACGCACTTCGGCCTGAGGACCTGCAAGCAGGTGATTCAGGAGGTGGCGATTGCTCCAGCCAGCCTTGATGTGGTACATGCCAGGGCGCACCTCATCGTCACCAAATCCCTTCAAGCCGGCGAGCTCTCTAAAAGAAGACTCGTTTTTCAGAAACCCGCCGCTGACCAGGCTGTCGACAACCACGTCAAAGGTAGAGCCGGTGGGAATAGTCAGGATTGGATCTGGCAGATGGGTTGCCACATTGGCGCCAGTGAAGCGGACATAGGTCCTCACCATATACAAACCGAGGGCAAGCAAGAAGACCCCGACCACTATGGCTATTCTTTTTTTCATAAGAATGAATTGAACCCGTCACAACGATTCAACAACCGATCCTTTTAATACTGTTCCCGCTCATTGGGAAATTCTCCTGACCGCACGTCAGAAATATAATGGTTGACAGCGCCCTTGATTTCGTCAAACAATTCTAGGTATCGCCTGAGAAAACGCGGTTTGAATTCATGGGTAATTCCCAGCAAATCATGCGTCACGAGTACCTGACCATCCGTAGCCGAGCCGGCACCTATTCCGATGGTCGGGATGTGAAGAATTTCTGAAACCTCTTTTGCCAGGTCGGCAGGGATTTTTTCCAAAACCACAGCAAAGCAGCCCAAATCCTGAAGCAGCAAAGCGTCACGCTTCAAAGCCTCTGCTTCTGCCTCTTGTCTGGCGCGCACTGAATAAGTGCCAAATTTGTAAATGGATTGGGGCGTGAGACCCAAATGCCCCATGACTGGCACACCTGCCGAGAGAATGCGCCTGACACTTTCTTCAATATCCTTTCCCCCTTCAAGTTTAACGGCATGTGCTCCAGTCTCTTTCATAATCCGGATTGTAGACTCAAGGGCTATGCGAGAATTGCCCTGATACGAGCCAAAAGGCAAATCAACAACCACCAGTGCCCTTTTGACCGCCCTGACCACAGATGCTCCGTGGTAAATCATTTGGTCGAGCGTAATTGGCAATGTCGTCTCATGCCCCGCCATGACGTTTGAGGCACTGTCGCCCACCAGCAGGATATCAATGCCAGCCTCATCCAGAATTTTGGCCATGGAATAGTCATAGGCAGTCAGCATGGAGATTTTTTCGCCGCGCGACTTCATGGCCTGGACCACATGGGTCGTGATTCTCTTGACATCCTTTTGAACCGACATTGAGCAGCGTATTTTCAGAGTGATGATGCAAAGATACGAGGAATGTCGGTGGCTGTCAAAACTGACTTTGCGCGGCTGGCGACTCATCAGACTGAAAAAATCTCGCCAAAATCAAGTACTTTTGGGCCATGAACAGACTCCTCCTTTCTCTCTTGATGGCGGCGACAATCCTCACCATCATTTCTTGCGACAATGACCTGAATCCCTACGAGCCATATAAGGACATCCCGGTGGTATATGGGTTTCTATCGGTTCAGGATTCAGCTCACTATGTCAGGGTAGAAAAAGCATTCCTGGACGAGAGTACCAGTGCTTTTGACATCGCACAAATCCCTGATTCTCTCTACTATACCAACGTTATCGTACAACTTGAAGATGTAGCGAGCGGCACCACCCACACCTTTGAGCGGGTCAATGGAGAAGATGAGGGCTACCCCAGAGAGCCCGGCACCTTTGCCTCCTCTCCAAATTACCTGTATAAACTAAAACTCGAGGGTTCGGATTCTCTTTTAGCAAACAGAGAATACCGCTTATCAGTTGACCGTGGCCAGAACCTTCCCCTCGTTACTGCCACCACCCGAACCATCGGCAATGTGTCAGTGCGACAACCGAACAGCAATTTTTCGAAGCTCGTATTGACAAAAACCGCCAATCTGCGCTGGGAATTTCCAGAACAAGCAAGACTCTTCGACGTCTTTGTCAGATTTGTATACCTCGAGCAAAATGCCCAGGGCCAGTTTGAGGAGAAATTATTCCTGTGGAAAATTATTTCCGGCATCAAAAGCGATGACAATGCGACCGACATTCAAAGGCAGGTCGACCTTTCCGGTTTCTATCAGGCACTTGGCAATGCCCTTGCCCCTGGCCCTGTGCGTACCCTCCCCCAGGAAGACTATGTCGGCTTCAACATCAATGCCTACGGTTTTGAGCTCGAAGAGTATCTCGAGCTATTCAACATCAATAGTGGCCTGACCAGTGCAGAGACCATTCCGGTTTACACCAATCTCGAAGGTGATCAGGCAGTCGGTATTTTTTCCTCACGCTATGTATTGGAAGACAATGCTTTTGAAACCGATGCCACTTCCCTTGATTCACTGAGATTTGGTCAGTACACCAAAAATCTCGGTTTCTCCTTTTAAGCAGACCATACCCGCCCCCTAATTCGCGCAATCCAAACCAGTGCCCGCGAGATTATCCCCTGTACTGCAGCACCGCTCGGAAAACTGGTAGGACCACTATAGTGGTCCGACGACTATAGTGGTCCGACCAGTTTAGAGGGGTAGGGTGACAAAAAACGGGGGGATTCTGCCTTTTTGTCAGGCTCATTGGGGTTATTTGAGGGATTTGCTGTGCATAATGTCAGGATTTGGGCATTGGTATGTTAATTGAGATGGGTGAAAAGGAATTCAAGCATATTGTCAAACCAAACCTGAATATCCAATGAGTAAGATTATCGGAATAGATCTTGGAACCACCAACTCCTGTGTCGCAGTGATGGAAGGCAACGAACCTGTTGTCATTCCGAATGACGAGGGAAAAAGAACCACGCCTTCCATTGTAGCCTTTATGGACAATGGTGAACGGAAAGTCGGAGACCCGGCGAAGCGCCAGGCCATTACCAATCCTGAGCGCACCATCTCATCGATCAAGCGTTTCATGGGAACGCGCTTCAGCGAAATGTCCGGAGAGGTTGGGCGGACCTCCTACAAAGTGGAAAAGGGCGACAATGACACCATCAGGGTAGACATTGACGGCCGCAAATACACTCCGCAAGAAATTTCTGCGATGGTGTTGCAGAAAATGAAGAAAACAGCAGAAGATTTCCTCGGACAGGAAGTCACCGAAGCTGTGATTACTGTACCTGCGTACTTTAACGATTCACAGCGGCAGGCCACCAAGGAGGCGGGAGAAATTGCCGGTCTGAAGGTGAAGCGAATCATTAATGAGCCGACTGCCGCAGCATTGGCATACGGATTGGACAAACGCAACCAAGATTCCACCATCGCTGTATTTGACCTCGGAGGAGGCACTTTCGATATTTCCATTCTTGAACTTGGTGAAGGCGTCTTTGAAGTGAAGTCAACCAACGGTGACACACACCTTGGTGGTGACGACTTTGACAGGGTAATCATTGACCATCTGGCTGAGACCTTCAAGGCTCAGGAAAACATGGATCTGCGAAAGGACCCGATGGCGTTGCAGCGTTTGAAAGATGCTGCAGAAAAGGCGAAAATTGAATTGTCTTCTTCGTCTGAAACTGAAATCAATCTGCCCTACATCACAGCTGTAGATGGTGTGCCAAAGCACCTTGTTTTGAAGCTGACCCGCTCTAAATTCGAACAGCTTGCTGATGAACTTATCCAGCGGACGCTTGAGCCCTGTCGCCAGGCGATGAAGGACGCTGCTCTGAGCAAAGATGAAATTCATGAAGTTATCCTTGTGGGAGGCTCTACGAGAATTCCGAAAATTCAGGAGGAAGTAGAGAAGTTTTTCGGAAAGAAACCAAACCGGGGTGTCAATCCTGATGAGGTAGTTGCGATTGGTGCCTCAATACAGGGTGGCGTATTGAGCGGTGATGTGCAGGATGTGCTTCTGCTTGATGTCACACCACTCTCCCTCGGCATCGAAACCATGGGGGGAGTATATGATGTCATCATCGAGTCAAACTCGACCATTCCGACGAAGAAATCTAAAGTCTACTCAACTGCTGCTGACAATCAGCCGTCTGTAGAAATTCATGTACTGCAGGGTGAACGCCCGATGGCGAAGGACAACCGTGCAGTAGGCCGGTTCATTCTCGACGGTATTCCACCTGCACCGCGCGGTATGCCCCAGATCGAAGTATCATTCGACATTGATGCAAATGGCATCCTGAATGTGTCTGCCAAAGACAAAGGAACTGGCAAGGAGCAGTCCATCCGGATTGAGGCCTCTACCGGGTTGAGCAAGGAAGAGATTGCACGCATGAAGGCAGAGGCTGAAGCAAACGCTGAAACGGATCGCAAAGCCAAGGAGCAAGTCGACAAGCTCAATGCTGCTGACTCTCTGATTTTCCAAACAGAGAAGCAACTGAGCGAATTTGGGGATAAGGTGCCCGAAGAAAAGAAGGCTCCGATTCAGACTGCCCTTGAAGAGCTCAAGGAAGCCCATAAGGCCCAGGATGTTGACAAGATTGATGCTGCCACAGAAAAACTCAATACTGCCTGGCAGGCTGCGAGTCAGGAAATGTATCAGGCCAGCCAGGAAGCCGGTCAGGCTGAAGGAGGCTCTGCCGATACACAAAAGGGCTCAGACGCTGAAGATGTCACGGACGTCGAATTCGAAGAAGTCGATGATAAAAAATAAAGAAGAAATTATCTTCTTCCCCTGACATTCACAATCAGGACCTTTCATAAAATGCGCCGGAGGAATCCTCCGGCGCATTTCTTTTTGGCTGGAAATTTGCTGCAATTCTTCTCAGTAAACCGATCGAAAAGCAAGCTCCTCAGGACACTCAGCGCAGGGATTCGGGAGATTTCGAAGTCGAGAATCGAAAGAACGCAGACTCATGGCGAAAAAAGAGCGGTATTGTCTCAGTGTCCATTTATTTTATGCTGACCCTGAGAATGAGTTTCTGGAAAAAGCCGTTTGGCCATTTGCCCAAACGCTGATCCGTACAGAAATTGCCGACTCTTTTTTCTTCCTGCGCAGTAAGGAGAAGGGTCCTCATATCCGTTTGCGCATTCTCGGTGAGCACAATCTACTGCAACAGATTGTCCGGCCCAACCTCGAGGAGCACTTCAGGCAGTATTTTGAGACTCGTCCCTCTTCACGCACGGAAGAGCAGCAAGGGTGGTTCCCGGATAATTCTTTGTATTTTATACCTTATATACCGGACCGAATTCATTTCGGTGGAGAGGCCGGTCTGCCAATTGCAGAGGCTCATTTTGGACTGTCGTCTTTGGTGACCCTCCGACAGATTACAAAGGAATCCTTCCACAGCATATACAAGCCTGAGTTTCATCTGGCCATTCAGCTGCAGCTTGGATTTGTTGCTGCCATGGGAATCAACACGCCTGACGCAGCTCGGTTTTTTCGCCAACTCAGCCGCAGTGGCAGGACTCACCCAGTCGATTGTGATACACCGGAACCATTAGAACATAACAAGCTTCTGTCCGCACAGAAACTCAAGCAATACTCAGAGGAAAAAAAAGAGGTATTCGACCATTTCATCCTCGATACCTGGCTGCAACTTCAGATTACAGAATTGGATGACCAGCTGGACTGGCTGCTGAAATGGCGGGACGACAACAAAAAACTCATCAGGGCTTTCCGGAAGACCCAACTCACGGAGTCAGAATTATGGCCCATATTCATGGCTCTGGTACAACTAACCAACAACAGAATCGGGTTAACGTTTGAGGATCATGCAATGTCAGCATTCCTCATCAGCGAGGTATTGGCTGGCAACAATCAGGCACTTGAAAAGCCCGTCAGCTCAGCAACTTGATGGCAAACACCAGCACCACGCTGACCGCCAGTCCCAGCATAACCTTGCCGAGGTCACCGGTGACATCCTTCCATACTTTCGGTGTGATTTTCTGCTCGAGCCTCCACCTGATTGCCAATTCACGGCCAGCAAGTAAACCGACGAAAACCCAGGTTGTGCTCATCGGCAAATTGCCGGTCCATGGAAATTGATAGGTCATACCCATGAAATTATCGTACTTGAAAATATAGAGCACTATCCCATAGATAAAGTCGATGAATGTTGCCGAGCGAATGTCAACGGTATTAGTCTTCCGCCTGACCACCTCCTGAACAGCACCACCTCTGGAATAAAAGATCAATGCCAGCAGTCCTAAAAGGATAAGTACAGAAATCAGAAACTGTCCGGTCGAAAGGGTATTTCCTCCCCGCAGATAAACATAAATATTGGCGAGGTCCTGGGTGAGCCACTGGTACCACAAAAAACCGGTGGTCAGCCATTGGAGGACAGTCCACCACCACATGTTTTGAGGTTTGACCTCGTTGCTGATGAAAAAACGCTCTGTCAGCCTGGAGATTACCATATAGATGCCGACGGCAGCGACAAATGCCACAGCATAGCCCAAAAGCGACTTTTCGATCATACCGCCCAGCTTGGTACTGGAATCAAAGATGCTGCTCACCATCACCGAGACATCATCAGGCACATTGCTCAGAGAAAAAAGGGTGAGAATCATAAATGTGGTACTGACCGGAATACCCATTCGGGTGATGATCAGCAGAACAACCGGAGGCAAGAGATAATACCACTCATACTGGAGCGTTTGCAGCCCCGCCTGAAACTTCTCCAGCCTACCGTAGGAAATATCGCCAGCTTGGTGGCCTGCAAACAGGGCAAAGCCAAGGATACACGCCGCATAGAGCCACAGCACATACCAGCTGACACGTTGTTCATTGGAAGTCAGAAAGGTGCCAAGGGTCTGAATCACATCGTTGCCCACTACTGAGAAAGCTGCGAGGAAAAACCCCAGCCACATGACAATTTCTGAAAACTCCATTCACCTGTTTTTTCGTTCAATCATTCACTGCTCGTACCCGACAACTGAACGTCTCCAAAATGCCTCGCCAAAATACAAAATCAGCGCAGCTCTGACGCAGGAACCAAAGAAAATCATGCCATCATATGTAGGTACTGAAATCCTCCATCCAAATCTGCATGAAATGGGCATGTTCAGGATCAAATTCCTGATGTTTACGAACCTGCCGTACTGCCTCGACCCGATTTCTCAAAATCGGTGGCTCAGCCCGACACTTATTGACATCCCGGGACTAAACCGGGTAAAAACCTGAGGATCTGCCTCAAATGACTGGTAGAGACTTTCACGGACATCGTTGAGAAGATTAGACACTTTGAAATCAAGTGAGGTCTGTCCATTTGAACCTAATCGCTTATTGACACTCAGGCTGAGGTTATGAAAGGGCTGATAAAAAATATCAGAATACAGCCCGATACCAACAATTTCGAGGGTCTGCCCCTTAACGTTGTAAAAAATACCAGCATCCCAGCCAGCCTCCGGATTGCTGTACGTCAGAGAAGCATTAATGACATACGGGGCCTGTCCGGCCATTTCACGTTCACTTTCAACCGTCTCACCATCCCGTTCATAGTTTTGACGAGACTCGAATTCCCCCTCTGACATATCAATAAAAGACTGTACGAGGGTGACATTGCCGCCTACGCTGAATTTTTCAAGCGCAGGGCTCAAGAATGAAAGATTTCTGCGGAACTCAAATTCAAAACCGTAGAGTCGTCCGTTTCCGACGTTTCGGGGCTGAAATTCTGTGCTGGTTTGTTGCTCAGGGATGCGAACAAGCTCGATTGGGTCCTGAAAGGACTTGAAAAATCCACTGACAGAAAATATCTGACCGCCCTCCATGAAGTATTCCCAACGCAAATCAAGATTTGTGATACGGGTCTCGATGAGCTCACCGCTCCAATCGCTATATGGAAACAGACTGCCATTGAAAATCCGGTTGGTAACTGGGTCAAGAATTTGGGCGAAAGATAATTCCTTGAATGATGGACGGGCGATGGTGCGAGAGAATGCAGCACGAATATTCTGGCTTTCATTGACTGCGAAAATCAAATTGACAGAGGGGAAAAAATCAAGTGATTCAAGCACCTTCTCATTGTCGAGATTACGACCATCAATTTCATTGCCACTGGCCCATGCCTGATCACGACCAGTATGGCGCTGGATGTAATTTTCGGCCCGGACTCCAACAATTGCCTTCAACTCGGGTGCCGGCATGAATTCATTCGACACATACATACCCGTGTTGTGGACGTTTGAAGAATAGGCATTGGGATTGGGATCGTTATTTCCGGATTGGTAGTACAAGCTATTGGGGGAATTGGGGAAAATATTGACAGGGTCCAGGACTACATTTGGGTCAATGACAGGCCAGTCCTGAGTGCCAAAGAATTGCATGTCAAAAAACAAGATTTCATAGTTCCGGTCCTTGTATGTGTGGGAAAGCCCGAACTTCAGGTTTGCGTTTTCACCGTTGAACTGATATTTCCTTGTCAGGTCAATTTTTGCCGTTGCATTTACCTCATCCAAAGAACGCCAGATGCGGGTTGGGTTCCCACCAGCTCCCGAGCTGAAGAGCGTATCCAGGCGTTCGAGGGAAAATGCAGTTTTGCGAAGATCCGGATCCTCTACGACAGAAAGGGTTGCTCCGGCTTTCCAATCGACCTCCCAATTTCCTGCTTCATTGATTGTTGTTCCATTGATCATGAGATTAGACAGGGCACGCTGGTTGTATTCCAGGTTATCAGAAGATGCAAAGTAGCCTGACTTTCCAATGGCCTCTCCATTGTCATCAATAAAAAACTTGCCAGCCCGTGATTCACCATTTTGGAGATGCATGGCAGTCAGCCTGATTTTTGTCCGTTGAGTTTTATAAGCGAGTCCTCCAAGAGCCCCGATCAGGACATTTCGCTCTCCGAGTTCCCCATCCTGTACGACTGCATAAATCAAGTCATTTTGGGATTGATCAGGACTTCTTTGCCATTCTCCATACTCAACATCATCATAAAATGTCTGACTGCTTTTGTACGCGAGAGAAAATATATAGCCGAGTTTCGGAGAGCTGCCAGACCCGTCACCATTTCCCAGGTCAATTTGGTTCCCAAGGGAAACGCCAGCGCTGTAATCTGCAAAACTTGTTTGCCGGCTGGTACCGAGTTCAGGGTTAAAACTCCTGACAAAATCCGTGACTTGCTGATTTGATGCTCCACTCACAGGGGTTGGAACAACCGACTGGCGAGCGATATCCGGGATCGCCCGTGTACCATCATCAAAGCCGAGAAAATCTGTCGCACCACCGTTATAAGTCAGATAATCAGGCTGAAAGTGCATGCTAGGGTTGATACTCATGCTCACAGAAGCCTTTACGATTTTCTCTTCCGGGAATGCTTTTGTTTCCACATTGAGCAACCCGCCTGAAAAATCTGCAGGCATATCCGCAGTGAAGTTTTTGCTGATAATGATGTTGTCTATGAGATTCGTCGGAAAAATATCCATTTGCAGCGTGTTCCGGTCCGGGTCGAGGCCAGGAATTTCAATTCCATTCAGCGTTGTTTTGGCATAGCGGTCGCCAAGACCTCTGATATAGACATATTTACCGCCCTCAATGGAGACACCGGTCACACGCTTTGCCGCCTCAACAGCGGTGGCATCTCCAATAAGCGCCATACGGGAAGACGAAATACCATCCATCATGGCCGGCGCCTTGCGTTTTATGGTCAGGAGCGCCGTTTCGGTATTCCGCATCGCTTTGGCTGTCACGACGACCTCTGAGAGTTGCAGATTCTCCTCTTTGAGTCGGATGTCTTCCAACACAGAAACCCCTCCGCCACTTACCTCTAAGTCCTGTATATTTACAGCTTGAAAACCGATGTAGGTAATTTTCAGATTGTATGTTCCGGGGTCGAGGTTCAATGAGAATTGTCCATCGAGGTCAGTGGTCGTTCCGGTCCCGAGCTGTTCGACCAGCACGTTGGCACCGATGACAGTCATCCCTGTTTCATCTTCGAGGATGGTACCCCTGATTGTGCCTGTTTGAGCGAAAGCAATAGCGGAGCAAACTGAAAGGAGAAGGGTGAGATAGAGTTTCACTGCGAGTGTATTGAAGGAAGCACTGAGAAGGAGGGAGCCTCCGGGTGGAATAAGCAGATAAGAAAAGTAAGAGAATGAAAGTGCCACTCTCCCGAAGTCAGCACGGCTGAAAAAGGAAGAGTGGCAGTTTTCAGGGTCGAATATCAGAATCGGTTTTTAGAGACCGTCAAGACCTCCAGCCTGAGAAGCCCAGGTCCAGGTCATGCCTGACACATCAGCTTTCAGGGTATTGCCGGCAGAAACACCTGCAGGTACAGCTCCGTTTACGTAGTTTGCAAGTGAAGCAGGATCAACATCGAGAAGGATATCTGTAAAGGTTACCCCGGCAGCAGTTACGCGATTGATTCGCTGATATGCATCAGATGCAGGATCTGAATAAATGCCCAGGAACGTAAGATTGCGGAGATCAACGATTGAGTTGTTGTCAACGTTGATGAGATCCTGTGAAATTTGGTCGGAATTAGAAGCGATGATTGTACCATTCTGAATGACATGGCCTGCTTCGTAAGAACCTTCAGGACCATCGAGCTCAAAGCAGTGACCTGCGGGAGTGACAACTACAAAGTTATCAAGTGTTCCGGCCCATGACTGGTCAGTATCGATGGCATCATCTCCAGCATTCCAGACAACTACATTGCTGACATTGACTGTTCCACCGAACCACTCAACACCATCATCCTGATTGGCAACGACCTCTACATTTTCTATGACTGTTCCTGATCCTACACCACCAAGTGTCAGACCGTTGATTTCGTTTCCAGCACCAATGTTGGTACCACCATGACGGATAGAAATGTATCTGATGACACCAGAGTTATCATCTGGCTGATCGCCACCATACAAGCCATTGGCATCAGATGTAGGAATACCTTCAATTTGTACCTGATTAACATCTCCAGAAGAGTTGGAAGCTGAGATTGGGGCACGTCCGCAAACAATCACACCACCCCACAAGCCATTTACAGTAGGCTCGAGGTTTGGGCTCTGATAATTACCGGCAGCAACGTCCGCAGGTGTGATTTCGTCAGCAATTGAAGTAAAGATAATTGGCAATTCGGCAGTTCCTTCAGCCATCAGCATGCCACCACGAGCTACAAGGAGAGCAGTTGCATTCGCGCCGGTACCAGCTTGGCCTTTGATAACTACACCTGGCTCGATGCTCAGTGTAGCACCTTCAAGAACGGAAATCCGACCACCGAGCACATAGGTTTTACCTGCTGTCCAAGTCGTGTTTTCGGAAATATTTGAGGTTACCACAATCACATCAACCGGAGCACTCGTCGTATCAATACAAGTTCCACTTGCACATACTTCACCTGCAGCGCAAGTCACGTTTGCGCACGGATCTTCAATAATCGTGTCTGGCTCGTCATCGCCGTCGCAAGAGGTAAGAAAAACAACTGAAAGACTTACCAGTCCTGCAAGGAAAAACATGAACTTCTTCATTGGAATTAAATTTTTGTGAAGAAAAGATTGAGTTTGGCGTTTCATTGGTGCAAAAGTGCATGTTGCATGTGAACCTATTTTCAATCTTAGTTTAACCTTTTATGAATTTGAGAGCCGTTTGTAAAATGATGGTTAAGCATTACTGGAAACTTTAGGACTGTTTGTGAACCAAAGATTAACTCACATGGATGGTTTGCAAGGTATTTGTGTATTTGAAATTCATTCGCTCGTGGGGTCTATTCAACAGTTCGGAAACCGGGATTCAAATGACAGAGAATTGTTTCTCCGGGTGGCAGGGATAGGTCCTGGATTATAAAATCCAGCCAATCTGGTCCTGTAGATATCAAGTCAGAAATTGGAACGGCTTCTTTTTTGTTAATTTCAACGTTCCAAACGCAACTCTCATGAAATTGGAGGCGTTGGTTCTGTAGACCAAGAATTAAAACCCTATATGGAATTTCTTTTCCCCGGCTTTTTGGTGGCCCTTGGGACTCTTGCCGTTCCCATTCTCATCCACTTGTTCTATTTCCGCAGGTTTCGGAAGGTGTACTTCACTTCGGTGAGGTTTCTCAGAGAAATTAAGGATGAACAGAGTGCACAGCGCAAGCTAAAGCATCTACTGGTTCTGGCCATGCGCCTGCTGGCGCTTGCAGCACTGGTATTTGCGTTTGCACATCCCTTTTTGCCCGGCACCGGTTCAGTAACCACCGGTACCGCTGCGGTCAGTGTGTATATTGACAACTCATTCAGCATGGAAGCCTTGAGTGAAGATGCCCCACTGATTGCAAAAGCGCGAACGAGCGCCAGAGAGATTGTCAGTGCCTTCGCACCGAATGATCAATTTCAAGTTCTGACCAACGATCTTGAGGGGCGCCAGCAATATCTGGTCAGCCGTGATGAGGCGCTGGTCTTGATTGATGACATAGCCATCAGTCCGGCTGTCAGACCACTCAGCCAGATTGTGGCGCGGCAAAAACAGGCTCTCTCCGGCAGTGATGCTGAAAAGCGGGTGGCATATATCATCTCAGACTTTCAAAAATCGGTAACTGACATTGTCCAATATGAAGATACAACCCTCCAGCTGAACTTCATTCCTCTTCAGGCGGTCCAGGAGAAGAATATCAGTATCGATTCTGCCTGGTTTATGGCTCCTGTCCAGATGGCCGGCCAATCCGCGGCGCTGATGGTGCAGGTGACCAACCACTCGAGTGAACGGGCTGAGAATGTCAGATTGGCTATTGAGTATGATGGGCAAGAGAAGCCTGTCGGCACTCTGAGCATTGAACCTGGAGCCAGTCTGACCGACACCATCAATTTGTCTGTAAATCGCACTGGCTGGCAACAGGCGGAGCTCAGACTAACTGATTACCCGGTTCGTTTTGATGATGTGTACCGATTTTCGTTTGAGGTGCCCGAGTTTATTGATGTATTGGTAATTGATGAGGGGCGTCAGGACAAATTTCCGGATGCAGCCCTGTCGGGAGCTGGTATTTTTAGGGTGACACACCAGCCCAAACAGGCAATCACGTATAGTTCCATGGGCAACTATGAGCTGATCATTGTCAGTGACCTTGTCGACATTTCCTCAGGTCTTGCCTCCGGGCTTCGCACCTATGTTGCTGCTGGCGGCAATCTGCTCCTGTTTCCATCGCCGGAGGCAAGTCTCGAATCTTACAATGCCTTTTTGCCTATGCTGGGTGCCGACCAAATGCTGCCCCGGGTCGATGCACAGTCCGAAGCCCGTTCAATCAATACCGATGAATTTGTGTTTGATGATGTCTACGAAAATAATGCAGCCAATTTCCGACTGCCTTCAACCACCGCCAATTTCCGATTCTCAAGCGGAGCCGCATCCTCGGCAGAGCCTCTTATCTCCTACCGAAACGGAGATGCCTATTTAGCCAAATACCCCTTTCGTCAAGGGCACCTCTATGTATGTGCGGCCCCGTTGGCAAAGCAGTATAACTCGCTGGTGAGAGATGCTGAAATTTTCGTTCCCATGCTTTATAAAATGGCCATTTCCTCTGGGAATGACCGCCAGATTGCCTACTTCGTGGGACGGGATCTGGATATCCGACTTCCCGTGACAAGCGGTGTCGGTGAGCCTGTGTTTACGCTGAAGGGAGAAGGAAAGGAGCTGATTCCCGGTGTCCGCACAAGTGGCGAGTACATTCTTCTGAACCTTGACGAGGAGGTCAACATTGCTGGATTTTTTGATCTCTCTTCAGTAAGTGGAGATACGACCAGCCAGATATTAGCCCTGAATTACGATCGGCGTGAGTCCAACCTGTCTTGCTACACGCTTTCCGAACTTACAGAGCTCGCAGGCCCTCTGGTGGTCATGACCGACGGAATGGCCGAAACCAGTCTGACGGTGATGATCGGAGAGCAGAGCCGTGGTGTTCCGCTTTGGAGGTTTTGTTTGATTCTTGCTTTGGGATTTATAGCCACTGAATCAATTTTGTTGCGTACTCTCCTTTGAATTTACTTGTGAAATGCCCAGTTGATGAATCTGAAAATCTGCCTAATATGCATTTTGTTCTTGTATGTGGGCTTCAGGGTTTCGGGGCAGACCTTTGGTTCTTATATTAAATATGGGGACAAAGCCTCTGAGGGAGGCGATTGGGGAGCGGCGCTCTATGCTTATCAAAGTGCCCTCCAAATGCGGGAAGCACCCACAGCCAGACTGAAAGCCATTCGTGCGGCCATGGCATTTCACTCATATGATCTTGCCCTAGAATGGGCGGAAGCTCTGTATGCATCATCCGAGGTTGACCTCGAACCATATCGCGGGGAGGCAGCTCTGCTAGCTGCAGAAGCATGGCGGGCAAAGGGCCAGTATGACAAGGCCATTCAGTGGTTTGAGAATTCTGCCCGACCGGACGCATCAGCTTTGATTGAACAATGTCGTTGGGCGCTGGAGCGGATGGCCGACTCCGCAGCTGTGGTCATCAGCCATCCCGGGCCAGAGATCAATTCAGAGTTCTCGGATTTCGGCCCATTTCTAAGCGGAGATACTCTCTATTTTTCCTCCTATCGCTTCAAATTCCGCGACGATGACCACGATCCTCCTCGCCGGTTGACCCAAACCATGATGCATCTGCCTGGCAGAAGGCGACCCACCACTGTGCGACAGGGTCTGAACGCCGACGACAAACACACCGCTCATCTGGCTTTTTCAGAAGACAGGAGCCGACAGTATTTTGCGAGATGCACGTTTTCCACATCTGTCTCCATTCGCTGTGATTTGTATGAGCGCACCAAAAGGGACTCACGCCGCTGGTATCCGGCCAAGCCTCTTCGCGAAGGTATCAATAACGCGGGTTGGTCCACCACACAGCCAGCATCCGGCACAGAGTTGGCGACGGGACGAGAGTTGCTCTTTTTCGGCAGCAACAGGCCAGGCGGTGCTGGAGGGTATGACATTTGGTATTGCACGCGCGATAGTCAAGGAATTTTTTCCGACCCTACACCTCTTCCATTTTTCAACACCCCGTCTGATGAGGTAACACCATTCTTCGATACCCATTCTCAAACCCTCTATTTCAGCTCTGACGGTCATCCCGGCATGGGTGGATTCGATATCTACGCAATATCCTGGCCTCCGAAAGATACTGTTGCGACGCACCTCCCCTATCCTCTGAATGGGAGCTACAACGATCTGGACTACACCCCCGTTGACAGCCTTTTCGCCTACTTTGCGTCCAATCGGCCGGGTTCTTTCTACCTGAATGAAGACAATAAAACCTGCTGCAACGACATTTACACCGCGTCATTCTCACCCCCACAGCCTGACACCCTTGCTCCCTCCACTCCCCTTGTGACCGACTCTCTCGCCCAGCTCACTCCTCCTGACACCCTTCTCGCAAAGTCCTCGGAGCCCTCCACGCTTGAAGATTTCCTGCCCCTCAGGCTCTATTTTGACAACGACCAGCCCGATCCGCGGTCCCGCAAAACAACCACCCGCCTCACATATCCCGAGACCTTTGAGGCCTATTATTCAAAAAAGCCAGTCTTCCTTGATTCTCTGGCCTCTGCGTATCCTCCAGGAGAATCAATGGCCGTCCGACAAGCCGAGGCCTTCTTCGAAGATGAGGTCAAACGCGGAAACACCCTGCTGAGTGCATTTTCCGAGATCCTCTACTCCCGACTAGAGGGAGGTGAAACCATCGAAATTTTCATCAAGGGATTCACCAGCCCGCGGGCACAGTCTGCCTACAACCGAACCCTCGGCGAGCGCCGGGTAGCCAGCCTCATCAACCATTTTACCACCTGGAAAAACGGCGCCCTCGCCCCATTCCTCACCTCTGGCCAGCTCACCCTCTCCCGCCGCTCCTTCGGCGAAGAGCAGGCCGCCCCCACCGTCAGCGACGCCCTCAGCGACCGCACCGGCTCCATCTATAGCACCCCCGCCTCCCGAGAGCGCCGCGTCGAAATCGTCGAAATCATCAGACAGTAACGCCTGAACTGGTCGGACGACTATAGTGGTCGGACCACTATAGTCGTCCGACCAGTTCAGGCCGTCCGACCACTATGGCTTCCGGTTTAAGGCAGAAACATATGGCGGATAGAGTCGCGGGCGGTTCAATCAACTTCAGTGCAGCGGCATCTTCTTAGAAATAGATCTGGGGGAATGCCTGAGCTACCGCGTAGCGCCATCTTTTTTACGCCCTGAAAATCTCAATCCCCCCAATTGCTGCGAAATATAAGATACCAGAGCACAACACCAGACCTCCAGCAAATACAACTGAAAATAAAGCTCCCAAAGGATTAACGCCTCTTTACTGGCTTCTGGATGATCCAGCTTCGATACAGAAGCGGAGGTCATAAGCTAGAGCTTGAGAAATGGGATAATAAGCGGGGTATCTTGCCCGGTGGTGAGATGAAGGGTATACCAACCGCGGGCAAGGGGGTTGATGAAGAGGGGGCGGTACTCACCGGCCGTGCGGGTGCCGGAGGTGATGAATGAGCCAGTGAGGTTTGTGATGTGCCAGTGGATGAGGATAGACGGCTCAATATTAATTTCGAGGTTGAGGCGATCACGGGCAGGGTTGGGAAACAGGTGAACCTGGTCTCTTGACAGGGTGCGTGGAGGGGTGGGTGGTGAGGAGCAGAGGATAGGAGTAGTGAGCAGTGCCGGGCGGATGGTGCGGAGGAAGTGGCGCATGGCCTCTACCTGACCAGAGGTGAAGGCTGACAGGCAGGCATCATCGGTGAAGTTCATGAAATTCATGTACATGTCGCTGCTGCCGCAGGAAAAAGTTGGGGTGGCCGGGCAGAATCCGAGGTAGGTGCGGCCCTGAGGGGGCGTATCTGCAATGCCGTCATCTTCGGCGCAATTGGAGGGGTTGATGCCCCAGGGGTGAGCGAGGCCGAGATAGTGGCCTACTTCATGGGTCAGTGTGGTGCCCAGATGATACGGAGGGGTGGTGTTGATGGTGGAGAATGCCCTGTAGTTGAGAATGATGACGTCTTCAGGAGTGTGCAGGAGCGCAGGCTCGATGGCTGCCGGCACAATGCCAAGGAAGGAAAGGTCGCAGACGTATATATTGAGAATTGAGCGGGTATCATATGGGGTTTTCCCGCCGAGGGCATCGTCGCAAAGGATTCTCCTGCCATCGGGAGCTCGGGCATCGCCAATGTTTGGAATCAGAGTGTTGGTGCGGGTAATGCCAGTAGCGGGGGAGCCGTCGGGATTGGCGGAGAGCAGGCAAAACTCGATACGGGCATCTGAGGCCAGAGCGGCGAATGGCTCCGGGAGAAACCGGGCAGAGGCGTTTTGCATCCGAAAATCAGCATTCAGGGCATCAATCTGGGCGCGCACCTGCCGATCTGTGAGGTTTTCTGCCTCCTCTTTCCAAACGATATGTACCGCTACCGGAATGCGGTAGACCTCCTCATTGCGGTTCAATAAAGGTGGTTGACCCAAAGCATGGCGCCAAGCTGCACCCTCAACCCCACAAATGGGGAATGTTGAGAATTGCTGGGCAGACAGGCCAGAGAATGCAGTCAAAAAGAGGCTGCAGAGAAAGAGGATGAGAAAACCGATGAAACGGGCATTCATGACGAACCCTCATGGCCAGCGGATGAGCCTTTTGATTCAAAGATTCTTACTTTCTCGAGCACTGCGTCACGCAGGCCATTTTTATAGCCGACGATTCGCTGGCGCACCTCTGCATCATGGCTGCCGATAATCTGTGCAGCGAGGATTCCCGCATTGGCGGCACCGTTGAGAGCGACGGTCGCAACAGGAACGCCGGAGGGCATTTGGAGGATTGACAGAACCGAGTCCCAGCCATCAATGGAATTGCTTGACTTGACTGGCACCCCAATGACTGGCAGGGGCGTCAGGGAGGCGACCATTCCGGGCAGGTGGGCTGCGCCGCCAGCGCCTGCGATGATGGCGCGAATGCCCCGCTGGTGAGCCTCACGGGCAAAGGCAACCATTCGGTCAGGGGTGCGGTGCGCTGAGACAATAGTCATTTCGTAGGGTATGTCCAGACGCGATAGCATCTCAGCCGCGGCACGCATGACCGGTAAATCTGAATCGGATCCCATAATGATGCTGACAAGTGGATGCATAGGAAGAGAATTTGTCAAGTGGTGACCCCAGTTTCAGCCACAATCTGCAGCGTGTGTTCGAGTGATTGTGCCCGTTGCAGAACCTCCTCGACCGTTGGGGCGGTGACAGTCAGGTGACCCATCTTGCGATATGGCCTTGTTTCTGTTTTTCCGTAAAGGTGCACATAGGCACCGGATTGTGAAAGTACCTCTTCCATGCCCTCATATCTCACAGCCCCCTGATGCCCAGGTGCTCCAAGCAAATTAATCATGGCAGATGGCCGCACCACAGATGGATCTCCGAGAGGCATATTCAACACAGCTCTGAGGTGTTGCTGGAACTGGGAAGTCACATTTCCTTCAATCGTCTGATGCCCGCTATTGTGTGGTCTCGGAGCCACTTCATTGATGAGCAGCCGGCCTGCCGCATCCAAAAATAACTCGACGGCCAGCAGGCCGCATAAATCAAACGCTTCGATGGCGGCAATACCCAAGACCTCTGCCTCGCGGGCTATGCGGTCCGGAATCCGCGCCGGGCTGAGCAGAAATTCAACCAGATTGGCTGTCGGGTGAAACACCATTTCGACGGGTGGGAAAACCCGGACCTCGCCAGCCTCATTTCGCGCCACGATTACTGAAATTTCCTTTTCGATTGGCATAAGGGGCTCAACCACCGATGGGCCCATCAGCAGATGATCGAGATCTGTCTCTTCCCGAATGATGGCCACACCCCGACCATCGTAGCCGGCCGTGCGTGTTTTCTGGACAAAAGGGAGTTCTTGTCTGCCTTCGGCAACCGCTTCGCGAATGGCACTGCTGTTGTCGTAGAGCCGAAAGGGAACTGCAGGCAAGCCATTGTTGAGGTAAAACTGCTTTTGCAGCCCTTTATCCTGAATGATGGCCAATTTGTCTGGGTCTGGGTGCACCACAACCCCCTCTTCTCGAAGCCTGACGAGTGCAGCTGTATTGACATGCTCAATTTCGATGGTCAGCACATCAACTTGCCGCCCAAAATCCAACACGTCATCGTAGTCATTGAAATCGCCTTGCACAAACTTCTTGACGTAGGGTGCCGCCGGAAAAGAACTGTCTTTGTCCATGGCCAATATATCCAAGTGCATGGGTGCCCCGGCCAATGCCAACATTTTCCCCAACTGCCCACCTCCAAGAATGCCCAACCGCCTATTCCATTGTATTTCCTTCATACCATTTTTTTTCACCACAGCTCCGAGCCAACCCCAATACCGTACTCATTCATCTGCCATTCAGCACCTGCCCGTTCTCCATTTTCCTCCAATAACTGAACTGCTGAGATAACGCCTGAAAGCTGGAAAGAGTTGCCCCTCTACCCTCTGACAGACTCCTGAAACCGGACTCCGAAACTCTTCAACTCTTCAAGAACAGGCTCATATACCTCCTCCAGAACCGGAATCTGGACGCCCGAGGTATTTATTTTCCCTTGCATGATGAGCTTGACGAAAATGCCCATTGGCAGGCCGACCAGCTTTGCCATGGCCGTATCCATGCTGTTTTCCCCTTCGAGTACAAGGGTCGAAATCAGGGTCTCATCTTTTCCATCCTTCTGATAATCAAATTCGTGCTGCATGATGATCATGTCACGGTCATTCGGTTTGAGAGCCCATTTATCAAGGAGAAGTTGTTGGAGGATGAACGCCGGAGTGGCCTGATCAAGTCGAATTTTCCGTTTGGAGAAGAGCCCCAGCCATTCCATTTTGTCAAGCACCTCCGAGCTGGTGGAAAGGCCTAGAAAGTCAGCGACCCGCTCTCGCAATGACCTCCCCTCAGCGCTATCCGGCAAATATGCCTCAACAAGGTCGTAATAAGTCATGCGGTGGCTGTCGATAATCGGGTATGAATCATCCGTGATACCAAGTTGGACAAGCGCGTTCCAGGCATCACAAAATCCCCGGTGCCTGATTGTTCCGCGGATGATGGTGGGGATGTCATCGAGGCCATATTGGCTGCGATAGAGGAGGGAGTCGCGGTTTGCATAGACCTCGTAGGGGCCCATACCTTGAATATCAATCACCTTATATTGGGAGAAAAGGCGATTGTAGGGAATGTATTTATACCTCCCGCGATCCAGATACTGGGCTGTCCCCTGTCCTGCCCGCACTACGTTGCCCGGGTTCCAGCTGATCTTGTAGTGCCAGGGGTTATCATCGCTAGATGGAGCCACCAGTCCACCGGTGTAGGAGCGGAAGGCTTTGATGGAGCCTCCCCCTGTCTTGATTTGATTAATTTTCTGCATGGCCGACATATGATCAATCCCCGGGTCCAGGCCCATTTCCCCCATAAAAATGAGGTTTCTGTCGCGTGCCTGCTCGCCGAGTTTATACATATCATGAGACAGGTACGAAGCGGTAATCAAATGCTTGTTGAACCGCAGACAGTCCATCGCAACTTCGACATGGAGGTATGCCGGCAGGAGGGATACGACCACATCGGCTCTGCTGATGAGATTCCGGCGATCGTTGACGTTACCGGCATCCAGCCAGGTGGCATGGCCATTTGGGTGCTTGCCGACTTTTCGCTCGGCCATGGCGAGGTCAGCATCAGCAACCATGACAAACCATTTATTGGCGGCAGCCTCGGAAAGCACGTATTTGATGAGGGCGGTTGCCGAGCGGCCAGCTCCGATCACGAGAATATTGGTCATGATATCAATTTTTTGCGAAGGATTCGGAATAAAGTCATTAGCTTCATGCAATGATAAAAAATAATCTGTACTGCCTATGCACTCCAAGCGCCTGCATTTCGATATTAAAATCTTCGACTCGAAAACTGAACTGAACGCATCTGATCGAAAACTGATTCGGGAAGCCAAGGATGCCATTCTAAAAGCATATGCCATCTATTCTCAGTTTATGGTTGGGGCTGCAGCCCTTCTGGAAGACGGGACAATTCTGAGCAGTGGAAACCAGGAGAATGCTTCGTATCCGCTCTGTCTGTGCGCCGAACAAACCCTGACAGGGGCCATTCGGAGTCATGACCCAAACGCTGTCATCAAGACCATTGCCATTACAGGGTTTTCTTTGGACGAGCGCTACTTACCCCCATTGGCTCCATGTGGGGGGTGCCGGCAGATATTGCTGGAGTGGGAACTGCGGCAGGAATCACCGATTCGGTTGCTGCTCAAGGGTACCGAAGACCGGGTGGTGATGATTGGTTCATGCAAAGACTTGCTGCCCCTGGCATTTGACGGCAGGTACCTGCCAGGCCAGCCATTGTCAGAGGAGCCTGAAATGCCTTTGGACGATGAAGGCCCCGATGATTCCGGCGGCGACTCCGGCATTGAGTGATTCGGCCCCAGTTTGGGCGCGGGGACCGGCAGGAATATGAAGAAAACGGGTTACCATTGACGCAATCTCTGGGCGTAAGCCACGAGATTCATTACCGATGATAATCAAGCCAGGCTCAGAGAATGACTGGTTAAACAGTGATTCTCCCTCGAGCGTAGCACCATAAACCGGGAGATGCGGTATTTGCGACAGGATATCCGGGAGGTCGGCAGTGAGGATTCGGATGCGCAAGACGGCCCCCATTGCAGCCTGCACAGTCTTTGGGTGCCAAGGGTCAACGCTGCCAGGGCCGAATACCACGGTGGGAAAGCCAAACCAGTCAGCCACCCTGAGGATGGTACCGGCGTTGCCGGGGTCCTGGATGCCGTCAAGGAAAAATGCAAATTGAGAGCCTAAATCCTGCCAGTTTGCATCAAGGCGAGGAATGTGGGCCTCAGCGAGAACCTGATTGGGGGTTGTCATAGCAGAGGCATCCTGCAGTTCGCGGGGCGTGACGGCAAGAATCCGGTCAGCAAAGAGCGGATAGCGGTGCTGCCAGGTTTCGATCCATGAATCTGTGGCGTATATTTGTACGACCTCTCCGGGCCGCTGATCGAGCAATTCTCTGACGATCTTGTCGCCCTCGAGCACAAAGGTACCATGGGCTTGCCGGCCTTTTTTAAGGCGCAAGGATCGCAGGTGCTTGATTGAATTTTTTGACAGGGCCATAGTCACTATGTCTGAACGACTCAAATATACCACATCCTCCGGCTTTCTGCTGCCGGCCCTGTTGCTCGCCCTGATGGCTCTTTCATCATGTCGTACGCTCCGAAACCTCGATGAGGGACAAGCATTGGTTACCAGGGCGGGAGTGACTTTGGAGCAGGGGGACGAGCCCATCAGTAACAAAGCGACCCTCAAATACGAATTATCGACCCTCATCCGCCAGCAGCCCAATGAAAAGATTTTTGGATTCCTTACCCGAACACGACTCTGGGCTCACTACCAAACAGATGCCGAATCCGACACCTCCGTCATCGACAACTGGATGCGCAAGAATCTTGCAGAGCCACCTGCCATCTACGACCGGGAAGTGACGCTGGAAACAGCAGCCTCTATGGTCAACTACCTGAACAACCTCGGCTACTGGAAAGCCAGGGTTGAACTGGATACCATGCAAAGACGGCGCAAAATGGGTGTCAACTATGTCGTTTCACCGGGTAACCGCTTTTTCTACGGGCAGGTCAGGCTAAAAAGCAGTGACCCCTCGGTTCAGCGCATTCTCAATCAAACCCTCGACCAGAGTATCCTCCAGCCTGGCAGTCCCATCAGTTCTGCGTCCTACTCACAAGAAGTCAACCGAATCGTCCGCACCATGCGCGACAGCGGGTATGCATTCTTCAACAGCTCTTATGTCGACCAGCTGGAAATCGATGTCAATGATACCACCGGCAATACAGTCCGGGGCACCCTTACTGTCTATCCGCGCGAAGACGGCTCTCCGCATATCAGGTACCGGACAGGACAGATCCGAGTGTACCCCGATTTTGATCCCGGTCAGAATGTGCCCTCCTTGTATAAGAGTCAATACGAGTACATCGACTTTTATTCACCAGAACGGTCCTTATCAATCCGGCCCTCGGTTCTCCTTCAGCAAATGTACCTTCGAGAGGACAGCCCGTATGGGTTTTTCCAGCTTGAAAAAACCAATCAGCAGCTAGGCCGCCTAGACATGTACCGATTTATTTCTGTCAGTCCGCGCAGAGATACTGCAGAAGCAGACCTGCTTCACTTTGATATCGAGTTGATTCCGAAGCAGCGATGGTCTATTGGCTACGACATCGAGCTCAACACCTCTTCTTCTTCACTCAACTCAAACGCGCTCATTGGCGGGTCTGTCAATCTCAGCTTGCTGAATCGCAATCTCTTCAAGGGAGGGGAGATGTTGACAGCCAATGCCAATCTGGGGGTTGAGTTTCCGCGACGACTTACAGGTCTCAACACAATTGTGAGCGCCCTCAATTTCGAATTGAACACCGGCATCACCTTTCCGGTCTTTATAGACCCGTTTGGTTTGTCGCGCATCGTGGGGGGGCTCCGCATGTACCGGCGCTCATTCAGAGACATTCTCCGCGAAAACACCCAAAGCCAGCTTAAGCTTGGCTACAACTACGTTTTGCTCAATAATTTCTACGAGTACAATCAGCTCAATGGATCATTCGGGTATGAAACAAGACCATCAGCATCCTCTTCCATTCAGTATACCCCAATTGGGATTGACTATCTGCAGTTTAATCCGTTTGAGAATTTCTTTGAAGTATTGCAGCAGAACCCCTTTTTGATTCGCAGTTTTACGGAACAGCAACTCTTTACAGGATTCCTGCTCCGCTCAGTCGATTACAGTTGGCGGACCAAGTCGCGGGGTAAGGGGTCATCGTGGCAATTTCGCTCACGGCTCGAGATGTCCGGCTGGGAGGTACTCGGCATCAACGCGCTTGCCAATGCGGTGCAATCGACCCCTGACACCTTTCGCATCGGCGGCGTCCCATTTTCTCATTATGCAATTGCCGACCTTGACGGCAGACTCATCAGCCCGTTGAGCAAACATGAAACTTTTGCACTGCGCATTGCAATCGGAGCCGGGCTGCCATTTGGATATTCACCTGAAGTCCCCTACGTCAAACAATTCTTTGTCGGCGGCCCAACCAGCATCCGGGCCTGGCAAATCCGGGAAATCGGGCCAGGTGGA
The DNA here is from genome assembly GCA_964569025.1 of uncultured Saprospiraceae bacterium. Taxonomy (GTDB): domain Bacteria; phylum Bacteroidota; class Bacteroidia; order Chitinophagales; family Saprospiraceae; genus CAZMSQ01. Next base: position 22,419 of record CAZMSQ010000005.1, on the reverse strand, counting down.
TATTACGACGAATTTGCAAACATGCAGGACAATCTGATTTTTTACCAGACAGGTGATATGAGAATGGAATTCAGTATGGAATACCGTTTTGACCTGTTCTGGTATTTTGAAGGGGCTCTGTTTTTAGATGGAGGCAATGTCTGGACACTTCGCGAAGACCCTGACCGGCCTGGATCACAGTTTTTATGGCGTAATTCGCCCTTGTATAACGACTCTGGGGTCATCATTGCCGATCACTTTCTCAATCAGATTGCACTTGGCTTTGGAGCTGGCTTGCGCATGGACCTGTCCTACTTCATCATTCGCCTTGACGCCGGCTACCCCCTCCGAAACCCCTACCCAAAGCAGGAAGCACCACGCCTGAACAGCTACTGGAATGTGGGCAGTCTTCGGGAATTAACCACCGCAGATCTCAATTTTAACCTCGCCATCGGATATCCGTTTTGAAGGACATCCGGGAGCCTCGGGACCAGCCTATTTGAACATGGATTTTCGGCCATACTGGCTGCATATGGGGCATATACGGGGATCATGCCCTCGGGCCGGACAATACTCGCGACCGTAAAAAATAATGCGCAGGTGGAGGGCATTCCATTCCTCCCGCGGGAAAACCTTCTTGAGATCTTCCTCCGTTTTTTTGACATTCTTACCGGTGCTAAGTGCCCACCGCCATGCCAGTCTGTGAATGTGCGTGTCAACAGGAAATGCTGGTTCGCCGAAGGCCTGAGCCACAACAACGGAAGCCGTTTTGTGCCCAACTCCTGGCAAAGCCTCGAGTGCTTCCAGCGAATCCGGCACTCTTCCTCCGTACTCATTGGTTAAAATGGAAGACAAGGCTGAGATATTTTTGGACTTTGCCGGCGCCAGGCCGCAGGGTCTGATGATGGCACGGATTTCTTCTACATCCAACTGAGCCATGGCTTCTGGTGTGGAAGCCCGGGCAAAAAGTAAAGGGGTGATTTCATTGACGCGCTTATCGGTGCACTGAGCTGAGAGAAGGACAGCAACCAACAACGTGTAGGGATCAGTATGGTCAAGCGGCACCGGTGTTTCCGGGTAAAGGCCGGCAAGAATGGCTGCGATGTGTTGGGCTTTTTCCTTTCGACTCATTCTCTTTTTTTTGGTGTCAAGTCTGGTGAATATCCAGCAGAAACTGAAGCGTGTCTACCCCATCAGGATAGTCACTGAGCCCGGGCGACTGGGCCTCTCCGAAGGGCACAACCCGGACTCCGGCCAGCTCGGTTTCAGACACCACGCATTGGATCCGAGACTCATTGAGCTGGAGCAACTTGAGCAGTGACTCCGTGGCATCCCATTCCTGATAATGCAGGGTTCCGATTCGCGACTGAAGACCCTCGGCCTGAGCCAGCAGAATGGACTCGCCCTGAATGTGCGGCTCAGCATTTAAGAGCATCAGCGTCAAGTTGTAGTCAAAGTTGTTGCGGTAATGGTGGTGATTGAGTACATGACGGTGCGCTGCGAATGCATCAAGCAGCCTCTGAAAGTCATATCCTTTGGGCACATACAACATGGAAACGTTCCGGCATCCGAGCCCGAAATACAGGAACACATCATGAGCGAGTGCTGAGAGAGACTCATCAGACTCTTCGCCTGAGAGCACTGCCACGGCGTTGCGATTGCGGCGGATGATATGCGGATAGGGGGAGAAATAGGACTCAAAATATCTGGCAGAATTGTCACTTCCAGTGGCAATGACTGCATCGAAACCAGAGAGTCGGTCTGTGATGGAGAAAAAGGGTTTGGTACGATCGTCAATGTCAGCGAGGGCCTGCAGCAAGAACGGGAGAAGGACTTTGTCTTTGTCTGAGCATTTGATTTGAGCAATATGACCAGCTACAAAGGTGCAAAGCAGGTCGTGAAATCCTACCAGCGGAATATTGCCAGCCATGACGAGCCCAACCGTGAGTGGTGGTGATGGATTGAGAATGGGCGGATAGCCATTCAGCCATTCTCCCAAGCGACCATCATCGAGGAAGGAATGTCGGATGGCGTTGATGGCCATGCGGACATTTTCTTCCGTAAACCATCCATTTTCAGCCCGGGCCCGGGAAATGACTGCACTGAGCGCATCAGCGGAAGACGGGGCAGCGAGATACTCACCGAGTGCAGAAAGCACGTCTATGCGTTCGCGGGGACTCATCATGGTATCTGAATTCAGTCAGGTTGTTTTTGACGGCTCTGGTAATATGTTCTCCAGCGATCGAGCACCGTTTGAAAATCGGTCGGCAAGTCGCATTCGAAATACAATTCTTCCTGAGTGCGCGGGTGAATAAATCCGAGCGAGCGGGCGTGAAGGGCCTGGCGGGGCAGGAATGCGAAATTATTCTCTACAAACTGCTTGTATTTCGAAAATACGGTCCCCTTCAGAATTCGGGCGCCACCGTATTTTTCATCATTAAACAGCGGGTGACCCTTATATTTCATGTGAACGCGAATCTGGTGCGTACGACCCGTTTCGAGCTGGCACTCCAGCAGGGTGACATAATAAAGATTTTCGAGCGTCCGGAAGTGGGTCACAGCGTGCTTTCCATCTTCACCTTCAGGGAATGCGGTCATCACAAGCCGCTGGTTAGGGTTTCTGCCGATATTGACTGAAATTGTGCCAGTGTCTTCTTCGACGGAGCCCCATACCATGGCGAGGTACTTGCGTTTAACGGTGTGGTGGAAAAATTGCCTGGAGAGACTTTGCATGGCCAGATTTGTCTTGGCGATGACAAGCAGTCCGGAGGTATCTTTGTCGATTCGGTGCACCAGACCGGGGCGATCGGCCAGGTTGCCTGTTTTGATGGGGAGGTCGTGGTCCTGAAGATGGAAGGCAATGGCATTGACAAGCGTGCCGCGGTAGTTGCCGATGCCAGGGTGTACCACCATTCCTGCAGGTTTATTGACCACCAGGACATCCTCATCTTCGTAGTGGATTTCGAGGTCAATTTTTTCGGGAATGACCTTAAGCCGTTCTTCGGGTGGCTTGGGATACATGAGAGTCACCACCTGCCCGGGCTTAACTTTGTGGTTAGAGCGGACCATGCGGCCGTCGACACGGATGTAGCCTACGGTAATTGCATCCTGGATTTTATTCCGGGAGATATTCCGAATCCGGTCAAAGAGAAACTTGTCGAGTCGGATGGCCTTTTGTTTCGGATCAACCTCGAACCGCTGATACTCGTACATAGTTTCGAGAGCGGCTGGTTCATGGGCGGTATTGGGAGCATCTTCCATTGTTCTGTCATTAACTATCCGGACGTCATGCAAGAGAATCAGGTTATTCGAGCCTGCAGAGCTGAAAGCCGAAAAGAAAAATGCGGAAGACTGGTTGAAAGTTCCGCAACGTCCTTCATTAAATTGCAATGATCCATGCCTGAGCACGGATCATTGCAAAATTCCTTTCAATTTCGGACATCCCGAATCCGGCTGGTGGTTGCCAGCGGAGTTGGCTATTCTTCTTTCTGCTCTTCTTCCTGCCCTTCTTCAGCAGCAGGGGCTTCGGGAGCGTTTGGAGCTTCTTCTTGAGGGGCCTCTCCTTCCGGAGCGGCTTCAGCCACTGGCGTTTCTTCTGCCGGTGCCTCTTCTGCTGCTGGAGCAGGGGCAGTTCCTGAGAGTTTGGTGTAGAAGTCTTCAAGCTCCTGACGCGACTCTTCAACACGCTTGGCGATGCGCTCCTCTTTCACGGCCATCCACTCGTTCAGCTTTGCGTCTGCTTGTTCTTGAGTCAGGGCTTCCTTTCTGACCCCTCTGGCAAGGTGCTTGCGGTAGAGGACTCCTTTAAAGCGCAGAATAGCTCGAGCTGTGTCAGTAGGCTGCGCCCCTTTCATCAGCCAGTCAAACGCTTTGTCCTGGTCGAGTTCTATGGTTGCAGGCTTGGTCATTGGATTGTAGGTGCCAATCTTTTCGATGAAGCGACCATCGCGAGGTGAGCGGCTGTCTGCAATGACGATGTGGTAAAACGGTCTTTTTTTGCGGCCTCGCCGCTGAAGTCTGATCTTTACTGCCATGATGGGCGTTTTGAGATGAACGATCACAACCTGCGTACTCCTGTTAAAAAGGACGGCAGGTCTTTAACGCCGCAAAGATATCCTTTTCTCAAGACTATTCAAGACTTTGCAGTAAATCATGTTGAAATTTGGGAAAGGTTGCGTATTTTGAAGCCTGAACGAGCTAAAGGGGCCATCTGCCTGTTGAGGTCAAAGGCTCAAAGAGATTACAAGCATGACCTACGCTGAGTTTCTTGTAATGATACGGCGAATCTCCAGGTCGGTCAATCTGGAGAGTAAGCGCATTGAGCGTGACCATGGCATCAGCATCCCGCAGTTGCTGACCCTGCACTATTTGCACCAGCAGCCTGATTTTAGGGCATCCCACAAACAGATTAAGGATTTTCTTCAGTTGAATGCAAGCACGGTAACCGGTATCATTTCCCGACTCATTCGAAAAGGGTTCGTGGCCAAATTACCCAAAAGCGCTGACCGGCGAGTCAGTTCAATTACCATCACACAAGAGGGGGCAAAGCTGCTTGACAAGATGCCGGATCTCGACAACCGCCATATCTCTGAAAAACTGGATAACCAGACTTCTGAAGAGCAACAGGACCTCGAAGCTGCATTCCATCGCATCATTTCATTTCTCAACCAGCCCCCTCCCTCTGGAACCGAATAATTCTGAACGATTTTCGTGGATATTCTGTTTTTAGGATGTGTCAAGGTTGTTTGAGACTGCGAAAAGCCAGATATTCACCACAATCTCAAAAGGTTTGTTCGGTATTTCCGGAATCTGATTCTTCGTTCTGAATTACGCGCTCCCGGCGCTCCATTCGATGTGGCGGTTACCAGATAAAAGCCACAACCTGATAACAGTGCCTTCCCGGACTAATGCACCCATTGGATGCACACGACCTGCGGATGATACAATCTGGCCGGAACCATTGCTGCCCGCGCCATTGACAACATGACAAATAGCATGTCCGAGGTGAAAGCCGGGTAAAGATGTTCGATATTTTTAACACAGTAATTTTCTATTCAATATTTTCCATTATGATGATGCCAAATCGCAGTATTAAGGTAAAAGTCCTCAAGGAGACCTCCAGAAAGGTCACCATTCAGATGATGAGTCTGAACAGATCCATGCCAGTTTCGAAAGAAGAATTCGACGAGCGCGTCAAGAGTGGCTTATACGAAATTATCAATCAGGAGGAGGCTCCCGCAGCCGAAACTCCGGATGATGCAGAGGTTTCTGCAGCTGATCAGGAATAAATTACGTGCGGCCGGGGAAATTCGGGCTATTCGTAGGTGAATGTCCCGTGGGGCGTCCGAAGCTCCACCCCGGCTGACTCAGCGTCCTCGACGTAACCGATGATTTGCGCCTCGATTCCAAAAGACCCGGCTATGCCAATCACCTCTGCCGCTCTGGCTGGCGGCAGGTAGACCTCAAGGCGATGCCCCATGTTGAAGACCTGATACATTTCCCGCCACCCAGTGCCCGACTCTTTCTGGATAAGGGCAAAGAGTTCCGGAGTCTCGAAGAGGCTTTCTTTAATTACCCGAGCACCGTGTAGATATTTTGATACTTTGGTCTGTCCCCCTCCGGTACAGTGAATGATGCCGTGCAACTCTGGCCTGAGTTGGTTGAGCAGTTCGCTGATCACCGGCAGATAGGTGCGGGTCGGAGACAGCAAAAATTTGCCAAGTGGAAGGTCAAGCCCCCCGACACTGATTACGTCGGTAAGGGACTTGCTGCCGGAATACGCCACCGCTCCTGGCATGGCGGTGTCATAACTCTCAGGATATTTTTCACCATAGAGTTTATTGAGCACATCGTGGCGGGCAGACGTCAGACCATTACTCCCCATTCCGCTGTTGTATTCTGATTCATACGTGGCCTTGCCAAAGGATGCGAGGCCGACTACCGCATCGCCCGGTTGGATGTCATTCACAATGACCTGATCGCGGCGCATACGGGCGAAAGCCGTGTAGCCCACATCAACGGTCCGGACTATGTCCCCGACATCCGCTGTTTCCCCACCTGCTAGATGGATGTGAATTCCGTGTGCAGCCATCTCTTCAGCGAAAGCGCGGGTGGCCTGAATCAGCTCACGAACAACCTCTCCGCTGACCAACCGCTTATTTCTTCCGATGGTAGAGGAGAGGATAATCTGATCGACGCAACCGACACAACCCATGTCGTCAAGGTTCATGACAATGGCATCCTGTGCAATGCCTCGCCAGACACTCAGGTCTCCGGTTTCTTTCCAATATAGGTAGGCAAGGCTGGTTTTTGTGCCGGCCGTATCGGCATGCATCAGGGTGCAGTATTGCTCGTCACCCACGGCCACATCCGGGAGAATTTTACAAAATGCATTGGGATACAGCCCTTTATCCATGCCATCAAGTGCTGCATGAACCTCGTCTTTTGTAGCTGAGACCCCTCGCTGTTCATATCTGGAAGTGGCCATGTCTTTTTTTTTACAAAGGTAGGCAAACTTTGGATGCCGCCCCAAAGGCGGATTTTTCCCAACAATTTGGAATGCATTTTCTACCTTGAGTGAACAAACCACCTCTGAAAAGCGCTGTACAGTGGCTAAAAAAGGCATTCTCATATGAACAACCGCATTTACGTAGCAGCAACAAGTCAGCATGTCGGCAAAACAACCAGCACGCTGGGACTCACCTCAGCTTTGATTCGTCTCGGGTTTGATACAGGCTACTGCAAGCCTGTCGGCCAGCAGTTTGTAGACCTCGGTGATTTGTGCGTCGACAAGGATGCCCTGCTGTTTTCGGAGGTTTTGAAATTTCCACTGTCTGCAGAGTTGCACAGTCCAGTCATTCTCGGGCCAGGCGCCACATCGACCTATCTCGACAACCCCGAAAAATTTCCTTACGCCGATCGCATCGCGCAAGCCAGCCGCGCCTTACATGAGCTTCATGAGCTGGTGGTTTATGAGGGCACCGGACACCCGGGGGTGGGGAGTGTTGTCGGACTTTCCAATGCAGAGGTGGCGCGGATGCTTGGAGCCAGCGTCATCATGATTGTGGAGGGCGGAATCGGGAGTACCATCGATGAGCTCAACCGGAGCCTCTCGCTCTTTCGGGAGCATCAGGTACCAATCATCGGCATCATCGTCAATAAGGTAATCCCCGAAAAAATTGAGAAGGTTACCCGCTACGTCGGGCAGTATCTCGAACAGAACGGATTGCATCTGCTCGGGGTCATGCCCTACGACAAAAGTCTGTCTAACCCCATTATGGAGACCGTCAAAACAGCCGTGCGCGGGCGGGTGGTAGCGTATCCGGAAAAAATGGACAACAGGGTTGAACATATCGTACCCGGCTCATTGGTCGATGACCAACAGGAGCTGGATGAAAGCAGAAACAACATGCTGCTTGTTGTCAGTCACAACCGCTTTGAGCGATCTGTTGAGCGCATCATACAGCACGATGAGAGAATGGGGCGAGACACCTCTCCCCTGTCCGGAATCATCATCACCGGCGATGGACGGCACGAGCAGAATTTCAAACAGAGCCCTCATTGCAATGAGTACATAGACCGCTATGAGATTCCGGTTATCACGACCCCTCTTGACACACTTGGGTCAATGATCAAGATTAACCGGATAGAGGTCAAAATCAACCACCGCACTCCATGGAAAACCCAGCTTGCCATTGAGCTTATTCAGGCCCACGTCGATTTGCCTGCCATAGCTGCGGCTGTCAGGGCAAGTTGAAAATGAGGTGTTGGGCGTTTCTCAACATTTTCAAAAAAATAAAAATATCCTTTCTCAAAAAGGCGGACCTTTCTATTTTACACGCTCAGAGAGTTGGAATCCTTTTCAGGGTGCTGACTTTAAAGCCATTTTGCCACCATCCAGACAACTCACAAAGCTATGTCACACTCTGAATCTTCTCCTTTGAGCGTCTCCCGATTTATGGAAAAACTCGCACTCCGCAACCCCGGCCAGCAGGAGTTTCATCAGGCCGTCCATGAAGTTGTTGAAAACATCATTCCGTTTATACACAATCACCCTGCCTATCAGGGGTACAATCTGATGGAGCGACTGACCGAGCCGGACCGGGTGGTTTCATTTCGGGTGACATGGGTTGATGATTCCGGTCAGATCAGGGTAAACCGCGGGTATCGGGTGCAATTTAACAATGCAATCGGCCCCTACAAGGGAGGCCTCCGGTTCCACCCTTCTGTCAATGAGAGCATTCTCAAATTTCTCGGATTCGAACAGATTTTCAAAAACAGCCTGACAGGCCTTCCGATGGGTGGTGGCAAAGGTGGTGCAGATCTCAATCCGAAGGGTCTGTCTGATGGAGAAATCATGCGTTTTTGCCAGGCCTTCATGGCGGAGCTTTTCCGGCATGTAGGTCCGCAGACTGATGTACCAGCGGGTGATATTGGTGTGGGAGGCCGCGAAATCGGCTATCTGTTCGGCTACTACAAAAAACTCGCAAATGCCCATAATGGGGTACTAACCGGCAAGGGCCTGAGCTATGGCGGGAGCTTGATCCGGCCTGAGGCGACAGGGTACGGTGCAGTGTATTTTATGGAAGAAATGCTGCAATCACAGGGGGAGAATCTCTCAGGCAAGACTTGCCTGATTTCCGGATCCGGCAATGTGGCTCAGTTTACCGCCGAGAAAATTCTCGAACTCGGTGGCCGCGTCATGACACTGTCTGATTCTTCAGGGGTTATCTATGATTCAGAGGGGCTCAATCCCGAAAAACTGGAATGGGTGAAGGAGTTGAAGAATGTGCGCCGTGGTAGGATTCGGGAATACGCTGAGCAATTTGGGGCTGAATACATTGAAGGAGGCACCCCATGGCACATTCCGGGCCAGCTGGCCTTCCCTTGTGCCACACAAAACGAAATCTCCGAAGCCGACGCACGACAACTGGTCGCAAACGGATGTGCAGGTGTGGCAGAGGGTGCAAATATGCCTACAACTATGGAGGGAATCAGCGTCTTCCAGGAAGCAGGCCTTCTTTTTGGTCCTGGCAAAGCAACCAACGCAGGAGGAGTGGCCACTTCAGGGCTCGAAATGTCCCAAAATGCCGCCCATACTGCATGGAAACGTGACAAAGTAGATGCGAAATTGCACGAGATTATGCGGAATATCCACGAAACTTGCGTGCAATACGGGCAGTCCCCGAACGGTGTCGACTATGTCAAAGGTGCCAATATCGGAGGTTTTGTGAAAGTAGCTGATGCTATGATTGCACAAGGCGTTGTTTAGGGGAGTTTTATTTGAATAAAACCAAACTTACTGTTGCAGCAAGGTAGTGATCAAATCCCTAAATGGGGCAGACTGATAAATGGCTGAGCCGTTGTGGGAAACACCAGGCACGATGACTTTTTCGTGATTGTGTCCTGTCGGGAATGCGAGGTTCATGTATTGGAGCATGTGTTCTCCGCGGCGGAAACGGGTTGAGCCGAGAAGGGTGGCGCTGCAGTCTGTTGTGTTCAAGGTGTTGTCGGTGGCATTTCCGCTGCCGAGGAGGTAGACGAGGTGTCTGTTGACGAACCGTTCATTGAAGGTGGCCTGTGGAACCGAGGAAAGGACTGGCGGCACAACCGAATACCCGAATGGCCAGATGTCATAGCCGGAACATCCCGTCGGTGTGTATAATTGGCCAGTTGATTCGAGCACCCTGCGGCCATCAGGATAATAGAAATACTGGCTTTCGCTGATGATGTAATCAAAGGTGACATTTGGAAATGTTTCCTCTGCTGTGTTTGCAGCGCTGTAGAGGTGAGTGAAGCGACCTCCGGAGGATTGGCCCGTGACGATGATATGGTTGAGGGCCGGAAAGAAGTTGGAATCGGACAGCCGGTACATCAGGGAATCGAGAAGGGCGAAAGAACTGGCTGAAGCGTTGTTTGCAGAGGGCCGGCCATCTCGCCAGGTTAGGTTGTTCCAGTAGTATGTATCGGAGTCTGGATTGGATTGGTCTCTGAAAAATGGCGCAATGAGAACCGTATTGTCAGACAAGTCAAGCGCTTTAAGGGTATTGGTCAGATATGAGAAATAGGCATCTGGATTGTGGCTGGCTCCATGGACCACAATCACAGCCTGGCGGATGTCTTGCCAAATGGCCTGGTCTTCAAATATCGGGAGGCTGCCGTAATATTGAAACGAAGCTCTGGCAGTCCCCTCTCCCAGTTGGATAGATTGCAGGCAGGAGGGTGGATTTGTGCAAGGTGGCATACTCGTGATGAGGGAGTCTTCACGCGTCGAAAAACTGACTTCGAAAGGGGAAGAAAGCCCTCCCTCACTGGAGGAAATAGGCCGGGATTCGATACGCAGAACATACGAGGTAAGGGGCTGAAGCGTGACCGAGAATGTTACTTTTGAGGAGCTGTTTGTGTAGACGAGGTCGATGGGAATGGAACCGTCGGGGCCGGAAAAGAGAATGGCGCTCTGGAAGTCAGCCTGACTGAGGGAGCTGGAAAAGGTCAGAGAAATCTGAGCCTCAAGGTCCAGTTGGGTGGCTCCGTCGATCAGCGGGGCTCCGTTGTAGGTGATGGATATCAGGGAAATTTCTTCCGAAGACATTTCGGACTCTGAATCGCAGGATGACCACGCACATGACCAAATCAACAGGACAGAGAACAATGCAACAAAGGACGTATTGGCTTTCATAGGCAAAGTTTGAAGCCACACCCTGAAACGTTCAGGATGTGGCATTCAATAAACAGGTGCTTTACTCTGTCAGTTTTCAAAAGAGCATTCAATCACAAAATGCATACGGGCAAGCCGATGCTTGAGTTGAGGTAGATCCGGCGGCGCAATCAACTGAGGCAGTGCCCCAGATTCCACCGTTTTTGTAGGCCCAAGATCCGGCATATTCCCAGGCCTGACCGGTTCCGTCTACGTTGGCATCACCAAATGTTTCAATCACATCTGTCAAATCAAATAACTCGATTGCATCGTCGCCGTTTTGAGTCATTGCATCAGCCTGATAAACTGTTTTGTACGCATCATAACAGGCTCCGAGGTATGCGGCGATGGTACCCGGTTCGCGTGCCACCAAAATGTGGTCTCCCTCGCTTGCGGACTCGGAAGGGAAGGTGTATTCAATGCCATCGGTCCCACCGCCATTATTGGCAACACCGAGGCTGTAGCGAGATAAATCTGCCACATCCCTGTTGATTCTGACATGTACAAACTTCCCTCCGTTGGTGCCTGAACCATCCCAGAGAAGTGCAGACACACCTTGAAGCTGAACCGGGTTGCACCAAGGATACTTACATGTAGATGTGGCATCGGTAGCTGCCCCGGTCTCGTTGACCACGCACCCGACTCCGGCATACACCCATTCTCCTCCAACCTTACATGCCCATGAATCTGTATACTCCCAGTACGTATCAGTACCATCAATGCCCGGCTCTCCAAAGGATTCTATGGCAACCCCATTATTGTAGAGCAAGATGGCATCATCACCATTTTGAGTGATGGCATCGCTGGGGAATACCGTGAAATCGGCGTAGCAGTCTCCAAAGTAAGCAGCGGCATCAGCCTCATCAGCATCTCTGACCACAAAGAGCTGCGCTCCGGCAGAAGCACTGACCCCATCAGGAAACACAAAATCGATGTCATTTGGGTCAGGAGCGGCTCCATTTGACGCAATTTCAACGCCATAGACGCCGAGATTTGGAATATCTTCCAGCACCTGCAAATGAATAGCCCTGACCCTGCCTCCGGAGCCGTCAATGTAATTGTCAAGTTCCATGACTCCCTTGAGTTCAAGGGCCGGAGGCTGGTCTCCAAGAGTTATGGTGAGTTCCTGGGGTCCATTCTCCGTACAATTTATCAGGTTGGTCAGACCGACTGTAATGGTCTCTGCCCCTTCCAGATCCCCATCTACCAGCCCGGACAAAGAAACTGAGGCTGCTGTTTCACCGGGGGCAATCACAATCGTTGTGGAACTGACATCATAATCAACCCCATTCTCAGCATCTCCGCCAAACTCAAGGTCCATGGAAACTTCCTGAAGGATGGCCATGTCCAACTGGGCGGTCACAGTGATTGTGCCCCCCTCAAAAAGCTCACCTTCACTTGCAGTCAAAGTTACCGCGGCTGGCTGAAAAGGTGCTGTCAAAAATTGAAATGAGAATGACTCCGTACTCGCTTGGCCGGATGAACCATACGTACCTGCGGGTAGGGTCAAAGTGTAGGCCGTTTCATAGTCGAGCGGAGGGTCAAATGAAACAGTGGCGAATGACCCGCTCGCGTCATAACTGACCGAGAATTCTGCTTGCGGCTCAACAGAGAGGGCAGATTCAAACGAGCTGGCATTGATCGGATGGGAACATACAAGTTCTAACTGTGGAATCACAGAAATATCTGCCACTCCGGAACTGATGATGTTGCCATCCTGCCTGACCTGTAGTACCCTGAAGTCATTGGTGATGGGAAACTCATTTGGATCATCCTCATTGTTGCAGGACCATACCAGCATCATTCCAAGGAGGGCGACCAATCCGGGGAATACGCGGATTCCCCAAAAGGCATCTTTGTTTTTCATAGTTTGTTATTCTCTTGTTTGAAAATCAAATTCATCCACCAGTTGCTGCAAAAAATCTGCATCTTCCTGGTGCATAAAAATCAAATACAACTTTTCTCCATTTTTATCAATCGTGGTCAGTCTTCTCGGCATATTTTCGGTTGTATTTCCGGAAAAATACTTGTAGAAGGCCAGGCCCATCATATAGGTAGCCTGATATGACGGGTGTTTCTCATCAAAAAATAAGTTCATTTCGGGTCTGAGTGATCTTGCGGCCGCAAATAACTGTCCGCACGGAACGAGATCTGCATCAAGGGTTGACGACATCTTCTCGTAGGCTGGCTGAATAATATTGAACATCAGCGGATTGGCCTTATACCCCCAGGTTTCCATGAAGATTGGCTCTGCCCCTTTTTCGCGAACCAGGTTTGCAAATTTCTCACAATACAAGTGAAAGGATTCACCGTCTTCAATGGTGGCAAGGCTGTGGTTATTGAAGACCACATAATCCCACGGCAGACTGTCGAGCAGCGCTCGTGTCCGGGTGCCCTTTTCTTGTTTCCAGTGCTGTTCAAGTGTGGAGCCTCCGACTGTCGACTGTCTTGTCATCATGGGAAAATCCTGAGATTCAGCCATAGATGCCACCACCTGAGACAAATTGTAGTAGTAAGTAAAACTATTGCCCACAAAGAGAATCCGCAGCGTATCCGATTGAGCAGGAGCCTGTCCGACGAGTGTTCCAGAAACGAACAGGGACCAGAAAATCAGGAGCGGGAAAATCCGTTGTTTGCGTGTCATTGCGTTATTGATTCACTTCGGTTTTTGAAAAGAGTCCTGGATCTGTCGGCGCATTTGAATTGGCGTTTAATTCCGCTTCAGAATACGGGAATCTCTCCGGAAAGGGAGGCGGTGGTCCATCGACGAGGACAAAAGGCACTGCAATATTCTGGTCATTCTTTCGCAATCTTCTTGCATCATTAAATGGCATGTACATTCCAAATCCGGATACATAGCGCTCTTCGATGACTTCGCGAAGAAATGCAGTACGCGGGTTTACTCCATCGGCATTCTCCAGCCCACCTGACTCAAAATCAGCAATTTCAAGAGGCGCATAAGTGTATGGAAGGCCGATATAATTACTGTTCAACTGCCCACCTGCATTCAGCCAGGCCCTGACCTCATTCAGGTGAGGCAGTCCTGCTTCGACCCCGGATTCACGGCCATCGCATTCGGCGAGGATGAGTTGGTTTTCAAAAAATGTCACCAAATTCATGGGCTCATATTTGTCGATGATTCCATCATTGCCGTTCCATGCTTCATCAATTTGGTAATAGGCATAGCGGGCGGCCTCATTGGTTTTGGCGTGATTTCGTGAGGATGGATTTGTCGGATCAAGCATCTGAAGCATAAAGCTTTGGGTGCCATCGGAACCGACATTTCCGATATCACCTGCTCGGGAGCCTTCGAGCATGACCCAAAAGATGTTTTTATCCCCTTCTGCATTGGTTTCGGGCCCTCGGGGCACAAACCGCATATCGCCATCGGGGCTGCTGATGCCATTGAGGGCAGCTTCTTTTGCCAGACCGTAATTTTTCATTTGTAAGTGAATCCTGGCCTTCAGCGTGTAGGCTGCCTGAATCCACTTGGAGGGGTCGCCGTCAAAGTAGATATCTTCAGGTAGATTTTGGGCCGGGGCCACCTCGAGGGTAGCTATGGCTTCATCGAGCAATACAAGGACGGCCCCAAAGACATCTGACTGACGGTCAAAGACCGGGTCTGCTGTCATCCCATCAGCAGCCTGGCTGTATGGGATGTCGCCAAAAATGGAGGCAGCAGTACTGACGCTCTGGGCCTCAACGACTTGTGCAATTCCTTTAAGCAGCAGATTGTCTGTAGTGCTTGCGACATGCCGCATATTGGTCAGCACACCGACATAGAGGGCACGCCAGGTGCCGTCAGAATTTGCAGATGTAAAATTGAACCCATATTGATTCGCAAAAATTGAAGCGAATCCAATCAGCTGACCAGTGTACATGCCTGCAGCATTATTGACCCGGCCACATTGCACCTGCACATTGGCGAGCAGGGCACCTGTGAGGAAAAGCTTGTCCTGAACATTCTCAATGACAATATCATTCGGGTTTTCATTGATGCCCTCATTGAGTGACTCACAAGATGCGAACAGCAGAACTGTCAGCGCTGAACATATCAGAATAATTCTATTTTTCATATTGAGACGATTTAGAAATTGACGAATGCGGAAAAGAGAAAGGATCTTGTTTGGGGATTGGTGAAATATTCAATCCCAAGTGCCTGACCCACGCCGTTTTGATTGATTTCCGGATCGATGCCTGGTACATTATTGATATTGATAAAATTCCGGGCTGAGGCAGTCAGGGTGATGCTTTGGATGGCCCCGCGGAGTAAATTCCCGTCGAGGGTATAGCTCAGTGACAGCTCTCGGAATTTGGTGAACGTTGCATCATAGATGTTGAAATTGTAAGCCTGATTTGATCCAAGACCCCCTCCGATGCCAGTGCGATACCAGGTTTCATCAAGCAGAACCGGGCCCGCGCCGAAGTTTTCAATATTACCGCGCACTGTTGTTCCGGCTAATACCACATCACCGTTGTAGTTGACGAGGTTTTGGTCGAGTGTCACCAGATTGGCAGTCTCCATGGTGTTGCCAAACCTGTTGAGGACATGCAAAGTCCGCGGGTTAAACACACCCCCTTCGGAGTGTTCGATGACTGCACCAAGTCTGAATTTTTTCCAGGAGAGATTGAGAATAAGACCAGCCCGCCAGTCCGGATTGGGATCTCCGAGTACGATGGGGCTGCTGGTCAGAATCGGGAATCCGTTTTCATTGAGAATGAAGGTGCCGTCTTCATTGGTTTGCGAACCTGTGCCCACAATGGCACCGAGCGGATAGCCTTCCACGGCTGCTGAAAACACTTCACCACCGCCGAGCTCAACGTATTGGGTGCCGGCCAGATTGGTTACAAGATTTTCATTGGTTGACCAATTCAGGGCAGCGTTAAAATTCCAGTCCTTTCCCTGAATAAAGGTATATCCGAGGTCGACTTCAAATCCTTCATTTTCCATGGCTCCAAAATTGCCATATTGGGTTGAATATCCAGAAGATGGGGTCAGATTGACATTGAGTAAAATTCCTTCAATCTTGTTTTGGTAATACGTCAGTGACAGGGAGAGTCGGTCGCGGGCAAAACGCAAATCTGCACCAACCTCGAATTCCGTTTTGATTTCCGGCTCGAGATTTAGATTGCCAAGATTATTGTCAACGCGGAATCCGCCGCCAAAAAGGTCAATGCTCAGAGGATTATTCAGTGTAGAATAGGAGAATGAGCCTTCAGCAAGTGTTTCAAATCGGTGCGGCGCCGGCTGTACACCCACCTGGCCCCAGGAGGCACGCAACTTTCCAAAAGACAGGGCAGAGCTTGTAAGTGATTCGGTAAAGTCCCAGGCAATGTCTGCAGCCGGGTAGAAGAATGTTCCATTCATGGTGGAGGAGTTTTCAAGTGCTCCGGACAGCTTGACATACAATTGGTCGAACATATCGAACTTGAAGATTCCGTACCCGCGGTTTGAGCGCCGGTGCGTACGGACCTGCTCGAAGAGGGATGCCTCGGCTGAGGTATTGAGGGAGGTGGTTTCTTTGTCTGAATCAACCAGGAAGCCCGAGATTCTGCCGGTACTGCGCTGGTAGCGTCTGTCGGTAAAATTCCACCCGGTGGTGATGGTGAGTCCCAATTGGTCAGCGAGTGAGAAATTGGCTTTCCCGATAAAGTCAAAAGTGAGGTTCCGATTGCTGATGACATCTTCATTCAGCACTCCGGTCTGTACCTCTCCGGCCGAACCGATTGGAAAGAAGTAGGTGCGCTTGTCATCGCTGACATCAGCATTGGCTCTGGTGATAATTTGGAGCCAGGAGGTCGGAGTGGCAGTCAATTGAGGCGTCACCGTGTATCTGTTGACAGTGGTAAGGGCCTTCTGCTCGTAGATGGTCCAGAGCGGATTGTTGTAAACCGGGTTGATGGTATTGCCAAGGTACCTGCGATAGGAGCGGTGCCGGCCCTCAAATGCGGTACCCGAGGCATCGAAATAGGTTCCGGTGTAGTCACTGTTGTCAAAATCGGCAGGAGTGCGGGTCAGGCCCAGCATGAGACCTGATACATTCTGGCTCTGCTGGATTCTGTTTGAGTTTGTGTACGTGTAGGCCGCTTTGTTAGACAGGCTTAACCAGTCATTGAGGATGGCAGAATAGTTGAATCTCAGATTGGTTCTGTCATAAGTGGCGGTGGGTACAATTCCCTCCTGATTGAGATTTCCAAGGCTGAAAAAGTAAGTACTCCGGTCGCCTCCACCACTGATGGTGAGATCATTTTGAAGAAAATACCCCCTTTGAAATGCATCATCCCAGTTTGCATCGAGGAAAGTTTGGCGGGAGTTTTTCTCGAGGATGGGATAGTAGACGGTCCCGTCATCTGCGACAAACCGCTGGCCGGAATCATCGACCACATCCTGGCCACCGCTGCGGTCCGGGATGTAATCGCCCCATGATTCTGCGGTGGTGGGGCTATAGACACCATTATGGCCCTGACTGAAGACGGACTGCAGGGGTAATCGCTGAGCGATTTCATCGATGGAGTACGTTGACTTGAATGAAATTTTGGCTTTCCCGGCTTGTCCGCTTTTGGTGGTGATGACAATGACCCCATTTGCTGCACGGCTTCCCCAAAGGGCAGCTGCAGATGCTCCTTTTAGAACCTGCACAGATTCGATATCAGCGGGGTTGATGTCATTGAGGCGGGACCCTTGGGAAACGCCGCCGTTTCTCCCTCGGATGAGCGTGCCTCCTCCAGCGTAAGTGGTTGAACTTTCAAGTGGAACACCATCTACAATGATCAGCGGCTGGCTGCTCCCGCCAATGGTATTTGCACCTCGGATCCGAATGGCGCTTGCGGCACCAGGATCACCATTCGGTCTGATAATCTGAACGCCCGATGCCTTTCCACTGAGGGCGTTGGCGAAGGTTGCCTCACCTGAGCTCAAGACTGCATCTGTACTGACAATAGATGAAGTTGACCCTTGTTCGTCACGTTTTTCCTTGAAACCCAAGGCACTGACCACCACCTCATCCAGAATTTTGGCGTCAGAAGACATGGTTATGTCTATTCGAGTTCTGTCTCCGACAGATTCCTGTCTTTCAGTCATTCCCACAAAACGGAAAATCAGGACGGACTCCGGACCGGTTACGGAGATGGCATACGAACCATCGATATCAGTCAGCGTACCTGTGCCAGAGCCCAGCTCAACAACGGTTACGCCGACAAGGGGAAGTCCGTCTTCGTCGAGCACAGTGCCTTGCACTGAGACCTGGGCCGAGACAGAAGTGCATGCAAGTCCGACCAGGAAAATGAGTAATTGTAAGCCTTTCATCATTCGTTGAATTTTTGAAACAATTTTTACTTAAAAACCATCGGAAAAAAATTGGGGTCAAATCCCCACATCAGGGGAAGGAGCAGATAGACCGCAATGCTGAGCAGTGCGATTGAAAGAAGGTTCATCCAAAGCCCGGTCAATGCCATATCCGAGACTCTCAGGTACCCCGCGCCAAAAACTACGGCATTCGGAGGGGTGGCAACGGGGAGCATGAAGGCACATGAGGCTGCTATGGTGGCACCGACCATCAGCATATATGGGTGCACATCTATGGTGAGTGCGAGTGGTGCCAGTATGGGCAGGATCATGGCGACGGTTGCAAGGTTGGACGTAATTTCTGTCAGGAAGTTGACTGCCGCGACCACCACTACGATCAGCACAATCAGGTATGCCCCTTGGAGGGCACCCATTTGTTGGCCAATCCAGACGGCGAGACCGCTGGTCTTAAACCCTTCGGCGATCGCCAGTCCGCCCCCAAAGAGCAGGAGCACACCCCATGGCAGTTTGACTGCCTCCTCCCACGTCACCAGAGAGCGGGTCCGCTCCCTGTTAGCCGGAATCAAAAACAGAGCGACTGCTGCGGCAACCCCGATAATGGGGTCATCGATACCCGGTAGGAGGGCATTCAGAAAGAATGAACGGGTAATCCATGCTACTGCGGTGAGGGTAAAGACCGCAAAAACCGCCTTTTCCTGAATGCTTACCGGGCCAAGTGCCTCAAGCTGCTTTTTGATTTCAGTGCGCCCTCCCGGAAACGCATCCGCGCCGGTCCTAAAGGCGATGCCAGTCAGGTATTTCCAACAAATAACCAGTAAAACCGCGGAGATGGGCAACCCGATGACAAACCACTGAGCGAATGTAATTTCGACTCCATAGGTTTCCTGGACTATTCCGAGAAAAATGAGATTCACCGGGCTCCCTATGAGCGTGGCCACCCCACCGATGGACGCGCTGTAGGCGACAGCCAACAGGAGGGATTTGCCGAAAATCTGATTTTCGTTTTCAGTTGTATTCGGATTGTCGCGAAGCTGGTAGATAATGGCCAAAGCAATGGGCAGCATCATGACAGAGGTAGCTGTGTTGGAGACCCACATCGACAAGAAAGCAGTTGCCAGCATAAACCCCAGAATAATCATCCTAACATTGGTCCCAATGAGGTAAATGATATGGATTGCAATGCGTTTATGGAGATTCCACCGTTCCATAGCAATGGCGAGCACAAATCCGCCGATGTACAGGAATATATATTTGTGGCCGAATGAGCGGGTCGTTTCACTCAAGTCCATGACTCCAAGCAATGGAAAGAGAATAATCGGGATCAGTGCAGTCACTGCGATGGGCACCACCTCTAAAATCCACCAAATGGCAATCCACACGGTACTGGCCAGCACACTCACCCCGGCATTCGACAATCCAGACGGCCGGACACCCAACATAATCGCTGCAAAAAGAAGAGGACCGAGAAAGAGGCCGAGGGTTTTTTTGCCCATGCGAAAGTCTTTAGTAACTTGTTGTGAAATAGGAAGACCCGTTCACTTCGACGTCAAATATAATTGACTAAATCATTTTTTCTTAGAATGATATTCCTTTAAATTAATTTTTTACAGAACTTTATTCCTTTTTACACATTTTTACACCTTTGGATTCACAGAAACTTCATATTGAGTTTACGCAAAAACTGGAGCAGGCATTCGGATTGTGGGAAAAAAGTACCGCCAGATTCGGGTCTGCGACCTATGGGGATGTCTCGAAGGAGTTATGCATGAGTCAGAGTCAGTTTACGAAGTTGATATCTGGTTCAGCGACTGACGGTATGTATATCCGTGCGAATCGAAACATTGACAGGCTCATCAATGAGCGGCTCCTGGAAGCTCGCGCAACAAGAATTGAGCAGGAGTTGCAGGTGGCCAGTGAGAGCGTGAAAAATAGGAATTCAGAAACTGGTGCCTCCATCAACCGGAAGGTGGTTTGGGGTGTGCTCATTCTGATTGCCATCTCGATGGGAGGTGTATCCTTGTGGCAAAATATCGGGAAGGAGCAAGGTTCTAATAAATCTGCATTCTCCACTCAACACCCTCTCGACCCGTTTTTTGTACGAGACTTTGAGGAACCATTCGACCCGCCTTATCTTCCTGAATCTGAAGCCCAGGATTATTGCCCGTGCAGCGCCTGGGAGGGTACTTGGTCGATGGAATCCCCTTTTCAGCTTCCACTGCCCGGCAGCAGGAAGCCTGGCTTATATTATGTGGCAAAGTCGGCAGACATCAGGATGAAATGTTCCAATTTACATGCCCCCTACATCGAAAAAGGCCATGCCTTGCTGGGCTACGAATACCTGATCAGTGAAATCTGGATTGATACAAAGCAAACCCCGCTCATTCCAAAATACTTTAACCCGGAGTCAATGGAATTCACCCGGGATTTCGAGGATCTGACATTCGCCAATCAATCGGGGTTCCGGAGGGTGGCGGTGCTTCATGCATTCAACGTAAATAACTTTGAGATTTACCCCGACTCTATTGTCCGCCGTGCTGAAATAACAGGGAGGTATGCCACAGATGTCGATGAAACACTCATCCGGACTTATGAAATTGACCTGAAGCATATTCTGAGAAATGTACTGGGGAATCTTACAAAAACGAATTGTGAGACCGCTCCAAATCCGTACTGTGATCCCAACGATCTCCGGGAGGGAGAAAGTCTCATCTCGTTCGATTGTCTGTATACCATCAAGGCAGAAAATCTGGGACTGGGAGGCGGGTATCCATACCGCAAGGAATTTCGGTTCAAGGATCAGCACTATTCGGACAACCTAACCTGCCGGTGCGAGTCTCAGTAGCCTCTTACCTTCTTATTTATGGAAACCATTCAATTTTCATGCACGAGCATTCTCCATCTCTTTTTCATGCTTGTGGCATGTGGTGTACAAAGCCAATCCTACACCAACCCTGTGCTTCGGGGCAGCTATCCCGACCCTTCCATTTGCAGGGCGGGAGACACCTTTTATATGGCAAACTCATCATTTGAGTATTTTCCTGGACTGCCCATTCACAGAAGTACTGACCTGGTAAACTGGGAGCTGGTCGGATATGGCCTTCACCGACCGGAGCAAGTTTCGGGAGAAGTCAACCTCCGTGATGTCCAATCTGACGGGGGTATTCACGCGCCGTCATTGCGGTACCATGACGGCACTTTTTACTTAATTACTACCAATGTGTACCATCACCCGGAGACCGGTGTGACAGACTTTGTCAACTTTGTACTGACGGCTGCCACTCCCTCAGGGCCGTGGTCGGAGCCCCATATTATTGAGGGGGCCCCGGGCATTGACCCGGATCTCTTTTTTGATGAGGACGGGAGTGTGTGGTACGTTGGAAATCAGATGCCAGAGAATCCGAATTTTGAGGGTGAGGGGGAAATCTGGATTCAACGGCTTGATTTGGAGAGTTGGCGTCTCATCGGAGAGCGGTCATTGTTGTGGCGGGGCGCGTGTGGAGGGGTTTGGGCCGAGGGGCCGCATCTGTATAAAATCAGGGGGCTTTATTATCTGATGATTGCTGAGGGCGGTACGAGCTTTAACCATGCGGTCATGATTGCATGCAGCGAGGATATTCGGGGACCATATGTGCCGAATGACCGGAATCCCATTCTGACTTCCCGCCATGTGTCATATGACCATTGGGTAAACAGCACTGGGCATGGGGATCTTATCGAGATAGCAGATGGCCGATGGTATATGGTTGCGCTGGGGATTCGAGGAGAGGTCAACCGTCGGTCCAACATGGGCCGGGAGACCTTGCTCCTGCCGGTGTCGTGGGAATATGAGCCATATGAGTGGAAATCGCCAAGGTACTGGTGGCCCGTGGTTTCGCCGGCCACCGGAAAGGCCGAAGCGTCCTACCCGCTTCCTTTTCCTGGGCAGCCCCAGCGCTTGCAGCACACCGTTTTTGAAGATCATTTTACGTCTGCGGTTCTCCATCCGGAGTGGAACTTTCGGCGTGTTCCTGCGGCAGGTACCTGGGCGCTGCACCCCGAGCGCGGTGCCTTGCGCCTCTTTGCGCTTCCAACAACACCCCAAGATCGGGGCAGGGCTGCATTGGTGGGTATCAGGCAGCAAGAAACCGCCTTCAATTTTTCAGCCGAATTCACATTTGAACACCTGCGGTCAGGCACAGAAGCCGGCATCGGTGTGGTACAAAAAGATAACGCATGGTTTTTACTGACCATTGCACGCGTTGATTCTGGTGCTGAAATCCACCTGACCCGCCACCTTCCCGGCACCCCGGACGAACTGGTCTATTCAAGCTCTATCTATCAGAGCGATTCGGTACAGCTCAGCATAGAGGCCACCAAATCTGGCTACACCTGCATGATTACGGAGAAAGACGGCACCCCCCGAATCCTGTGCACCCTTCCCTCGGACATCCTGCTCAGC
>CAZMSQ010000004.1:101425-113932 GCA_964569025.1 uncultured Saprospiraceae bacterium | reverse complement strand
AAAATCCTGACCCGGTCGGACCGCTATAGCCGTCGGACCACTATAGTCGTCGGACTGGGGTTTGTTGTTATTCAGGCCGGCTTTGCCAAACCAGATCGGATTTGAGGTGTTGTGAAGAAAAAAGATTATGAAAACTCAGGTACTGATTTGTTTCTGTTTCATGTTGGGTTCTGCCGGACTTTTTGCACAAAACGAGAACTCTGGGGGCACGGTAGCTGATTATGCGGGAGCATTGCTTGAGTTGCACAATCAGGTCGTAGAAAATGGTTTTCAGTTTTTGACATATGCTGTGCATGAGCCTGATGTGCAGAAGGCAAATGCGAGGCGAGAGGAGTTGCAAGGTTTTGTCGAACAGGCGCTGGCCAATGTGAAGGCTGCCGGGGACTGGCAGGGAGACGGGAGTCTGCGGGCAAGTGTGGAGGAGGTTATTGAAACGCATTTGAAAGCGCTGCGCGAAGATTATGTGGAGTTGTGGGAGTTGCGGAGCCAGAGAAATGGTTCTTCTGAGGCCATGCAAGCTTTTTTTGATGCTCAGCTTGTTATGGAACAAGAGGCGCAAGAGGCCACCGAGCGACTTCAGGAAGTAAGCCGTGATTTTGCCAATACACACGGGTTGCGACTGGAAAATACCGGAGATGAAAGCCCCCTGATGCGACGCATGAAAAAGGTCAATCAGGTCAATGAATATTACCGAACGCTGTTTCTGGTGTATTTCAAAGCGGCCCGCGATCAGGAGGCACTCATGCCGTTGGTGAACGGGGGTCAGTGGTCTTCACTCAAGGACCGGCTTGGTCCGGTGGCCGACTCTCTCGCCCATTACCGGAATGAAGCGAATGATGCAGGGCCTTTTGACGGAGATGATGCGCTCCGGGAAGGGGTAATGGCGCACCTGGATTTTTATCAGGCCATGGTCAAAACACATTTTCCGGTTATGATAAAGGTAGGTGCAATGCCTGCAAATGAGGTGACGCCGGCGGATGGTGATCAATACAATGAGGCAATCACATTTTTCAACACGAAAGGTGCCGCTCTTGGACAGCAGTTCCAGCGAGAGTCCCAGGCCTTTCTTCAGCGCCACATTCCAAAGCCAGCGGAGCAGACCAAACTATAATTAAAAATGGAGCCCGTGCACCGGGTGCCAGAAGGAATCAAGATGATTCGTCTTCCAGTGATTCTCCCACAAATTGAGTATCGAGGGGCTTGGCATCCCATCCATTTTCGCTCAGCCACCGTGAAAACAGGTCTGAGTATCCGTGGGTGGCCAGCACCCGCGTAGCCCCGGTAGCCTTGACAGCCTCGAGCAGGCCAGGCCAGTCAGCATGGTCAGAAATCACGAACCCCCGGTCTGCAGCCCTCCGACGGCGAGCGCCCCGCAGTTGCATCCATCCGGACGCCAAACCAGTTGCGTGTGGACCCAGACGCTTGGCCCAAGAGGAGTTCATGGCTCCGGGAGTTGCAAGGACAAGTGAGCCCTCAAAGTCCTTTTTCTTATGGGTAGGGAGAATGCGAATGGTCGAAGGTAAGCGCAGTTTCTGAGCGCGAAGGACAGCAGTCACATTTTCGATGGCTCCGTGGGTGTAGATGGCGCCAATTTCAGGGTCGAGATAGCGGAGCAACCGCTGCGCCTTCCCCAGGGCATAAGCACCAAGGACACTCACCAGTCCCTCGCGCTGGTTAGCCCTCCACCATTGGTTTATCTGATCGAAGATAACCGATTGAGGCTCCCACCGGTAGACCGGCAATCCGAAAGTGGATTCGGTGATAAAGGTATGGCATTTCACAGGCTCAAATGCTTCGCAAACCCCATCTGCCTCCAGTTTATAGTCGCCTGAAACAACCCAAATCTCTCCCTTATGCTCTACCCTGATTTGGGCAGACCCGGGAATGTGCCCAGCCGGATGAAAGGAGAATGCAACCCCCTTTATCCTCACGGTTTCTCCAAACCCAACTGACTCGATGTGGGAATGATGTCCAAGGCGGTAACGCATCACTGGCTTGGCCGTGTGGGTACACAAATATTTTTGGTGCCCGGGTCGCGAATGATCAGCATGACCATGCGTGATAAGGGCATAACGGACAGGATGCCATGGATCTATGTACACATCCGCAGCAGGGCAGTAAAGGCCGTTGTCGGTAAGCTCGAGAAGTTCTTTCACGAAAATCTAAACCGGAAACTTGGACGCTTGTTCGATTCTCTTTTTCTTCGCGTTTCTTCTTTTTCGTTTTAAATTGGAGAATGAGCAAGACACAACCGTGAACACCGGGCCACTTACACAAAGCACACACCACGTCCTGCTGGTGCGACCAGCATCTTTCGGCTTCAATGAAGAGACTGCGCAAAACAATCTCTTTCAAACCCTTGACCCGTCCATGGACCCCGCCGAAATTTCAGACCAGGCGCTCAGAGAATTCGAAGAATTTGTCAGCGTGCTCACATTCCACGGTCTGGATGTTACCGTCATAGATGATACACCGACACCCCCAAAGCCAGATGCTGTGTTTCCCAACAACTGGTTCAGCACCCACCACGATGGGACCCTGGTTACCTACCCTCTGTTTGCCGAATCCAGGCGGGCAGAGCGCCGGGAGGATATCCTGAAAAAACTTGCTGAGCGATTTGTGATTTCACGTCATGTAAAACTTGAATCGGAAGAGCAGCACAGCCGATTTCTAGAAGGGACGGGAAGTGTGGTCTTCGACCACCAAAACCGGATTGCGCTGGCCTGCCACAGCCCGCGGACGGACGAACAGGTTTTTCGAAAGCTCTGCTATGAACTGGCATACCGCCCGGTATTATTCAGGGCCAGCGATCCCTATCACAATCCGATTTATCACACCAATGTGGTCATGAATGTAGGCCATTCGTATGCCATTGTCTGCCTTGAAGTCATTCGCGATGATTCAGAGGTCAATGCCCTCCGGTATTTGTTCGAACAGCACGGCAAGGAGGTTGTAGAAATCAGCCTGAGCCAAATGTTTTCATTTGCGGGAAATATGCTCCAGGTGCGAAATTACAAAGGAGAATCACTCATCATAGCTTCCGAACAAGCTTACCAGTCTTTGACCCATACCCAGTTGTTACAACTCGAGAAGCACAGCCGTTTCGTGTATGCAGACATCGACACCATCGAAACGTACGGTGGTGGTGGTGCCCGCTGCATGGTGGCAGAGATTTTCCTACCGCCAAAGTAGCCGAAGCTCAGAATGCCCAGTAGAGCTGCAGGCCCACATCTGAGGCCGGCCGTGCTGACTCACTGTCAGATTCCTTCTTGGCAATCCCCGTTGAAGACCATCTGCCTTCAATCACGAGGTCTCGCATCCCTTTCCAACGCAGATTCAGGTAGCCACGCCAGGCTCTGCCGTAATAGGCGGGGATGCCAAACTGATACATCATGCCATTCTCAAAATTGTAGAATCTCACATCGTACGAATCGGTATCGAACCACGCAATTCTGGCGCTGAAATGCAGGGGCACCCCCATCGGTTTATAGATCACATCCTGATGAAACTGCCACCCCCGCTGAAGTATTCCCTCCTGTCGGAGCCTTGCCCAATTGATACGCATTCTCCACTCGACACCCTTGGAAAGATGAACCCCAAGGTGCATTCTTACTTGCGTCAATCCCGAAGGTGTGAGGCCGGAAAATCCTGCGGTTTCAGGACTCGCAGTGCCGATCCATTTTCGTTCGTTCCTGAATTCAGAAAAGCATTCAAATGCTCGCCGTTTTTCGAGGGTCACGCGAACCCTCCATTCTCTGCCGTGAGAGGGCGCGTCTATGCGGTAGCGTACCCACGGATGACGGTACAAATCTGCAAACCCTTCTATCGTCAGCAAGGAGGATGGCCTGAAGCTCAATCCAAGATAAGCGCCCGTTTCATTATGGGCACGGGTGTTTTCGGTAAATGCGCGAGCCATTGGGGCCTGATAGTCTGGCTCGAGATGCCTCAGGCATAAGGCCACATCCAACCCTCCGCCAAGGGAAGCCAACATGCCATTGACAGTGGCAAGCGCACCATTTTCTGAGCGGGCCACTTCTCCAAAGAGGTAGAGTCCCCGGTGGCGGACCGTGTAGTCAATGCTTGTATTCAGCAGTGAGCGACCTCGAAAATACCATCTGTTGTAAGGCTGTATGGTCGGGGCAATCGTTTTGTCATATCCGAACCAAACCCCATTGGCCCGCACCCGGAAATGGCCTGTCTCAAGTTCAATCCGTCCACCTGCGACCTGCTGTCTCAAACTTTTTTCAAAGGTGCGCTCGCTGTAGTCACGGTGCAATCCACTCGTAAGCAATGAACTGACCGAGTCTTTTGCAAATTGGCTGGCATCAATGTGGTGGGAAGAGGCGAACACCACCAAATCCGTTTTTTTGCCAAGTTGCAGCTTTGCACCGACTCCCCTGAAATGGCGGTTTTCATCAACAGAGGTGTATCGTTGCAGTGGCTCACCCGTTCGTGCTATCTGCATAGCCATGGCACTCTTTGAGCCCCCAAACCCGGAGTGCATGATTAACCCCTGACCGAGATTGACAGTAAAATCGCCCAGTGCAAGTGTGCGGAGTGCGGGGCTGATATCACGAATGAACAAATGAGCCGACAGAAAATCGAAACCATGGGCATTCGAACCTGTCAATAATGACTCACCGGGATCTTTCTCTGCCGTAAATCCCATGCTGAACTGGGTGCCGAGCGCCCTACGGAATCTCAAAAACAGACGATCCGGACCACCCTCAAACCAAGAGTAGCCTGACAGTGAATCAACGTCATAGCGCCAATCAGGCACCATCGAACGGCTCCATCTTATCAGCAGGCTCTGTCTGCTGTCCCGAAGCATCCGAAACAAGTCAGCCCGCGACTGACCGGATGTCTGTGCAGTGACCAATGGGCTCAGAATGCGCAAAGCAGACAGTGGAAGACAACCCGCTGTTTGCAGTTCCTCGGCCGCGATGAAAGGCCCGAATTCCATTCTGTAGGACATCAGGCACTCGATCTGAAGCGCGGTCAACAAACCGAGAGATTCCCACTCTGCCCGGGTAGCCGTGTTCAGAGAAAGAGGATGCTGGATGTAGTGTTGCAAATGCTCCAGCCAGCTTTGTAAATCTGTAGAACCAAAGTCTCCCTCAGCGGTAGCTATCCAATCCTCAAGAACAGGAATCAGATGAGCAGGAAACCCATATGTCTGACATTTCAAGGGCGAACAGTAAGCCACCCAAAGGGAGAATAAGAAAAAATAGGGAATCCGGGAATGCCTGATGCATCCCGACTCAGAAAGACGCCAACTGACAGGGAATGGAGCAGAACGCCCCGACAAAAAGAGAGGTGTTTTCATGTTGTTTTCTTTGAGGTTCTTTCAAAAATAAGGGTTTTTGACCAAAAAGGAAACTGAATAAAATGTGGATAAACCCTTCTGTTAATTTCTTGTTAATCACCTACCTTTGCTCTTGCAAAATCATTAAAGTCAAACATTTCGGCCTTCGGCCATCATCCCTAAATGAGCGCTTCGTCATGAGCCTTTCACGATTTAATGCCATCGACACCATTCTGAACCGGGAAGCCTGCGAGGTAGATTCGCAGGAATACGCCTCCTCAAAAATTTCAAGCTTCTTCGGAAGTCATGTATTCAATGAAAAGGCCATGCGGGATTACCTGCCAGAAGATGCATATCTGGGGGTCAAGGCCGCCATACAGTCGGGGTCAAAACTGGGTCGTGACGTGGCTGATGTGGTGGCAGCGGCCATGCAGAAATGGGCCCAGGATAAAGGCGCCACCCATTATGCTCATTGGTTTCAGCCGCTGACCGGTCGCACCGCAGAAAAGCATGATTCCTTTTTTACGCTCTCTCGCGATGGCAAAGCCATCGAGGAGTTTGGCGGCACAGAGCTGGCCCAACAGGAGCCCGACGGATCCAGCTTTCCGGGAGGAGGCCTCAGATCAACCTTTGAAGCGCGCGGGTATACTGCCTGGGATCCATCTTCACCGGCCTTCATTCTGGAAGCAGGGGAGGGGAAGACCCTTTGCATCCCCACCATCTTTGTCACCTACTCCGGTGAAGCACTTGATTACAAGCTTCCGCTTCTCAAGTCTCAGGCGCTCCTCGAAAAAGCCGCCGTGCCGGTTTGCCGCTATTTCGATGCGGATGTCAACAAAGTCTACGCCACCCTCGGATGGGAGCAGGAATACTTTCTGGTTGACGAGGCCCTGTTTAATGCACGGCCAGACCTCATGATGACCGGTCGAACCCTCATCGGGCAGCATTCGCCAAAAGGACAGCAGCTTGACGACCACTATTTTGGCTCCATCCCAGACAGAGTGCTGGCTTTTATGCGGGATCTGGAAACAGAATGCCATAAACTCGGCATCCCGGTCAGGACGCGCCACAACGAGGTTGGCCCCGGCCAATACGAGCTGGCACCCATGTTTGAAGAAGTCAATCAAGCTGTTGACCACAATCAGCTGCTGATGGATTTGATGGACCGCGTGGCCTTGCGTCACCGACTCCGTGTGCTCCTGCACGAAAAGCCGTTTGCCGGTGTCAATGGCTCCGGAAAGCACAACAATTGGTCGATGAGTACCAATACCGGGAAGAACCTGCTTTCACCCGGCCAGACTCCCGGTAAAAATCTCCGGTTTCTGACGTTCTTCGTGAATACCATCCGAGCAGTATATGAACACGCAGACTTGCTTCGCGCCAGCGTGGCTTCTGCCTCCAACGACCACCGCCTCGGAGCCAACGAAGCGCCTCCGGCCATCATCTCCGTGTTTATCGGCGACGGGCTGAGCAATGTTTTGAAACTCATCGAACAAGACGAAGAAATAACGCGGGAAGATGTTCAGACTGTGCTGGACTTGCTTAGCAAGATTCCGAATATCGAAATGCACAACACAGACCGCAACCGAACGTCACCCTTTGCTTTCACCGGCAATAAGTTCGAAATCCGGATGGTCGGATCGAGTATGAACTGTGCAGCACCTATGACGGTCCTTAACGCCATGATGGCAGCTCAGCTTCAAAAGTTTGTGAAAGATGTGGAGGTGGTGATGAACAATGGTAAAGGCCAGGACACCGCCATCCTGACGGTCTTGAAAAGCTACATCACAGAATCCCGGCCCATCCTCTTTGAAGGCGACAACTACAGCGATGCGTGGAAAGACGAAGCAGCAAGCCGCGGTCTGGGGAACCTTCCCGATACGCCCGATGCCCTGGATGCCTACATTTCAGATAAATCAGCACAACTGCTGGTCAACCACGGAATCTTCACGGGAAAGGAGTTACATGCCCACCATGAAGTGATGCTTGAAAACTACATTCTCAAACTCCGCATTGAAGCTCGGACACTCGAAGATTTGTCCTACAATTACGTCCTTCCGGCAGCTGTCAACTATCAAACGGCCATTGCCCAAAATGTCAACGAACTGGCACAGGCAGGCCTTCAACCTACCGCCTGGAATTTCCAAAAAGAATGCCTGGAAACACTTTCAACCCACATCAACGGCCTTCATTCCGAATGCCGTACAATGGGAGATTTGATCAGGGCAGCAGATGAGGAGCCAGACACAAGAAAAAAAGCAGACCTCTTGGCAAAGCAGGTCAAGCCTGTCATGGATAGAATTCGCCACCATGCAGATCGCCTCGAGCTGCACGTTGACGATCAATCCTGGCCACTGGTGAAATACCGCGAACTGATGTTCCTGCGGTAATCCTCCTCACCTTCTGATCCTCCAATACATGGCGGACAACCTCCCTGGTTGTCCGCCATCTTTTTTTTCGGACAATCCTTACACCGCTTCCCCTTCTTGTATTTTTTACAACACTTTTTCTTCCCCTTCTTCCCCAGATAGAAGGGTGGAGAATGGGATTGTGTGCAAAGATTACAAAGCATGATGCAGTAATTCTGGTATTTTATTGCATTTTTCAGGAAACAAGCAGAATTTCTTACCTTTCCGTTCGGTAAACGCACGGCTCTGCTGCGCGATTCATACTCATGCTCCTATTTCTCCACAACATGATACGCCACTCATTTGGCACCATTCTCCTCAATCTCCTCCTGCTATCATCAGGGCTGTTGTTTTCAATTCAGAGTTTTTCCCAATGCCTGAACCCTTTCCAGTACCCTGTCGGATTGACAGGTATGCTCAATGATGCTCAGCAATATACAATTTCTGTGACATCAGAAACCACCAAACACTCGAGGCTCGGGAATGTACTGGGAGGTGAGACCTACGAATTTTCAGTATCCCGAAATGGCGTTCATAAGTATGTCACTGTTCGCCAAGGCGCCTTTAACGGATCGGTGGTCGGGCATGGTCCTTCTCCGCTTCAAATTACAGCCACGGGCACGCTCGATTTATTTGTGCATTGGTCTGAGGATGCCTCGTGCGCCGGAAGCACACTGGACCACACCATCACCTACCAATGCCTGACATGCACGCCACCCCCGCCGCCCGCGAATGACGGGTGTGACGGGGCTGTGACATTCCCTTCCATCCCAACAGATGGCTCTTGCGCTACCGTCTCCTCATCTACCGAAGCCGCTACTGAAAGTCTGCCGGCCTGTACCGGGTCAGGTGCTGACGATGACGTATGGCTTTCCTTTGTGGCTACCGCCCCCTCGCACACCATCCTGATTCAAAACATCACTCCGCTGGGTGGGTACAGCAATGATATGGCGTTCGAGGTATTCTCTGGCACTTGCAATGGCCTGACAAGCATCCTATGCAGCGATCCGAATTCTGCCACAGCAAACGGGCTTACACCGGGAAACACATATTTTATCAGGGTCTTTACCATGCTGACCGCCAACAGGGCCAATTTTGATGTGTGCATATCAACTCCCCAACTTCCACCCCCCAATAACCAATGCAATCAGGCAACCCCAGTAGATTGTTCGTCTTCCCTACCCAATGAAGACGCCACCCTGGCCAATGCAGCCGACAATCCGGTGCCTTGCTCAGGGTCACTCGGTGCCGGACTCTGGTATTCTTTTACCGGAACCGGCGAATATCTGACGGTGTCAGCCGGGCCGTCTGGGTGGGACGCCGAGTTGGGCATATATGCTGGCACTTGCGGGGCCATGGTCTGTGAGGTGAGCATGGATCAGCAAGGCGCAGGGGGAACTGAGACAATCGCCGATTTTCCAACCATTCAGGGACAGCCATACGCCATTTTTGTGAGTGGCAATGCAGCCGGTGTTCCCGGCGGACCCTTCGCTCTGACGATGAGCTGCGCACCGCCTCCGCCTCCGCCAGCAAATGATGACTGCGCAGGTGCATTTGTATTTCCCGCCCTCCCGACAGATGGTTCATGCATCAGCTTGTCTGGGGTGACCGCCGGAGCGACTGAGTCTGAGCCGGGGTGCATGGGTACTGCGAATGATGATGTCTGGTTTTCGTGTGTCGTACCTTCTGATGAGCTTGATTTCAGCATCTCGAATGTAGTACCAATGACCGGAGCAAGCACGGACATGGTTATAGAGCTGTTTTCTGGAAGTTGCGGAAGTCTTGTCAGCTTGCTGTGCAGTGACCCGGAAACGGGCACATTCAATGGGCTGACCCCGGGGAGTACAGTATATCTAAGGGTACACACCTTGCTCACCTCCTCTCGGGTCAGTTTTGACCTGTGTCTTTCTTCTCCGCCTCCACCACCGATCAATGATTTCTGCAATGGAGCTCTGTTTCTCAATCAAGGAACGAATACAGGAACCACATGGAGCGCTACACCCGACTGGCCAACTGGCCTCACCATGAGCTGTAATGTGTCATATGACAACAATGTCTGGTTCCAGTTTCAGGCCTATGCAGCAGACGTGACCATAGATGTGACCAATATTACCGGAGACCTTGAAGGTGTTCAGGTCGGAATTTTTGAACTTCCCCCGGATTGCTCCAGTACCCAATGGTCTGAAATCGATTGCGTCAGCCCCGGTAATTCTGATGATTTTTCTATTCCCCTTTCAAATCTGGTGCCTGGAGGGGTGTATCTGGTCATTGTCGACGGATGGGCCGGATCAGAGAACAACTACGACCTGACCATAACAGGTGGTGGCCCCCTGCCTGTAGAAGTGCTCGACTTTGGTGGGAGGGTTCGTCCTCAGTGTAATGAGTTATCTTGGACAGTCCGCCAGGAAATCGGGATGAGTCACTATGTGGTCCGCAAATCATGGTTAGGTCTGCCCGGGACCTGGGCAACCATTGGGTCTATCAATGCAAAGGGTGGATCTGATAGTCATCTGATTTATCAATATCCGGATTGCTTTCCCCAAGGCTCTGCCTATTACCAACTCCAGGCCTTCGAGGAAAATGGAGCAACCAGCCTTTCGTCAGTTATCTATTTGGAGAGACAAGAGGAGAATCCATTTGTGGTCTTTCCAAATCCTTCAGATGGTCATATTTCTGTGCGAATACCAGGGGCTGGTGGGTACATTGTACTGTCAGATACGGCAGGCAGGGTCATTGAATCCCACTCAGTCTCTGCCGGAGCTGGCAGTATTGTATCACTAGATGGAAGGCTTGCTCCGGGAGTCTATCTGATTACGCTGGTGGGGAAATCAAGCCAGTGTGTCGAGCGGATTGTGATTACCGGGTCAGGTCAGTGATTCAAGAATTGCTTTCAGAGAATCTGACAGATTAGTGATTGCCAGGGAAAGCTCCCACCTGCTGCGGTCCCTCGGTTCGACAGCATTCGAAATGGCCCGGATTTGAATGAAAGGAACCTCTGCGATCAGACACGCATAAAAAAAGGCGGCCCCTTCCATCGTTTCGATTGAGGCCTTCGGGTATCGGGCTTTGACACGGTCAATGGAGGGCTGACTGCCATGAACCATGTTGACGGTAATTCCCGCCACCTTCGGAAGGTCTTTAGCGAATACGTGATGAGGGGCACGGAGTTTTCCTTCCTGAAATGGGAGGGTGTCAGGCATGAGCAGATCCATTTGAAATAGGTCCATCCGGCTTCCATCAGCCTCCTCTGCGCCGAGGTCAGCAAAGACCTCCTCAGTCACTTCCACAACCTCTCCGTTGGTCAATTCACGAGTGAGGGCACCTGCCACCCCTGCATTGATTGCCAGATCTGGCTTGGCCTGCCCGAAATAAAAGCCGAGCGCAAAGGCTGTGGCAGTCAAGCCCGGACCGGTCACAACGATTTGTATGGTGGTGCGCTCCTGCTGATACACCCCGGGGGACTTTTTGGTCCAGTGCGAATCAAGAAAATCAATTAGCGGAAAGAGCTCTCCGATTGTGGCTGCAACAACGAGAATGGTCATATGTCAAAGGTAGAAAATACAGAGAGATATCAACCCACTAATCAGCCCTCACTGCTCCGCCTGCCCTTCAATCTGCCAGTGAAGGCCGATTCCCGGAGTCATTCCCAGAAGCAAATCATAGGAAGCAGAGCAAGCCAGTGTGCAGGATTTACCCACTAAGACACCAAGACCAAAGGCAAACACAGAAGGGGAGAGCTGAATGCCTGCACGAATCAGGCAGGTATGGCTCAGGTGGTATTCAAAGCCAGTTCGGAATATGGGAGCAAAGCCCCATTCGGCTGTTATCTCCGAAGTCCAGAGAGTCGTGGCCGATGGCGAAAAGGCCACTCCAGCGTCCCAGCCTCCTGCCAATTGACCGCCCCACGGCTGGCTAATCACAGAACTGACCAGCCAATGTTCATCAAGCCGCACCTGAATACCAATTCTGGAGCTGACACTGCCCGAAACACCCGACTCATTTACACCTTGCCCAACATACCCGCCACGAAGCCCGATGGCTACAGACGGCGATAATTGGATCGCCCCGGAAAGAGCCAGCTCCTGCTCCCGGTAGCCCGCTGTGCCAAAATGGCTGGCAGATAGCCCCAACCCTCTGTTTGCTTCAGACCAGAGAAATCCGGTCTGCACCGTCTCAAGGCCGGCAAGGGCATACCCCTGACGAGCGGTAAGATGAATCTCCCGGGCGGCTAGACCGGCAAGACCGGCAGGGTTGCCCCACATTCCAACTGCACCAGTGAGGGCAGAACGGCATCCGCCCATTGATTCTGACCGGGGGACGTACGAAGAAAAAGAATGAATCTGAGAGGAAATGGCTGCTGGCATACAGAAAAGCCATGCAATTATGAACGTTTTCATGAATTGGGGGATTTGGTGAATGGGGTATGCGCAAGGTATCGGGCTTCCCGGGAATTGTCAAGAGGGAATTAAAAAAAAAGTGTAATTTGTCAAGTTCGTATGAAAACAGCAACTATTCACACACTCATCGCTGCCTATGACAGCTTCCGCAAAGAAGAACGGGCGTGGAAAGAGGCTTGGAAATGGGAGATTGTCAAGAATTTTCAGAACACCTGGGATTTGGAGGCAGATGATTTTGCGGCAATGTATGACAGAAGCCTTCACAGTCTGATGACCCGGCGTATGTGGAGTGATACCGGATATGAGCCCAAAAAGCGCATGCTTGAATTTATCAGCCTGCAACCCGACTGGACAAGGCACCTATTCAGGGATTTGTTTGACGAGTCAAAATCGCTTG
>CAZMSQ010000004.1:35688-101325 GCA_964569025.1 uncultured Saprospiraceae bacterium | reverse complement strand
CCCGACTGGACAAGGCACCTATTCAGGGATTTGTTTGACGAGTCAAAATCGCTTGAAGCCAGAATTGGTCGGTTTTTGTTTGGTTGTGATGAGTTGATGGCCGAATACAGGGAGAAACACCCAACGAGCATTGAAACCAGCCATTACCATGACGATTACCGAATGATCTCTCTGTATCTTGCACTCAGATATCCGAATGCATACGCTCCTTATGAGTTCGGTATGTTTCAGAGAATGCTGGAGTTGCTCGAAAGCAAGGATATCCCGGTCGCTCACGATTTACCCAGATACATGAAGGTGGTTTCCATTCTCAATACCTTTTTGAGCAAAGAAAAAAGCCTGATGGAAATACATAGACATGCCATCCGTGGAGAGGCCTTTTATCAAGATGAATGTTTCATGCTGGTGCACGACTTCATCCAGTATGCTACCCGATAATATTGTGCAGTTTGGTCAATCTGATGAAAAAGAAAATGATGAAAAACAGATTCCTGTTCCTCCTTTTTGTGCTCTTTACACTTTCCGGATCAGCCCAGTATCAGCAAGAGGTGCTGTACCCCGGGCAGGATGGTGAAGAATTGGTGACTTCGTTGAAGAATGATTACAAGCCGGGCTTTGTGCCGGACTACGGCACAGCCCGTGATCATTTATACAGAGATGTCTACTTTCTCAATGACAGTGTGCGGTGTGTGTACTCCGGGCATGCCCTCTACTTGCCTCCGGGGGTTGATCCCAGTGTGCATCTGGGCCAAAATGGCAATTCAAATGGCATCAACACAGAGCATACTTATCCGCGTTCCAAAGGGGCCGATTCCGGGAATCCGAAAAGTGACATGCACCACCTGTTTCCCACCCGTGCCAATGTGAATACAGCGCGTTCCAATGCCCCATTCCTCGAAATCGAAGACAGCATGACCGTGAAGTGGTTTTACAAAACATTCGAGATGAGTGCCATGCCCTCATCGAACATCGACCAGTACAGCGAAGTCCGCGGCTGGAGCTTTGAGCCACGAGAAGACCATAAGGGAAATACCGCCAGAGCCATCTTCTATTTCTACACCATGTACCGCGATCAGGCCATGAATGCAGACCCTTCATTCTTCAACATCATGCGCCCCACCCTGTGTCAATGGCATATAGACGACCCTGTCGACTCGCTTGAATATGTGCGGACGTATCTGATTTCTCAGTTTCAGGACGATAAGGTCAATCCATTCATTCTTGACTGCACGCTTCCGCAACGCACTTACTGTCAAGACACCTGGATTGAATGCCTCATTCCCACAGACGTCACAACCCCCAATGGGCAGGCCAAAGAGGAGGCCATATTGTACCCCAATCCCCTGACCACCACCTTGCAAGTCCAGATTCCGGTTCCGCAAAAAGGACATCTCGCACTTGAGGTCTATAACATGCTCGGACAAGTTGTAGGTGGCAGAATCGTTGAGATTGCTGCTCCCGGGACCTTCGAAGGAGAATTAAGTCTGGGCGCATTGCCGACAGGTATGTTTGTGCTTCAAGCAACGCTTCATACTGAATCAGGACATGAACGCTTGTTTACAAAAACGATTTATAAAATGCGCTAAGAATACTCACCGAATGCCCGGATCTCATGAATTTTAAGTGTTCACCCGTTCTGTTTCTCATTCTTTCTGCCCTCTGTGTTGACTTTGTGGCTGCCCAGCCGTCTCACGATTTGTGGGCAAAGCAGTTGGCGGAGTTTGTAGACTCAGAGGGGAGGGTAGATTATGATGGGTGGTCTGTCAAGGCCTCGAAGTTGAATGCCTATTTGAAAACTCTGGGTGAACAACCACCCGGGAAGGAGTGGAGTGCGCACGAACAAATGGCCTACTGGATCAATGCCTACAATGCGTTTACAGTAAAAATGGTCATTGATCACCTGCCAATCAAGAGCCTGAGGGATATTCACGATGGAAATCCTTGGGTGGTCAGCTGGATCCGGATAGGAGAGGAGGTGCTCTCGCTGGATGACATCGAGCATCAAAGACTCAGAGCTCAATTTCAGGAACCAGCCATCCATTTTGCACTGAACTGTGCCTCCGTCTCTTGTCCGCCTCTGTCACAACAGGCGTACCATGCCCACAACCTGCCAGAAATGCTCCAAGAGCGCACGAGGGCATTCATCAACCATCCGAACTATAATCTGATTGAGAAGAATCAGATACAGCTCTCGAAAATTTTCGACTGGTATGCTGATGATTTTGGCGATGTACGGGCATACATAAACCAGTATTGTGAGCCGCCACTTCGGGCTGACATCCCTCTGGAGTACCTGGAATATGACTGGTCGCTGAACCGTCAGTAGATAAGGTTGTTTGATGCAAAACAGGAGACATGAAACATTTCATCATGACGGTTTTGGGCTTGGTTCCAATGTTCGGAGCATGCGGACAAAGCCAACCTTCAGCCGGAAAAACAGCACCAATGGTAGTTTCTGAATTTATGAAGCGGGCTGAGCAGGAGGGACTGGAAGTAGCGACTCTGGGGACAGGGTGTTTTTGGTGCACAGAGGCTATCTTCGAACAACTCAGGGGGGTGGTCGATGTGGAATCCGGATATGCCGGAGGCCATGTGCCGAATCCGTCATATGAGGCAGTCTGCGGAAAGAAGACTGGACATGCAGAAACGGTTCAGATTTTGTTTGACCCTGAAGTGATTTCATTCGCTGAACTGCTGGAAGTGTTTTGGCGGGTTCATGACCCGACCACGCTAAACCGGCAGGGTAATGATGTGGGGCCTCAGTATCGATCAGCAATTTTCTATCACAGCGAGGCTCAAAAAACAACGGCTCAGGAGAGCCTGAAATCGACTGATGCTTCGGATCTCTGGAAAGACCCCATCGTCACAGAAGTCACGGCCTACACCAACTATTACTCTGCTGAGGGGTCTCACCAGGACTATTACCGGAAAGTGGGCAGCAGAAATCCCTATTGCACGTATGTGATTGATCCGAAGGTCGAGAAGTTTCAAAAACTCTTTGAGGACAAACTCAAGCAGTAATTTTGGGAGGTTCTGTCTCTCGTTGGAGAAAATGGCAGTACTTTGGAGGCAAATGAGGGGGGACCGGAAACGGAATTGTGTCTTTTCTACCCCCTGATTCGGCTTGTATATTTGTGTCAGATTTAGTGAATGAATAGTTTACGTTTTACCCTGACACAATATCTTGACTGACCATCTTGATGCTTGGGGTTGCAGAAACGGCACAGTGTTTTGTCTCACACTGTGCCGTTTTTTTTTGCCGCTTGCTCAATGATTGAGGCATTCTTTTCTTATAGGTGAATCACCTCATCATAGGCCGCAGCAGTGGCCTCCATGATCGCCTCGCTCATTGTTGGATGCGGGTGGATAGCCTTAATGATTTCGTGGCCTGTGGTTTCCAGTTTGCGGGCAGTAACCACTTCGGCAATCATCTCAGTGACATTGGATCCGATGAGATGAGCGCCGAGCCACTCTCCGTATTTGGCGTCGAAAATGACCTTGACAAACCCACTGCTGTGGCCGGAGGCTTTGGCCTTGCCACTGGCAGTAAATGGAAACTTGCCTACCTTAATTTCGTGGCCGGCAGCCTTTGCATCTGCCTCAGTCATTCCAACTGAAGCGACCTCTGGTTGGCAGTAGGTGCAGGAAGGAATGTTGTGATAATCAATGGTTTCAGGCTTGTGGCCCGCGATGGCCTCCACACAACAAATCCCCTCTGCGCTGGCCACATGAGCCAGTGCCGGACCAGGGATGACATCGCCGATGGCATAAATACCCGGCACATTGGTGCGGTAGTATTCATCAACCAGAATAAACCCACGGTCGGTCTTGATACCCAGCGTCTCAAGTCCCACATCTTCTGTATTTGGCGTTACACCAGCTGCAGAAAGCACCACATCACACTCGATGACCTCCTCCTTACCATCCTTGCGGCTTTTGACTGTGACGCGGCACCCTTCTCCTGAAGTATCCACATGTTCGACAGATGTATTCCCCATGACCTGAATCCCGCTTTTCTTAAAGATCTTTCCGAGCTCTCGGGAAATGTCCTTGTCCTCACGAGGCACGAGACCCTGCTCCAAAAACTCTACAATGGTGACCTTTGTGCCAATGGCATTGTAGAAATAGGCGAACTCCGTCCCAATGGCTCCGGCTCCCACCACGACCATGCTTTTTGGTTGGTTCTCAAGGCTCATTGCCTTGCGGTACTCTATAACTTTGTTGCCGTCAATCGGCACCGCCGGCAATTGCTTCGCCCGTGCACCTGTAGCCACTATAATGTGGTCGGCGCTGACAGTAGAAACTGCTCCGTCCGGACCAGTTACCTCAACCTTTTTCCCGGCTACCAGTCTTCCGTGCCCATCAATGGTTGCAATCTTGTTCTTTCGAAACAAAAACTGAATTCCTCCGCTCATTCCGTCAGCCACTGACCGGCTGCGGGAAACCATGGCCCCGAAATCAGGCTTTGCATCCGCTACCGAAATTCCGAAGTCTGCCGCGTGACTGATGTATTCGAATACCTGGGCACTTTTCAGCAGAGCTTTGGTTGGGATACACCCCCAATTCAAACAAATTCCGCCAAGCGACTCTCTTTCAACCACACCAACCTTCATACCCAACTGAGAAGCCCGAATCGCCGCCACGTAGCCCCCGGGGCCACTGCCAATAACTAAAACATCATAGTGATCCATAAAAGTCGCGTGTTTTCAATCAAAAAATTCATTCAAACGCAAATATAGACAATGAATGCCAATCCAATCGACCCTCAGACAGTTGGGAGAAGACCTAAGCCATCATATAACACACAAAAACCCTCCAAATAAAATAGCGATTCCGGTGAAAAAAATTACTATTTCCCAAACTACATTTTTCGCGATAGATTTTTGTGTGAAGGTGAAGGCAATGTGGAAAAAAATTTGGAGAAAATTTCACGGCGCAAAATGAGAATTGTATCCTGAGAAATTCGTCAATTCAAATCAGTATTTTCTTCATTTTTGGATCACTCAATATAAAATATTGAGTGATTAAGTTCGTTCAAAATCTACCAATTGCTTGTCGATGAGAAGGGCATTTCTCCATGTCGAAAGCAGTGTCTAAATTTGGCGACCGAAAAGATAGAAAATGAACCACTTTTCATTCCCCCCTCGATATCTTGCAGCATTGGTTGTATGCTTGTTTGTCGGACATATTTCCCTATCTGCGCAGACTACTGCGAAATCGCTCGCGGGTCATGGCGGTTCAGGAGACGCAACTGTTGTGAATCTTGAAGAGGAAGACGGCACATGGTCATTTTTTCTCGATGAGCAATCTCAGGTTTACTTCATAGATTTTGAATCTCTCCCTGTCACCCTCAGTGAAATCATCGTCAAGGATCAAAAGGGCAAAGTAAAAATGGAAGACGATGTTTCTGCGCTCCCTGTGAATACAATTTACGAGTTGAGCTATAGTGATCTGTCTCCGGGCATTTACGACGTTGAATTGCATTCGTATTCCAAAATCATGCGACGGCGAATCATCGTCCATTAGCCCGTTCCCTTTTTCGTCCGGAATTCCAATTCAGACGAATCTCCGCTTCCTGTTCAATGAACTATTGGCTTATTAAATCAGAGCCCCATGACTATTCCTGGTCTGACCTTGTCAGTGATGGAAGTGTTATATGGAGTGGGGTTCGAAATTACCAGGCTCGCAACTATCTCAGGGAGATGAAATCCGGAGATCTGGTGCTTTTTTACCACAGTCGGCATGGACTTGAAATTGTAGGCGTGGCGAGGGTCTCCACAGAAGCCTATCCTGACCCGACAGCCGACCACGGGGATTGGTCCGCTGTTGATATTGAGCCCGTTAAGCCTATGACACATCCTGTCTCTTTATCAAGGCTCAAATCAGATGTGCGATTTGCAGAGATGCCAATTATCCGCTCTGGGCGTCTCTCTGTTTCACCGGTTTCATCATCTCAGATGAACCTGATTCTTGAATGGGGAGGGGTATCTTTGATTTGACCTCGAGCCAGATTCCATCATTGGAGATGTGAGTGGGAATACGTACATTTGCAATCCTTCCTGAATGGCCTGAACAGGAATACCGGGATATACAGGATGGCCTCGTAGTACAATGGATAGTATGTGGGTTTCCGGAGCCCAAGATCCAGGTTCGATTCCTGGCGAGGCTACTGATAAGAAACGGAAAGCCTCTCACTGATGAGTGAGAGGCTTTCCGTTTTTAGAAGGACTATTGTCCCGCTTCTAGGGTATCGACAGGAGGTCTTGCGCGCTGCGGAATAACCAGCATCAGGTCAGTGATGGCTTCAGGGCTGAGGAGGAGCTGGGTGTCATCTGCACCGGCGAAAACGTCAAGACAACCTCGCAAAAGCGGCAGCGTCAAAAACTCATAGCGCTGTTGGATAACCTGAGAAGCGAGGCTTGCACCGACGATATACGACAGTCGTTTTCCCTGACCAAGGTAGGGTACTTCAAAACTAAACGGTTTGCCGCCTCTTGCACCAAGTGCCTGCTCTAATTGACTGAGTGCTGATTGTATCTGCCCTTGGGTGACTTCGCTTTCGCCTCCTTTCCAGTCGATATATCCTTTGACAAATGATTCCTGATCGACGGCGACACCCATCAGCCAAAACTGCCGACCATAGGTCACACCCATGGCGTAAGACATGCGATCCATTTCAGAGTCAAGCATGACAATCGCTGGAATATCGTATTGCGATCCTGCTGAATCAGTTCCTTCAGATGATGTCTGGCAAGAGGAAATAACGAGCGCAGACAGTGAAAGAACCATGAGGCGATACGCGAGAAACCGATGTTGCATAACATGCCAGTATTGTAGGGGATGCCATTGTTATCCCGGAGCAAGGCATTATTTGGCATTGCTCCGGGGAAGAGATTGGCACGCTTCCAATTTACTTGATTTCCAAAAGCTCAACATCAAAAATGAGCGTCGCATTAGGACCAATCTTTGGAGGCGATCCGCGTTCTCCGTATCCGAGAGCTGCCGGAATGTAGAAGCGGAATTTGGATCCGACAGGCATGAGTTGAAGCCCCTCAGTCCATCCTGCAATGACCCGATTCAGCGGAAATTCGGTCGGCTCGCCCCGCTCGTATGAGCTGTCGAATACGTCTCCATTGGTGAGTCGACCTTCATAATGGACACGCACTTTGGTTGTCGGAGATGGTGGCTTTGGTCCGTCGGCATCGCGAAGAATTTCATAAAGCAGTCCGCTTTCTGTGGAGTAAACCCCCTCTTCTGCGGCTTTTTCTGCAAGAAAAGCTTTCCCGGACTCTGCATTTTTCGCCATGTCAGCGTTCATTTTTTCTTGGCGCTTCGCGATAAACATTTGTTGGAATGCGCCCATTTGTGCGTTGATCTGTTCTTCAGTCAATTTACTTTCCGGGGCTCCAATTCCCGCTATTGCCCCAGCCAAAAGGGAAGGGGGGCCAAGTTCAATGTCAAACTCCTGCATTTGGCGAGCGAGATCACAGCCAAGGCTGAAAGCGAGGGTGTCGAATAGAGGCGGTGCAGGATCTTCAGCAGAAAATGGAGTGCCCTGTCGTTCTCCGAAAATTTGCTGGACTCGGCCATTGATTCCAAAAACTTCCTCGACAGTCATACCGGCACCTTCCATGGTTTGGTTGTACCCATCAGCAATCATTTGAGCATTGATTGAAATTCCTTGTGATTGAAACTGACGATTGATGTTGGCCCCTATAGCGTAGGCCATGCTATCTTCTTTGGTCTGAAGAATGTCTCCCGAAGAACGGCGAGTCATCTCGCCATCCTGACAGCCCGCAAAGGTTGCAATCAAGATTCCGCCTGCGAGAAGTGCGTGTGCAATGAAATGCATGTGTTCGAAATTGTTTGATGAAAAATTGTTGAAACCCCGAAGGTAGAAAAAAAGACGGTGGCAAAAAAGAAACACGAGGCTCGGTGCCTTCTTCGATATTCAAGGATTTTCTTATATTTGCGAAAGATACACACAGAGGAACCATTCTTCCTCTCAATGGTGTTCTACACATACTTCTTAAATGGCTGCCTCGAAACCAGATCCGGCATTTCTTTCCAGCCTTTCCTTACCTTCAACACTGCCCGAACCGGATACGGTCTTTGCATACCGGGGCAGTCCTTGATTTTTCACTTTTCCATTTTATGACATTTTCAGACCTTCAGCTTCAGGAGCCTATTCAGCGCGCCCTGAAAGAAATCCAGTATCAGCACCCAACCCCGATTCAGGAAAAAAGCATTCCTGTTGCTCTTGATGGCAGGGACATTCTTGGTTGTGCCCGTACAGGAACCGGCAAGACAGCCGCATTCTCACTTCCTATTCTCAATCATTTGCTGACCAAATCTGATCGGAATGTTGGGAGAAATCCTACAGCCCTTATTCTTGCACCCACCAGGGAGTTGGCCATTCAAATTGGGCAGAGCATCAGCGAATACAGCGTCCACACTCGCATTCGTTCAACGGTTATTTTCGGAGGAGTCTCCCAAAATCAGCAAGTCGACCGCCTGAAAAAAGGGATTGATATCCTTGTTGCCACACCGGGCAGGCTTCTTGACCTTATGGGTCAAGGGTTTATCAATTTGAGGCACATTCAGTTCTTTGTGCTCGATGAGGCAGACAGAATGCTGGACATGGGATTTATCCA
This sequence comes from uncultured Saprospiraceae bacterium, assembly GCA_964569025.1. GTDB lineage: Bacteria > Bacteroidota > Bacteroidia > Chitinophagales > Saprospiraceae > CAZMSQ01. The sequence goes on along the minus strand of CAZMSQ010000004.1, from coordinate 92,671 downwards.
TGACATACGCCGCGTGGTACAAAAGCTGCCTGAAGAACGCCAGAACTTTTTCTTTTCAGCGACCATGCCCGGCCATATCGTCAACCTTGCCAGGGAAATCCTTGTGCAACCGGTCAGTGTCAGCGTCACTCCGGAATCATCGGATGAGCGCCAGATCAGGCAGGCAGTGTTTCATGTAGACAAAAGCAAGAAACGCGCACTGCTTGTTCACCTTTTAAAAGACAAAACCGAAATTCCCGAAGCGCTCGTGTTTACACGCACCAAACACGGTGCAAACCGGGTCGTGAAAGAGTTGGTAAAAAAGGGCATACCGGCTGAAGCCATCCACGGTAATAAATCACAAAATGCCCGGCAAAATGCTTTGAAAAACTTTAAATCAAGGCAAACGCGTGTTCTCGTGGCTACGGATATCGCCTCCAGGGGCATTGACATTGATGAACTAACTCATGTCATTAACTTTGACCTGCCAAACATTTCCGAGACGTATGTCCACCGGATTGGCCGGACAGGAAGGGCCGGAGCAAGCGGTATCGCTTTGTCTTTCTGTGATGTGGAGGAGAAGGCCTATCTGAAAGATATCCAGAAACTCACCGGTGAAAAAATTCCGGTGGTGCAGGACCATCCGTTTACATCTGCTGATCGGTAGAATGCCAGCGTGGAGTCCGGAAAGCGCACATTTCATTTCCTTGTTGCGAAATCAAAAAGAGGGGCCTGAAACAGGCCCCTCCAAAAAAAGCGCAATACAAAAATGGATTTGGGGTACTTCCGGGTTGCGACTGATTCAAGCATTGCGATACCCGGTAGAGTTGATTGTTTTCTGGTTTTTTTATTCTTTGAGTTCGGCTCTTCTGAATCATAAAGCCCCATTCGCAGCTTCTGTTGACAAAGCTACGGGCAGAAAATGGCCTGGGAAATACTCACTAGTGAGTATTTTTTGCCCTTTTTTGAAGAGAATTCACCTTTTTTCGATGAAATATGAGCTTATTCAGTGTGGGAAACATAAAACTCCCGAATCCGCGAAAGAGGAATTCGCATTACTGAAGCTGACCCTAGTTGGGTGATGACAGGAAAGTCAATGTATGTTCCAGCCGTTTTTTTATCAGCATCAAGGGCATCAATCCATGCATTTGGCTGATAATCCTTCCAATTAACTGGCAATGAAAATGCTTGAAGGAGGGCTTGAATCCGAATTTTTTCGGCAATTGGAAGAATGCCCTCTGATTCCATCCAAGTCAATTCCGCTGCCATTCCAAGAGAAATGGCGTGGCCATGTAATAAATCATACCTCAATTCAAGGGCATGACCAACGGTGTGTCCAAAGTTGAGAAGTTTCCTGAGATTCTGTTCTGTGGAATCCGTGGAGACAATTCCCAATTTTATGGCTCCTGAACGCATGACCAATTCTGAAATCGTCTCAGGGACTCTTTCCATGATCAATTTCTGGTTGGATTCCAGCCATTCGAAGAAATTGACATCCGAAACGACAGCATGCTTCACAGTTTCGGCCAATCCACATATCCAATCTTCGTGTAATTGAGAGTTTGTATAGGTCGGTTGAATCAGCACATTTTCAGGAGCCGCAAAACGGCCGAGCATATTCTTCAAATGACCAAGATTGACCCCTGTTTTCCCACCAAGGGCCGCGTCAACCTGAGCAAGAAGGGTTGTCGGAACCAAACTGAATGAGATACCGCGCATGAAAATTGAGGCCAGAAAGCCAGTAAAGTCGCATATTGCGCCGCCTCCGAAAGCAACGAGATGGCTTCCTCTGTCAGCCCCTTTTTCGAGAAGACGCTGTGCTGTGCCGCCGATGCACGTGAGAGTTTTCGCCTTTTCTCCTTGTGGAATAATAACGAGCTCACAATCAGAAAGCTCAGCAGCATATAATTCTGAGAGAAGAGAGTCGGTTATGACGTAGGTTTGGCGATTAGTTAAAATGGATTTAATGGACTCCAACCCGGCTTCGTACAGTAGAGTCGAGTCTCCGAAGATCTGTTTGATGGAAACTTTTTTTTTGTGCATGCAATTTCGACGATGGCTCTTATTCGAACAATGCCCTCAACCCATCAGTTTATTGCGCCGTATTTTTCCTCCCAATTAGCCTCAATATTCTCAAGGCTTTCTCCTCTTGTTTCCGGAATAAAGCGCCAGGTCAACCAGATGATTATGACAATAAAGCCCACGAACAGAAAATAGGGGAGGGCTCCATTCCAGGGAGCAGAATTATTCATTTGGCTCTCTGCTACCACCGGGAATGACTGGGAGACGATGTAGTTAGACAGCCATTGTCCTGCCACAGCGACTGACATCGCAATACTACGTATCGAGTTTGGAAACATTTCAGAGAGAAGCACCCAGACCACAGGCCCCATAGACATCGCAAAAGAAGCAATGAATGTCAATATACCAATTAGGGATAGGAGTCCCACCTGATTACTCATAAGGGTTATTCCAAGCATCAGGAACCCTGCCATCATTCCCGCACATCCGACGATGATAAGTGGTTTCCTTCCCCATTTGTCAACTGTCAGCATGGCCAGCACTGTAAATGCAACGTTTACACCCGCAAGGAGGATTTGCTGAGCAAGCACGTCTTCTTGACCGAATCCAAGCGCCTTTTCAAAAATATCCGCCCCATAGTACAGGACTGCGTTAATGCCAGTGAATTGCTGAAGACATGACAGCGCTGTCCCAATGAGGACAATTGGCAGTACTGCGCTGCGAAAAACTGCAGAAATCGGCAACCCGCCTTCTTCTCCCTTCAAAGACTCCCGGATATCGCGCATCTCTTTTGCCGCAATGCCAGCTCCATGGATGGTTGTCAAAACCTCTTTTGCCTCACTGTCACGCCCTTTCAAAACAAGCCATCTCGGACTCCGGGGCACGATAAAAAGCAACAACAGGAACAGAATACATGGGATAAGCTCTGACCAAAACATCCATCTCCAACCAGTTTCTGTGTTGTAAGTCTCTGTTTGTCCCTGCCCAATAAAATACGTTGCCAAAAAAACGAGAAAAAATCCAAGCACAATAGCCATTTGGTAGAGAGTCACCATACGGCCCCGACTTGCGGCCGGCGACAACTCAGCAATGTACATAGGTGCATTCATCGAAGCAATTCCTATGCCTAAGCCACCAACCAGTCTGAATATTACTAATAGACTGACTGATTGAGGGAGAAACTCAGGCAGTCCTGAACCCCATGCGGATACCGTAAATAGCGCGGCGCTCAGAATCAAGGAGGTTTTCCTTCCATATTCTCTACTGAGCCACCCTGCTGCAATTGCACCAACAAAACAGCCAAGCAAGGCACTGCCAACGACCCAGCCTTTCAACGCGGCACTGAGCTCAAAGTATTTACTGAAAAAAAACTGAGTCCCGTTTATGACACCTGTGTCATATCCGAATAAAAACCCTCCGAGAGAGGCAATGACTGCGATCAGTGTCAGATTCTGAAATCGTTGCATAGTTGTACGTAACTGAGTGGTGAAATTGTCAAAATGAAAAATACATCAATCTTATGCCAATGTACTTAATTCTTTCGCAATCCATCATTGTAGCGAAATGATTGAGTCAGTGTCCAATGATTGTCCTGTGTTTTTCACGCAGTTTCCATGACCTCAGGTGAATCATACAGGCAAATATATTCAAGAGGGACTTCGACGGTTACCGTGGTACCAATTTCGGATTTGGAATCTATCCTTACCAGCCCATTCAAGAGCTGGGCTCGTGACCGAACTGTTTTCAAAACGGAAGTGTGATCTGTTCCTGAAGGTATCCCGCTGCCATCATCAGTCACTGACAATACGAGAGACTCACCAGTCAATTCGAGGCTGAGATGTACATATGTTGCGTGTGCATGCCTTGCCACATTAGTGGTAAGTTCCTGAGTAATTCTGAAAAGTGAAATTGTAGCCTCTTTTGTAAATGCCGGATAACTATCTGGGGCATAGATTTCAAAATCCAAGCCCCAGTTAGACTCAAACAATTCACCCCACTCCTCAATTGCCGGAATAAGACCCAGTCGATCAAGGGTAGGGGGGAGGAGATTATCACTGATTCTTCTGTTTTCAGTCAGGGCTCTGCGCACCAAGTTCTTGGCATCAGAAGATTGTTCCTTTGAATTGAGCTGGAGTTGGAGAGCGTACAATAAACCACCAAGACTGTCATGAAGATCTCTTGCAATCCGCCGGCGCTCTTGTTCCTGCCCTGAAAACAAGGCCTGCATAGCCTTCAAATCACGCTCCTTCTCGAGTTTTGAAATTTCGGCTTCCTGCTCAAGTGCTGCCTGCTTGGCTCTCAACTGAATCAGCCTCTTTTTCCGCCGAAGATTGGAAAATAACATGAACAAAAATGCGAGCATCATGACCATCATGGAAATGACCCATCTTGACTGTGTCAGCATTTCAGATTGAATCGCGTTTTCTCTTTCTATAACTGCAAGCACCCGGTTATTCTCAGCCGATTGGTACCGATGGTCCAGATCAGACAATGCAATCGCTTTGCGCTCACTCTCAAGAAAGTCTTTCAGTTTGTGATACCGTTGAGCATAGACATATGCATTCAAGAATTCTCCAGACGCAAGATATGCCTTTGATAATCCATCATAAAGGTCACAAATCAACGGAATATATTCACCTTCATGCAGAACACCGAATACTTCGAAATACTTATTCAGCGCTTCTTCCGCCTGTCCACCTTGAAGTTTTTGATCGGCTGAAGAAAGTATGTGCCCCAGTTTAAGGGAGGGGGCATTCAGGAATGAGCTGTTAGCTATTGCTTCATGGGACTTGAGTCGGGGTATCTCCTTTTTTTTTTGGCGAGCTCCTGAAATTCTGCTGCCTTTGCAAATGCCTCGTCTTTAAGGGTCTGATCACCAAGCACAGAAGCATATTTCCCGATATTAAACCAAGCCCCGGAAACCACATTCCACTCTTCTATTCCGGTGGCCAGTTCGATGCTGCTTCTTGCATACGGGATTGCTTTTTGGTGCTGGCCATTCTCCGCAAAGAGGTTTGCCAGAGAATTTAGCTGCCTTGCCAACCACATGTCTCTTCGAATGGTTTTTGGTAAAGAGTAGAGTCGTTCATTAGATATCAGCAGGTGCTCCACAGCTTTTTCCAGAAAACCCATATTTTCATATATCAAGCTAATTTGCTGATGAAAGGAGGCCTTCATATGTGGCGGAACACCCTTCTTTTCCAAATACGGTAATCCTTTTTGAAAAAGATACAGCGCTTCGCTGCTTCGCTGATTCGCCACGCACAGATTTCCATATGCGAAATACGACTGCGATATGAAGACATTGTTATTATTGTCGAGAGCGATATTTAGCAAAGCTTCTGAGAGAGCTACTGCTGAATCATAATTTTCGGTTGCAATAAATGAAGCCAATTCAAAACCATACCTGAGTTTGTCATCAGTTGTCCCTGCCTGATTAAACAAGGTTTCTACCTCAAGTCGCTTTGCACGTTTTTCACTTTCCGTCATAAATGGGTTCTGCTGTGCAATCAGGGGTATGAAACCGAATAAACCGACAACCAAGCTCCATAAAATTACGTAAAACACTGAAGATCTGCTTTTCATAGATAGCTTCATTTAATTACAGTAGATTATTTTGGAGTGCTATTTGCACAAAATCTGAACTATTGCGAGCACCTAGTTTTTTCTTGAGATTGCGCCTATGCGTTTGCACAGTAAACTCACTGATATGAAGTATTTCTGAAATCTCCCGATTCGTCATGGATTTTGCGAGGTAGCGGAAAATTTCCATTTCTCTTTGAGAGAGTTTATTGTAAGAATCAAATGTATCCTCAAATATTTTTTTCTTGGTGAATCGCTCTTGCTCATCATCAGGAAAGACTGTTTTCCCTGCAAGTACTTGCTTGATAATCCCCAGCAACTCTTTTGGATCGTGACCCTTTTGAAAAAAACCGTGAGCTCCGGCACTTTTGGTTTTTTGAATGATTGGCTTTGAATGGTGCATGCTCAATACGACGATTTTCACCGAAGGAAATCTACTAAACGTATTTTCCATGAGTTGAAAGCCGTCCATATCAGGCATGTTCAAGTCGGTAATGAGCAGGTCAACTTGGAATTTAGATAACAGGGTTATTGCCTCACGTCCGTTTTTGGCCATTCCAACAACCTCATACGAGTCATCCTGCCCAATTAATTGTTTAAGGCCTGCGGAAACAAGCAAATGGTCGTCGGCTATTAGAATGTTTATTCGTGATTTATTGGGTTCCAATTGCAGATTCTTCGTTATTGATTGTTTTACCACTGAAAGGTATAAAATTTTTTTTCACCAGGCATTTCGGTTGTTTGCTTCAAATCAGACTGAATTAACGGGGAGGACCATGCAAAACAAGGTCTATCAAATCTATGAGTTCTCCCACATCATTTCCAGCACTGAAAAAACCATTTGCACCGGCATTGAGGGCAGTTTTTAAAAACACAGGTGAACGGTCGGAAGAGAAAACGATAATTTTCAGGGTCGGGAAAAAGGTTTTTAATTCTGTGAGCAATGACCAATTTCCTGAATGGAGCAAATCCAGACTGATAAGAACGATATCCGGAAAAACTTCAGGAATCGCAGAGTTCATATCAGCTATGGTTTCGCATAATCGAACGATTTGATGCCGAGGGTTTTGCTCTTCAAGTTCCAGGAAAAATGCAGTCGAATTCGTATCCGTCGAAGCAATTAAAATGCGTACTGCTTGACTCATTCTCATTAAAATTTAGACTGTAAAACAATTGCGAGAAATATTTTTCATTCATAGTGCCCGCAAGTTTCCTCTTTCAGTTGACCTCCGCAATACTCACTTCTGAGTATTTTTCAGTAAAAATTAGTCTTGTTTCCAAACTCTGATATGTTCACTCCGAGCATCATGCGAATCATATACCCATTATTTACCTGAATGTAACTTAAGATTAACATGATTTAGGTGTTGCAGGATTCAAAGTGGTTTCCTACATTTGCAGTCGCTCAGGAAATAAGGAAAATCAGCAATGGCTGTTTGCTTCGACTGAGTGATGGTGAGATGGGTGAGTGGCTGAAACCACCGGTTTGCTAAACCGGCGTACGTGTTAGAGCGTACCGCGGGTTCGAATCCCGCTCTCACCGCAGTAGTATTTTGTTCGGGGTGTAGCGCAGTCCGGTTAGCGCACCTGCTTTGGGAGCAGGGGGCCGCAGGTTCGAATCCTGCCACCCCGACACATATAAAAGGTCATCCGCCGTCTGGCAGATGGCCTTTTTTATTTTGGAATCCATATTCTACCCTTCAGGTTCGTTCTTTTGGTCAAACCCTCCCGGACCGCAAAGCTGTCCAAACGGGTCAGACTGCAACAGCTCCTAACAATCCCTTATAGTCTCTTTTATGCCTTTCTAAGGATAAAATCCTTCACATTTGAAGGCTCCTATCAGCATTTTATTATCACTTTTTATCAATATACAAAGAATGATATGTCTCAAATCAGTCCATTTTCGCAGATTTTTCCTATTACTAACTTGTAATGCTCATATCGATTCGGACTGAAAAATGTGCCACCTTAATTCTCTGAAAATCATAATTTTAAAAGTCGACTGCAAAATGTGCCGACACACAATTCATTATAAAAGGGCACATATTGCAGTAATTTTGCGCACATTTTGCAGAGATACTGTGTCTGAAATGGGGGTGAAAAGCTGAATGAAAGATAGGTTTGTGAAGAAATTAGTAATAATTTTTTCATGGACGTATTCAACAATATTTTTTCTCTCACTAAAAGGCAATTTAAAATGGGTACAACGCATCAAAACTTTTTAGATGAAACGGGCGGCGGATGGCGCAAATCATCAAAGTCAGTCGAGACATTTCATCAATCCACATTTAATCCTGAAGAAATAAAAGGGAGCATTCAGCTTCTTGTCAATACCATCCTTGATCTTGAACTTGTTTTTTTTCTGCGTCAGCAAGCAGCAAAGGGAATCTCTAATAAGCGGAACGGGAGGCTTCTAAAAAAGCTGAAGTGCTCAGCAGGTACATTCTCCATTGTCACACCACGTGATCGAAACGGGGAGTTCAACCCCATCTTTATTAAAAAATGGAAGAAGCAATTAACTGACGAGACACTGGCAGAGCTTGCTTCCATTCTCTCAGATGCCAATCGGCCGGATTCTGTCGCAGCATCTCTACATGTCATCTTCAACACGGCTTATCCGAAAGATGTCCTCAATGAAATGGCTGCAGAAATTTCAAGGATATTGTGTGGAGAATAGCAGGTGAAGGGTTTTCGTGACTCCATTTTTGGCTCACAGGATTTATTTGCTTTGTAAAAAGGGCTAGCTGGGCACAAACAAATAATGAGAACGTGCGTTGTTTCCCTCAGCATGCTCATTTCGGCATGCTGAAATGTCATCGGAAAGAAACACGCATGAACGAATTGCCAAAAAACCTTGGAGCTCTTAAATCATATGGCTACACATCAAAATCTGTCAAGCACGAATTAAGAAATAATCTGATTGGCCACCTCAAAGCAGGTACGAATCCTTTTGAGGGTATCCTTGGCTTCGAAGACACTGTTATCCCTGATATTGAGCGAGGAATCCTGTCGCAACACAATATGTTACTTCTCGGATTGCGCGGACAGGCGAAAACCCGACTGGCGAGATTACTCGTCAATCTGCTCGACGAATATGTGCCGGTCGTGGAGGGAAGTGAATTAAACGATGATCCCCTCCATCCAATTTCCCGCTTCGCGACTGACTTGATTGCCGAACATGGTGACGATACCCCAATTGCCTGGCTTCACAGATCAGAACGCTATGTCGAAAAACTGGCTACCCCGGATGTATCCGTGGCAGATTTGATTGGTGATGTGGATCCCATCAAAGCCGCAACCCTCAAGTTGCCATATTCAGATCAACGCGTTCTGCACTTTGGATTGGTACCAAGGGCGCACCGCAGTATTTTCGTCATCAACGAACTCCCTGATTTGCAGGCCCGCATTCAGGTTTCTCTCTTTAACATCCTGCAGGAAGGTGATATCCAAATCCGTGGCTTTAAGTTGAGGCTACCCCTTGATATTGAATTTGTTTTTACAGCAAATCCGGAGGATTATACCAACCGTGGAAGCATTATCACCCCATTGAAAGACCGGATTGAAAGCCAGATTCTGACCCATTATCCGATTTCTATCGAAGTGGCCCGTGACATTACAGAACAAGAGGCAAGCCTCTCTCAAGAGCAGCAAGAAGCCATCAACATTCCGGATGCTGCGCGAAACATTCTGGAGCGAATCGCCTTTGCCGCCAGAGAAAGTGAACTGATTGATGAAAAATCAGGGGTGTCAGCCCGTCTGACTATTTCAGGAATGGAAAATCTCGTATCTGCTGCAGAGCGCCGAATGCTCATCAATAAAGAATCTTCCACGACCGTGCGTCTTGCAGATTTCTGGGGTGTAATCCCCTCCGTGACAGGTAAAGTTGAATTGGTCTATGAGGGTGAACAAGAAGGGCCGTATAATGTGGCGCTACAGTTGATAGGTCAAGCTCTGAAGGAGGAGTTTGTTCAGTACTTTCCGAACCCAACAAAACCCGCGAAAGGAGAAAAGAAAGACCCATACGGAACCATTCGTGCCTGGTTTGCCGGAGGGAATGTACTCGAACTTGAGAATGATTCAAGCGACACCGAGTTTCACGGCCTACTCGACAAGGTCGCAGGCCTCAGCAAATGCATCGAAACGTACGAACCGACCACCTCTGAAAAAGATCTCCATTTTTTCATGGAATTCATCATTCATGCACTCGCAGAGTTTGACGAACTCAGCAAGGAAACATTCGATCGACACATATCATTCAGAGACGTTCTCGCGAATATGTGGAATTCGGATGATGATGCAGATGAGGGGGATGATATCTAACGGCAAAGCTGTTTAGAAATTCAATGTGTTTTCATTTTCAGATTGATATGCTTCTTCCAGCTGCATTATTATTGTGGCGAGAATATTGGCATCTTTATTCTCCATATCCATCCGAACATTCATTTCTTCCCGGTCAACTTGTACATCGGCTTTCATCCCCCCGAAAGCGGCAATGAAATCGTCAGCAAGCCCCGTTGAAAGGTCCATGTCTGCCATGAGCCAGCGCATGCCGACCAAATCCATGGACATTGAAAATAGAGATTCTGCGAATTTTCTATTCTTTTTCCCCTTCCCTTCGGCAATATCTGCCAGTACTTGAGGGTCGCTGCCGAGAAGTGCAAGGTTGTTTTTCACCACCAAATACATTTCGGGGTCAGCAAAATTATCGTTGAAACGATATATACCATCACCTGAATCCGTCATAAGTGACAACTTCCGACCCGCTTCAAGTAATTTATCGAATGCCTTGCTGTCTTTTACATCAGTGACCATAATGACATCCTGATTATATACCCCAACTGCGAGGTCCCCACCAAGAGCCTCCAACACATCATCTACCTGAAGACCTGCAGATTGAAGGGTGTAATTTGCCATTGACTTGTACTGCGGCCGTTCGCTTAAAAACAGATGAATGCCTTCAGGGCTGAGTGCCCCGGACATCTCCATGGCCAATCCTTCTACCGGAAGCAGTCCGAGGAGGTTTTTTTGGGGCTTGTCCTTAAAGAATGGTGCAAAATGCTTGGAGAATTCTCTGTCAAAATCCCAGGTAGCCCTTCCATCAATGGCCCCATTTCCAAAATCAAGGTACCCAAAGGCATGACCCCCTTTCAGACTTTCAGGAGAAATACCAGACAGGCTAAGGGCCAGCGCTGCATCTGAGATATCTGGGATGGCATCCAGGGTCAGCATTGTACTGATGTCATGGGTAGAATTTGAGAATGGCTGAATGTCAGACCGGCTCATGAGGCTTTCTTCCGGAGTGGTCTGAAAGAGTTGTTCGGCGTATTTCTGCAGATCCATTGATTCTGTCCCGGAGCAAAAAACAACAAGTTCTTCATTCCATGCTGCAAGGGCTTCTTCAATTTCCACATATTCGTAGCCGCTTCCATTCTTCCTTTCACCTTCCATCAGGGACATCATCTTGTTTACGGCGGCGGCATCATGAACAGATGCCATCACTGCCATGAATACCTCCGATGGGTTTTTTGTATTGACTTGCTGAATAACATAAATAGGTTTGTCGAGTGCAATTCCCATCGACCATGGATCAGCCAAAAATCCTGCGAGCTCCGGGTCAGTTTTACTGACCTCTTCAAGCGCGTCCTTGAAAAAGCTCATCTGCTTCATCCCTTCAAAGTCCATTTTTTCCAAAAGGGTTTCCAGGTGGATGCTGGTTGCAGAAATGGCATCTGAAGGGATGTACTTCAAAGCCGTATCTGTATCTTTTGGCTTGCTTGAACAACTTGCGAACAGGAGAACGAGAATAAGAAAAAACAGCGGAGAGCGAAGTTCGAAATGCATGGGGTCATGTCGTTTTAGGCGTGATGAAAAGCGGCAGTGAATCAAAGAGTGATGTTTTTTGTACTTTTACGCATTGACAGGAGAGGGTATCTCAAAATGCGAGAACAACACATTGACGAGAGCCAATATGCTGGTTCATTCTCAAATAACGACGAAACGCCTGATCTGTTTTGCTCGTAATTAAGAATGTGAATAAACCGTTGGCGAATAAGAACATGATACTTCACGACAGTTCACGAAGTATGTCCTTCTGGATAAACCCAATGCGGGCCGGAAATCAGAAGGATCGATCCAACATTGACCCATACATATGACATTTCAAGATTTCCACTTCCAGGATGAGTTGCTGGATGCACTCTACTACATGAAGTTTGACAAGCCGACTCCTATTCAGGAGCAAGCTATTCCAATTTTACAGGCAGGGCGAGATTTAATTGCCTGCGCACAAACGGGCACTGGAAAAACGGCGGCTTTCCTTTTGCCACTCATTGACCGTCAGACGCGTGGTGAGTTGCCGTCCGATTCAGTCCATACCTTGATTATTGTGCCTACAAGGGAGCTTGCGCTGCAAATCGACCAGCAGATGGATGCATTCAGCTACTTTTCAGGGGCCAGCTCTATGGCCATATATGGAGGGGGTGATGCACCGGATTTCGAGCAGCAAAAAAAGGCGCTCAAGCAGGGGGCCGGGTTTATCATCGCCACGCCCGGGAGGTTGCTGTCACACCTGAATTTGGGGTATGTTGATTTCTCAGGGATAAAACATCTGGTGCTGGATGAGGCAGATCGGATGCTGGACATGGGGTTTTACGAAGACATTGTTGCCATTGCGCGGCATTTACCCAAAGACAGACAAACGCTGTTGTTTTCTGCCACCATGCCTGATCGCATCAGAAGACTTGCCGATACGATTCTTACAGATCCGGAGATGATTAACATCGCCATATCCAAACCAGCGGAGGGCGTATTGCAAGGAGCCTACGTAGTCTTCGAAAATCAGCGACTTCCCTTACTGATCAATCTGCTTGAAGGAAAAAAGAACTACCAGAGCATTCTCATTTTTACAAGCACAAAAAAAGCCACCTCAGAAATTGCTGCTGCCTTGCGAAAAAAAGGCTTCGAAGCCCGGGAAATGTCGTCAGACCTTGAACAGGGGGCCAGAGAACAGGTGATGCGCGACTTTGCGTCACGCAAGACGCAAATTCTCGTCGCAACTGACATCGTGGCCAGGGGTATTGATATCAAGGAAATCAATCTGGTCATCAATTTCGATGTGCCCAGAGATGCCGAAGACTATGTACACAGGGTCGGCCGGACTGCCCGTGCTGACAAAACCGGCGTTGCCATCACTTTCATTACGGAGCGTGACCAGCGGGATTTCAAACGTATTGAAGATCTCATTGAAACTACCATCATGAAGCTCCCAATTCCGGAGGAATACGGAGCAGGGCCAGATTACGAGCCGGAAAAACGCCGGCAGAAGAGCGGCAGTGGCGGAGGCCGCCGAACTGGTGGGCACCACAAAGGAGGCGGCCACAATCGCAAGGGGAGAGGGGGGCACAAGCACAACAAAAAGAAAGACAAGTAAGTACGCTTGTACTTATGCCCAATAAAAAGCCAATCTTTAAAAGATGTACCCAATCGCACCTATCACTCTTGATGGTCGGTCGGTGAATGGAACTGTTTGGCTCCCGATTTGAACAGAATCCCCGAAGGAGTCGAAATTCCCTTCGTAGCGCACATCCAGCGTCAGCCTACCAATGTCAAACCCAATCCCACCTTGCCATCCAAGAGTGAGGTCTCGAAAATCTTTCTGAAAACCGGGTACTGACTGCTCTTCTACAGTTGCATCCAGAAGCACATGACCAACAGGGCCTGCGTTTAACCTGAGAGGGCCGAGTTTCAGACCGATCAGCAACGGGAGATCGAGATGCAGATATGTTTCTGTAAATAACCCCGTGTAAGTGCCAACAGACCCGAGATCTTCCAAATTGTACGTTTGCTTGCTTGAATTCAAGAGGAATTCAGGTTGAATGTAGACCCCTCCGCCAAACCTGAGCCATCCACCGAAATGGAAATTGTAGTTGGCCTGATCAAGACTGACAGCAAGGTCACCAAGTCCATTTCCATTGGAAAATCTCAAGACCTCTTCTGGGACATCAAAGGTGCTGAGGCCAAGCCGAAGCCCACCTTTAAACTGGGCGTAAGCAGATTGACAAACCAAAATTGCGACAGTGCACACGATGAGAGCAAGAAAATTCTTCATAGGTTGAAAGGTTTCATAGCAAAACGATGAATGATTGACCTGCATTGTCCGCGAATCTTTCATTTTGGTTGTTGATGTCCCGCACTGCATACCGTCAATATCACAAATCCTGCATCAAAATCCGTACATTGCCGTTTGTTCGTATCATAAAAGATACCCAGAGCATCCCCATATGTCAGTTCATTTTGCCGCCTTTGCAGGGAGTTATCCCGGAGTTCACCAATGCCCCGACTCTGACAAGCCGGAATTTGCATTCATCGGACGGTCAAACGTGGGTAAATCATCGTTGATAAATGCGATTACAGGGCATAAAAGTCTGGCGCATACTTCGAATACGCCCGGAAAGACGCAGTTAATCAATTATTTTCTCATCAACCGAGCATGGCATCTGGTCGATTTGCCTGGATATGGATATGCCCGTATTTCAAAGACAAAGCGGGAAAAGTGGCGCAAGATGGTTCAGGACTATCTGGTGCTCAGGCCTCAACTGTTGTGTGCATTTGTGTTGATTGATTCAAATGTCTTGCCTCAGGCCATTGATTTGGAATTTATTAATTGGTTGGGAGAAATGCATGTCCCCTTTGTTCTGGTCTTTACCAAGACAGATAAGAAAAAAGTAGATCACGAATCCAATATCCTGGCATTTCAGAATGCCATGCTGGAGGAATGGGAAACACTCCCCCCTTGTTTTTCAACCTCATCTGCTACAGGCCAAGGGATTGGGGAAGTTCTCCAATATATCCAGCATTTGATTGAGCAGCACCCAGTCGTTGAAGAATGAGTTTTTGATGCCTATCTACAACACACCCTATGAAACGAGCGCAGTATTTATTTCCTGATCTCATTCCTGACATCGAGAAATGGCCGATTTATCAGCTTCACTCGAGAAGGGAACAATTTGTAAAGGACTTGACCGATGAAACAGTTCGGAGGCTTCTTGAAAATCGCCGCATTGAGGGTCTGAAAGACAGTATCGCACATACCATTTACAAAGAGCGAATCCGGATGAAGGAGTCTCCATGGCGTGTAGACCCGGGAGACGAACAGGTGTTTTGGAAGCAGATCAGCAAGCGGTTGGTTGCTACTGACAATTCAATAAATGCTTCGAACTATGCAGAGGAAATCACGACAATACTGCGCACGATTGTGCACCGGTATGCGGAAGAGATTGTCGGAACATTCAACAAAAAGACATTTTTGTTTGCCCGCAGATTTCTCACTGCATTTTTCAAATGGCTCCTGAATGCAGCAGCTCCAAAGGGAAGACTTTTTTGGGGCACCAGGCGCCAATTGTATGAAAAACTCATTGTACGAGGTCCGCTTGAGGAAATCCGGCAGCTTGCTAGAGACCATATTCTGGTTGTTGTGCCAACCCACTTCAGCAATCTGGATTCCATCCTTGTGGGCTATGCGATGGATGCGGTACTCGGGTTACCATCGTTTTCATATGGCGCAGGGCTGAACCTCTACAATTTCGGACCAGCAGCCTATTATATGAATAGGTTGGGGGCCTACCGGGTGGACAGGCGGAAGAAAAACCAGATTTACCTCGAAACACTAAAGACAATGTCATGCCTGTCGATCGAGCAGGGCACCAACACCCTTTTCTTTCCCGGAGGAACAAGATCCCGATCAGGGAGTATGGAAACGCAACTCAAACTGGGACTACTCGGCACCACCGTTGAAGCACAGCGTGCCCTCCTTGAAAAGGGAGATACACGTAAAGTCATTATTGTGCCTTTGGTCATAGGCTATAATTTCGTACTTGAAGCCAAATCTCTGATTGAAAATCATTTGAGAAGAACGGGCAGAGAACAATACATCCGGACCCGCGATTACGGAAGCAGCATTCGCCAAATCATCAAATTTACGTGGCAATTTTTTTCAGCCACCTCAGACATCACCTTGTCCTTTGGTCAGCCAGTAGATGTCATCGGAAATCCAGTGGATGCCAATGGTCACAGTCATGGCAAGGATGGCCGAATGATTAGCCTGCGAGAGTTTTTCTTTTTCGGCGACTCTGTGACTCCGGATTTGCAGCGCGAATCGGAATTCACACGCACATTGTCTCAAAAAATTATTGAGCTCTACCGCAGAGAAAACACTGTCCTGTCCAGCCATCTGGTGGCCTATGTAGCCTTTCATGTGTTAAAGGACCAGCATCCCGGTCTGGACCTCTTTGCTCTTCTCCGTCTGCCAACAGAAGACCTGAAGCTGCGTCTTCAGGAATTCATCGGAGAGGTACGACACTATCAGCAGGTGCTCCTCGAAATGGAAAGGGACGGAAAAGTCCGTTTGGCACCAGAGATTACCGGAGACGCTGAAGCTCTGGTCAGAGATGGCCTCAAAAAGCTGGGCACCTATCATGACCGGAAGCCCTTGTTACTGAATAAATCAGGAGAAGTGCTTTCCCATGATTTTAAATTATTGTACTATTACCATAACCGACTGGAAGGCTATCATTTGGTTGATAGAGTTCATGCCATGATGACGATGGGGGAGGAGGCTGGTTTTTAATAATATCATCGATAAAACCGATACGTCAGTTTCACCACAAGATTATGTGAACCGAGCTGACCCCCAAAACCTTGCGTGAAACTCCTCCAAAGCTCATCTGCCGGATTACCAGGAGGTGTGGTTGATTGGGACCATACAAGGAAAAGCTCCGAGCCAGGGATGTATTCCCATCGAGCCACCAGGTTGCTGCGGAATTGAATAAAGCTGAAATCAGGGTCTCGAAAGCTGTACTCCGGAAGGAGAGAATCTGACTCCCGAATGTTGAACACTCCATCAACTCCTGAAATCTCCGAGGAAGTGTATGGGGTAAATCGTTCTGCCAATACCTTACTTTGAGGATTGGCGATGTATTTGTAGTCTGAATATCTGCCTCTTGAAATGAAGGGCTGGCCGTAGAATTGAATGGTGAAGTCAGGTGTAATATTGTAATTGATACGAAGGGTGATACTGAGGGTTCGTTGGTCGACTGAGCCAGCAATGTATCTGGTGAGCTCATCAAAAACCGCCCGACCAACGTACTGGACCGGACGCTGGAATACGCGAAAAGAAGCCAGGGTGCTCACTCTGAGTGCATCGATAGGCCTCCAGTCAACACCACCTTCGACAGACCAAATCCTGATTCCATTGTCGGTGCCCCAAACCTGTGAAGTACCAATCGAGTAAATAATTCGACTGCGACGGTCAGTAGAAACATTGAGGGAGACCGAAGAGCCGTTTGGGCGCCGCAGGGAAGGTCCACCAAAAAGTGCTGTCTGGGAGATATCCTTCAATTCTTTCCCAAATCCGAGAGATGCAACCCAAAAATTCCGGAATTCTCCTCTCAAATTCGTCTGGAGGCTTTGGTGTAAATGCTGCCCGGCAAAATTCCAGTTGAGCCGGTGATTCAGGCTGCCTGAATACGTCCTGAACAAACCGTTCGGGCGATTTATCTGATACCGAACTCCTGATTGCATTCGAATCAGGTCAGTCTGGGAGAGAAATCCTACATCATTGAGCTCAAGACCCGGGCTGCGCCAGCTGACTCCGGTGTTGAAGGTAAGATTGCCACGTATTTTCCCAAAGTCGAGATGCCCACCATACCCGCTGAGTGATGTGGCACTTGAGTCAATGGACAGATGCCTCGCATCCGGCCTTTGAAATAAATGCTCAAAGGCAGTTTGGGTTTTGAGAATGCGCTCGGGAGACCCTTCAACCCGACTTCCGTACAAACTACCTTCAACCTTCCAGGTTTGGTCGCTCCATCGATGAATGCCATCAATACCCCCGGAAAAGGCCCTGTTGTGTAAATAGGGAGAGAATTCCTGTCCGTCCCACGAGCGACTTGTTGCAGTCAGAATCCCCCCAATAACTGTGTTACCCTCACGAAAATCTTGCATAACCCGTGCAACCACATAATTCGCCAGAGGCTGAACGGCCAGACGACTTTCTTCCCCTTTTGAACTGATGGTGGCATATTCACGCGCCGTCAAAGATTCAAGCAATCCAACAGACAGTCCCTTCCGGGTTTTCCCGCTCAATTTGGCAGCACCAAGTAAGGTCGTTTGCTCGGGCTGACTGACATATCGTTCAACCTCAGGGTCAGCAGAAAGTTGTTTCACTGGAGCTGCCCCGATGCGGCGGGAATAAAAGAGCAAATCACCCCCTCCACCGCCATTCACCGGATACTCGAAGATGTTCTGGCTCTCCACAAAAAATGGACGGCGTTCCTGGAAAAAAATTTGGAATCCGTTGATGTTGATGGCAGAAGGGTCAGCTTCGACCTGACCGAAATCCGGATTGACAGTGAAATCAACCGTCAGATCAGAAGTCACCCCGAACTTGCCGTCCAATCCTGTATTCAAAACATAGCGTGACCCATCCTCCAGCGGGTCACCATCCAATGCGGGAAAGCGCTGATAACTCGCCACCATATACGGCTGCAGCTCAATTCGCCTTGGCGGCTTGACACCTTTAATACCGTGCAATTCTCCGAATCCGGAAACCCAGTAACCGCTGTTCTGAGGGATGTATTGCCACACACTTCGCGACTCATGCCGAAAATTCCGACGTGTTACCTGAATGCCCCAAACTTGTTTCGGAAGATCTGCAAAACGCAGCTGATTGAGAGGGATTCGTGCTTCAGCCACCCATCCCAGCGAATCGATTGAGGTCTTGAGATACCAAACGGGATTCCAGGTCGGATCCCACGATCGTCCGTCATTTGAAACCATTTCATCATTTCGGACACCAGAAACAGATGCTGTGAAGGAAAAAGCAGTTCGCTTGTCAAAGTAACTGTCCAGATTGATTTCCACCCAATCACCTTCGAACCCGTCACGGCGGGACATGCGCCGCACAAGGCTATCCGGGGCACTGTCATAACAGCGCCAGGCTATGTAAAGATTACGGTCGTCGTAGAGAATCTTAAATGCAGTAGGCTGAAGAGGGTGCCCCCCGTCTTCGGGCGATCGCTGTGTAAAGTCTCCGGACCATGAAACCTGCGCCCAGCAAGAATCCCTGAGGTTTCCATCAATCAGCGGACTCTCTCCCGAAAGACGACTCGTGGTGTATGTCCTTTGGGCGGTATTCTCTAAACCGATCTCTCGTTCGGAATTAATAGGCTGTGCAAGTATGGGCGAGAGCCCTGCTTGAATCCACAGACCCACCCATACCATCGCTGTGACAAATCGCATGTATCATTCAACAATAGAATACCACCTTAAAACAAGGAGAGCATTCAGGTTACGTTTTTCCTTGGCCTTATGAGAAAGTCTCCTTAGCTTTCGGAACCGTGAAAGTATTCAATCTATCCGTACTATGAAAATCGTTTTTTTAGCACTCTCAGCACTCTCATTCGTCACTCTTTTCTCATGCAACACACATGAAGCTGCGAACAATCAGAGCCAAAGCCCTGAATTGAAAGAGGATTCCCTCTTTGCAAGCGTCATGGTGGTTCATGATGACGTCATGCCCAAAATGGCTGATTTGAACCGAATCAAAAGGAATTTAAAAAAATGGGTAGAAACCAATGAAACCCATCCGAGCGTGGAGGAGGTAAAACTTGCAATTGCTGCCATCAACTCAGCTGAAATGGGGATGATGGACTGGATGAAAGGGATCTCAGCCCATCGCCCGGAGACCATGAGAAAAGCAGGGGAGGAGCATTCGAGTATTTTGAATGCCCTGAACAACGAACTTCAGGCAATTGAAAAAGTCCGGGATGACATGATGAATAGTTTATCCCGCGGAGTTGAATTACAAAAGTCGATTGGATCGCTTGATGACGGGTCCAGTCAGTAAGGCTTCGAATCGTATCCAGAATTCCAACCAAAGAGATTCATTTCTCGCAGGTAACCTTCATAGGTTTCCGTTCATATTCCTCAATTGTTGCTTAGCTCATATACCGCGCTTATTTCCACCTTTTCCGTGAATGCCAGATTTCAACTTATGAGAATTTCATCTCTCTCAGCCTTCGTCCTGGTTCTGCTGCTTCTCGCAGCCAATCCAGCATCTGGTCAGGAGGATATTTCAGTACTCTTGACAGACGCGCTCAGTCAGCGTCCTGTTTCAGGTCTTGCTGTGGTGCTCACAAACAGCAATTTGTCAATCAATGAAAGGATCATTTCTGATTCAGAAGGACGCGTCAGGTTTCAATCCGTCCCACCCGGACCTGGTTACGAAATCACAACTCCTCAATCCGATGTTTACAATTCCGAATCAGTGCAGGTCGAAGCTTATGGCCAGCATACCTTGAGCGTTGAATTATTTTTGTATCCTACTCAATCAATAGACCTTGAGGAAGCTGTGGTGCTTGCCTCCCCGACCACACGAATCAACCGAACTGACTCGGAAGTCCGATTCGAGTTGCGTCAGGAAGAAATCCGCCAACTTCCTATTGAAGGTCGGGATATGACGAGGGTCTTATTCCGACTCCCGAATGTCTCTCAGGCTACAGGATTTTATCCGGAAGCACCAAATGTCAGCATTAACGGGGCCAACTCGCTCTATACCAGCTACCTGATTGACGGGTTGGACAATAACGAACGATTCCTTGGAGGTCAAAAATTTGCTATGCCGGTCGGTGCGACCCGCAATTTAACCGTGCTTACCAATAACTATTCCTCAGAATACGGCCTGACTGCAAATGGTGTTGTCAATTTGACCAGTCGGGCCGGCACAAACACCCCTACTGGAGAAGTATTCCTCATCCACAGGCCAGGACCCGCTCTGGATGGCAGACCCAATGCTCCACAGCGGGATCTATCGGGTAATCCAGTACTGAATGGCTTCAAACGGTACCAGGCGGGGTTTGGCGCTGGGGGAGCACTTGTCAGAGACCGGACCTTTTATTATATCAACGTAGAGCACACCACTGATGTGAAAGACAACGCGCTCATCTCCCCGGATCTCGGAGTAGCTGAAACCATTAGGGGGACCAATCGCATGACATACTTGTCTGCCAGAATTGATCAGCACTGGAATGCACGATTCCGATCCATGCTCAGGGTCAATGTCGGCCAGACGGGCATTGAGCGGCAAGGCGGTGGTCTTGAAGGTGGAGTGCTTTTCCCCGGAGCCGGAAGCGTGCAGGATCGCAATGCCCTTCTGGTCGCCTCTACGCATTCTTACCTCAACGGACCTTTTGTGTCCGAGACAGCTTTTCAGTTTGCGAGATTTCGATGGAATTACGCCCGACCGCTATCTGGCGGTGGCCCTCAGGTAACACTTTTGAATCCCTCTGAGCTGCCGATTGCTATAATCGGTCATCCGGGTTTTACATTTGACCAGACAGAAGCCAGTTTTCAGGTCAAACAAACGCTGAAATATTACCTCCCCACGCACACGATAAAAGCTGGGGTGAATATCATCAGCAGTGCCCATAGTTTGCTGGGCGGAGGAAATCCGGCCGGCAACTACCGGGTCAAGTTGACTCAGCCCCAGATTGACGCCATCCGTTTGTCTGGAAAAGGTTCAACTCTGACCCCTGCAGACATCCCCGCTTCGGCAGAGGTACTGGACTATGCAGTGGAGCTGCGGCCAGCCTCAATTGACGGGCAACAAACGGTGTATTCGGCCTTTGTTGAAGACCGATGGACAGCCAGCAGGCGACTGACCATTACAGCAGGTATCAGATACGATTTTGACAACTTGACGGCGAGTGGTGGTGCTCCGGCTGACCGCGATAACTTTAGTCCCCGACTAAACGCCAATTATAAACTCGGCCCTAAGTCTGCTATTAGGGGAGGCTATGGCCTGTTTTATGATAAAATCCCATATGCCGTATACAGCGATGCCCTCCAACAAAGTACCCAATCAGCAGATTTCACGCGACAGCTTGAGGCATTGATTGAACAGGGTATTCTTCCTGCCGACACCAATTTGGACGATGTCACTTACGTTGGAAATCTCTCTGCATTCTCATCTCAAGTGGAGTATCTTCAAGGGCCACTTCCTCAAGAACTGGCTGACCAGCGCGAATCGATTTTCAGTAACGAGCGCAGAATACTCAACCCTCAGGGCTTATCCAATCCGTATTCTCATCAGGTGACCATCGGCTATCAGATTCAAATTAATGAGCACGCCACATTTTTTGTCGATTTGGTTCACAATCGGTCATTCGACCTCCTGCGTCTTCGCAATCTCAATGCTCCGCAATCCTATCCATTGACCGATCCGGATGCCACGGTAGTTCGCTCAGTTTCCACTGCAGATTCCTCCAGACCTGTGCCAGTCTTTGAAGGCGGGTACACCATCCTTGATGGGCAGCAGGTGTCCGGTATTGCCCGGAATGTGATCCTTTCTGAGTCTGAAGGACAATCCCGCTACTACGCTGCAAGCTTGAACTACTCGAAAGAACGCGGGACAGATGATTATGCAATCCGCATCAATTACACCCTGTCATACTTAGAAAACAATACTGAAGACATCAATTTCAGAGCCATGGACGCCAATAATTTTGAAGCAGAGTGGGGTCCGTCGATAAATGACCGGACCCATATCATCAGCGGCATATTTAACTGGTTTCCTGTGCGGCGTCTGGAAGTGCACATCGCCAGCTTGTTCCAAAGCGGCCAGCCCATCAACCGGGTTCCGGATGCCATTGAATTTGGGACTGCAGATCTCAACGGAGACGGGGCTTCATTCGGAGACGCTTATCTCGGCAACAGCGACCGCTACCCCGGCGAAAGTCGAAACAACGATCGATTGCCGTGGTCTCAGACGGTAGATGTCGGTCTTGTGTATGACGTTCCGATTGCCACAGGAGACCTCCTGGTACGGGCTGATGTTTTCAATATTTTCAATGCCGAAAACCTCAGCGGCTACAGCAATAATGCCACGCAAAGTAATCAGATTCAAACCGGACCCGCCGCTTCAGGGCTATTGGTGCGCAGAAATTACGGACCTCCGAGGCAATTTCAATTGACGCTTAATTATGTGTGGTAGGATTAAGCCGTACACTTATTTATTTGACAAGATAATTGATCCAAAAAAACAGAACAAGATAGATCCATAGGGCATCGATAAAATGCCAATAGAGGGTCAGTAATCGCAGCTTGAGCTTTTTCTCAGGATCAGAAAAATAGACCAGTACGCTCACTGGTTCGCGCATCCGCTTCCATGCAGTATAGAGGAAAATGCCAAGGAAAGGAATGCCCGCCACGACATGGGCAAAGTGGAGACCTGAAATGACATACAGATAGGATGCTGAGGTGCTTGAGTTGATGAAGATATTCTGGCTAAAAAGTTGTTGCCATCCGATGATCTGGAGTACCAGAAATAAAAAAGTGAGAATAAGAGTGGCCCCGAGATATCGCTTATACATTTCAGTCTGGTCGTTGCGATAGGCACGCTTCGTCAGAACAAGCGTATAACTACCAGCAAGAAGCACTAAGGTATTCAGGACAAAGATTGCCGGAACCCTGACTGGGGGACTAGAAGTGTCGAATCTGGAGTATATGTAGGCGATGGAGAATGCTAGAAACAGTGCCGTTATGCTGAACAGCACCAATATCAGGAGAATGTTGTAGGGATGAAATCTGAAATCCTCGCGGTAGGCGCCGTGGTCGGGTTTGTAGGCCATTGCATATGTTTGATTACAAAACAAGCCTCCTGAGCACAGGTTCACATGATGTCTAATCACGAGACCAGATATTGTATTTCAAGATGCAGTAGATCGCCCTGAAGCCATCCTGCCAGTTAATTTTTTTTCCTTCAGCATACGTCCTGCCATAGTAACTGATTCCCACCTCATAAATTCGCACGCCGGGTATTCTGCTGATTCGCGCCGTGACTTCTGGCTCAAACCCGAATCGTTTCTCACACAGTTTCAGGCCCTGCACCATAGGAGTTGAAAACAACTTGTAGCAGGTCTCCATATCCGTCAGGTTCAGATTGGTGAACATGTTGGACAAAAAGGTCAGAAATTTATTCCCGATGGTGTGCCAGAAAAACAGAATCCTGTGTGGGTTACTCCCCTGGAATCTCGATCCATATACTACATCTGCCATCCCTCTGAGTACAGGCCTGAGAAGATCATTGTACTCTTCCGGGTCGTATTCCAAATCCGCATCCTGAATGATCAGGTATTCACCAGTCGCCTTCGCGATGCCAGTATGTAATGCAGCGCCTTTTCCCATATTCACTTCATGACTTATTAAAAGGATGGGGAATTCAGGGTGTTGGGCCCTGTAAACTTCAACTGCATCAGCTGTATTATCCGTGGAGCAATCATTGACTACAATGACTTCTTTATCAATATCCTGAAGGAGTTTGACACACCGAACCTTGTCCAGGATGAAATGGATAGTGGACCCCTCATTATAAGCAGGTATGATGATTGAAAGTGTATTCATAGACTATGGAAAAATTTTGAAAACTTTCCAGTAACACCAGCGGGCATCCTACTGGGGTTGAAATTTGAAAATAACCATCCTACAAAAAATCGACATCCACACTCCAGGGGTGGGTCATTAAAAAATCAATCGCTTTTTGTGGAGGAAGGCCATCATACACCGTCCTGTACAAAAGGCTGGTGATAGGGGTATTGACTTTATAGTACCTTCCGACATCCCTGATGATTTTGAGGGTTCTTACCCCTTCTGCAAGTTCCGGCATTTCTGTTTGGACTTTTTCGAGTGACTCTCCCCCCGCCAATCTGTAGCCGAGTGAGAAATTCCGGCTTTTTTCGGAGGTTGCTGTAGCTATAAGGTCACCAATTCCCGCAGTGCCAAGAAAGGCATGAGGAGTGGCTCCCAACGCCTTTCCAAAATAGATCATTTCAGTGAGTCCTCTGGTGATGAGCAGTGCTTGCATGTTTTTTCCAAGCCCCATCCCAGCAAGGATACCTGACCCAATCGCAATGGCATTCTTGAGTGCACCGGCTAGCTCAGCGCCCAGAATATCATGGGTTCCAAATACATGAAACCTGCTGCTCTGCAGCACCGAACGACCCAAATCAATGACTTCGTCAAACCGGCTGCCGATGACCGTTGCAGCTGGCTGACCCTCGTGAATCTCCGCAGCCAGATTCGGTCCACCAAGACACCCAACCCTGATTACAACACTTTCCTGAGTGATGACCTGACTGAGCGTGTGAACCTGCGAGGGATGAATGTGCCCACTGGTGTCGCCTGTCAAATCAAAGCCTTTAGTACCATGAATGAGAAAATGGTACGGATGGAGAAAAGGCGCGAGACCACGCATCATTTCCCGAAAGCCAGAAGAAGGGATAATCGGGAAGATAAGCCTGCACCGCTCTGTTAACTCTGCAAGACTTCCCGTTGCCCGAACCCGCTCAGACAAGCTTATTTGACCGGTCTTGTGGGTCTCGTTCATTTCACGAATCTGTTCGTCATGCCTGCTGTACAAGAGAACGTCGACATTCTCACTCAACACATTGGCAATCGCAGTCCCGAAACTCCCCGCACCAATAACTCCAACTGTCTCGAAAACAGGATGTTCTTTTTCTGCCATTCAATTTTTTACTTAAAAGTAATCGCTTTTTCTGCTGAACGAATGCCGGCAATAAGTTCTTCAAAAGAATCAAACTGATGACGGTACACAAGGCCTATTCCGGTTCTTGTTTGGAGGCCTCCGGCAAACTCAGGCTCAGTTCGGTGATAAAACCGCAACTTGTACCGACGGTCCTGAGTCAGCACCAATTCCAATACCACATCGTATGTGAAAAACTCATTGTTGACCAACCCGTCAGACCGGGTCTGACTGTAGTTACCTCCAAGCCGCAATACCACTTTATCTTCAATCAACCTAAGACTCGAATTAAACTGGAATTCATTCCCAATATATGAATTTTCTATATTTGTTAAATCGGTATTCTCAAAGTAGTTGTAGGCAAGATCAAAATCAACCCCGGAAATAAATGAAACATCTGTAAAGACCTCAGCGACCAATTCGGTGAGGTACCTCGAAAGTTGATTGGCCAGCAACTCACTCACGGTGTTGATGCCGGTCGCATACTGACTGTTCAGCAAGGCATTTGATTGCTCAGGAAGAAAGGAATTGGTCACAATCAACCCAAAAACCTGATAGTTCATTTCATTCGGGTCCTGCTTCAGAGCGTTCAATCTGGACTCCGCATATGAGCGAAGGTCTCCGATTAGGCGCGGAAATTCAATATCGAAAGATATATCTGGCTTAAGCAGCTCACCATTCAAATGGAGAATCACATCGACATTCGTTGGCTGCCCGGCCTCGCGGCGCAGTTCCTGAGGGGCTGTCTCAAGGACGCTCGAAAGGAAATTGGATAGAGAAGTACTTAATCCGGAATATTTCGCATCAATCTGAATACGAGCTTCATAAGGATCACCAGACCAACTGATTCGACCACCCGGCTTGACTTCAAAGGGTTTGTTCACCAAATCATATAGAGTAAACAGGTATTTCCCCTGGCTGATTTCGTAGTCTCCAAACATGGAAAAATCACCAGTCCGCGTGACCTCCATCCGTAAATTTCCATTCCCGCGACCACGGATGATGTCTCCGGACTTTTCATCGAAGATGAGGGAAATATCGGCATCATCGGTGACATCAAGGTTCAAGAAAATATTGAGTCCCTTGGCCTGTACCATATCTTCCAGACGCGCGAGACTGTCGGCTTTTCCATCGACAAAGCGAATGAAGGATAGCTCCTCTGTCTCGCGGGTTGAAGAAAAGGGAATATTGATAGAGGTGCCGCGAAGCGACTTGCCATAAATATTGAGATCGAGCTTATCAAGTGGCCCCTTGAATGCAACGTCAATCTGACCAATTGCCTTCCCATAGAAAAGACTGTTATCCCCTTTTTTTGTATCCAAACTCAAAAATTGGTCAGCGACGATGCGAATATCAAGTCCGAGATCTTTCAGGTGATTGTGCACCAGACCTCCTTGGGCAACAGCGACATTCCCCAACTCATCGCGGATTTGGACACCTGTACCATCAAACAGGAAATTATCTACAATGACAGTATGTGGCTCAATGGTGTATCTGGTTTGCAGATAGTTAACTGTCAGTTCAGAGCGACTGACCTGCACGGTACCTTCAACATCAGGTTGACTCGGTGGACCGGAAAACCGAAGATTCGCATCAAATTGTCCCTCTGTATCTGTGACCAGCTCCCCAATGAAATACTCAAGGTAGCGGAGCGGATAATTATCCATGGCGACATCAAATCCGAAGGTATTTGGAGTGTAGGAGTCATCACGGATGTTTGCAGGATAATAACTCCCTTCTACTGTCAACTGCTTTTCATCAGCAGGATCGGCAATATTCAGAAATGCCTGAACCGGAGAGCGCAGGTCCGGCGCCTGAGCCTGAAGAGTCAGAGCACCCCAATTATCAGTATTTATCAGAAATGGGTCGGCGCCAACAGCAACTTGGATGCCCGACATTTCAAATACATCCTGCACCCTGAACGTGGCAGTAAACTCACCGAAGAAGTCTAAGGGTTTATAATCCCACAAATCATCGATAAGCTTCAGACTGAAATTCGAAAACCTCACATCAAGTCCAGTACGCCGGATGGACTGGATTGTCACGGATCGATCTTCATGGGTAAAAACCAGATTACGAGTTTCCAGAAAGTCCGGACCAATCCTGAGTAAATTATCCGGCTGAAGCTCCCAGCCTTTGTCAAGGAGGGAAAGTCCTTCTTCCTCGAATTCTAAATCAAGGGTATCTCCATTCACAGTAGCCTTTCCGGATATGCTGAGATTCCTGAAAATATGACTCAGGTCGGACCCCTCCACATGAAAATCCAGCCGGTTTTCATTCAACGTGCCGTCCAGAGCAATCCCATACTCAATCGTATTGCCGAATTTCAGCTGTTCGACAGACAAGCGGTCAATCACCATCAAACTGTCTGATGAGGTAATGGTCATCCGAAGATCATCCAGACTCAATTCATTGATTGAAAATTGGGGAAGTGTCAGAAAAACTGCCAGCGAATCAGCGCCTGGCAAGTTGGAAAAATACCCATTTAACCGGGTGTGAGTCAGGGGCTCCATCGGAAGTTTGAAAACTCGGGTCAGGTTCTCGGTATTTTCGATTTCCAGTTCAAACTGAATGTCTGTGGGAATGAGGATGGTATCTTGCACTGGCAGCCGGACCTTGCGATACCACTGGGGGTGATTCCGGCTGAGCTGTCTGAGGAGGATGGTGGGAAGTAATGCGAGGTCAAAATGTCCCTCGGCATAGACTTCTCCAATGCCGGCCTTTAGCTCAAACCGCTGGACGCTGTCAGCTGATAGTTCAGACATTGCAGCCACATTCTCCAAAAAAAAGGTGTCGGAATCACTGGAAAGCTTCAAATCCTGCACATCTGCCCGCCCGTAAAGCTTCGAAAGCTCCTTCCCCAATAAATCGATATCAAACCTTCCGCTGACACTCAAGGGTTTCTTGCTGAGATTCAAAGCGTACAAATCAAACTGGTCAACTCTCAACTCCATGTCAAACCTGGGCACAGTCGATAACTGCTCGATGCTTCCTCTGAAATCCAGATCGATGTCATCATTCTCAATTCGAAAAAAGCCTTTGAAAAAATCACGATTCAGAAGCCCGATCAATTCAATATTCTCATACCGGTATCCCTTAAATGTGAAATCCTCAACCGACGCTTTCAAATCCGCATATGCCGACGCCGGTGTCAGACCACGGCCGTTTTCAACGGTGCTGGTGACGGTAATTTTCCCGAGGTTTTCATCTCCGGCAAGCCTCCCCAGATCAAAATTTTCAAGAGACAGGGCCCCTCTATATGTCGCTTCATTCTTTCCAGATTCAGTGTTGAGCTGCATATCTACACTAGCTACCCCTGCTTCTGTCATCAGAGAGCCGGAAGCCGCAAAGTCATAATAAAACCCTGCGGCATTTCCTGAAAACCTGATTTTGCCCAACTTGTCAAATTGCGTACTCTGCTCAGCCCCGGGCAGTAATTGCCTCAGAGTTGAAACACGGCTGCGAAAATCGTTTACATCGAAATAAAAGAATGTGAGATCCGGATTGGTTACGTCTCTGATATTAAAGGAGCTGTTGAGAGAGGTCTGCGAACCAATTCTGAGATCGAGGTTGGAGGATGACAGACGGTTGACAGTACCGCGAATTCGGCCATTCAAGAGGACTTGTTCTTCCTGGTTTTGTGAAAAAAATGGGTTCCGCTCCAATGGGATGGCAAAGGCCATGATATCCCTGAGCGCCACCCTGCAATTCTTGAAATGACCATCCATGGTCACCTCATTCTCAAAGTCTGTGAAGGCCGGATAGTCATCATATGTGAAAATCAAAGTATCTCCCACCCTTGAATAGGGTGTCACGAGATCAAGGCCATACAGATGAGCCCTTGTTGAATTGACATGCACCTCACTTGCTGAAATATGCTCTGCAACGAATCCACTGCTGTCACGGAAGGTCAAATGGTCAACTTGCCCACTGAAATCGAGATCTTCCATCGCAAATGAATCAATCTCGAAGTCTATGGCATGGACCCTCATATGATCCAGGTCAAGCTGGTCTGCACGAAATCGTCGCTGGGCCGAGCGGCGGAATGCATCAAATGAAAACGCGCCATTCGTAATATGAATGTGGTCAGAAGTGAGGCGGAATGGCTTGTATAAACTGTCGGCCAGATAATACAAATCCAGGTCGACATACTCCGGTAAAACCAGTTTTTCTTGCTCCCGCCGGTCGTACTCCTCCACGGTAATCTGGCCATGCCTTTCGGCGACTCTGACGAAGAGCCCGTCAAGCAAAATATCTCTGCATCGAACCGTCTTTTGAGCAGGATCTACGGTGTAGAATGACAATAGACCGTCATCAACTCCAAGCTGTAGTGTATTCCCCTTCGCCTGATTCCAGTCCACCAGGGTCACATCAATCAGCCTCAGCTCCTGAAGAGAGATACTAAGCTCCACTGGATCCTTGATTTCCGGAGCGCGATAACCGGTATCACGAGGCACAAGACGGTTTATCAATACACCGAGGTTGTTGCCATCCATGGAGGTATCACGCCGAAGAAATAGGTCGGCATGTTCAAGTGTAATCGAATTTAGCTCGAGGCTCCCGCCAAGCAGAGTGAGCAGCGGACTTTCAAATCCGACTTTCAAGGCTCGCGTTTCCAATAAGATATCTCCGTCAGCATCTTCAATGTACAAATCCTCAAGAATCAGCCTTTGCCAGATATCGAGGTCAATGCGCCCAAGGGTCACAGTGGTTTCCAGTTTTTCAGAAAGAAAGGCAGTTGTGCGCGAAACGGCCCAATTTTGAAATGAAGGACTGTTCAAAAGAAGCACCAACGCCCCGAAACAAAGAATCACAAACACCAATAAGCCGAGCACAATCCGTTGCGCCCAGACACGCCATCTGGATTTCGGGACCGGCACTTGGTCCTGTGGTATTTCCGAACCCTGTTGATGTGACATGGACTGATTGTTACGTCATTTTCGCAATGCTGCCTGGCACAGCGCCTGACTTTAAACTCTAAAATACATAAATTGCTGCCAAAGACGTGCCGTTTTCGTGACCCCGGAAGATTTCAATTGAGAAGAGCATATTGAGAATGAAGACTGCAACCTGAAACGCCGCCCCACGTTTCACATTGTGTCAATTATGCGATTCCATCAGGCGTGATAATTCTTCCTGAACCAAAATTCATCATTGTGAAACATGACAACCCTTTTGAACATTGTGAATCGGTCTATTGGGTCTTCACGCAGCTGTGCAATGACACCTGCGACCATTGCTACAATCTCTCTGGTCCTCAAGGGGAGAGAATGTCTGAAGATGCATGCATGCAAATCATCGAGAATCTTCCAGCAGAAATGAACAGGTTGATTCTGTCTGGGGGGGAACCGCTCGCCGAACGTAGGCTATTATATCGCATTCTTGAACAACTCCGGGAGCGAAAGGCCACTATACCCACCCAGATCATGCTCCAAACGAATGGCGATTTGTTGACTGGAGAAATTCTGGACAGGCTCATCGAACTAGGCGTCACACGGTTTGATATATCGAGCATCGACCGGTATCACAAGCATGCAGGATCACGATTGATGGACCTCGCCGAGCTCTTCGCTTCCAGGGGTGTCTCCGGTGATGAAAAGGATCCCCTCATTGACAAAGGACAATATCTTCATACAGGCCACCTCAGTTGGGGGTATTGGGGCGCTACAGAAGACATGTGGCTTGGCGGCAACTGGGCCAGAGGGCGGGCACTCGAAAAGGGAATCTGGAAAGGTGACCCTCACCATAACTTTTGCTCCATTCTCTCCGGGGCCCGAAATTTTTTGGGGGGCTACGATGATATTCCACAGGAAATCAGCATCCAACTCTGGAAAATCAACCCCTGTTGCCCCGGCACAAAATATCCCCTCGGAGATGCCCGACGTGAACGGGTTGCAGAAGTCCTCCTCCGGGCCTCCAAAACAACAGTTGGGAAGGCTCTCAACGACGGAAATCCTTACCAAATGGGTGTCGATCTCGGAATCAGCGAACAACAGGCACGCAAAAAGGCTGAAGGATTTGGGAATGTCTGTCTGTATTGCGACCATTTTTTTGAGACGGAGCTTAAATCGCTGAAAACCGACACCCTTATTGAATTGCCGCAAGTCAGGCGATGACCTCTAATCAGAAAAGGAAAAAAGAAGCACCGTGCGCTGATTACCCGTCAGGAGTTCTTCAGGGGTGGGAGTGTCAAATCGTGGAACAGGCCGCAGGTAAATATTCTCTGGGTAGACTCCAGAAGCTGTCAGCGTCTGATGAATGGAAAGACTTCGGTCAGGAAAAGATTTCATAGATTCTCCTGCTGATTGCTCTTCATCAAAATATCTGACCTCAATGGCCAAGCCTTCCACATCTGCTATCAATTCAGACAGCCTTCTGAGGGCCCGCCGGCCAGAATCTGACAGGGAAAGGTCTTCTGCATCAGTTCCCGAATATAGCCACTGATTCCTGAAGGCAACCATCAGAGTTTCACCCTCGAGCCGCCATCCCACCGACGTATCAGGCCACATGCTCATACGCTCAGCAACCCGTTCTCTCAATGCTACCAATTGTTCGGCCTCTTGATCGCGTTTTGTTCTGAAGGCAATCAGCTCTTTTTCACGATTCGACAAATGAGCCAGAATGGAGTCCGAAATGGCTGCATCACCTGAAAATTCGAGCTTCAATCTCGTCAGATCGGTCTCGGCCTCATGGATGCGTTCGGCGTATAAACGCACTGAATCCCGCCACTCAGATTCCCGACGGCTCATGGCAAGTGTCAGCGTTTCATTTTGGTCACGCAAATCCTCTATCCTTTCTTCCAACGTCTGATGGTCTCCCTCTAACTGCACAAATCTTCCGCTGAGCCTGGCAAGCTGTTCTCTGGCATCAGTCAGAGCCGACTCCTTTTCACGAAGTTCTTCCTCCAGAACTCTGCTTCGTGATTCTACAGCCTGCCGTTTGTCAAGTTCTGATTTATAATAATCGCGAAGCAAGCTCATTTCGTTGTATTTCCCGGCCGACACGCACGAAGTGAACAAAACAGGAATCCACACCAATCTCCAAAAAATCGCTTTCATACCCCAAAGTATTTCAAAAATGAATGCCAAAATTACAAAAGCCCATGCCATTCTCCCCCTTTCCCATTCTTCATTATCAAAGCCTTCCAAAAACGAGATTATATTCATCATCTTCAAATATGGTCAATTGATCATGATATGCGGAAACAAAGCCCAGGTTCTTTTGTGATGCACGCTAAAAGTGTGTAATATTGCTGCTCAAGAATCACATGAATGCTTCGGGAATTAAGTAACTGCTGCAATTTGACAGCGCTCGTCACAATCCTTATCCTGTCAGGCTGCAGCTGCCAGCAGATATCTCCCCGCAAATTATATGCCTTGCCGGCTTTCTCAGCCCAAAATACTGTACATGCCGTCATCGAAATTCCAGCCGGCACAAATAAAAAGTTTGAATACAATCCAGACCGTGGCAATTTCTTCGTTGACCAGCGTGATGGAAAAGACCGGATAATTCATTTCCTCCCATATCCCGGCAATTATGGATTCATTCCCTCTACCAGAATGGACCCCGAAGCAGGGGGCGATGGAGACGCGCTCGACATTCTGGTTCTCTCGGAGTCTGTCCCCACCGGCACCCTTCTTGAAGTGATCCCTATAGCTGCACTCATGCTCATTGATGAAGGGGAAGAAGACACCAAAATCATTGCGGTACCAGCCGAACCTAAAAACTGGACCATCCAGGCTACAACGTTCGCTGATTTCACAGTCAACTACCCAATGGCGCGGAAAATGATTGAAGATTGGATGCTCAACTATGATGGCATGGGGCATGCAATCAGCAGAGGATGGAAAGATGAGAATATTGCACGTCAGATCATTCAAACCAATCTTGTAACAAAACAATAATTCCATCGATGCGTTTTGTTGCCTGAATCTCTTGCTCGCATTCTATTGGACCGAACTCCATTCATGAATCTTTGCACCACCACACGTCAGTCTCAGCCAGACCCCATCATTACCGGATCCCAAACGCTCCACCCGCTATGGACGGCCAAACTCAGTGAAGGCTATTCGGTCTCCCTGTTCGATTCGGTGAGGGAAACCAAAGATGTGTGGGATTCAATGACCTATTCAGAATCGTTTTTTCTCCGTTCTCGCTACCTTGAATCTGTGGAATCAAATCCCCCTAAAGGATTTGTGTTCGGATATCTGGTGTTCTTCAGGAATCAATCACCTGTTGGAATTGCGTATTGCCAGTGGATTCGATTTTCGGGTCGGGAGCACCTCGATCTTTCCTCTTTGGCGGCGTGGAAGCGGTTTATATTGAAAAGGATATCCATTTCCATCCTCGTCTGTGGGAACATGATGCGAACCGGTCCAAATGCGTTTGCATTTGATGCAACAGTTGAAGAAGACAAGCAAGCTATGCTTCTCCGGGAGGGTCTTGACAAGTTGATTTGCGAAAGGAATTTGGGTCACAGACAAGCCGCAATGTGGGTGTTGAAAGATGTGCCTTCTGAGCAATTCGGCGTATTCGATGCACTTCCTTCTTGCACCGGATTTGATATCCAGCCAGGCATGGAACTGGACCTCCCTGCCGATTGGCAATCCTTCGATGATTACCTCGCCTCAATGACATCTAAGTACAGGGTGCGTGCAAAGCGGGCATTCAAAAAAATGGCAGGCATCGAAAGACTCCCCTTGAATGAATCGAGAAGCGAGGTTTTCGCCGAAGACCTCCATCGCTTGTATCGTGAGGTCGCTAATCACTCCGGATTTAACATGGTCGCCCTTCCGGATGACTATTTTGCGCGCATGGCCTATGAGCTTGGAGCCTCATTCCGGGCAACTGCATTTACCCGAAATGGGGAAATTGTCGGGTTTTACACCCTCATTCAATCAGATTCCAGAAGTCTTGAAGCACATTACCTTGGTTTTCAAGGTAAAGAAAACCGGGATTCACAGCTTTACTTGAACATGCTGTATGACATCATACGCACAGGCATAGACATGAAAGTCAGCCACATCAATCTGTCAAGAACTGCTTTAGAAATCAAAAGCTCTGTCGGGGCCACCCCCAGAGACTATCGTTTGTACACACGTCATCGCTGCAGAATTCTCAACGCCCTGTTTCCAATTTATTTCCAGCGATTTGTACCTGAAGCTCACTGGGAAGCACGCCATCCATTCGGGAAAGAGTCTGCTTAAAAATCTCTTTTCCTTACCAACAGCCAGGAGCCACCGATCATGAGCACTGTGTAGACAATAACCGTCACGGCTGCCTCTGTAGGCCGCATGATAAAATCAATACCGCTCTCTCTGGTCATCACAGCCAGCTCGTCCATCCCGATGGGCACGGGCATAATGTATCCAAGCGCATTGGCAGGGTAGTAGACCATACTTCTTCCGCCACCGAGGACTTTCAGATGGATGACCCAGCGAATGAATAACTCTCCGAAAGAAACATAGATGATGTAGGCAAATATGGTCAGTCCGCTCTTCCTAAAGAGAAATCCGGCACTCAATCCTAAGGTGAGATAACCGAGACACATCAGAAAATACCTCCCAATCACCCACGGACCAGCGGATCCGAAAATCAAGGCAGCAGATAGGAGTTTCGAGTGCAAAAGACCATATGCAAAGCCAACAAGAACATACACCACGGTGGCTGCCATGGCGACAGCAAGAAGGAATAAAACCTTGCTTTTCAGAAAATCGTCCCGGCTCAGACCTGTAATGAGATTTTGGCGGGCCGTCCGATTCGTGAATTCGGTTGTCACGGATAAAATACCCATGAAACCAAGGCAAAAAAATGAGAGCCAGTTTCCGCCATATCCAAGCCACTTCCAGATAAGCGGAAAAGCAAATAGATCCTGCATAAAGGTCTCACCCGGCAGCTCAGGCATCGCCTTGAAAACCAGCAGCCCTGCCATTAGAAGGAGTGTATATGCGATGGCCAGAGCTCGAAAAACCCGAAGATTCTTGAACTTCAACCATTCAAGCTTTAAGAGCCAGACCAGACGACCGACCATAGTAGGTTAGTTTGTTATTTTGAGAAATTCTGCCTCTAGGCTTCGACGCTTACAATGAAGTTGCCTGAGAATGAGCCCCTTGGAAAAAGCAAGTTGATTTAGGCTGGCAGGGTCCTGACCTACCGGAATCTCAAACAAAACAACACCCTGTCCATTCTGTCTGAGGTTTTTGATAAATGAGAGTTCGCTGAACACAGCAAACAGACGGTCCGGATCATCGCATGAAGCCTCGCATTCAAGGCAGTTATCCAGAATTGATCCAGTAGAGCCATAGGCCAGCAACACACCTTTTTTGAGAATGGCGACATGCGTACAGACCTTTTCGACCTCATCCAGAATATGAGATGCCATGATGATCGTTTTGCCCAATGCAGCAATCTGCCGAACCACCGACCTGACTTCCGAAATCCCCTGTGGATCCAGGCCGTTTGCAGGTTCGTCAAGGATGAGGACATCGGGGTCGCCTACCAAAGCCCCTGCGAGGGCAAGTCGCTGCTTCATGCCCAGGGAATAGGTGTTGAAAGGAGAATGCTTTCTGTCAGCCAATCCGACAATATCAAGTAACTCATCTTGAAGGGAAGGATTCACACCCTTGATGTGCGAAAGGATGCGGAGATTTTCCTCGGCATTCATCCAAGGATAAAAATTTGGGGTTTCCAGCAACGCGCCTATTCGCTTTCGCGCCTTGGCACCGTTCATCCTCCCACCAAACCAACTGTAGGATCCTGAATCTGGACGGACAATTCCAAGAAGCATGCTGAGAGAAGTGGTTTTGCCACTTCCGTTCGGACCTAGGATACCGCAAACGGTACCTCGGGAAATATTGAGAGATAAATTCTCAACAGCCTGAATTTGGCCATATCGTTTGGAAAGACTGTCAATCTCGAGGATAATTTCATTCATTTGGGACACATTATCGAGCGACGAATCTGATAGAAGCGTCAACCAATCCAAAAATCTAAAGTTACTCCAAAAAAGATGAAAGCACCGACTCTCCGTCTCATTTTGGGAGACCAGCTGAACAGTTCCCACCCTTGGTTTGAATCGCCAGAACAGGATGTCATGTATGTCATGATGGAATTGCGGCAGGAAACTGACTATGTCCGCCATCACATTCAAAAAATTGTTGCCTTCTTCTTGGCGATGCGTCACTTTGCAAGTTGGTTAACCTCAAACGGTCATCAGGTCATCTATATCACACTCGATGATTCATCTCAGTCAGGAAGCTTGACGGATCAGCTCACCCGCATCATTGAGTCAGAAAACATCGGGCGGTTTGAGTACATACTCCCGGACGAGTATCGCCTTGACACCCAACTGTCTGAGTTTTGTGCAGATCTCAGCATTCCATCAGCCGCAGCAGACAGTGCGCATTTCCTGACCCAACGGGATGAGGTCTCGAAGCTTTTTGCGGGCAAGAAAACCTACCTCATGGAAACCTTCTACCGGTCCATGAGGAAACGCTACCATGTACTCATGGAAGAAGATGGGAAAACACCTCTTACTGGCCAGTGGAACTATGATGCCGACAATCGGCGGAAGCTCCCGTCGAAAATATCCATTCCTGATGCCCCTTCCACAATCCGGGACGTCAGCACAATGGTGCAGATGCTGGAGTCATGTGGCGTGCAAACAATTGGCACAATCGACGCACAGGCATTCCCCTGGGCGATTACCAGAGAGGAAGGGTTGGTGCTGCTTGATGATTTCCTGGAACACCGATTGCCTCTTTTCGGGACCTATCAGGATGCCATGACAAGCCGGCACGCATTTCTGTTCCATTCCAGACTCTCCTTTCTCTTGAATGCAAAAATTCTTCATCCACTTGAAGTCATCCGGAAAGCAGAGGCCTGGTGGAAAACCCATCAGGATTCCATCCATATTTCCCAGGTCGAAGGCTTCATTCGTCAAATCCTTGGTTGGAGAGAATATATGCGGGGAATTTACTGGGCTGAAATGCCGGACTATGCCTCCCTCAATTTTTTTGAACATGAGGCCCCACTCCCTGATTTTTTCTGGACTGGAGACACAAAAATGACCTGTCTGAGCGAATCAATCGGGCAGTCACTGGAGCATGCATATGCCCACCACATCCAGCGCCTCATGGTGACCGGTAATTTTGCATTGCTATTGGGGTGTCATCCGGACGAAGTTGATGCGTGGTATCTGGGCATATACATTGATGCCCTGGAATGGGTGGAAATAACCAATACCCGTGGCATGAGTCAGTTTGCAGATGGGGGCATAGTCGGTACAAAACCCT
Organism: uncultured Saprospiraceae bacterium; assembly: GCA_964569025.1. GTDB lineage: Bacteria > Bacteroidota > Bacteroidia > Chitinophagales > Saprospiraceae > CAZMSQ01. Next base: position 55,201 of record CAZMSQ010000004.1, on the reverse strand, counting down.
ATGTGAGCAGCGCCAATTACATGCACAAAATGGGTGATTACTGTGCGAGTTGTCAATATGACCGAAAGAAAAAAACCGGTTCTGATGCTTGTCCATTCAATAGCCTGTATTGGGATTTCTACGCCCGTCATGCAGACAAACTCAGAAATAATCCGCGAATCGGGATGATGTACAGGGTATGGGACCGATTTGACCCTGCTGAGCAAGCCCAGATTCTCGCCCGGGCCGCAGAAGTCAAGGCGACCATCAATACGCTCTGAAAAGGCTTTTCAAACCTTCAATCGAACCATGATTGAAGGTCCTGGAGCGAGAGCCCTGATTTTTCATGGGCATCCAGATCATGCTGAAGTCGTCCGCCAGAAAGAAACAGCAACCGGTTGCCGAACTGCAGCGCCTGTTCGAGATGGTGGGTAATCAGAATGGCAGTGAGGCCATGCTCTGCAATCAGCCTGCGAGCAGTTTCCATAACCAGAATTGCAGACCGTGGGTCGAGGGCCGCAGTGGGTTCATCCAGCAGGAGAACCTCCATATGGTCCATCCCTGCCATCAGCAGCGTCAGCGCTTGTCGTTGCCCGCCTGACAGGGTACCCATTGGCTGCTGAAGCTGCCCCTCCAGTCCTAAGCCAAGTTTGGAGACTTCTCCGGCAACTGTGGAGCGAAAATCGGCAGAAACGCCTATTTTCAATCCTTTCCTGCGGGTTCGGAGGGCTGCGAGCCTGAAATTATCAATCACGCTTAATTCCGGAGCGGTCCCACCGAGAGGATTCTGAAAAACCCGCGCCAGCCATCTTGTTCGCTTGTACTCTGGCAAATAGGTCACGTCCTGACCCTGAAACAGAATGCGACCCGATGATGGAAAAACGGAGCCGGCAATGAGATTCAGCAGGGTCGATTTTCCAGACCCGTTTGTACCCACCAACACCACAAACTCACCTGACTGAATGTCAAGGTCGAGCGGGTGCAAAGCAGTCACCTCATTGACCTCACCGCGATTGAAAACCTTTGAAACCTGTCTGAGCTGAATCATAAGCTTCGGACCTTCAGCAGTCTTGGAATCCCGACAATCCCCATGACAAAAAGTGCCGTCATGAGTTTAAGAAAGTTGGGGTTGATGCCAATAGAAAGGGCTGCTGCCAGCATTGATTGGAAAAGAATGCAACCACCGAGAATGGCAATGAGCCGGAGCCAGATTCTTCTGATCCGCAGCCCCTTGATGATGGCATCACCAATCAGCACAGAGCCCAGACCAACAAGGACAATGCCAAGCCCCATGTTGATGTCGGCAAACTTTTGATACTGGGTGACCAAAAATCCACTCAATGCAGTCAATAAGTTGGCTAATGCCAGGCCAATTACTTTCATCCGGTCGGTGTCAATGCCCAAGGCCCTGCTCATCGTCTCGCTGTCGCCCGTAGCTCTCATGGCAATGCCGAAATCGGTCCGAAGGACAAAAGCAAGAATCCCACTCAGTACAACCATACTGATCACACCAATAAGCAATTCATTTGGTAATCGGGTGGGAAATACAGCAATCATGGAGAAAAGACCCTGCACCTCAATGAGCGGGATATTCGAGCGTCCGAGCACAGAGAGATTGACTGAGTACAACCCAGTCATCACCAAAATGCCTGCGAGCAAAGGGTCAATGCCCAGTCGGGTATGGACAAGCCCCGTTGCAATGCCTGCAAGCACTCCGGCCATCATCGCAGCGAGCAGCACAAACGGAAGAGGCCATCCCTGTACCAGCATCACAGCTGTCACCGCCGCACCGAGGGTGTAACTGCCATCTGTCGTAATATCAGGGATTTTGAAAATTTTCATGGTGATGTATATCCCCAAACCCATAGCCGAGAGGCACAAACCCTGAATCAATGCAGTCAAAAAGAAGGTCATTCTCCAAAAACTTCATATCCCTCAGGAATGGTAAGCCCATAGCGTTCTACGGCATCCGGACGGTATACCTTCCGTCTCACCTTAACCAATTCCCAAGACAGCCCTTCAGAAGAACCCTGATCAAGCATCTGTGCTGCCTGTCTTCCAGCCTGCTGGCCCCAGGCATACAAATCCGCCCCATATGCCGCAACCGCACCTCTGGCCACAAGCCCTGCCTCAGAGGTGAATATCGGAACCCCAGCCTCCTCGCACGATTGTAAGATGGTCTCGAAAGCGGCAAATATCGTGTTGTCAGGCATCGCAAAAAAAGCGTCTACACCCTCATTCAGCAAAGCAGCAGCGACAAGCTGTACATCAGCTGAAGTGTTTACAGGCAAACCGACAAGGACTGCATTTTCCCGCGAAGCAATCTGCTGTATCCGATTAAAAGCATCGACACTTTGAGGCTCAGATTGATTGTAGAGCAAACCGACACGAACAGGCTCTGATTTCTCCCCAAGTAACTTTGGTATCAGCGAAAATGAAGTATCAATGTACCCAAGATTCTCGGCCACCCCAAAGAGATTGGCTGGTGCATCGTCCGTGGCACTCATGACCTGCATGAGCTCAGGAGTGGGAGAGACCATCATACACACAGGCACCTCTCGTGTGTTCTGGAGAGCCGTGATTGTAGAAAGCGATGGACAGGTTGCAATCAAATCGACCTGGCGGCTCAGCATGTAGCGAACGATTTGCGTCAGCGTGGGAATATCTCCCTGAGCATTCCGGTAAATGACTGAGAGCGTGGTATCTGCCTCCGAGTAACCCGCCTCGGCGAGGGCATCGAAAAAACCAACTCGCGCCTTAGCGATGGTATCATCTTCAAATGCATCTACAAAGCCAATGGTCGGCAGTGATTCGGCACTGCCCTGACATGACCAGAACCCTGTCAGCAGAATCAACACCAATACCAGGAATAGAGAATAAAACTGTCGAATTCTGGTCATAGCAATAAATAATTGAGTGAAAAACGATTAGAAAATCAAATTGGCCTCCTTCAAACTATGAGAAAATCAATAAAGGCACGGACTGCACGCCCTCTGTGGCTGATTGCATTTTTTTGATCCGTGGAGAGCTCTGCAAAGGTCTGCGTATATCCCTCAGGCTGAAAAATCGGGTCATACCCAAATCCACCGGTTCCTGCCCTCTGTTCTCGAATGCTTCCCTCACAGACACCCTCAAAAAGATGAGACCGACCGGAGTCATCCAGAAAGGCAATCACAGTCCGAAACCGCGCTGACCGGTCAGAAATGCCCCTCATTCGGCTCAGAACAAGATCCATATTGGCATCAGAACGCCTGGCATCTCCGGCATATCTGGCAGAACGTACACCCGGCTCACCACCAAGGGCATGAATCTCCAGCCCGGTATCTTCCGCACAGACTGCCTGACCTGTTCGTTCATATAAGTACCGTGCTTTCAGAAGAGCATTGCCTTCGAGGGTGTTTTTAGTCTCGGGAATATCCTCCTCAATGCCAAGGTCTGACAACCCCACCACCTCCCATTCTGGCCCAAGCAGAGAACGAATCTCAGAGAGCTTGTGAGCGTTTCCAGTTGCGACCAGTAATTGTCTCATACAGCATTGTAAAATTAAAATTCTGCGAAAAATTGACTCTGTCTTCTTTATTCGCTATCGCGACGAAAGAGCACTTTCATAGCGTCCCACAACAACTTTTTCTTTTTCACATCCTTTTCAAGAACATCTAACGAATCTGAAAAAATCCAATCGAATTCCAGAAACCGGAACGCCAGAAAAGGGAGCGGGTTCATATGGAGATTGAGGACCTCAGGGCGAATTCCAAAACACAATACCGGGCAAGGACTAATCTCACTTTTGAGTTGAATGAACTGAGGTGCCTTCTCTTGCGTTTCAATTTGTAAGAGAAGCGTATCCTTTTCAAGACTGACATCAACTGCCCGCAGTATTTTTCCCAAAAACTGATACGCTGGTCCATCTTCGGGCAATAAGCCTGAATTGAGCACAACACAAGAAGGCTGAGAGTTGCCTGGGGCATCGATTTCTGTGCTTCGTTTTGCAGTTTTGATGATAGAGGTTGTAAAAAGGTGTGTCATATCGTATGGTTTCCTCACACTGAAGGTATGGATTTTTCCTCTTTTTACGGCTTACCAACGCCCTGATTTCTATTATCAGGTCTTTTGCAGAATCCCAAAAAGAGCATCAAACATTTTGAAAAAGAATTTTATTTGGAATAAAATTACAAAACAGGTAAATAACTTGCATCTGCATAGAATAATTGTTAACTTCACGCAAAACTCAGCAAGATGAAGTACTCCATTCAAGTTACAAAAACCCCGAAGAGCCGTCTTTCTGAAGTAAATTTTGACGATATCCCATTTGGGAAGGTCTTTTCAGACCACATGTTCATGGCTGATTATGAAGGAGGGCAGTGGAAGAATGCGCGCATTTTGCCTTTCGGCAATTTCGAGATTCACCCTGCATGCCTCGGTCTGCACTATGGTCAATCAATTTTTGAGGGTATGAAGGCCTCCAAAGGTCGAGGTGGTGAAGCATTGCTGTTCAGGCCTGAAATGCACGCCCGACGCATCAATGCTTCTGCGGAGCGCATGTGTATGCCAGATTTTCCGGAAGATCTTTTCCTGCAAGCGGTCAGCACTCTGGTAAACCTTGACCAGGGGTGGATTCCTCCGAATGAGGGAAGTGCCTTGTACATCCGTCCCCTGATGTTTGCCAACGGAGAGTTCTTTGGAGTCAAGCCATCAGACACATACAGAATGCTGATTTTCTCTGGCCCGGTAGGCCCATACTACCCAAAACCGGTCAGGCTTGTGGTTGAGGAGCATTATGTCCGTGCAGTGCCGGGTGGAGCAGGAGAGGCCAAGGCAGCTGGGAATTACGGTGCCACCCTGTTGCCAGCACAAAAGGCAGTCCAGCGTGGCTATGACCAGATTATGTGGATGGATGGCCACCATTTCAAATATGTTCAAGAGGTTGGCACCATGAACCTGTTCTTCGTGATGAACGGCGTTGTAGTGACCCCAGATCTCAACGGAGCAATTCTGGACGGCATTACACGTGACAGCTTTATTACCATTTTGAAAGATAAGGGAATCCCAATCGAAGAACGTCCGGTCTCAATCGATGAAATCCTGGATTCATGGAAGGCGGGCACATTGCAAGAAGTCTTTGGCGCCGGAACTGCAGCAGTCGTGGCGCATGTCGCAGACATCACCTACCGTGATGCTGTCATCGAATTACCCCCTGTTCACGAACGCACCATCGGCAACATGCTGAAGTCAACCATGGATAAACTCAGGTCCCACTCAATCAGCGATCCATTTAATTGGATTGTTCCGATTGGTACACTCATCCCTGAATCAATTGGGAGTAATTAAAATATGCAACCAGATGTGAAATAAAAAAAGGCCTTATCAGTGATAAGGCCTTTTTTGTATCAATATGGCGGGTGAACAGGAGCGTTTTGCAGCGCATCCTCTATCAAATGCATGACAGAATCATCCATTCTGGCCATCAGTTCGATGGCAGTGAGATTTTCTTCAAGGTGAGCCATCTTTGAGGCCCCGAGAATGACTGTGCTCACATTCGGGTTTTTCAGGCACCAAGCTATGGCGAGCACGGGTAGAGAAGTGCCCAGTTCGTCTGCCACCTTTTTCAGTCGGCGAATGACCACAAGGCGCTCTTCAGTCAGACTTTTTTCCTTGAGCCATTCGAGCCCTTGCATACCGAGGCGAGTCCCTTCAGGAAACTGGTCGAGATATTTTCCGCTCAATACCCCCGAGGCAAGAGGAGACCAAATAGTCGTGCCAAGCCCTACCGTTTTGTAGACCTGACTGTATTCTACTTCAAATTTTTGACGGGCAAACATATTGTACTCAGGTTGCTCCATCACAGGACCAATGAGATTTAATGATCTGGCAACCATATGAGCCTCCATGATTTCCTGTGCTGACCATTCGGAGGTCCCCCAATAAAGAATCTTGCCTTGCTGCAACAGATGGTTCATCGCCCAGACTGTTTCCTCAATGGGGGTATTCTTGTCCGGCCGGTGGCAGAAAAACAAATCGATATAGTCTACCTGAAGCCTTTTCATAGCAGCATCACAGGCCTCCATGACATGCTTCCTGCTTAGACCAGTTTGATTTGGCTTTGAGCGGCCATCTCCAAAGAAGACCTTACTCGATACCAGATAAGATGTGCGGTCCCAGCCGAGTTTGCTGAGAATCTTCCCCATGACGATTTCTGACTTCCCGCGGGCATAGATTTCTGCATTGTCAAAAAAATTGATGCCAGCCTCATAGGCACGAATCATCAATGACTCGGCCACATCGTCAGATATCTGCTTACCGAAAGTCAGCCATGAACCAAAAGATAATGCGCTCACCTGAAGACCGGACTTCCCTAATCTTCGATATTCCATTTCCATTTCGTCAAATTTTTAGTAATCATAAAAAAACCAAGAAAGCAAAAAGGCCCCATATTGTTCAATAATATGAAACCTGAGACCATTGATAAATTGCCAATCATTCTGGTGATTTTTCTTATACTTGCCATATGCACCAAACGATAATCGCCCGAGACATGAAAAGACAACTTCTCTTATTCCTGGTTTATCTTTCTTGTCTGTCCTCAGATGCCTTTTCACAATCAGACCAAAGTCCGCAGTTGGAGACGAGGCTATCTTCTGCATTCCCAATCGAGATGCCAGAGCTCTATGCCTATCCATTGTATGCCTCTGTGCGCAACGAACCTGACAGTGTCACCATCTCAAGTCTTACTTTTAGCATCCAGGGTGAGATCAGAAATGCTGAGAAAATAGGAGATGGGGGGTATCGGTTATGGTGGATTCCCGGGCAATACGGGACCTTTGAAATAATTACACGGGCAGAGGCTACCAACGGAAAAGTTTCTTCAGATACAGTCATTTTGGAAGTGACCACTCCTGTCGCAAACAGGCAGGTCACTACCTTCTCCGGGGCACTGATAAACTTCCCGGATCCGGGCAGGGTTGTCACATCCAACTTTTCATTACCTCAGTTTACAGGATCCTACTCGAAAATCACTGGCTCATTCTCAGTCACATGCCCATCAATCAGTGGAGGTTGTGACGATTGGGACAGACTGGCACATGTCGAGATTCTGGCGCCAAACGGGCAATGGGTGGAGATTATCAGGTACATCACGCCATATGGAATCGGATGTGATCATACCATTGATTTGACGGATTATGCATCATTGCTTCAAGGTAATGTCACAATGAGAGTCCGTATTGACACCTGGGGAACTGGCGGGTGGAATGTTAACCTCGATCTGGAATATGAGAAAGGCACACCGGACTTCATCTACACCACTGTTGACCGGATTTGGCAAGGTTCATTCCCCTTTGGTAATTTTTCAAACCTCGACCCTGTTCCTGATCAAAACGTCACCTGGCGTGCAAACACAGAGCGGGCAGTTCTCAAGTTGGTTACCACAGGCCATGGCTGGGGTGAAAACAACACTTCAAATGCTGCGGAATTCTACCAGTCAGCCAATTTCCTCTACACAGACGGAGCTTTGAAGAGCGCGCATTTTTTCTGGACCAACTGCAATCCGAACCCTGACGGATGTCAGCCTCAATTTGGAACCTGGCAATTTAGTCGGGCTGGGTGGTGTCCGGGAGCCATCGGGACACTTAAGGAATTCGACCTCACGAATTTGTCGGCTCAGGGCTCCACACTGCTCGAATACAGATTCAACCCCGGATACAGGGACTTCTGCCATCCCAATAATCCCGATTGCGTCAGCGGATTTACCTGCCCGAACTGCGACGATGGGTTCAATCCCTTTTACAGCATTTCTGCCAATCTGATTACTTCCAGCAATTCCAGTCCGATAGAAAGCGTCGTATCAGCTGAAATTCCGGCAGACCGAGTCGACCCCTCTCTCCGGTTGGAGGTCTTTCCATCACCCTCCACCGGTCTGGTCAGACTTTCTGTGAACCCAAATCTCAATGCCGGATCCTATCTGGTGACAATCTGGAATATTTCCGGAATGCTGGTCGGCACCTATCCCTTCAACTCACCCAACGCCCTGAATGATTATGAATTCAAACTGGGACATCTTGAAAAAGGAATGTACTTCGTTCGGGTTGAATCACCCGATGGACGTGAAGGGACCGCAAAAGTCATCTTGCAATAAGCCGATATCCGAGTTATCCGAAGTTGAAAAGAGGTTGAAGAATGTCCATTAGGTGGGGCTACCCTATAAATACTTCAGACTCATATCCGGCTGAATGCGCAGGAGAGAATCATGAATTAGTCGAATGACATTTTCCACATCTTGCTTGTGGGCCATTTCGACAGTCGTGTGCATGTAGCGCAAGGGAATGGAAATCAAGGCTGACGGCACCCCTCCATTGGAGTATGCGAAAGCATCCGTGTCGGTCCCTGTGCGCCGGGAGGCAGCCTCTCTTTGGATTGGTATGTCAGAAGAGGCAGCAGTTTCGACAATCAATTTGAGCAATTTGTTGTGAACCGCCGGAGCATATGTGACGGAAGGCCCCATTCCGCATTTGACGTCCCCGATTTTTTTCTTGTCCATCATCGGAGTGCTTGTATCATGGGTCACATCAGTCACAATGGCTACATTTGGCTTCAGGGTCTGCGCAATCATTTCAGCACCTCTGAGTCCGACCTCTTCCTGCACCGAGTTGACAACATAGAGGGTGAAGGGGAGCTCAACTTTTTGCTCGTGAAGCAGGCGGGCCACCTCGGCAATGCAAAAGCCTCCAAGCCTGTTATCGAGGGCCCGGCCAACGTAGTAACGGTCGTTGAGCACCATCATCTCGTCTTCATAGGTGATGACACAGCCCACATGGATGCCCATTTTCAGGACCTCTTCTTTGTTTTCTGCACCCACATCAATAAATATACGGTCAACTTCTGGCTGCTGCTTTGAGGCCGCATCACGCCGAGTATGGATGGCCGGCCAGCCGAAAACGCCTTTGACAATTCCCTTCTCAGTATGGATGTTCACACGCTTGGACGGGGCAATCATATGGTCTGAGCCTCCATTACGGATGACATGGATAAAGCCATTGTCAGTAATGTAGTGAACGAACCAGGATATTTCATCTGCATGGCCTTCAATCACCACAGAAAATGGTTTTCCCGGATTGATGGTCCCATATACGGTGCCGTAATGGTCAATATCCCAGCCGTCTACGTATGGTCGGATATAATCGAGCCACAATTTTTGTCCGCCAGACTCAAATCCAGTAGGGGAGGGGTTGTTGAGATAGTCCTTCAGGAATGTTTCAGATTGCTGGGTGATAATGCTCATTCTTCACAATTTAATCGCGATGTCGAAGACATCATTTGAATTGGTCTCTCCACTCCAGCAGGGATTCGAGAGCCTGTTTTTCAATATATCCTTCCTCCGCAGCCACTTCTGAAAGTGCCTCAAATCCGGTGAGAGTCACGAGCGGACAATCGGCGTCTTCAAAGGCTTGTGTGGCTTTAGCAAATCCGTAAGAAAAAATGGCCAAAACTCCCGCCACTGATGCACCCTGGTTACGTATTGCCTCAACTGCCTGAAGAGATGATCCACCCGTGGAAATCAGGTCCTCCACCACAAGCACGCTTGCGCCGGGCTCCAACCTCCCTTCGATGAGGTTACGCCTGCCGTGATCTTTGGGTTTACTCCGCACATATATCATGGGCTTCGCATCCAGATGAGCAAGGACCGCTGCATGTGGAATGCCTGCTGTGGCAACTCCCGCAACAATATGATAATTTCCAAAAGCCTTAATGGCCGCTTCTCTCATCATCTCATGGACGCGTGTCCGTTCGGAAACATGAGAAAGTAGAAGGCGGTTATCACAATAGATGGGAGATTGAATTCCTGAGGCCCAGATAAAAGGGACATCGGGATTCAGTTGAATTGCCTTAATTTGCAGCAGGATTCGGGCCACCTGACGTGCCTGACCATTCATATCCATTTCTTATTCAGAGCGCAAATGTACAAAATAAACATCAACGAAACGCCGCTCATTCTTTGCCCAAAAGATGAGGCTCCACCGGAAATTCCGGGGGAAATCAGACTCCCTTATCAAGGAAAACCAAAGTTCCTGCTCAACACCATCGACATGATGGAAAAGTCGAGCCGCTTTTCCAGGGTGATCATCACCCACACCTTTGGTGAGCCATTGTTCAGCCATTTTCACACTCTGTTCCATCAGATTGAGGCCGCTGGAGGGTTGGTAAAAGAACCGGGCGGGAAGATTTTGGCCATCTTCCGTCGGGGCTTCTGGGATTTGCCGAAGGGGAAGATAGATGGCGGAGAAAGCCCTGATGAGGCAGCCCTCCGGGAAGTTGAAGAAGAAACTGGCATTTCGGGGCTGGTCCAGGGTCCGTTGATTTGTCTTACGCACCACACATACCGCGAAAAAAAGAAGCGCTGCCTCAAACACACATGGTGGTATGCAATGACTGTCACCAATCCCGGAATATTGGTTCCACAAACAGAAGAAGACATTGAGCAGGCAGTCTGGATGCATCCAGATCAGTTTCTCGACCCGAGACGGGAGGTCTACCAGAGCCTTCTGGAAGTTGTCAGAAGAGGCTGCAAATCTTAACCTGACCTGCCGAGCTTTGGATGCCCGATACTGGAGACTCCACCCGATGCAACCACTATTGTAAGGAAGGCCAATTCCACAATATGAGGGAGGGATTATCAGAGGTTTCTCTATTTTTGTGACATGAAAGCTGACATCCTTGCCATTGGTGTCCATCCGGACGACATAGAACTCGCTTGCTCAGGCACTTTGCTCCGGCATATCAATGCTGGCTATTCTGTTGCATTGCTCGATTTGACCGAGGGAGAACTTGGTACACGCGGCACTCCCAAGCTCAGATTTGAGGAAGCACAGAAAGCCGCGGATCTCATGGGGGCAATCGCCAGGGAGAATGCAGGTATGGCGGATGGCTTTTTTCTCCATAACGAGGAAAACCTGCGCAAGATCATCAGTGTAATACGCAGATTCCGCCCCGAAATTGTCATTGCGAATGCCCTTGCAGACCGTCATCCGGACCATGGCCGTGCAGCCAGCCTTGCAGCTGATGCGTGTTTTTTCTCAGGCCTCCGGAAAATTGAAACTCTGTCCAATGATGGCAGCATCCAAGATGTTTGGAGACCACGGGCAGTTTATCATTCGATACAAGACTACCACATGACCCCTGATTTTGTGGTTGATATCAGTCAGTTCATTGAGAAAAAAATGGAGCTGGTTCTCGCCTTCAGATCCCAATTCTACGATCCGGAGTCCACAGAGCCGGATTCTCCTATTTCCGGAAAAGATTTTCTGGAATTTCTCTACGCCCGGGCTCGCGAGTTTGGCCGTCCTGCCGGATACCAGTTTGCAGAGGGATTCCGGGCCACGCGCCTGACAGGGGTGAAAAATCTCTTTGACCTGGACTGACGACCCGTCCCGACCGCTCCCAACTCATACGCCCCTTACCCTCGAGCCACTCTACCGCCTGAGCTTCACCTAAGCGAACTTTCACTGGAACTCCCGTGTGTTGTGCCACCCGATTTTCAATAGCACAAAATATGGGAGCCTTCGTGTATGGGGAGAAGAAACGGGTACTATATGAAGAAAAAGATTTATGTGGAATAGAATGGCGAAGGATGTGTTGATTGAGTGCATTGGGAGGCACTGTGTCCCAGCAGGAGAGAGATTCAGGAAAAAACATGGCACAGACGAATGCACACACAAGCATCATAACTCAAATATCGGAAAATATGCGGAGTGAGGAATGAACTGTACAAATCTTCAATCCTGGGGTCACCCATCAATATTCGTTGAAGTCATTGACTATCCTCACCAAAATACGCATCTTTGCGCGTCTTCTCAATATTTGAATAGTGAATACAATACCAAAAGATGTCCGATAAGAAAATCATTTTTTCCATGGAGGGAGTCTCCAAGACATACCCCCCTCAGAAGCAGGTCCTGAAAAACATCTGGCTCAGTTTTTTCTACGGTGCCAAGATCGGTGTTTTGGGTCTGAATGGCTCAGGAAAATCAACACTCCTGAAGATTATTGCCGGAAAGGAAACCAATTATCAGGGGAACATTCATTTTGACGGCAATTACAAAATCGGTTTGCTGGAGCAGGAGCCTGAGCTTGACGATGCAAAAACAGTGCGCGAGATTGTTGAAGAAGGTGTATCTGAGGTAGTAGCCTTGCTGAAGGAGTACGAAGAAATCAACATGAAGCTCGCTGAGCCTATGGATGACGATGAAATGATGAAAACCATTGAGCGGCAGGGAGATATCATGGAAAAGCTGGACCACCACAACGCGTGGGATCTGGACAATCGCATTACAACAGCCCTTCAGGTACTGAACTGCCCGCCTGCGGACCAACCGGTCAAGGTTCTTTCCGGTGGCGAGCGCCGCCGGGTGGCCATGGCCAGACTGCTGCTGAGCAATCCCGACATCCTTCTGCTCGATGAACCCACAAACCACCTCGATGCGGAATCGGTAGACTGGCTGGAGCAATATCTGCAGAATTTCCCGGGCACAGTCATTGCCGTCACCCACGATCGGTATTTTCTCGACAATGTGGCCGGATGGATTCTCGAACTCGACAGGGGAGAGGGCATTCCGTGGCAAGGGAATTACTCCTCCTGGCTGGAACAAAAGGCAAAACGCCTTGAGCAGGAAGAAAAAACAGAATCGAAAAGACGTAAAACCCTGGAAAGGGAACTCGACTGGATTCGGATGGCTCCAAAAGCCCGACAGGCGAAAGGTAAAGCCCGTCTGAATGCTTATGAAAAGCTGGCTGGTGAAGAAGTGAAGGAAAAAGAGCAAAAACTTGAACTATATATCCCACCGGGAGCACGCCTTGGCGACAAGGTCATCGACCTGAAAGGGTTGACAAAAGCATATGACGACAGAACCCTTTTCTCAGATCTCAATATCTCCATTCCCCGCAATGCCATCGTTGGCATTATCGGCCCCAACGGAATGGGGAAAAGTACACTGTTTCGGATCATCATGGGGAAAGAGCAACCTGACTCCGGCGAGGTGGTGATTGGTGATACTGTCGAGTTGTCGTACGTAGACCAAAGCCATGAGGATCTCCAGGATCAGGAGAAAACAGTGTACGACGCAATATCTGAGGGAAACGACTTATTGACTGTCGGCAACGCAACGCTGAACTCCAGAGCCTACATCAGCCGATTTAATTTCGGAGGGTCTGACCAGCAAAAAAAGTTGGGCGTGCTTTCCGGAGGGGAACGAAATCGTGTTCACCTTGCGATTACCCTCAAGGAAGGAGGGAACGTGCTCTTACTCGATGAGCCGACCAACGATATCGACGTCAATACCCTTCGGGCCCTCGAGGATGCACTCGACAATTTCGCGGGTTGCATTCTTGTCATCTCGCACGATCGGTGGTTTATAGACCGCCTGGCTACTCACATCATCTCTTTCGAAGGGAATGGTGAAGTCATCTTTTTTGAAGGCAACTATTCAGATTTTGAGGCTGCGAAAAAGGAACGATTGGGAGACGAAGCCTCCCGGAAAGTGAAATTCAAGGACGTATTTAACAGATAATCTTCTGGTATTGATAATTACACATTGAATCTGAAGTGCATGACATCTCCGTCGTGCACAACATATTCTTTGCCCTCAACGCCCATTTTACCTGCCTCTTTAACGGCTGACTCAGAACCGAGCCGGGTGTAATCTTCGTAGCTGATAACCTCAGCACGGATAAACCCTTTCTCAAAGTCAGTATGTATCACACCGGCAGCTTGTGGGGCTTTCGTCCCCCTTCGGATAGTCCAGGCGCGTACTTCCTTTTCGCCAGCTGTAAAATAAGTAATAAGGTCGAGCAATGTATAAGCAGACCTGATCAACTTGTTGACACCGGGCTCCGAAAGGCCCATGTCTGACAAAAATTCTTTCCGTTCATCCGGATCTGCAAGGGCTGCTATTTCACTTTCGATATCTGCGCTGATTAACATCACCTCTGCGGCCTCTCCACTGATTGCGTCACCAAACCTTTTCGAATGGGCATTGCCATCAATCACAGACTCTTCGTCAACGTTGCAAACATAAAGTATGGGCTTGGATGTCAGCAGGCTCAACTCCTTGAGCAAATCTGCTCCCTCGCCATCGAGTTCAAGGCTACGGGCAGGTTTTTCATCTTCAAGGTGCGTCAAAATTCGTTGGGCAATATCGACCAGTCGCTGGTCTTCCTTTTTCCCGCTTTTGGCTTGCTTCTTAAGTTTGTCAAGCCTCTTTTCCATGGTCTCAATGTCTTTGAGCAATAGCTCAGTATCGATGATTTCCTTATCCCGGACCGGATCAACGCTGCCATCTACATGAACCACATTGGTATTGTCAAAGCATCGCACCACATGAATGATGGCATCGACCTCACGAATATTTGCCAAAAACTGATTGCCCAGTCCTTCCCCTTTACTGGCACCCTTGATAAGCCCGGCGATGTCTACAATTTCGATGGTGGTCGGAAGGGTTTTGCGAGGATTGACCAGCTCCGTCAATTTATCGAGCCGAGGGTCGGGTACCGTGATGACACCCACGTTTGGCTCCTTGGTCGCAAACGGGTAATTCGCTGCCAGAGCGCCGGCCGAGGTCAGCGCGTTAAAAAGCGTAGATTTGCCAACATTCGGGAGGCCCACTATTCCGCACTGTAATCCCATGGTCTTTATTTTTCTTTTGCGTGTAGAGACTGAATCTTTCGGGGCGCAAAGATACGGAATTTCCCAGCCTCCTTTTCATATTAAGCCGTCTGCATGAATCATTTGGCCCACCTCTTTTTATCGTGCGACTGCCCTGAGCGCCAACTCGGAAATTTCATTGCCGATGCGGTCCATCCTGCTCACCGACAATCACTACCCAAGCGGGTCAGGGAGGGAATAAACCTGCACCATGCCATTGATGCGTTTACTGACTCCCATCCGGAGGTGTTGGAGGTAAGGTCTGTGATCCGACCCAGATTTCGAAAATATGCCCCAGTGGCATGTGATGTGTATTTCGATTACCTACTGGCAGTCAACTGGACTGCATTTTCTGAGGAGTCACTGACTGAATTCAGCAAACGCACCTATGACCGGTTGCTCGAGCGGATTGATTGGCACCCGGAACCACTCAGGAGGCATCTCCCTGCCATGGTTGAAGGAAACTGGCTGGTAAAGTACGGCACACAGGAGGGAATGGAACGGAGTTTCAAATCTCTCCAACGGCGTGCATCGAAGCCTGATTGGCTGGAAAATCAGGTGGCATATCTGATTGGAGCAAGGGCCTCCATCGAACCACATTTCCTCCGATTTTTTCCGGACCTCGTCACCCACGCCAATCAGGTATGCTTGAGAATTCATGAAAATTCATAAAAAAAAACCTCCGGCAAACTCAATGTTCATACGGAGGTTTTCTTGTCGAATCAATGGGAGATTACATATTGCTGATGAGCTCGTCTCCAAATTCAGAGCACTTCAGCAGGGTAGCACCTTCCATAAGTCTGTGAAAATCGTACGTGACCCGCTTGTTCCTGAGAGCGCCTTCCATACCCCGGATAATCAGATCAGCAGCTTCATTCCACTGCATGTAGCGCAGCATCATTTCTCCGGATAAAATAACGGAGCTGGGGTTGACCTTGTCGAGACCGGCATATTTTGGAGCCGTCCCGTGAGTAGCCTCAAAAATGGCCTTTCCAGTTTCGTAATTTATATTGGCCCCAGGAGCAATGCCAATTCCCCCAACCTCGGCAGCGAGGGCATCTGAGATATAATCGCCATTCAAATTCAGCGTGGCAATGACTGAGTAGTCGGCAGGTCTGGTCAGGATTTGCTGTAAGAACGCATCGGCAATAACATCCTTAACCAAAATGGCCCCACTATCTAACGCTTTTTTTTGAGCAGCCTCTGCGGCGTCTTTTCCTTCTTTGACCACCATGTGGTCATATTGCGCCCATGTGAAGACCTTGTCGCCGTACTCACGCTCTGCCAGTTCGTAACCCCACTGTTTGAACTTACCCTCAGTAAACTTCATGATGTTGCCCTTGTGCACAAGGGTTACCGATGGTTTATTGTTGGCAATGGCATACTCAATTGCCGCTCTGACCAACCGCTCGGTCCCCTCAACAGATACCGGCTTGATGCCCAGAGAAACCGTATCAGGGAATCGGATCTGGTCAACACCCATTTCCTCAATCAGGAATTTTTTCAATTTCTCCACCCCCTCAGAGCCGTGGAGGTATTCAATTCCTGCGTAGATATCCTCTGTATTCTCCCGAAAGATGACCATATCTACATTCTCCGGATGACAAACAGGGGAGGGAACACCGTCGAAATAGCGGACAGGCCGAACGCAGGCATACAAATCTAGTTTCTGGCGGAGTGCCACGTTGAGTGAACGAATCCCTCCTCCAACAGGGGTTGTCAATGGACCTTTGATTGCGATGAGATATTCATCAACCGCATCCAGCGTAGCCTGTGGCAGCCACTCTCCGGTTTGGGTATAGGCCTTTTCTCCGGCAAGCACCTCTTTCCAGGAGATCTTCCTGCTCCCTCCGTAAGCCTTTTCAACCGCAGCATCAAAGACCCTTACCGCAGATGCCCAAATATCGGGACCAATGCCGTCTCCCTCGATGTATGGAATAATCGGCTGGTCAGGAACGTTTAATTTGCCATTGGAAATTGCAACTCTTGATTCACTCATGAGATTATCGTTTGTAAGGGTGGTGTGAGATAGGTTCTGTTCAAACTGCAAAAATACGAAAAAGGGCTTAGTTTCAAGGGTAAGTCAGGAGACATAATGCAGTAACCGTATGTCACTCGATCCGCTTCAAATGATTACTTTTGCACATAAGTTGATGATGAATAAAGAAGATGGATATGTTCCTAACAAGTCTTCTCCAATGATATCCTTCAACTTTTTTGAACATTCTCTCTTTTCCATAAAGAACAAAAACTGAACACCACTATGGTTCGTATGCTCTTTATCCTGACACTTGCCATTCTCAATTTTCCTTTTGCCAGTGGCCAAAACAATGGAATGCGAAAGCTCGATTCCGGGCAAAAGTCCAATCAGTCTACATCCTACGAAATTACCGTTCGGCTGCAAAACTATACTGGCAAGGAAATATACATGGCACAATACTATGCCGATAAGCCCTACCTGATGGACACTGTCAGAATGAGTGAAAACGGCACGTTTGTCTTTTCAGGCAATGAACCTCTCAATGCAGGTATGTATTTCATTGTCCTTCCTCCGAAGAATGATTTTCTGCAGTTTGTCCTGAGTGAAACCGAACAAAAACTGACCATTTCTGCAGATGTTAAGAACATCCCCAATAGCATTGAAATCAGCGGCTCTCCAGACAATACGCTCTTTTACAAGTATCTGAGATATGTAGAGGAGCAGCAAAAAGCCATCAGGGAAATCAACGACCAGATTAATGCTGCCACGGGCAGTACTGAGGCTCTGGAAGAAAAGCGCAAAAGGCTCCGTGAAGAAATTGACGAATACAAAATGGATTTGCACCGCAAGCACCCCACGACGGTCACATCCCGCATCACTTATGCAGACCTGGAAAAGCCAATTCCAGAATACGAAGGAGATGAAGAAGCTGTCAAGATGAAGAAATTCTACTTCAAGCGTGCTCACTATTTCGATTACGTCGATCTCTCAAGTGAAGTCCTGTTGCGCAGTCCGGTGATGATGAAAAAGGTCGACTTTTACCTTGAAAAAATGACACCTCAATCGGCCGACAGCATCATAAAGGCACTTGATGTCATTTTGCCGTTGGCACAAAACGGGGAGGAGTGCTTCAGGTATTTGTTCATTCAGTATATCAATGAGTACGGACAGACTCAAACCCTGAATTTTGACAAGATATTTGTCCATCTTGTCAATACATGGATTAACACCGGGAAGGCTGAATTTCTAGAGCCGGACGTCAAGCGAAAGTTGGTTGAAAAGGCCTCTAAGATGGAGCCCATTCTCATAGGCAAACCGGCCCCAGGAATTACCGTGCAGGATCAGCAGGGTAACCCTGTCGATCTTTACGAAATAGATGCTGAATACATGGTCATGGTATTCTGGAAGCCCGACTGCCCGACTTGTCAAAAGGCAGCTCCGTATCTGGTTAAATTTGCAGACAAATATAAACCTCAAGGTGTAGACGTATTCGCAGTCTGCGTTACTCAGGGCGATGAATCCTCAACTTGCTGGGATTATGCGGACGAAAAAGGGTATTCAGAACGGTTTCTTAACACAATAGACCCATACAATAGCTCAAGGTTTTACCAGAAGTATGATGTTCGCACTACCCCAAGAATTATGATTCTCAACAAGGACAAGGAAATTTTGGTGAATATGTGCGGAGCACAACAGTTGGAGGAGATTTTCGAAGCAGTGCGGGAAAGAGACCAGAATGGTGAATAAGGCAAACCCACATCTGGACCCCACTGCATCCTCTCTGAACTCTGAGGAACAGCAGTTTGAGAAGGCTCTCAGGCCGAGGTTGCTTGAGGAGTTTAAAGGCCAACCGCGTCTCGTGGAAAATCTGCGCATTTTTATTCAGGCGGCGCGCGAAAGAGGAGAAGCTCTTGATCACGTATTGCTTCACGGTCCGCCGGGTCTGGGAAAAACCACGCTTTCGCACATCATTTCCAGCGAACTCAACTCCCGCATAGTCATTACTTCCGGCCCAGTTCTTGAAAAGCCCGGAGACCTTGCGGGACTTCTGACGAGCCTCGAGGAAGCCGATGTCCTGTTTATTGATGAAATCCACAGGTTGAATTCGGTAGTTGAGGAGTATCTGTACTCGGCAATGGAGGATTATCGGATTGACATCATGATTGATTCGGGTCCGAATGCCAGGAGCATTCAGCTATCGCTCAATCAATTCACGCTGGTTGGAGCAACCACACGAACCGGTCTCCTGACTGCACCACTCAGGGCGAGGTTCGGGATAACCTGCCACCTCGATTACTACGATACCGAAACGCTCCGTCATATCATCATACGATCTGCAAATATCCTGCAGGTGGGGATTACCGATGATGGTGCCGCTGAGATTTCGCGACGTAGCCGCGGCACTCCTCGTATCGCCAACGCTTTATTGAGGAGAGTGCGTGATTTTGCACAGGTGAAAGGGGTCGGAGTGGTAGATCTTGAAATCGCCAGATTCGGCCTCGAGGCCCTAAACGTGGATGAAGGCGGCCTGGATGAAATGGATAATAAAATTCTCAGTGCCATCATCCACAAGTTTAAGGGTGGCCCAGTGGGTATCAGTACCATCGCAACCGCAGTTGGTGAGGAGGGCGGGACTCTTGAAGAGGTCTACGAGCCATTCCTGATTATGGAGGGGTACATACAGCGAACGGCCCGGGGCCGGGAAGCCACTGAAAAAGCATATAAGCATCTTGGTGTTGTGCCTCCAGGGAAGGAGCAACTTCTGTTTTAGTTTCTTATGATGATAAATTTGTTCACAGATCTGGGCAGATTATAGGGGAGATGTCGCTGCGATGCAGCTCAAAAAGGACGCAGATTTTATCTAA
>CAZMSQ010000004.1:0-35588 GCA_964569025.1 uncultured Saprospiraceae bacterium | reverse complement strand
ATGCTCCTTGGCTATATTGCCCCATCGGGGCTTCCTCTCATTAGCAACAGGTGATGCAATAATTTGAGCTGCAGCGCAGCGACATCTTTCTTTCAGCTACAAAACTTTGCTGCCCAAAAAGATGAATGCGCATACCAACCCATATCCCAATGGGTTTCAAATTGTGTATCTTGGCCATTCCAACGCAAACGCATGTTATGAGGGATCTTCTCTTTTCGAATGTCTTGATTATAGACAGAGCCTCTCCCTGGCACTCCGACAGGGTTGACATACACATTCAGGGGAATGCCATTGAGCGAATCGGGCAGAAATTGGATGGAATCAGCGATGACGTGCTTCATATTGACGGTACGAATCTGGTTTGCACCCCCGGCTGGATTGATATCGGGGTACAAGTGTGCGACCCAGGACTGGAACATCGGGAAGATTTATCGACGGTAACCCGGGCAGCCGCTAAAGCGGGATTTACCGCAATTGGCTGTCTGCCAAATACCAAACCGGCCCTGCACTCCAAAGCAGAACTGCTGTATCTGCGGAATTCTTCAACCCACCTTCCCGTAGACTGCCTTCCGGTTGGCGCTGTGTCCAGACACTGCAGTGGCAGCGACATCACAGAAATGTACGACCTGCACAACGCCGGAGCCGTTGCCTTTTCCAACGGCTCTGAGCCCATTGCCGATGCCGGATTGATGCTGCGCGCGTTGCAATACGTCAAAGCTTTTGACAGTCTGGTTATGAATGTACCTCTGGACCGCACAATTGCTCCCGAGGGACTGGTGCATGAGGGGTTTGTGAGCACCCGCATGGGGGTGAAAGGTATTCCCTCCCTAGCCGAAAGCATGATGGTTGAACGGGATTTGCGACTGGCAGAATATACCAACTCTCAATTGCACATCTCAAATATCTCTTCCGCACGCTCTGTAGAGGCCATCAGGGCTGCAAAAAACCGTGGAATTCAGGTTACCGCCTCGGTCCCTATCTTGAATCTGGCTTTTTGCCATGAGGAAGTATCAGGCTTTGATGCCGCATGGAAAGTTATGCCACCGCTCAGAGACCCTACCGACAGAGACGCCCTTGTAGAGGGGCTCCTTGACGGAACCATTGATGCCATCTCTGCAAATCATGTGCCCTGGGATGATGAGTCAAAGAAAAAAGAGTTTCCCTACGCAGAATTCGGAGTGTCCGGCCTTGACACTTTTTATGGTTTGTACCAAACAAAGCTGGCAGATAAAATTAATCTGGAGACTTTTGTCGATGCGATGAGCCATGGACCACGGCGAATCTTCAGACTGCCACAATACCGCGTCGATATCAAGCAACCAGCTACCTTGACCATGATTCAGCCCTCTGTGCAGTGGGAATGCACTCACCACTCATTCTCCTCCAAATCCTCGAATTCTCCGCTGATTGGGCAGATACTTAACGGACAAGTGGCAGGGATTGTGCAAAAGGGAGAATGGATTCCTGCTCAGGAAGCGTGATTCCAGTAGGAGAATAGCATGCTCAAACCTCATTGTAAGGAATAACTTTTTCAGATCGCCTCATCCTCTTCTGTCAGTGCGATGACTCTGGCTGGGGCAGAATCTGCCTCCAGTTTCAAAGGCAAGGCACAAATTTGAAACTTGCCGACACCTTTAAGGTTGGCCAAGCCCTGCAGGTTTTCGATGATGAGAATATTGTTGCCCAATAAAATCTGATGTACCGGAAATGGCGCCTTATCCGGGCTTGGAAAATCCAACCCAATCATATTGACCTTCAACTGTACCAAAAGGTCCGCACAACGAGGTTCCAGCACTGGATAGTCAAAATAATATGTTTCGGTGCCGAATTGAGCACACCAATCTGTCCGAAATAAAACAATGTCACCTTGCGAGATGGAATACGGTTCGAGAATGTCCGAATGGATAATCTCCCCGCATTTTCTGGCATCAACAAGGACGCCCCGCCCCACAAATCGTTCAGGGGGCATGTCAGTCAGCGGCATTCCGCCGGGAATCATATGCAGTGGGCCGTCCATATGAGTACCGACGTGCATCCCGGTTTCGATCCGATAATTTGTAAACCCATGTTTCTCGATGGTAGCAGCCGGCTTGAGGCGTACAGGATTGTCTCCCGGAAAAACCGGCATGTCGTCACAGAGGGTCCGTGTCAGGTCGATTACGGCCACAGGCATAAATCATCGTTTGGGCGCCATCTTAAAGTAAGGAGGCCGTATTAAAAGAGACCGGAAATATTACCCTGGCTGTCGATGTCAATTCCCTCTGCTGCCGGCACTGCGGGCAGACCCGGCATCCGCATCATATCACCGGTAATCGGGACAAGGAAGCCTGCTCCGGAGGCAATCTCGATTTCGCGTACCGTAATGGAAAAGCCCCTTGGACGCCCGAGAAGTTTTGGGTTGTCTGACAATGACTTCTGAGTTTTTGCGACACAAACCGGGAGGCCTTCGAGGCCAAGTTTGCGGATTCGGGTGAGGTCGCGACGAGCTGTGGAAGTATACTCAACACCATCTGCCCCGTAATACTGAGTGGCAAGGGTCTCGATTTTTTGTTCGACGGGCCAGCTCCAGTCGTACAAGGGCGTGAAGTTGCTTTGGCCACTTTCTACAGTTTGCACAACCATACGAGCCAGGTCTTCTGCTCCTTCACCTCCACGAGCCCAATGATCGGCAATCACAACTGGCACACCGAGTGCTTCACAACGGTCATAAATAATCTGCATTTCCTCATCGGTATCTTGTGCAAATTTGTTGATGGCGACCACTGGACGAACCTGAAAGAGCTTGCAGTTTTCAAGATGTTTTTCCAGGTTTTCAATACCCCGTGATACTGCCTCCGGATTCGGGCTGCTGATTTCTTTGAGATCAGCTCCGCCATGATACTTCAGAGCCCGAACAGTCGCAACCACCACCATTGCATCCGGCCGCAGACCGGCAGCCTGACACTTGATGTCAAAAAATTTCTCTGCTCCGAGATCTGCTCCAAAGCCAGCTTCAGTCACCACATAATCAGATAGTGAAAGTCCCATACGGGTGGCGATAATGGTGTTGGTGCCCTGAGCGATATTTGCGAATGGCCCTCCGTGAATAATGGCTGGATTCCCCTCGATTGTTTGCACCAAATTGGGTTTTATCGCATCCTTCATGAGAGCAGCCATGGCTCCGGGGGCCTTGAGGTCACGGGCATAGACCGGCTGCCTGTCCATGGTAAAGCCGATGAAAATATTGCCAAAACGCTTTTTCAGGTTGTCGAGATCATCACTCATGCACAGAATGGCCATAATTTCAGAGGCCGCAGTAATATCAAAGCCCGTCTCCCGCGGAATTCCGTTGCCGGTCCCTCCAAGTCCTATGACGGTCTTGCGCAGCGAGCGGTCGTTCATATCCATCACCCGCTTCCAAAGAACTGTGCGGGGGTCAATCCCCAAACCATGCTTCTTATTCTGCAAATTATTATCAATGAGTGCTGATAGCAAGTTGTGCGCCTTCTCAACGGCCGCAAAGTCGCCTGTGAAATGCAGATTGATGTCTTCCATAGGCAAAACCTGAGACCAGCCACCACCTGTCGCTCCGCCCTTGATGCCAAAGACCGGACCGAGAGAGGGTTCACGCAAAACGGCTGTCGCTTGCTTGCCGATTCGGTTAAGCCCCTCCGTTAATCCGATAGATGTGGTGGTTTTACCTTCTCCTGCCGGGGTAGGAGAGATGGCAGTTACAAGAACCAACTTGTTGCGCTTCAGTCGTTCGTGGTCAATCAGCTCAAGTGGAAGCTTGGCCTTATGTTTCCCGTACAACTCAAGTTGATCTTCGGAGAGATTCAGACGGGAGGCTATGTCTCGAATGTGTTTGAGCGTCACCGAACGCGCAATTTCTATGTCTGTCTGCATGGTCAAATGTGTTGAATGGATAAAGAATGCCCGGGGGTCTTACAAGCCCCAAAATAGCAAGGTTTTCCAATTCTGCACAATCAGGCTTGAATCGCTGTTATACATCCGTTTTCCGCAATCCAAATCTTTGTCGGCATTTTTCCGGACAAAAAAATTATCAATCACTCAACAATCTTTTCTTAAAATTGTATGATTAAGGCTCGTGTAAACACGATTATGGGTTCAGTAAACAATTACACATACATTATAGCCGGTGGCGGCGCATCCGGATTGAGTCTCGCAATCAGATTGGTTGATGAGTTCGGGCCGGAAACCCGCATCCTCATTGTGGACCAGAGCCTAAAGCTGGAAAACGACCGCACGTGGTGCTTTTGGCATGCCGGCACACCACCATTCTCCAAGCTCATCAGCTCATCCTGGAAGACGTTTTGTGTGGCATCTCCCGAAAGAGGAGAATGGGAGTTGCCGCTCGGAGAGTGGTCCTATCACATGATCCGAGGCATCGATTTTTACCAACATGCCCACGAGGTCCTCAAATCTTGCGACGGAGTAGATTTTCTGATCGGAAGGGTTGACGAGGTAACTGAAACATCCGGACGCGGAATGATCCGTGTAGGGGAGGAGAGGTATTCCGCAAGATTTGTCTTTGACTCTTGCTATCTGGCTTCTGAAGACAGAAGAGAACGAGCAAATGGTGATTTTCTGTGGCAGGACTTTCACGGATGGGTTGTTGAAACGCCCAAAGATTCCTTTGAACCCGGTAAGGCCAGGCTTATGGACTTCCGGACCCCTCAGGATGGAGAAACCAGATTTTTTTATGTCCTGCCGATTTCAAAAACGCGGGCATTGGTTGAGCATACTATTTTTGGCAAAACCAGACGTACAAAGGAGCAACATCAGGTTGCCATTAAAAATTATCTGCAGTCCATCCGGAACATCGAATCCTACGAAATCCTTGAAGAAGAAACAGGGTGCATCCCAATGACCAATCAACTGCCGGAAAAGCGCGATTACCGCCGGATTATTCGTTTAGGTGCCCTCGGGGGAGCGGTGAAACCCACCACGGGCTTTGCATTTTTGCGGATTCAGCGTCAGGTTGATGCCATTATCAGCGCATTGAGGGAAGGCAATGATCCGCAAGAATTGTCTCGAATGACGATGCCTCGGTTCAGGTTTTATGACAGCCTGCTGCTTCATATTTTGGCGCATGACGGGAGCAAAGGGATGGGTATCTTTAATGCCCTGTTTTCGAGAAATCCAGTCGGTCGCGTTCTTAAATTTCTCGATGAGTCGACTGATTTGCTCGAAGAGGCCCATATTTTTTCAACCCTCCCTGTATTCACCTTTTTAAAAGCTGTCTACTCCACTACCTTGCAACGTTTTGGAATTCGCCATCGCCAGCATGCCAAAGATGCGCCGGTATTCATTCCAAAAAATATTCCGGTATGACAGAGCGCTACCCAGTCCTCTATCGGAGTATACAAGGCGTGGCACTGCTTATGGCAGCCTCAGCATTGCTGTTCCCCGGTGAAATCAGTCATATTCAAGCAGTATGTGCACTTGTTTTGATATTATTTGGTGGAATTCCGCATGGAGCCACTGACTTTGTCATCTTCAGGCACATGCACATGCCGGTTCTGGTGAGTCGAAAAATGGCCACCTTCCTGGGCTTGTACATAGCACTCATGGGCATATATTCCTTTGTTTGGTGGATGGTTCCCCTACTTGGGCTCCTGATTTTTCTGGGGATCTCTGTGTATCATTTCGGTCAGTCAAATTGGAATTACATTTCGTTTCCGTCTAAGTTCCAAAGTAAATTCACATATGTCCTTTGGGGGTCCTGGGTCCTTTTCTTTCCAGTGATCTGGCATTTCGATGAAGCAGCACCAATAATTGGAGACCTTCTCGGAATCTCACCATTGTTGATTGTCCTGCCATGGAGCGGCAAGGCACTCGCTACAGGGTTGGTTGGGCTGACCCTACTCTGGATTTTCTATCAAAAGTCCCTTGGCACACTCAGCACCAATCAAACGAGGGACGAATGCATCAATCTGGGCATCCTCTCATTTGCATTCACGCAACTGCCCTTATTGCTTGGCTTTGCATTGTATTTCGTTGCCTGGCATTCATTCTCATCCATTCTGGATCAAATTGGATCCTATCGGAAAATGGTCGACAAAGCCTACAATTTCAGACACTATCTCAAGGATGTCTGGCTTTTCAGCCTGATGGCAATTTTATTTACCGGTGTCTGGATGACTGTGAGCTTTCAGTCAGAAGCGCGCATTGACTGGGCATTCCTGTTCGTGTTTATATCGGTTGTGACACTCCCGCATATGCTGCTGATTGACCAACTCTATTCTGAAAACCATGAAAAAAAGCCTCAGATACACGAAAGATGATAGAGAATTCTGAAATTTTTCAAAAAAAGAAGTCAATTATTCAACCAAGCAAATATTTTACTGTTACGGTTTTTTCTTAACTTTTCATTAACAAATTTTAAGGAACATGGAAGCATTAGTTAACTTTCAAACACCATTTTTGGCCAACTTGCAGCAAGGCGACTACGTCGGCTTCACCTTCTTCATCGGTTCGATGGCGATGGCAGCTGCAACAGTGTTCTTCTTTTTCCAGTACGGACAAGTACAGGGTAAGTGGAAGAATTCAATGTTGGTTTCCGGATTGATCACCTTTATCGCCGCTGTGCACTACTACTACATGCGGGATTTCTGGGCGGAAAATCAGGTTTCACCTACTGAATTCAGATACATTGACTGGATCCTGACGGTTCCACTGATGTGCGTTGAATTCTATCTGATTCTGAAAGCCTTTGGCGCGAAGGTCGGTCTTTTGTGGCGCATGATTGCCTACTCAGTGTTGATGTTGGTTGCCGGTTACCTCGGAGAAACGGTATTCCGCGATGCATCTCCATTGTGGGGTTTCATCTCTACAATCGGTTATGTTGGTATCCTGTATGAAGTATGGATGGGATCAGCCAAGAAGCTTTCACAGAATTCAAACGATCCGGTATTGCAGTCGGCATTTTCAACGCTTGGATGGTTCATCCTCGTAGGCTGGGCAATTTATCCAATTGGCTACATGGCCATGGATACCGGATGGCTGGCAGGTGTGATTCCAGCAAAGTCAATGGACATCATCTACAACATTGGTGACGCCGTGAACAAGATCGGATTCGGTCTGGTGATTTACACCCTCGCGGTTTCTAAGTCTGCTGAGTAAAAAAAGGGGGCCTTCGAAAAGAAGGCTCCCCCTATCTGCATTAGTAAACTTCGCCGCAAATGTAAGCTCTGAAAAGCTTTCAGGCAAGTTAACATATCAAAAAAGCAGCTCATGTGTCACATGGGCTGCTTTTTCTTTTTGGCCTGAATCACTTTATTCGCTGACTTTCAAAGCCTGATCCAGGTCATCGCGAATATCCTCCCAATCTTCAATTCCTACAGAAAGGCGAATCAACCCATCCGTGATACCATTGGCTTCACGAATTTCGCGGGCTACATTAATATGTGACATGGTGGCTGGATGCAGAACCAGCGTATCCACATCTCCTAACGTCGGGGCCAAAGAGCAAAAGCGAAGTGCATTCATAAAACGGATTCCGGCCTCAAGGCCACCTTTGAGTTCAAAACTGAGCATGCCACAAGACAAATCCATCTGACGAGCTGCCAGAGCATGGTCAGGGTGGGAGGGAAGAGAAGTGGCATTGACCTTTAGGACTTCAGGTTGCGCTTCCAGCCAGGCTGCTAATGCCTCGGCATTCTCAGCGTGTTTGCGCAATCTCAGGGGTAACGTCTTCATCCCGATATTCAATAACCACGCATCAAAGGGTGGGGCAGTGGTCCCCATCAGCTTCATGGCAGGCCAGATTTTTTCCTGCATTTCATCCTCGTGCAGAGAAATGATGGCCCCGGCGATTGAGTTGCCATGCCCATTAAGGAATTTTGTCGTAGAATGGATCTCAAAGTCAATGCCAAGGCTGAGCGGACGCTGACTGAAAGGGGTACAGAAAGTGTTGTCAACGACGGTGTAAACGCCGCATAACAAGCCTACACGGCCGAGTGCTTCCAAGTCAATGCAAGAGAGGGTCGGATTGGCAGGGGTCTCTGCAAAAATCATCTTGATTTCCGGATTCTTTTGAATCGTCGCAATGATTGCATCAGTATCACGTAGATCTGCAAACACTGGCGTAATGCCAAAATTTGAGAGAATTTTGACGAACAGTTCCGTAGTTCCCCCATACAAATTTCCCTGAGTCAAAATCCGGTCACCCTGCTTTAATAGACCGCATATCAGCGTACTGATGGCAGACATCCCTGAGCCGGTCAGCAGCGATTTCGCTGTACGCCCGGACCCATAAGCAGCCAGAGAGGCCAGCTTCTTCTCGACAGCTGCAACTGTCGGATTGCCATAGCGAGAGTATACATCTCCCGTACTTTCTTTGCGGAAAATGGACATGCCTTGATCTATGGAATCAAACGCAAAGGATGAGGTAGCAAACAAAGGGAGCTGTTGGGGCCGGGTAGTAAGTTCCCAGGGATGTTCGTGAACGCAGATTGATTCGAGGGTTGGTGAAGCCATAAACAGTGAGAAATGAGTTGGTGATGGAGAATGAAATACAGAGATGTCAGACCAGAAATCCACGCGCATGCAAATCCAGTTTGAGCGTGTGTAAGATATCAGGAATATGGTCATTGACCTGAGAAAAAGCATCAGTGTGAAGGTGGTGTTTTTCGTCCTCCTTCAAGAGAGGCTCTGTCAGCTGGAATAGGAATGCCTTGAGGGCCTCAGTCATTATGTGCTGCTCCATGCGGCTCATCCAGAGAAACTGCTCGTCCACATCAATGGCCTTAAGTCGGGATTGAATCCAGTTCTTCAGATTCGAATATTTTCGCTTGTCGAATTCTTCATCATAAGAAGTGAACTGATGGACGCGCTGAAGGATTGCGAGACGCACAGGATCCTGAAACTCTTCGACACTCAGCAGCCAGGCCGTCTCGTGTGGCAGCAGTGTGTTTGCAAACCCGGTAAATTTCCTGAGTTTGGATCTCGACATTCCTTCATTCATTGTATCAATGAGGCAAGCGCATCATCAAGATATGGAATTTCTCTCATTGGGCGCATCAAGGGGAACCCTTCTGACCCTTGGATTTTTCCGAAGGAAAAGGCTGATGATACGCATGACTTCCGGATTGTGGGGGTAGGGGGTGATACTATTCCGAAGATCATCATGGCTGGCGAAAGAATCAGAATCAATATACCCAAACCCAAGGTACCGACCATTTTCAATGATCACCACAGTTTGTTCATCTTGAGAGCGGCCTTCATCGAGGATGGCAAAAGTACCGGGAACGCGCACCGAAAGCTTTTCGACCAGTTGGAGAGCCCTCTGATTGTAGGTTTCCGGAGGCTCATGACCCATGCACGCACCATGGCACAGTCCGATTTGCGGATACAGACAGGATCCGATATTTTTCTCCAGTCCACTTAACCGGCGGCACAACTGCAGCTCCTGCACCAATCTTCCAAGGTGACCCTTGGCGTTGGAAAGCTTTGGGTATTCTCCAATCTGCTCTACATCAGCCGGAAGCTCAGCATCAGCATGAAGTTTGTCGATTTGAAAATTCAGATAACCCTGCTGATTGTACAGCATGCCAACCACATAGGGAAAGGATTCTGCACGCTGAGCCCGATTCAGAATCGGGGTGAGTCGTTTAATTTCATAAGACTCCAGGAGAAGGGCCGCCAGTTCACTTCCGGTTTCCTCGTATGAAATATCGCGCACATGCTGATGCATCCGACCGGCTTTCACAGTGTGGTCCCGAAAATGATCCATGACCCGCTTTTGGATATTGATGCTCTTGCCAACGTAAACGACTTGATTATCAGCATTGTGAAAGTAATACACGCCAGGGGATTCCGGAAGCTGATGGAGCATTTCCATGGAAATGCCAGCGGGCAGACGGGTTTCCTGGATTCCGCGATCAACAAGATTCTTGATGCCGGACTGACCGGAATGCTGGTGCAGTGCCATGTGCAAGAGCGTGGTTGTTGCCATGGCATCATCAAGTGCGCGGTGACGCCGGCTTACCTCAATGCCAAAGTGACGGATTAATTTGCCGAGGGAATATGATGGAAGGCCCGGGAAGACCTTTCGGGCCAGTTTGACCGTACAAAGCTGTCTTCGGGAGTACGTGTAACCAAGTCGTTGGAATTCAGAACGAATAAATCCGTAATCGAAACGAGCATTGTGGGCAACAAATATGGTGTTTTCGGTAAGCTCTACAATTTCTTTGGCTATTTCATAAAAATGGGGCGCCTCACGCACCATATCATTGGAAATCCCGGTCAGATTGGTAATGAACTCTGGGATGGTTATTCCGGGATTGACAAGCGACTCGAAGGTGTCAAGAATATTGTTTCCGTCAGAGATAACGACACCGATTTCAGTGACCCGCTCAAATTTTGGGCTGCCACCGGTGGTTTCGACATCAATAATGGCATATTTCTGTGGCGCGGACATGATGAAATTGTAGGCTGTAATGATGGTTACGAAAGGTACGGGAAAATTCAGATTCGGCACTCCTTTTTGCACATAATTTATATTATGTTAAATAGAGAATTAGAACCTCTCTTATCACATAGGTTTTCCCGCATTCCTTCATATTTCCCATTATCCCCTATCTTTAACCCATTCTCCATCCTTACTATCCATTCCATGTCTGCACCATCCCATCCACCTGTTCTTGAGCGTTTCCTGCGCTATGTCGTCATCGATACCCAATCTGATGAAACCTCCCAATCTGTCCCCTCAACTGAAAAGCAGAAAAATCTCGGCCGCCTCCTGGTCGATGAACTGCAACAAATGGGCGTATCAGATGCACATATAGATGACCATGGCTATGTCTATGCCACCATTCCGGCAAACACAGATAAGGAGTCTGTCCCTGTCATCTGTTTTTGCTCCCACATGGATACCTCTCCTGATGCACCCGGAGCTGGCATCAAACCCATTGTCCACCATGCTTACTCAGGTGGATCCATTGTATTACCTGACGATCCTGACGTAGTGCTGGATCCGAAAGACCACCCGGATTTACTGGATCAGATCGGGAATGACATCGTCACCGCCTCTGGCACCACCCTTCTCGGCGCAGACAACAAGGCCGGGCTGGCTGCCATTATGACGGCAACCCACCGTTTTCTTACCGATCCGACAATCAGGCACGGAAAAATCCGCATCCTTTTTACACCCGATGAAGAAATCGGTCGTGGTGTGGATCATGTTGACATGGAAAAACTCGGGGCCGATTTCGGCTATACAGTCGATGGCGAAAAACTGGGTACCCTCGAGGATGAAACATTTTCAGCAGACCGAATCATATTGACTGTCAAAGGGGTAAGTATCCATCCGGGCTTTGCGAAGGGAAAATTAGAGAGCGCCCTCAAAGCCGTGTGCGACATTGTTTCCCGGCTTCCAAAAGATGGATTGTCTCCGGAAACAACCTCCGAAAAAGAAGGCTTTCTCCACCCTTATCACCTGTCAGGGACCGTCGAAGAAGCCCAGCTTCAATGCCTTGTCAGAGACTTTGATGAATCCAGCCTGGAGGCGCATGCCAACGTGTTGAAGCGCATTGCCGAAGAGGTGATGAAACAGTACCCGGCTTCGCAGCTCACTTTTCAGATAGAGCATCAGTACCGAAACATGAAATCGGTGCTCGACCAGCATCCTCAGGTAATCAGCCATGCCATGGAAGCCATGAAACGGGCCGGCATTGAGCCTTTGCTGAGGAGCATAAGAGGAGGAACAGATGGATCGAGGCTGTCATTGATGGGTCTCCCCTGCCCTAATATCTTTGCAGGAGAACACGCTTTCCATTCTCGCGAAGAATGGGTGTCAGTGCAGGATATGGAAAAGTCTGTCGAAACAATTCTCAATCTTGCTGCCATCTGGGAGGAACAGTCTTAGTACCGCTCATACCATTGATCGTCATCATCCTGAGCGGGCAAACCATTCCCGGAGGAATTTTTTTCTGCACGCAGCACCGCCACAACGTTCAGTCCAATGAGCACGGGCACGATGGCCATTGCCCAGAAGACGTACACAGCGGAATCAAATAATCCGATTCCGCCGACAATCGCCATGAGTGCAACCAGGAAAAGAAGACTGTATGTAAGAGCTGAATGTTTCATGCGTTGGTCATTGCGGTCAGAATTGGAGAAATGAATCAACAAATTCAGCCATAGTTTTGAGTGTTTCAGCATCAGTTATGGCATCATTCTCATCCATCAAATTGGAGATCCCTGAAATTGGGAGCTTGTGTGGCATCACATTCATACCCAGATAATTGAGAATACCTGTCAGGTGCTCCATACCTCTGATGTTCCCCCCTCTTCCGGAACCAACCCCAACGAGTGCCACTTTTTTTCCCTTGAATGTTTCTGCATATTTGCGGACAGAGCAGGCATCCAGAAAAAATTTGAGAATACCCGG
This sequence comes from uncultured Saprospiraceae bacterium, assembly GCA_964569025.1. GTDB lineage: Bacteria > Bacteroidota > Bacteroidia > Chitinophagales > Saprospiraceae > CAZMSQ01. The sequence continues at coordinate 23,194 of CAZMSQ010000004.1, read as the reverse complement.
AAAACTTCCATTGTACTCAGGCACGACGAACAGCCATTTCTCCGCCGGAAGTAGATACGTGTCTTGAATAGCTCCAACAGCAGGATGCTGACCTCCCTCTTTGTACATTCCAGGGTTGTTCATATCAGTGGGAAGCAGCTCGAGTGACAGAAACCTGACTTCATCACCTCCAAGGCGATCATTCATCAGATTGTGGAAATACTTTGCAAAAATGAGACCTTTCCCCTGCGATCTATTACTTGAAGAAATAACTGTAACCATTTGTTTGTGTTTTGTTTACCCATATCTCACTTAAAGTGCTCGAAAAATGATGGATTAAAAAGCTCAAAAGGTGTTCTGTTTTTCTGTGTCTTTTGTTAAAAAAGCCTATTTTCGGGAATGCGAGAAGCATAAATCTGAAGCCAACCCCTCCTGAAAATGGTTATCACATATTACGGACATTCCTGTTTTGCCATAGCAACCAAAGGACAAACACTTTTGTTCGACCCTTTCATCTCGCCAAATGAACTTGCCTCAGAAATAGACAGCCAGGCGTTAAAGCCTGATTTCATATTTATCAGCCATGGGCATCAGGACCACCTTGCAGATGCGGAGTCTATAGCCTCGAATAGTGGGGCGACCATTGTATCGAACTTTGAGGTGGCGACTTTTTTCGGGAACAAAGGGTTTCCTGTGCAGCCATTAAATCATGGGGGAAAATGGACCTTCGACTTTGGCACACTGAAATATGTCAATGCCGTGCATTCTTCCTCCTTTCCCGACGGCTCATACGCTGGTAATCCGGGTGGATTTGTATTGTGGAACGAAGAGGGCTGCATCTATTTTGCAGGAGATACCGCTTTGACCATGGATATGAAGCTCATTCCAATGACATGTCCGCCCCTCGATTTAGCAATTCTCCCAATTGGTGATTGCTTTACCATGGGGTATGAAGATGCAGTGTTAGCAGCAGATTTCATCGGCTGCAAGCAAATCATAGGGTGCCATTATGACACATTCGGCTATATCCGAATTGATCATGAGGCGGCTCAAAATGCTTTCCGGGAAGCCGGAAAAGAATTACTTTTGCCCATACCAGGCAAGAGCATTCACCTATAAACTGATCAGGCGCCATGAGAGGCCGTCTTCGGACGAACGGGCACCACTACAAACCAACTGTAAATTGTACTCCATGGGAAAAGTCATTGCTATTGCCAACCAAAAGGGAGGAGTCGGAAAAACCACCACCGCAATCAATCTTTCCGCCAGCCTTGCCATCCTTGAAAAAAAGGTGCTACTCATTGATGCTGATCCTCAGGCGAATTCTACATCAGGAGTCGGGCTGTTTCCAGACAAAATAAAGGCAAGCATCTACGATTGCATGGTCAATGATGCCGACCCGGCAGAGGCAATTCTGGAAACCGAAACTCCCAATCTTTTTGTCCTCCCTTCTCACATCGACCTGGTTGGAGCCGAGCTTGAACTGGTAAGTCGTCTCAGGCGAGAATATGTGATGAAAAGCATTGTAGATCAGATTCGGGATGATTTCGACTACGTATTCATCGACTGCCTGCCATCGCTTGGGCTGGTGACAATCAATGCACTGACAGCTGCAGATTCGGTTCTCATCCCCGTACAATGTGAATTTTTCGCCCTTGAAGGCCTCGGCAAACTGAAAAACACCATAAGTCTGGTCAAAAAGCAGCTCAATCCACGTCTCGAAGTCGAAGGGATTCTGCTATCCATGTATGACTCACGCCTCCGGTTGGCCAACGAAGTGGTCAATGAGGTCAGGGAGTATTTCAAGGGTCAGGTATTTGATACAGTCATTCACCGGAACTCTAAAATTGGTGAGGCTCCAAACCTTCATCTTCCGGTCGTTTTATATGACGCCGCCAGCAAAGGCAGCGTGAATTTTTTCAATCTGGCGAAAGAATTTTTGGAAAAGAATGCTGACATCATCAGCATTCGAAAAGAAGATATCAAGACCAAGGTCGGATGAAGGACACTGCCCGAGGGGCTCTTTGACCCCCTCGGTACATTCCGGCTGGTTTGGTCCGAACTGGACAAATAAACCCCGTTATGGCAAAAAAAAGCAACCCACGCCGTCAACTCGGTCAGGGCGTGCGCGCTCTATTGGGCAACATTGACACAGAAAGCGGTACACAGCAGGAAGAACTGGTGAAGAAACTTTCCAGTACTGTTGCTCCTCTTCCTATTGAAATGGTTCATGTCAACCCCTACAACCCTCGTCGGGAGTTTGATTCACAAGCACTCGAGGAGCTCGCTGCTTCCATTCGGATCCACGGTCTGATACAGCCCATTACCGTCCGACGAATCAATGAAAATGAATATCAACTTATTTCCGGGGAGCGCCGCCTGAGAGCCTCTCAAATGGCAGGCCTGAAAGAAGTGCCGGCCTACATCCGACTGGCTAATGATCAGGAATCGCTTGAAATGGCTCTTGTCGAGAACATCCAGAGAGAAGACCTGAATGCCATTGAAATTGCGATTACCTATTCTCGCTTAAAGGAAGAGTGTAACCTCACAGACATGGCTCTTTCTGAGCGTGTTGGGAAGGGTCGCTCTACTATTACCAATTACCTTCAGTTGCTGAAATTACCTGAAATCATTCAGGAAGGCATCAGCGATGGACAGATTTCAATGGGGCACGCTCGTGAACTCTCCGCCATCGGAGATTACGCCTTTCAAAAGGCCTTATTTCAGGATATCATCAACCATGGTCTTTCCGTCAGGGCCACCGAACAGAGAGCCAAAGCCTGGAAATCAAAACAAGGCCGCTCAACACGTTCCCGAAGATCAAAAGGCCTTCCGGAACAATATGCCCGGGTACAAGATCAGCTCAGACAGCATCTCGGAATCGGCGGCCTCTCCATCAAGCTCTCAAAAGACAACGCCGGCCAGCTGGTTATTCCCTTTCAGACCCTCGACGAGTTCAATCACCTGATCGAGCTGTTGGATCAATGAAGTCACGGCCACTGACAACACACCAAACAGTGGTTCTCTGCATCATAAGCACCATGAGATTGGGAGTGTGCTTCCTATGCTTCCTCGTCCTCACTGCTTCCATACGCACCCTGTCGGCCCAGTCGACCGATACACTCCCGGCCCGCGAACAAATCCAATCAGATTCGATCAGTACCAATGTCAAATCTGAAAAAAACGGCCTTCTCAAGGTCCTTTTTTCGCCCCAACCCTACCCGACACCGGGCAGAGCATTGGCTTATTCCCTGATTCTTCCCGGGGCCGGTCAGTTTTACAATAAAAAATACGTAAAAGTAGGACTGGTATATGGCGGTTTCGCAGCACTTTTCGCAGGCATCAACTGGCAGCGTGACCGGGAAGACCGTTTTCAAACCGCCCTGGAACTCCGCCTTGCAGATTTACCCCACGAATTCTCCGGCACATCCATCGACTCAGAGCGCGCTCTGAGAAGTCGGCGCGACCAGTACCGAAAAAACCGGGAGCTCATGACCATCGGAGTTGGGATTTTCTACCTGCTCAATGGCCTCGACGCTTATGTCGACGCCCACCTCATGCAGTTTGACGTCAGCGACGATCTCTCCCTCCACCTCTCCCCTGCCATCACACCCGCTGGATTCGGCATCTCACTGCAGGCTTCCCCCCGCCCTACCCCTTCAACACCGCTTTTTCACCATTAAGCCACTACCCAAGGCTCAACACAACCAACAACTTTTCGCTTTGCTTCTGGCTGACCCGGTCGGACAGCTATAGCCGTCGGACCGCTATAGCGGTCCGACCGGGTCAAGGGTAAGTTCAACCTTTTGCAGCCAATTTGGCCCAATTGTCTTTGAGAGTCACAGAGCGGTTGAAGACGAGTCGTTCAGGAGTGCTGTCTGGATCGAGGCAGAAGTAGCCTTTTCTGAGGAACTGGTAAGAGGTCCCATCTGTGGCAGTTGAGAGCCACGGTTCTGCGAGCGCATGTTGCACGACATGCAGAGAATCAGGATTCAGAAATTCTGTGAAGTCTCTGTCTTTGTGGCCATCGGGCGAGGGATCGTGGAAAAGGCGGTCATAAAGACGGGTTTCAACGGGGATGGCGTGCGGGGCTGAGACCCAGTGGAGCGTCCCCTTTGCTTTGATTCCCGAGGTGTCTGCACCGCTCCTGGAATCGGGGAAGTATGTACAGCGGACTTCTTGAATGCTGCCATCTGGATTTTTGACCACCTCGTCACAATGCAAAATGTAGGCACCTTTCAGGCGCACATTGCGGCCGGGGCCCATCCGGAAATATTTTTTTGGCGGATCTTCCATGAAGTCTTCCTGCTCAATGTACAGGACTTTGGAGAATGGAACCTCTCTGTATCCCGCGGCATCATCTTCGGGATTATTCTGGATGCTCATCATCTCGACCTGGTCTTCGGGATAGTTGGTAATGACCACCTTGAGGGGGTCCATGACGCACATGACCCGCAAGGCAATTTGATTTAAGTGGTCACGCACACAGTGCTCAAGCAGGGACAGGTCAATGATATTTTCACGTTTTGAAACTCCCACCTTATCTATGAAGGTCCGGATAGACTCCGGGGTGTAGCCTCGCCGTCTCATAGCAGAGAGAGTCGGCATCCGCGGATCATCCCAGCCGCTCACCTTACCTTCCTCTACAAGCCTCAGCAATCGCCGCTTGCTCATGACCGTGTAGTTCAGGTTGAGGCGTGAGAATTCAATTTGCCGCGAGGGGAAAATCTGCAACTGCTCGATGAGCCAGTTATAGAGCGGGCGGTGGTTTTCAAACTCGAGTGAGCACAGGGAGTGGGTGATCCCCTCAATTGAGTCAGACTGGCCATGGGCCATGTCGTACATCGGATAGATAACCCACTGGTCTCCAGTGCGATGGTGGTGTGCCTTTTTGATGCGATAGAGAATGGGGTCACGCATCAGAAGGTTGGGGTGCACCATATCAATTTTTGCACGAAGCACCCTGGAGCCCTCTGGGGAATCACCATTCTTCATCCCCTCAAAGAGGGCCAGATTATCTTCAGGAGTGCGACTTCTGTAAGAGCTTTCAATGCCCGGGGTATTTGTATCTCCCTTCATGGCTGCCATCTCATCGGGGGTCGAATCATCGACATATGCCTTGCCATCACGAATCAGTTGAAGCGCAAATTCATAAAGCTGGCCGAAATAATCTGATGCGTAGTACTCTCCGTCCCACGAAAAGCCAAGCCATGACACGTCATTTCGGATGGCATTGACATAGTCAGTTTTTTCCTTTTCCGGGTTGGTATCATCAAAGCGCAGATTGACCTTACCGCCGTACCTCGCGGCGATGCCAAAATTGATACAGATGGCCTTTGCATGACCAATATGGAGATATCCGTTCGGTTCGGGCGGAAACCGGGTGTGTACTCGGCCTTCATGCTTACCGGAAGCAATGTCAGCTTCGATGAACTGTTCGATGAAATTGAGCGATTCCCGGGTTTCGGACATGGCTTTCAGTTTTTCGTATGAGAATGGAAGAGGTTGCGCAACCCCTTTGAATTACATTTGAGAGGGCATTTCGATACCCAGAAGGTCCATCGCGTGGCGCAAGCTTCGGCTTGTTTCTCTGCTCAGAAGCAGCCGAAATGCCACCGCACCGGGGCTGGCAGCTCCAAAAATGGAGAGGTCATGCCAAAATTTACTGTACTGTCTGGCCACCTGATAGCACCAGGCAGCGACATGGGACGGATCATATTCCTGAGCGGCAGTTGAAATGACGCCGGGATAATCCATCAGGCTTTTCAGCAACGCTTTTTCTGCCGGTTCAAGCTTCTGATAGGCAGAGGCATCAGCTAAATTTACCCCTTCCTGGGCCCCACGTTCAACCACACCTCGCATTCTGACATAGGCATACTGTATGTATGGGCCTGTCTGCCCCTGCAACTCTACAGATTCCTCCGGATCGAAAGTCATCCGCTTTCTGGGGTTGACCTTGAGAATAAAAAATTTGAGCGCAGCCATTCCAATCTGACGCCAGATCTCTTTCTTCTCCTGTGCCGGCAAATCTCCGAGCGATCCCAGCGATTCCGCCTCCTTGCGGGCTGCTGCTGCCACTTCGTCCATGAGGTCATCTGCATCAACCACATTGCCTTCGCGGGATTTCATGCGTCCACCAGGCAAGTCCACCATCCCATAACTGAGGTGAAACAGTCCATCAGCATAAGGCTCCCCAAGTCTGGACAGAATCTCAAAAAGCACATCGAAGTGGTTGTTTTGCTCATCGGCCACCACGTAGATCATGCGCTCCGCCTTAAAGTCCTTATAACGCTGATGGGCAGTCCCCACATCCTGACTGGTATAGGTAGAGGTCCCGTCACTTTTGATGATGGTTTTCACCCCAAGTCCGGCATCCTCCAAATCTACCCAGACGCGCTTCCCATCTTTACGAAGCACGCCTTTTGACACGCCACCATCAATGAGCTCCTTTCCGAGCAGGTAAGTTTCAGATTCGTAGTAAAGTTTATCGAAACTCACCCCAAGTCGGCCATATGTCTTGTCAAAACCTTCATACACCCAACTGTTCATCTGCTCCCATAAAGACCGAACTGCCGGATCACCGGCTTCCCACCGGATCAACATATCGCGTGCCATAGCACCGAGCCGGCTGTGGGTATTAAAATAGGCATTTTTGAAGCTCTTGAAGAAGTCGGCATCGGATTGGTCGCCTTTTTTTTGCGATGCGCAGACCTTTTTGCCTTCAGCTGATGATTGCCACTCGAGGTATTCCGTTTCAAAGCGACTGGCAAATTCGACATAGTACCGGCCTACGAAATGATCTCCTTTGACACCCTCCGAATCAGGTGTAGCACCGTTTGCAAATTCCTGCCATGCCAGCATGGAGCGACAGATCGCAATACCCCGGTCGTTTACAATCTGGGTGTTAATGACCCTGTAACCATTGGCTTTTAATATTTTGGAAGCAGACCAACCCAGGAGGATATTGCGGACATGCCCAAGGTGAAGAGGTTTGTTTGTATTGGGTGAAGAAAACTCAATGAGCACAGTCTCCGATTTTGCCTCACCGCAACCCCATTCCGGCAGATTGGCAACCTCTTGAAGGAACCCACACCAGAAATCGTCTGTCAGGGAGAGGTTTAGGAATCCTTTGATAACCTGTACCCCTCCAACCTCAGGCATATGTGCCAGCAAATGTGCTCCGAGTTCTTCTCCGATTTGCTCAGGTTTCTTCTTGGCAACACGGGTGTATGGAAACACGACGACTGTATATTCTCCTTCAAACTCCGGTCTCGTGGTATTGACCTGCACTGTTGATGGAAGCACTCCTTCTCCATACAATGCCTGAATGGCGCTGGCAACCTCTTGCTGAATGCGTTCTATGACGGACATGACAACTGCGTTTCTGAATGAAACAGCAAAAGTACGGTTTTCCCTTTAGGCTTTGGGCACGAAACGATGTAAATGAACTTTGCCTGGTACACACCGGCCGAATGAAGTATCCCCTTCCCAGAAACCGTCAATCTTGTCCTCTTCCGCTTTGAATATTAACTGATATCGTTTCATGCACCACTGCATGTCAGGCTTTATCTTGTGCTCGACAATGCGAGTGTCTTCAAGCACAATGAACATATCGTTCATGACCTTTCCCTCCACATTCATCCGCACAAAGATATCATCAGTTGAAATGTAGGACTCTCCTACAACCCTGGTCCCATTTACCGAAAAATGAATTTCAATATCGTACTGTTTTCGATACCCTCCTTCATCTTGTGTGATGACTCCCCGCCATTTACCTGTAAAAAGTGGGGTACTGAGGTCGTCATAATGAGAATTCATACCATGAGGACAGAAGGCAGAAAGAAAGACGAGCAAAGAAATGAGATAATGCATGGGGTATACTTTCACTGGTTCAGTTAGCTGATTAGAAACTGATTGTTATCACTTTGGAAGCTATAAAGATACAAAACTACTGATGGTCCAAATTGTTAATCCCAACATCCATCCCCCCTTCTCTCGAAAAGATTACACCCATGTCACAACTATTGAACGGGCTCTGCCCATTCCGTGTCGATGCGGAAATAAAGGGCACAAAAACGAGAGGAATCCCCTACATTTGGGTCATGAAACAGCACATACTGACGGGCCTGAAAGGTATGGCCATGGGCATCGCAGAAGTTATTCCGGGTGTATCCGGTGGCACCATTGCCTTCATCACCGGAATCTATGAACGTTTGATTTCCACCATCAAGGCATTTGGCCCCGAGGTCGTCACAGCGTGGCGAACAGGCGGTATTTCTGCTGCCTGGCAGGCCATACATGGTCCTTTTTTATTGGCTCTTCTTGCCGGAATGTCAGTTGGAATCGTGGTAGGTGTGTTCGGAGTCGTCCATTTGCTTGAACACTATCCTGAAATTCTGTGGGCTTTTTTTTTCGGCCTCATCGTGGCCTCTGCAGTTTTTATCGGGAGGCAGGTAACAGCATGGAAAGTAACGGAGATTCTTTTTTTGGGTGCGGGTGTAGCTGTGGCCTATTTCATCACCGTGGCCACTCCGGCAGAGGGGAACCAGCAATTATGGTTTGTCTTTCTCTCGGGAGCTATCGCCATTTGCGCGCTCATTCTTCCGGGCATATCCGGCAGCTTCATTCTCCTGCTGATGGGCATGTACACATTTATCATACCGACCCTCAAGGATGCTTTGCGCACTTTCGACCCCGAAAAGCTGGTCATTATGGGCGTCTTTGGGATGGGATGCCTGGTCGGCCTTTTTGCCTTCTCAAGGGTTTTGTCATGGATGTTTACGCATCATCACAACAAAACCCTGGCTATCCTGACCGGATTCATGATTGGCTCCCTGAATAAAATTTGGCCATGGAGGGTCCCGGTAATCGGGTACACGGAAGAGGGAGATCTTGTCAACTGGGCGCCGGGCATCGAGCTTGACAAAATACTGAAAGAGTCCCGCCTGTTACCTTCAGCCTATGCCGAACAAATGGGAGATCCATACATATTTCCTGCACTGACAGCTATGGCCATTGGTTTTGCCTTGGTGTTTGTGATTGAACGCCTTGGCAACCACGGCTCATCCACCAAAGGAGCAGTCTGATGATGGCTCTGTACGGATTGATTGGCTATCCGCTTTCCCATTCTTTTTCTGCGACCTACTTTTCAGAAAAATTCAAAAAAGAAGGTCTGGGTAATCATTCTTATGACCTATATCCCATGCCTTCCCTTGAAGGACTTCGGGAGTGGATCGATACCACGCCTGCGTTGAGGGGTTTCAATGTCACCATTCCCCATAAGGTGAGCATCATAGATTTTCTCGACGACATTTCTCCCGTAGCTGATGCCATCGGGGCAGTCAATGCTGTAAAAGTCCGTGACGGCCGATTGACCGGGTATAATACTGACGCATATGGTTTTGAGGTTTCTCTCACAAACTGGCTGGCTGCAGAATCGGAAAATCCCGAATATGCCTTGGTTCTGGGAACCGGGGGAGCATCACGAGCAGTCCGGTTTGTATTAGAGAAAAAAGGCATTCCCTTTCAAACTGTATCACGAACCCCGGGAAAAGGACACCTGACCTATTCTGCGCTTTCAAAGTCTGTCTTACGAGCATGGCCACTTATCATCAATACAACACCATTGGGTATGGCTCCACACATTCACGAGCATCCTGATCTTCCCTTTGAAGCCCTTGATTCAAACAATTGGCTGTACGATTTGATTTACAACCCGGAGACAACCACCTTCCTAAAGGAGGGCCAACTTCGGGGCGCTCGGGTAAAAAATGGAATGGAAATGCTGATTCTTCAGGCAGAAAGAGCGTGGGAAATCTGGGAAAAACGGTAATTTTCCCACCTGCCGGCAGATCGCCAAAACCCATTACCTTACTGATGGCACGTTATGGATCCAATTGATTTTTCAGATACCAAGATTGCGTTTGCGCACCGTTCGGACCGCGAACTGAGGCAGACTGCACGGCTATTCGGCATGATGAACCATCCGAAACTCGTTGACATTGGAGCCCGACTGGGCGTGATGGCCATTCATGCAGGGCTCCCGTTTATTAAAACCCTTGTTCGAAATACCATTTACAAACAATTTGTAGGCGGCACAACCCTTCTCAACAGTGAACCGGTCATTGAAAAATTGTGGGAAAATAGCGTTGCAACCATTCTGGACTACGGCGTGGAAGCGCGCCAAAATGAGTCTGATTTCAATCAGACCATGAATGAAAACATTCGAGCTCTTGATTTTGCGTCCCGAAATGATGCCGTACCTGTTGTCAGCACAAAAATTACCGGACTGGCCCGCTTCGGGTTGCTGGAAAAAATACAATCCGGCAACCCATTGTCGGAAGACGAAAAGCAAGAGTTCATGCAGGTCAGAAAGCGTCTGGATGCCATCTGCCATGCCGCCTCAGAACGTAACCTGAGTGTCTTTTTTGACGCTGAGGAAAGCTGGATTCAAGACACCCTCGACAATCTGGTTGTTACCATGATGGAGCGGTATAATCTTGAGCGCCCGGTAGTTTACAATACCTTTCAGCTGTATCGGCATGACCGCCTTGCCTATTTAAAGGCCTCGTTTCAGGAAGCGCAGCAGAAAGGGTTTAAGCTGGGAGCAAAGTTGGTCCGCGGGGCCTATCAGGACAAAGAAAGGGAGCGTGCTACTGAATACCGCTACCAAGATCCCATCCAGCCTGACAAGCCTTCAACAGACAGAGATTTCAATGCAGCTATCAGATTTTGCATAGACCACCATCAAGAAATAGGTTTGTGCAATGCCACGCATAATGCAGAAAGCTGTCAGATTATGGTCCGCCTGATTGAAGAGCGAAACCTACCCAAAGACCACCCGAACCTCAACTTCAGTCAGTTGTTAGGCATGAGCGATAACCTGACCTTTCATCTGGCTGCACGCGGCTACAATGTCGCCAAATACATGCCTTACGGGCCCGTCCGAGATGTCCTTCCCTATCTGGTAAGAAGGGCTCAGGAAAACAGTTCAGTTACCGGCGATATGAGCCGGGAGTACAATCTGGTACAACGCGAATTGCAGCGACGCCGGAAAGAAAAATCTTAACAGATTGATTGCCAATGTCTGTAAATGTCCAAAACCTGACCAAATCATATGATCGCCAGCAAGCTGTCGATTCCATTTCCTTTACAGCAAAGAAAGGACAGATTCTCGGATTCCTCGGCCCAAACGGGGCCGGGAAATCAACAACGATGAAAATCATAACCTGCTTTTTGCCTCAAACGTCGGGGTCTGTCAGCGTGTGTGGGCACGATACGCAAAAATCACCGGCAGAGGTGAAGCGTCTCATCGGATATTTACCGGAAACAAATCCGCTGTATGAAGAGATGTATGTCAGAGAATATCTCGAATTCATCGCCCGCCTTCACAAGCTGGCTGATGCTGGAAAAAAAGTCAGGGAGATGGTGGAGAAAACGGGACTTGGCCGTGAACAACACAAGCCAATCCGCGCGCTCTCTAAGGGGTATCGCCAACGGGTTGGCCTTGCACAGGCTATGATTCACGATCCTGAGGTCCTCATTCTCGACGAGCCAACCTCAGGCCTCGACCCCAATCAGTTGGTTGACATCAGAAATCTCATCAAGGAGGCAGGACGGGAGAAAACAGTGATATTTTCTACGCATATCATGCAGGAGGTCCAGGCGCTCTGCGATCGGGTCCTGATTATCAACCAGGGACAAATTGTGGCAGATGACCCGATAGACCAGCTTGAGCAAAGAATCAGCGGCATGCGGACCATCCGGGTTGTTTTTGATGAAACAGTGGAGGCTGCCCTCCTGAAAACCATCCCCGGGGTGACCGGATTTGAGCAGCAGGGACAAAAAGCATTTTTGGTCCACTCCTCGGCCGGAATCGATCTCCGCCCCACCCTTTTCCGGTTTGCTGTTAGCCAAGGCTTTACCTTACTCGAGCTGAGCCCTGTCAGCCATTCCATCGAAGACATATTTCAGCAACTCACCAAATCGTCTCTCGCAAATTGAGCGCTCCAACTGTCATATCGAAGGCTTTTTTGACCTCGGCAGGCATTCTCCTTTTTGCATTGGTTGAAATCGTTAGGGGACAAACCCTCCCCACATCTGCTGAAAATTCAATCCTGGATAATACAACCATCTTTTCTGATGGAATTTATCTTTCAAGAGAGGCTTTTCTTACAAATAAGCCTGAAATCCAGTGGGGCGGAGATCCTGCTGTTTTCCTCAATCCTCAGACACTCATCCTGAAAGCAGACTATTGGATACTCGGATCAGGAGATACCCTCTTTGCAGATCAGGCCTATGCACTGGCCGTGGATGGGAAACCATATCTTCGCATTCCGGAGATTGAGAGTCTTCTTGAGGCTTTTGTCCCGCTCAAAGTAAGAGGGCGAATCTGTCACTACTCATATCCTGTTGTGCGCGAACAATCTGTTGAGGTAGCGGCATACAATCCATTGACTGGCAAACCTTTCAGGCGCGGAACTGTCATAAACGAGGAAGATGAAACCGAACATTGGATATTCCATTTTCTCACGGGTGAGCGCAAGTTGCTGACGCGGGAATCATTGATGGAATGGGTTTCTGATGACCCTGCTCTCGTCAAGGCAATCAAGGAATTGGAAGATGACCAGAATTTCATTGAAAAACTGATAAAAAGTCTCAAAATTTACGACGATCGCCATCCAGTGATGCTGCCACCCCAATAGGGGGCTGCTATGACAGGAGGCATCCCTTTTTCACTCGATTCATACCACTATGCTTGCCATCTACCGCAAGGAACTCAACACCTTTTTCAGCTCCCTCATTGGCTATCTTGCGATTGGGGTCTTTTTGGTCATCCTCGGCCTCATCATGTGGGTTATCCCTTCGACCAGCGTGCTGGACTACAACTATGCCACTCTGGAGCAGCTCTTTGGCATCGCCCCACTGATATTTGCTTTTTTGGCGCCTGCAATCACCATGCGGTCACTCTCCGAAGAAAAGCAAAGTGGTACCATCGAGTTGCTGGTCACCAAACCTCTTACTGATTTGGACATTGTGGCAGGTAAATTCCTCGCCGGTGTCACACTTCTGGCTTTTGCCCTTTTGCCCACCTTATTGTACGTCTGGTCCATTCACGAGCTCGGCAACCCGAAAGGGAACCTCGATACCGGGGCCATCGCAGGTTCGTACATCGGACTTCTCCTGCTCGGCTCCGCTTTCACGGGCATGGGCATGCTGGCCTCAGCCCTAACCCGCATCCAGATTCTGGCATTCCTTCTGGGGATGGTCCTCTGCATCACCTTTTTCTTTGCATTCGATGCCCTAAGCGAATTGCCGGTGTTTTTTGGAAAAACCGATGATCTGGTCCAAATGCTCGGCATGAAGTATCACTATGAATCCCTGAGCCGCGGCTTGATTGACACCAGAGATCTCGTGTATTTCCTCAGTCTCATCGCCTCCTTCCTTTTCTTCACCCATTTGGCGCTGGGCAGCCGGAAATGGTGATCAAGTAAAAAAGGAGAAATAGGTTCCGCCATAGGTTCGCAGCTGCTCAAAGCGAGGATGCAAAGAGAAATCATGGTCCGCATTATGCTCCAGGACGAACAGCCCCCCGGTTTTGAGCAGAGCATGCTTAAAAATTAAATCGGGAATATCCGGAATCCTTTGAAGAGGATAAGGCGGACCGGCAAAGATATAATCGTACTGTTCAGTGCACTGGCGCAAGAAAGCAAAAACGTCGGCCCTAAAGATATGCAGAGAGCTTTCTATGTCAAGCTCCTCACGCATACGCTCCACAAAGCGAACGCACCCTCCAAACTTATCGACATACGTCACATCCTGACAGCCGCGGGAAATCCATTCATAGCTGTGGCTTCCCGTTCCACCAAACAAATCAAGCACCTTGACCTCCTGACAGTCAAAGCGATTCACAAGGATGTTAAACAGAGCCTCCTTTGCAAAGTCTGTTGTCGGCCGTGTCGGCCATTTATCTGCCGGAGGCGAAAATCGTCGTCCCTTAAATACCCCCCCTATGATCCGCATGCCTTCAATGAAAGTGAACCGAAATACAAATGGCGGGGCTCTTTACTAAGCAAGGATTGAAGGGTGACTCCTTCTGGTGGCTCCAGGAATCTGATGTGGCGGACATATCGGTAAAGGAGGTTATAAATGCTGGAATCGCTGAGCAAAGAACCCCCGAGATACAAGGGTGTTTGGTCAGGCTTCAGTGAAAACTGCCGATAGACCAGCAACACAAAATAAAGGAAATCACGGGCAGAGCGGAAATGGAATCGATTAAAGAATTGGAGCTCACCAGCCTTAAAAAACGAGAGGTAAAGCACCTCTCCGGAAACGCAACCGTAGAGAGCTGTTTCCTGATTTTGACGTGCAAGGTTCTGAAAAACAGGGATAAGCGTTGATGAAACATGATGAATACCTGCTCCCGGAAAGAGCGATGTGATGGATTCATGAAGGTGCTTTTCAACAAAAAAAACAGACACAAATTCATCAGTCTGGAATTCATCAACCAAATGAAACCCATCTCCATGGGGTCCAAGTAAATGATGATAGACAGATGGGGCTGCCTGCTCATCGAACAGCCGTTTGGGCACAAGACTAAAAGTTTGATTGCCGATACCGACTGATACGGAATTATACTTCAGCCTCAGCAGTGGTTCAGCATGCATTGATTCCTGAAGGAAATCATGGGAGGAGGTGTGTTCCTGACAAACAAGCTTTGTGAGCGCGAGCACATGATTGGCCTCATCTGTCACAGAAACATGAAGCGAATCATCTTCAAGAAGCAAAAACAAATCGAGGTCACCAGACTGTGCTGCTGAGAAAGATACTTCCTCAATTCTTTTTTCTTCTGTGACCATTCAGAGCGATTATTCCCAATTACCGGATGTATTTGGCGCACCGAGGTCACCAAATTTCAGCATTTCATTCGGGTCATAGGAATTATTATACTTCGCGTATTTCGGATCTTTATACATTCCCATAAAGTCTCTGTATCGTGCACCGACCATAACCACCGGAACGTTCGGCGTTTTCTGATAGATGATGGTATCTGCTGAAATATCAAAGACAACGCTTCCCGGAGGATCTGAAAATGGGACGTACCGAAGCTCATCGAGTTTCTCCGGATCATACCCCATACCACGGAGAGAATCAATGGCTTTGATCCAGGTCGTATCATATGTAATTGTTCCATCAAAATCCGGATCATCCGGATCACCGATGACTGCTACTTCCATGAAGCTATCAGTTCGCAGGACATGAAACAGACTGTCGAAATTATCGGCGTACATACCGGTGATTGTCCGGTGGGCATCCTGCAGTTGTCTGATTGCCATCAGTTTTTCAACAACGGCATTTTCCCTTTTGCTCAATTCGGCTTTGAACTCAATGGGCTCCCTGATGCTGTTAATCAACATATAGGCGAGCGCAGCGATGATGCCAACGAGAACGAGATTGATGATTGTCTTAATCATGGAAAGCGGATTTCGTTTGTCTATCGCAATATTACCATTTTTTTGAAAAAATTCGGGCACCAGAACGGCAGTGATTGGAAAATCAGTCGATTCAAATACCCTGCACCCCAGCAATATGAACCCGAAGCCCTTCTTTGATGCAGATTTCCTGTGTCACCTCAGCCTCATGGATTTCAAGGATTCGCGCCTGAAGTTGGGGAATGGTCTGCGTGGTTGCCGATTGCCGGATCGCCACCTCCACAGATGGATGCTCAGAGAAATCTTGCCTGGTCATTTCTAGGTTCAGGCCTTTGATTGCATTCATCACCTGAGACATCCTTGCGTAAGTAAATTCTATTGTGACGAGATCCTCCACTGTACGCTCCACAAAACCTGCTCCCGATATTGCCTGAGCCGCGGCCTCCCGATATGCCTGTATGAGACCAGAAGTGCCGAGGAGTGTACCTCCAAAATATCTCACTACAATCACAAGCACCCCTGTGAGCTCATTGCTGAGAAGCTGCCCGAGAATGGGCTTTCCTGCCGTACCCCCCGGCTCCCCGTCATCGTTCGCTCTGTAGTGTTCTCCATCTACCCCCAGCCGCCAGGCATAACAGTGATGGCGCGCTGAAAAATGGGATTTCCGGGATTCTTCAAGATGATTCCGAATTTCATCCTCACTGCGCACTGGCCAGATGGTACCGATAAACTTGCTCCCTTTGACTTTCACGAGACTGGAAGACGAACATAATACCGTCTTGTAAACGTCTTTCATGGGTGCAAAGATAGGGTTTGGGGCTCTGCAACAAAATAGAGTCTTGCGTTCTTTCCCTTTGAATGAATTCAAGGGATCATTCTCCAATCACTTGCCAGACCGTATATTTGCGTTCAAAACCATTCATCTTGGCACATACCTCACAGCAATACAGCGCCGCAGCCCGGGCCTGCCGGGAGATTTTCCTTCGGAAAATGTCAGATTACGGATTATCATGGCGCATCCTGAGACCCTCATCCCTGACAGATCAGCTCTACATCAAAGCCCAGCGCATCAGAAGCATTGAAGAGAAGCAGACCCAACTCGTGGAAGACGGGATTGACTCTGAATTTATGGGCATTGTGAACTATTGCGCCATGGCACTTATTCAGATTGAAAAGGGACCAGGCCAGGATTCTGATCCAGAGGCTGTGGTAGAGTGGTACGATCAGGCCGTAGAAGGAGCACGGGCTCTGATGGAAAAGAAAAACCACGACTATGGAGAGGCCTGGAGAGATATGCGTGTCAGCTCTATGACAGATTTGATTCTTGTCAAGTTGCTGCGCATCAAGCACATAGAAGACAACGACGGTAAAACGCAGATCTCTGAGGGCGTTGAAGCCAACTATTCAGACATCATGAACTACGCTATATTTGCATTGATACTTAGATCCGAACACAAAAACTCGCAGGTATGACTTTGGGTAAACTCGTCCTTTTCGTGGCCCTTGCGGCTGCAGTGCTGACCGCAGTGATTCGCTGGCAAAAAAAGAGTGACTCCCTGTGGCTTTCCTTCCTGCAAAACTTTGCAGGTGTGTTATTCATCTTTTCTGGCTGGGTGAAGGCTATTGATCCTCTTGGCACTGCCTACAAAATGGAGCAATATTTTGCTGAGTTCCAGGCCACCTTTGCTGAGACCTGGCTCAGTTTCATTGCGCCTCTTTTCCCTGCCCTCGCTTCGCTGAGTGCTGGTTTTTCAGTTTTTATGATTATTCTGGAAATCGTCCTTGGCCTCATGCTTATCACCGGAACCAAGCCCAAACTTTCCGCATGGCTCTTCTTTCTCATTGTTCTCTTTTTCACATTCCTCACCGGATTCACTTTCCTGACCGGGTATGTGGCTGATGGTGTCAATTTCTTTTCGTTCTCTGATTGGGGCGAATATGACGCCAATAACATGAAAGTGACTGACTGCGGTTGCTTCGGAGATTTCCTTAAGCTCGAACCACGAATTTCCTTTTACAAGGACCTCGTCCTTTTGGTACCAGCTCTGCTTTTTCTGTTCTTCTCACGCACCATGCACCAGCTCTGGACGCCTCCAATCCGTCTCTCTTTGGTTGGCATCGCCATCGTTGGATTGCTTATCTATTGCCTGAGCAATTATGTGTGGGACCTGCCGCATACCGATTTTCGGCCATTCCGCGAGGGGACAGACATAGCTGCCCAAAAAGAAGCCGAGATGGAGGCCTCTGCTAATGCACCTGTCTCTTATGAACTGGTGAATAAATCCTCAAACGAGCGAGTTGTCCTGACCATGGAGCAGTTTATGAGCGAGTTTAAGAATTTCCCGAAGGAAGAATGGGAGTACAACCAGAAAAAGGGTGAGCCAGCCATTCCAACCACCAAAATCAGCGAATTTGATGTGGAGGATGAAGAAGGGTATCCGGTCACAGACGAAATCCTGAATCGACAGGGATACCATCTGATGCTCATCAGTGATAAACTTTACGCGAAAGGAACCAGAGAGAAGACGATCGTCATGTATGACAGCACGTTTGCCTACGATACATTCACGACGGAAGTCACCATGGATACGCAGGTGGTGCGGCGGCTCGAAAACGTTGTTGAAAATTCATATACCACTGAAGTTCCGGATTGGGATCCTGACTTCATCAGCCGCTATACCAATATTGTCGCTCCGTTTGCGGATGCAGCCCGGGAGGCGGGGGTCGCGGTGTATGCCATCACAAAGGGGATGACCCCTGAAGCCAGAGCTGACTTTGCTGCTGCTGCCAGGGCTGACTTCCCACTCTATCAGGCCGACGACATTCTCCTCAAAACAATCATCAGGTCGAACCCGGGATTTGTATTGTGGAAGGACGGAACCATCCTTAAAAAATGGCATTACAAGCAATTACCGCCTTTTGAAGAGGTACAAAGGATGTATCTATCCGACGATGGGAATTAAGTAACAGTAACCACCGATTACAGCACGCCGATTTGGGTTAACCGGAAGTATTTGGAATTCTGTGGAAAACCGATTACTTTTAATCTTGATAATTTACGTTTGCAAATCAAAAAAAGCCTCAAAAGCTCCATTTAAAGTATCTGATGTTCTTACGCGGCATTTTTCACATCTTCATGGCAGTGCAGTTGTTTGCCAGCTCAATCGGGCTTGTGGTGAACAGCCATTACTGTCAGGACGAACTGAAAAGTCACGCCCTGTTTCAGAAGCCTCCATCCTGTCATGAGCTTGCGGCAGAGCATAACCATCCGCCAGGATGTACTATGCATCAAAAATCTGGGGAAACACCCTGCGACAAGTTGCCCGATGGTCCGTCTTCTGGGTGCTGTGATGACACCAGTCATATTTTACGGGCGGAGCAGGAACAAGATTTTCAGCCCGCTGAATTGGTGGTAAGTTTTGTTTCAGCAAAACCCTTGGCAGCCATCATTCAGGCCTCCATTGACCCTTTGGTGTTGCCCATAGCAGGCATGCCTGACTGGAAGCGCTATCGACCGCCACTTATCCGCGGATCGGGGATATTCTCCCTGTTTCAGATTTTTCGATTCTAAGACGTTCAGTTTTTTGTCAGTCCGTCTGGTCAGTCTCCGCTGCCATTCGGACAATCGCTGTTTCGGCCTGCACCGAATAGTCAAATTTTCACCCTGCTGAACGTCGTCTATGCTCAAATCAATCATCAGGTTTTTCCTGGACAACACGCTGGTTTCAGTCACCGCGGTTACGATGCTCTGTATATGGGGCGTTTCCGTGGCTCCTTTTGACCATGGTCTTTCTTTCCTGCCCCGAGACCCTGTGCCTGTCGATGCCATTCCTGACATCGGCGAAAACCAACAAATTGTCTTCACACGTTGGCCTGGGCGCTCACCCCAGGACGTAGAAGACCAGATTACCTATCCACTGACTACAACCCTGCTCGGCATCCCCGGCATTAAGAGTGTGCGCAGCAACTCGATGTTTGGCTTTTCCAGCATCTATCTTGTCTTCGAAGATGATTTAGAGTTTTACTGGACGCGGAGCAGAATTCTCGAAAAACTCAATGCTTTACCGCCAGGTATTTTACCAGACGGAGTAGCGCCATCTCTCGGACCTGACGCAACGGCCTTGGGGCAGATTTTTTGGTATACCCTGGAAGGCCACGACTCGGAAGGGAATCCGGCAGGCGGCTGGGCCTTGCATGAGCTCCGCTCCGTTCAGGACTTTCAGGTCAGATATGCACTCCTCTCTGCAAAAGGAGTCGCTGAAGTCGCATCCGTTGGAGGCTATGTCCGAGAATATCAGGTAGATATTGACCCCCGCAAAATGGAAACGAGAGACATTTCCATCACTCAGGTGATGGATGCCATCAAACAGAGCAATCTGGATGTGGGGGCACAGACGATGGAGATTAACCTTGCAGAGTATTTCGTGCGCGGAATTGGTTCAGTAAAATCCCTGAAGGATGTTGAGCTTGCTGTGGTTGCTTTTCGCAACGATATCCCAGTGTACCTGCGCGATATTGCCACAGTCAGTTATGGTCCGGCGGGACGTCGAGGGGTTCTCGATAAGTCAGGTGCGGAAGCCGTTGGCGGCGTTGTGGTGGCCAGGTATGGTGCAAATCCGCTGGAAGTGATAGAGGGAGTTAAACGAAAAATCAAGGAAATCGCCCCCGGATTGCCATCCCGTGTTCTCAGTGATGGCACTGTCTCCCGCATCACCATTGTCCCATTTTACGACCGCTCCGGTCTCATTATGGAAACCATCGGGACACTTGAAGAGGCACTGACTCTCGAGATTCTGATTACAGTTCTGGTCATCATTCTCATGGTCATGAATCTGAAACTGTCGCTTCTGGTCTCCGGCACTTTACCGGTGGCCGTTCTCATATGTTTTCTGGCCATGCGCTATCTGGGTGTTGATGCAAACGTGGTGGCCTTGTCGGGTATAGCAATTGCGATTGGGACGATGGTTGATATGGGGATTGTCCTTTCTGAAAGTATGCTCCGGCGGATGGAAACATCGCCCCCGGGCACATCCCTCCGAACCATAGTGTACAAAGCAACTCTCGAAGTTGGTTCGGCCGTAGTGACGGCAGTTGCGACCACCGTCATTAGTTTTTTACCGGTTTTCGCCATGGAGGCCGCAGAGGGAAAACTATTCAGGCCACTTGCTATGACAAAAACCTTCGCACTGATTGCCTCAGTGGTCGTCTCAATCGCCTTTCTTCCTCTATTTGCCCGCCTGCTTTTCTCATTCCGACCACCAAAAGGACTCTTACGGGCTGTATTGAACGTAATGGCCATCGCAGCATCGGTTTTCATAGCAAGATATGCTGCCTGGTGGGCAGGAATCGCCATTGGAATCGTTGGATTCACCGGACTGGCCACTTGGGTTCTGGACAGACGACAGGTTGCAGATTGGGTAAAGTCCATGGTGCATATTCTGCAGATAGTTGCCTTTGCTGCACTCATCACCTGGCTTCTTGCTCAAGCATGGATGCCTCTTGGAATCAAGGCAGGGACGTTGACCAATGCCATTTTTGTGGCTGTGACCGTTGGGCTCATTATTGGCTTTTTTTCATTGATTATTCGGTATTACGAATCCATTTTACGGTTTCTCCTCTCCTTCAGGTGGCTATTTTTGGCCATCCTCACCGGACTAATTGTGACAGGCGTCCGCATCATGCAAAATACCCCAGAGGAATTCATGCCTACCCTTGATGAAGGGTCATTTTTGCTCATGCCCACCTCCATGCCGCATGCAGGGATGGAGGAGAATATCCGCAATCTTCAATTGCTCGACATGTCTGTCAGTTCTATTCCGGAGGTCAGCATGGTCGTAGGAAAAGCCGGAAGGGTGGAGAGTGCTCTTGATCCGGCTCCCATGTCCATGTATGAGAATGTCATTCTTTACAAGAGTGAGTACAAGACGGATGACCGTGGCAGGCGGATGAGATTCCGAACAAATTCTGAAGGGGCATTTGTCAGAGACGAATCAGGCAACCTGGTAGAAGATGCACAGGGGCAATATTTCAGGCAATGGAGGGACCACATTTCAGGTCCCGCAGATATCTGGAACGAAATTGTCCAGGCAGCTCGTCTGCCCGGTGTCACTTCCGCCCCAAAGCTTCAGCCCATCGAAACCCGGCTGGTAATGCTTCAAACGGGCATGCGGGCACCTATGGGCATCAAGGTGAAAGGGCCTGATTTGCGGACAATCGAGCAATTTGGTTTTCAGCTTGAGGAAGCGTTGAAAAATGTGGATGGTGTGAAGGCTTCTGCCGTATTTGCTGACCGGATTGTTGGCAAACCCTACATTTTGCTGGACATTGACCGGGAGGCCATTGCAAGATACGGGCTGACGGTCGGTCAGGTGCAAACCCACATCCAGGCTGCCATTGGCGGCATGGCTATGACAACTACCGTCGAGGGTCGGGAGCGCTATGCCATTCGGGTCAGGTATCCGAGAGAGCTTCGCAGTGATCCGGAGGGACTATCCAGAATTTTGGTGACTGCCCCGGGCGATGTACGGGTGCCTCTCGGCGAACTGGTGCGAATCACGTATGAGCGAGGTCCACAGGCCATCAAAAGCGAAGATGGATTTCTTGTCGGATACGTGCTTTTTGACAAAGAAGATGGGTTGGCAGAAGTGGAAGTGGTCAGTCGTGCGCGAGCGTACATTCAATCGCGGATTGAGACGGGAAATCTCATTGTGCCCAATGGTATTTCCTGGCAGTTTGCCGGCACCTATGAGCAACAGCAGCGGGCATCGGAGCGACTCTCGGTCATCCTGCCTGCTGCTCTTGCACTGGTCTTTTTGCTCCTCTATCTGCACTTTCGCTCCATCCCCCTCTCGGCCATGGTCTTTGGCGGTGTATTTGTGGCCTTTTCCGGGGGTTTCATTCTCCTATACCTTTACGGACAGCCATGGTTTCTGGATGGTGAAATACTAGGGGTAGACCTCCGCCAGCTTTTTCAGATTGCACCTGTCAACCTCAGTGTGGCAGTGTGGGTCGGTTTTCTGGCTCTTTTTGGAATTGCGACCGACGACGGTCTGCTGGTCGGCACATTTCTCCAGCAAAGTTTTGCAGGTCAAAGACCAACCAACAGAAAAGACATTACGGAGCTTGTCGTAGCAGCCGGCTTGCGCCGCGTCCGGCCTGCCATGATGACCACTGCTACCACCATCCTTGCCCTGCTGCCCATTCTGACAAGTACCGGAAAGGGAGCCGATATCATGGTCCCAATGGCAATACCAACCCTTGGAGGAATGCTTCTCCAGACAGTGACTATGTTTACCGTACCTGTTGTCTATGCCATCTGGCAAGAGTTCAAGATGAAGAATGTCTCTCCTGAAATTGCATCATCCATTGAATCTGAGTCAGATGCGTAATTTTCGAAACGATATTCATATGGCCTGCCTTGCCGCCCTGATGACGTTTCTATGTGGACCCCTCAGGAGTCAGTCGCTCGACAGCCTGCTCGGTCTCCTTGAGGTTCGAAACCCGGAGCTGGCCATGTATGCAACCCAATCTGGCATCGCTGACCAGGAAATCCTTGCGGCGGGACAACTACCTGCTACAGAATTCGGATTGGGCATGTTTGCCCTGCCCGTTGAAACCCGACTTGGACCGCAGTGGATCCGGCTCAGCGCCGGACAAGCTTTCCCATGGCCCGGAACGCTGGCAGCCAGACAAGAGGCAGCGAAGCGGATGACACCCTTGATTCCTCTTCAGGCTCGGATAAAGGCACGAGAACTTTCCCTTCAGTTGACAGAGGCATGGCTTGA
>CAZMSQ010000003.1:115722-117408 GCA_964569025.1 uncultured Saprospiraceae bacterium | reverse complement strand
TCGGACCAGTTAGCCGGGCATTCCAAAGGCATAGTAAAAGGTACCAGGTACGTCCTCGTAGACGCCTTCCAGCATGACGCCACCGCGTTTGGAAGACAAAGCCTTTTCGAGGGATTCGACGTTGGTGACAGGCTCACGGTCAATGCGGGTGATGATGAAGCCTTCCCTGATATCTGTTTGCTGGCGTAAGCGTCCATCAGACAGTGAGACAATTTTGACGCCACCTTCAATATCGAGTCGAGTGGCCAGGTCTTTTTCTATGGTTTCGAACTCTGCACCGAGTAGGGAGGGAAGGTCATCAGCTTGATTTTTGGAGGCTGCAATGGCAGGGCGTCCGTTTCGCGTATTAAGTGTTACATTGAATATTTTCGGACTGCCGTTTCGCAAGACGCGAACCTCCACAACATCACCGGGTCGGCGGCGAGCGATGAGCTCCTGGAGCTCAGGCGAGCTTTTCACCTCGTTGTCATTAATGGCTATGATGACGTCTCCGGGCTGGATGCCAGCTGCTGCTGCTGCGCTGTTTTCGAGAAGGCTGTCAACAAAGACGCCGGTTGTGGTGCTCAGATCTTTCTCGCGGGCCAGATTGCCATCAACTGAACGAATCATGACGCCCAATACACCCCGTTGGACACTCCCGAACTCCAGGAGATCTTCCACCACCTTGCTGACTATGTTGCTGGGCACAGCAAAGCCATAACCGGCGTAAGTGCCAGTCGGACTCGCAATGGCAGTATTGATGCCCAACAGCCCCCCTTGCAGATTAACAAGTGCTCCTCCACTGTTGCCGGGATTAATGGCTGCATCCGTTTGTATAAAACTCTCTACCGCAAAACGCTCGCGCAAGATGTTGATGTTTCGACCCTTGGCACTCACGATCCCTGCAGTTACAGTCGAATTCAGGCCCAACGGATTGCCCACAGCCAATACCCACTCTCCAACCTGCACATCATCGCTATTGACCAGAGGCAAAGAAGGCAGGCCGTCTGCTTTAATCTGCAAAAGTGCGAGATCAGTGCTGGGGTCTGTACCTACAACCCGGGCTTTGAATGATTGATTATCAGCCAAAGTGACCTCGATATCATCTGCATCGGCTATCACATGGTTATTGGTCACAATGTACCCATCAGGGTTTATGATGACTCCAGAGCCTGTACCTACCCGTGCCTCTGGCCCTCGTGGCTGCTCAAATCTGAAAAACTCCTCAAAAGGATTCCCACGCTCACCAAAGAAATCCCGAAATGGATCCGGCATTTGCCGATACCCCCGTGGCTCCTGACGCCTTGCTTCAATGGTTTGGGTGCTCTTAATATGCACCACAGCATCAACCACCTTCGCTGCTGTTTCAGTGAAGTTTAGCGGGGTAATGGCTCCGTTTTCGTCAACACTCATCAGCACTCCCCGTGCCGGGCTACTTTCAATATGCTCAATACGAATGGCACGCTCACCGCCATTCATCAGTTGGAAGGCCCCAATCGTACCCAGTGAGACGACCAGTGCAATGAGGCCCGAAAATACCATTGTCCTTTTCATAGACTCATGCGTTTTAATGATGAAGAATGGAAAAATTAACTTACGGGAATGAAAAATTCGTATGCCAGAACCCCATCTTAAAAAAAGGTTAACAATTGGCTACGTGTTTCCATTTACCCCTCTCATTCCGCTGAAATCAAGGCCTGTGCCAGT
>CAZMSQ010000003.1:98936-115622 GCA_964569025.1 uncultured Saprospiraceae bacterium | reverse complement strand
GGTATAGCGGTCGGACGGGGTTAGTGGGGGGTGAGGGAGAGGAGGTCAAAGGCCAGGAGGATGGCCAGGACTACGATGACGACGAGTAGGCGGTAGGCCCAGACGCTAGCGCCGGGGAGGCGGGCGGCAAGATTGGCGGTGAGCCAGCCGCCGGCTGACTGACCGATGGCCATGATGAGGCCGGCCTGCCAGTCGATGAGGCCGCGCCATTGGAATATCAGGATGACGATGAAGGTGTAGGCGCCAACTACGAAGAGTTTGACAGCGTTGCCCTCTATGATGGAGTAGCGGGCCAGAAGGACCATGGCAGCGAGGAAGAAGATACCCATGCCCATCTGAATAAAGCCACCGTAAAATCCGAGGGCCAGAAAAAGGGGGATGCTGGCCCACAAGGGTAGGCGGAAAGATTGCTCGGAAGGTTTGAGCCAGCGGCCTGGCTTGACAAGGATGGTGATGAGCATGAAAACAAGGAGGTAACTGAATACGGCCTTGAATTGGGCATGGGTCACCATGATGGCGGTGGCAACACCTCCAACTGAGCCAATGATGGTAATAAGAATATACAAACCACTGCGCCTGAGCTGCAACTTGCCGTGACGATAAAATTCAAAGGCGCCCAGGGAAGTCTGGAAAAAGACGCCGATCCGGTTTGTACCGTTGGCGATGTTGGGGGGGAGCTGCAAGATTTCAGTCAGGATGGTCAGGGTGATGGCTGAGCCATTGCCGGCAAGGGTGTTAATCGCCCCGGCGATGAAGCCACCGGCGATGGCAATGAGGTATTGAGAAAACTCCATTTCAGGCCTGATCCTCCTCTCGGATGTCCTGGCACAACTCAATCAATACCCGATTGGTACCCTTTGGGTGCAAAAAACACACGAGCTTATTGTCGGCTCCGCGCTTGGGCTCGTCGTTGAGGAGGGTGAAGCCGGCTTGCCTGAGGCGCTGCATTTCCGAACGGATATCTTCTACTTCGAAGGCGATATGGTGCAGCCCTTCGCCCCGTTTTTCGAGATGTTTGGCGATCGCACTTTCAGGCGAAGTGGCTTCGAGTAGTTCGATTTTTGACTCGCCGATTTTGAAAAACGAAGTCAGGACATTCTCCGAGAGGACTTCCTCAACTTTATATGGCTTCTTTCCCAGAAGGAGGGAAAAAAGCTCATTGCTCGCTTCGAGATCCTTAACGGCAATACCGATATGTTCCAGACGAGTCATTGTATTTGTGTGGTTGAAAGGTGCTGGGCATCGGCCGGGATGACCTTGACACGCCAAAGCAGTGCGATGCCGATGATGAAGAAAAGAATGAGAAAAAGCACGCTGTTGCGCATACTTCCGGTAAGTTGCTCAATCAGCCCGAAACTAAAGGTGCCAAATACAATGGCTCCCTTTTCCAGTACATCATAAAAGCTGAAATGTGAGGTAGTGTCGTGGAGGTCTGTTGGGAAGAATTTAGAATAGGTCGCTCTTGAAAGGGCCTGTACGCCTCCCATGACGAGACCCAATAAGGCTGCTACAAGAAAGAACTGCCATTCTTCAGTGGTAAAATAGGCGATGAGGCAGACCACCATCCAGGTAACCAGCGTCAGAATGAGGGCCCGCTTGTTGCCCCACAACTTGCTGAGCCATGCAAACAGATACGCCCCCCCGATGCCCACTACCTGGAGTAGAAGAATGGTCATAATGAGCTTGGTCGTTTCTATTTGCAGTTCTTTTGTGGCAAAGAGAGTTGCCAGAAAGAACACCGTTTGTGAAGCGGCGCTGAAGCAGAAAAACGCCACCAGAAAACGGCGGGTGTGGACTTCATGGCGGACCTCATTCCACACCCGGCGGATTTCTCCGAAGCCTTTGCTGACCAGCTTGTACATGGGTGTTTCGAGTGGCCTGTCAGGCGGTAGCCTGCGAAATGGAATCTGGGCAAAACCAATCCACCAAAGCCCCACCAGCACAAAGTCAATCCGTGCCGCCATGCCCCCGTCAGGAAGGCCGAACCACTCGTATTTCATGAAGATGACCAGATTGACCACAAGCAGGATAAGACTGCCGATGTATCCGTACACAAACCCCTTAGCACTGATAAAATCATACCGGTCGGGGGTGGCAATCAACGGGAGGTAGGCATTGTAAAAGACAAGGGCGCCCGCAAATCCGATGGTAGCCAGCATCAAGGAGGCCAGTCCAATCCAAGTCGTGTCGGCATCGGTAAAGAAAAACAGTGTCATGCAACCAATGGCCCCCATCCAAGTAAATACCTGCATGAAAAACTTCTTTCGATCACCGTAGTCGGCAATGCCGGACAGGGCTGGAGAGACTATAGCGATAAGCAGATAGGCCGCTGAAAATGTATAGGAGAGAATGGTAGAATTTGAGAATTCCCAACCTAACAGGCGGATGGGGTTGTCAGCCACATTCTCAAAATAAATGGGGAAAATGGCGGTCATAATGACCAACGCATAGGACGAATTGGCCCAGTCAAACATGGCCCAGGCATTGATGGTGCGTTTGTCATTGACTGGTGTGGGAGAAGAGGACATGTTGATTGTGTTCAAAAAGATACCCTTAAAGGTAGGTAAATCCACGAAGAAGTTGCAATTTCAAACCCTCAAAGCGCACTGCATGGTGCAGGGCGTCACTGATTCTACACGCCCATGCGCCTGCTTATCCTGTCACGCGGCACCCATCTCTACAGCACCCAGAGTCTTCTGCGTGCAGCCCGCGCCCGCGGGCATAATGCCCACGTGATTGATTTTTTGAATTGCGAGATTTGTGTTGGAATTGAGCCGAAGCTCCTGTACGAAGGACGGTCACTGGGTCACGTGGACGCCATCTTGCCCCGGGTTGGTGCCTCCATGACGGACCAGGGCGCAGCTGTTATCCGTCAATTCGAACTGATGGGGGTCAGCACAACCGTTAGTTCCGATGCCTTGATCCGTTCTCGCGACAAACTTCGCGCCTGCCAGCTGCTGGCCGGCGAGGGCTTGCAGATTCCAAAAACTGTCTTCTCTCATACCAACCACGACCCCGAATCACTTATCGACTCAGTCGGTGGCCTGCCAATTATTATCAAACTCCTGCAAGGGACTCACGGGATGGGGGTCGTGCTGGTTGAAAACAGACAAACTGCTTTGGCGATTATTGATGCCTTTCAGGCCGCTCGTCAGCGCTTCATCGTGCAGGAATACATCCGCGAAAGCAAGGGCGCAGACCTGCGCGTACTGGTGGTGGGTGGCGAGGTTGTGGCTACCATGCAGCGCACCCCGGCAGACGGGGAGTTTCGGGCCAACCTCCATCTCGGCGGCGAGGGCCATCCGGTGACGCTTACTCCGGAGCAGGAAGATGTGGCAGTACGCGCAGCCCGTGTCATGGGGCTCGATGTGGCAGGGGTGGATTTGCTGACATCTCAACGGGGTCCGCTGGTGCTGGAGGTCAATGCCTCGCCCGGGTTGGAAGGGATTGAAACGGTGACTCGGGTGGATGTGGCCGGGAGGATTGTGGAATGGATGGAGGTGAAGGGTGAGTAATCTTTATTCTCCTACCTCACTCCAAACCCCTCTTGCCCTTCTCCTTCCGGCCCCACAAATACCAATTCCCCGGCAGCATTCTCGGCCATCAGAATCATGCCCTGAGACAAAATGCCACGTAGTTTGCGAGGCGCCAGATTCGCCACCACCACGACCTGCCGCCCCACCACCGATTCGGCTTCGAAAAATTCTGCAATACCTGAGACAATGGTACGCTGCTCAAAGCCCATATCAACCGTGAGGTTGAGCAGCTTTTTGGCTTTTGGTACTTTTTCGGCGGCGGTGATGCGACCCACGCGCAGGTCCAGCTTGTTGAAATCTTCAAACTGAATCTCGGGCTTGAGCGGCGGATAGTCCGTGGTTTGCTCGGCTTCGAGGATGTCTGCCAGCAGGGCTTTCTGTCGCTCAATGATTTCAAGGCGACTGCTGTCTTTACGGTCCTGAATTTTGGCGAATAGGATTTCCGGCTCACCAATGCAATGGCCTTTCGGGATAAGTGGCTTACCCGCCTCAAGGGCTTGCAGGGCGAGGCCTAAATCGCCATTTTCGAGTGGAGGAAGGTTGAGTACGTTACGCAGACGAGCAGCAGTGAATGGGATGAAAGGCTCGCACAAAACACTCAGGGCAGCAGCCACCTGGAGGCTTACCGCCATGGTGTCGGCAATTTTCTGGCTATCAGGGTCTGTTTTGTAGATGGCCCATGGGGCTGCATCCTGTAAATAGACATTGCCCCAGGAGGAGAGCTCCATCAGGGTCTGAACAGCCGCCTTGAAGGTGTACGCTTCGATCTGCTCACAGAGTTTAGCGGCATGCTCCGTGATTGGAACGAGGGTATCCTTGAGGGGCGTTGAGCAGGCAGGGGTGACACCCTCGTAGTATTTATTCGTCAGCACCACCACCCGATTGATGAAGTTGCCAAGGTTGTCAGCCAGCTCTTTGTCGTGGTATTCTACGAATTCGTCCCACTTGAAGTCACTGTCCCGATTTTCAGGCATGTTGCGAATCAGGGCATACCGCAGTGCGTCTTCCTTATTGGGAAAGTCACGGAATTCCTCCAGATACACATGCTGCTCGATGCCCCAGCCACGCGATTTTGAAAATTTTTCGCCCTCAAAATTCAGAAACTGATTGGCTGGCACATTTTTGGGCAACGCATAGCCGCCATGCGCCCTGAGCATGGCGGGAAAGACGATGCAGTGAAACACAATATTGTCTTTGCCAATAAAGTGAATCAGCTCCAGATCATGCCCGCGCCCATCCATCCAGTAATCTTGCCAGTCCTTCCCGTTGTCTGCAGCCCATTGGCGCGTGGCAGAGATATACCCAATCGGGGCATCAAACCAGACATACAGCACCTTCCCTTCGGCTCCGGGTAAAGGCACCGGAATGCCCCAATCCAAATCCCTCGTGATGGCCCTCGGCTGGAGGCCCTGATCGAGCCATGAGAGGCACTGCCCGGTCACATGTCGCTTCCACCCTGAAGGATCATGGTGCTGCTTTCCGTCCAGCCGGCCATTCTCAATCCATTCTCTCAACCACCCTTCGTGTTTGTCCAGCCGGAAATACCAGTGGGTCGTATCTCGCAGCACTGGTGCCTTGCCACTCAGCATGGAAACTGGATTGACCAGCTCGCGGGGCGAAAGATCCGACCCGCAGCTTTCACACTGGTCGCCATACGCCTCTTCATACCCGCACTTCGGGCAGGTGCCCTTTATGTAGCGGTCGGCCAGAAACTGGTCATAGTCCTCGTCATAATACTGCTCTGTGGTGCGCTCCTCAAATTCTCCCCCCTTGTCGTGAAGGGTTTTGAAGAATGCCTGCGCAGTTTCGTGATGAAGGGATGAGCTTGTGCGATGGTAGATATCGAATGAAATGCCGAGTCGTTCAAAGGATGATTTATTGAGCGTGTGGTACTTGTCGATGATTTCCTTTGGTGACACCCCCTCCCGCTTGGCCCGCATGGTGATAGCTGCGCCATGCTCGTCGGAGCCACATACAAACACCACATCGCGTCCCTGTAATCGCAGGTAGCGTGCGTAGATATCTGCTGGCAGATAGGCACCGGCCAAGTGGCCCAGATGCAGGGCGCCATTTGCGTAGGGGAGGGCGGAGGTGATCAGGTGCTTTTTCACGGTCCGGGTGGTTTGTATGGTGCAAAATGTGAAGGTTCCAAAAGCCCAAAGGTACTGAAAAACGAAGGGCATCGGGAGGGGGAAAAAGGGGTGCGGAGAATGCCGGAAAAATTCATCAAAAATTCACAAAAAAAACGGAACCAAATAGGGGGCTTCGTTGTACTATTGCGCCTGATTCATTCAGAATAAAATTCTGAAAGAAGCCATAAAAAATAAAAAAACAAAATTATTGCCATGTTCACATTATTCTTCGGTGTATTCGCCTCTTTGTTTTCAGTGGTGAATCCATTTGGTGCGGTTCCGGTATTTTTGGCCATGACCCCAAATCAGACCCCCAATGAGCGTCGGCACACGGCCCTCATGACGAGTGTCTATTTTGTGGGCATTCTGCTGGCTTTCTTTTTTGCCGGCACTACCATTCTCAATTTTTTCGGCATCGATCTCAATGCTATGCGGATTGCAGGTGGGATGGTCATTCTCAGCTCAGGCTATGCCCTGCTCAGCGGCAAGTTTGAGGAGAGTCGTGCAGTTGGAGAAAAGGTACAGGACGAAGCCCGCAAAAAGGATGACATCTCATTTTCCCCGATGGCGATGCCCCTGTTATCAGGTCCGGGTTCTATTTCCTTGCTCATCGGCATGTATGCCGAGCATACTGCCTGGGATTCCCGCGGTCTCATCGTAGCGGTGGTCATTGCCACGGGTCTGACGGTCTTTCTCATCCTCAAATTTTCCCCTTATTTTTACAGGGTACTCGGTGAGGCAGGTATCCGTGCCATGACCCGCATCATGGGATTCTTGGTAATGGCTATTGGGGTGCAATATGTGATTGCGGGTGTTGTCAGCCTTGTCAAAATGCTGGCTTAGCCGCCAGCATTTCGACAAGGCTGACGTAAGAGGCTCCCTCACGGAAGCTCTAAGTCCAAAGCAAGGTCACCCCTTGTGGATGCCTTACACTTGGGCAAGGGCACCCCTTGTGAGTGCCCCCAAGCTTATGCAAGAGCACCACTTGTGAGTGCCCCCAAGCTTACACATGGGCACCCTTTGTGAGTGCCCCATACTTATGCACGGACACCCCTTGTGGGTGCCCCCACACTTATGCACGGGCACCCCTTGTGGGTGCCCCAACTAACACCAATGCATCGCAGCTCCCCCCATACCCCCAGCTTCCTACTCCTTCTTTCCCTGTTCTGCCTTTTGCTGCCTTCGGCAGCAGCCCAGGACTGGGGGGTATTTTTCAAGGATGAAGAGCTGACTGAGGTGGTCTTGCCTTTTGAAATGAAATCTCACCTGATTCTCATCCCGGTGCGCATCAACGGGGGGCCGCCCATGAAGTTTATCTTTGATACTGGGGCGGAGAATATCGTGCTGTTAGAAAAGGCGTTTTTGCCGTTTCTTGGCATGACCGTGACGCGCGAAATCAAGGTGCTTGGCGCTGATATGCTGAAAGACCTCCGTGCATATCTCAGCCCCAACGTTGATCTCTCTATCGGTCCGCTGGAGGCGCGCAGGCAAAATCTGGTGGTGCTGGAGCGCAATACGCTTCAACTGGAAAGGCTGCTCGGCGAGGAAGTTCACGGGATATTGGGTGCCAGTCTATTTCGGATGTTTGTCATTCATA
Source organism: uncultured Saprospiraceae bacterium (assembly GCA_964569025.1). GTDB lineage: Bacteria > Bacteroidota > Bacteroidia > Chitinophagales > Saprospiraceae > CAZMSQ01. Next base: position 108,357 of record CAZMSQ010000003.1, on the reverse strand, counting down.
TTGATTATCGCAGACGACAGCTCAGGCTGAGAAGGAAAGCATCGTTTAAGCCGCCAGGGGGGAAATACCGCGAGCTGCCAATTTCGGTGATGCACCAGCGTCCGTTTGTGGAGGCGGCTATGGTCACGCCTCAGGGTGATACCTTGCGCGACTTGCGCTTCCTGATTGATACCGGTGCCGGACTGACGGCTCTGGTGTCGGCACATACGCATCCTGATCTGGAAGTGCCGAAGACTTCCATTCTGACCTCAGTCGGAGCCGGACTGGGCGGGCAGGTATCCGGGTTTGTGAGTCGGGTGCCGCGGCTAGAGATTGGACCTTTCGCATTTCAGGATATTGTGACCAGTTTTCAGGATATCCCGGATTCGCTTCAGTGGCCAGTTTCAGTGAGCCGCAATGGGTTGATAGGGAATGAGTTGCTTAGTCGGTTTGATGTGTGGCTGGATTATGTGGATGAACGGTTGTATGTACGGCCAGTCAGAAAATGGCAGGAGGCGTTTCGATATGATCGAAGCGGATTGGTTCTGGTGGCCGGCGGCGAAAATCTCCGAGAGATGGTAATCAGCCATATTGTAGAAGGCTCGCCGGCAGCTCACGCCGGACTGCAACGGGGCGACCGGCTGGTCTCTGTCAATGGTTTGCCGGCGCGGTGGAGAAGCATGGCCTCAGTTACCAAAGTATTGCGCAAGTGGATTGGCAAACGCATCAAACTGGTGGTGGAACGCAATGGGCAGCGTCTGAGAACGGAGTTTCGGCTTGAAAAATTGATATAAGCCGTTGTTTTTCCGCAGGAAGAATGCTATCTTTGCAACCGCTTTTTAAATACCACCTAAATTTTACAGGCATGTTTGCAATTGTAACCATCGCTGGTCAACAGTTTAAAGTCGAGGAAGGGCAAGAGCTCTTCGTCCACCAGCTGGATGCATCTGAAGGTGACAGCATGAGCTTCGGTGATGTGCACCTCATCAATCGTGACGGCAAAACCCAAATCGGAACGCCCGTCATCGACAAGGCGCAGGTTCGCGCCCTGGTTCTTGGTCATCAGAAAGGAGACAAGGTGATTGTCTTCAAAAAGAAGCGCCGTAAGGGCTATCGTGTGAAGAATGGTCACCGACAGTCTTTCACCAAAATCAAGATCGAAGGCATTACTGTCTGAATCTTTCTAACTGATCCATTTCTCAATTCGAAAACTGAGCAACCATGGCACATAAAAAAGGTGTTGGTAGTACCGACAACGGACGAGACAGTAACAGCAAGCGCCTTGGCGTGAAACTCTACGGCGGCCAGTTGGCCAAAGCCGGGAATATTTTGGTGCGACAGCGCGGAACGCGCTTCCATGCCGGAGAAAATGTGTACATGGGTAAGGATTTTACGCTCCATGCCCGTGTAGAAGGGACTGTATTGTTCCACCGCAAGAAAAATAACCGCACATTCATCAGCATCATGCCCGCCGGTGAAGAGGTCGCAGAAACGGTTGCTCCGGTCGCTGGTGCAAAAGCAGCACCTGCCGCTTCAGCCCCAATAGCTGATGTGGCGGTACAGGAAGCACCTGCTTCCGAGCCTTTGGAAGAACCTGATTTCGATGATTCCGACTGGGACAGCAATGACTCTGTTGTTGAAGAAGCCCCCAATCCATACGCCAAGGTCAAAGAAAATGACCTGAAGATCATTGAGGGTGTCGGTCCGAAAATTGCCTCTCTTCTTGCCGAAGGGGGACTCGATACATGGGAAAAGGTAGCTGGAAGTGACCCAGATAAAATTCGGGAGATCCTTGAAGCTGCTGGATCACGTTACAAAATGCACAATCCAACCACGTGGCCCAAGCAAGCCGAGTTGGCCGCTGCCGGTAAGTGGCAAGAGCTTCGCGCATATCAGGATGCCCTCGATGGGGGCGTAGAGCCTGATTCTGAGCAATAAAAACAGTTGATCGCCCCTTCAGAGGGGTAGATGCGCTGAAATAAATCCCGACAAGGCATTGTGCTTTCGTCGGGATTCTTTTTTCAATACCATTTTGAAAAAATTGAGCAGCATGCAGTTTGCTGTCACCGAGTGAATTGAAATAGACCGATTCTTCGGTTGACAAATTCCCTCATCTTGAATGGCCGCGCTGAATGGCCCGGGGTCATATTCTTCCGCCTGTTTCGGATAAATTATTTTACCTCCCGACTGATTTATATGGCCAGGGCAAAGAAGAAGATTGGTTGGCTTACACAACCATTTGAGGTGCTGGGCGGATTAATTTCGGTGGGTCACCAATAAATCAATCAGCCAAATCTGGCTGTACCTCCAGAAACTCCTTTGGCGTCAGGCCGGTAATTTCCTTAAACACCTTGTAAAAAGTCGATTTGCTGTTGAAGCCGCACTGGAGGGCAATGCCATGGAGGGTGAGGTGGCGGAGATCCGGGTCTTTGAGTTTTTCCTTGAGGTGATTCACGCGGTACTCGTTGATGTACCGGTGAAAATTCTGGCCTGACCGCGTGTTGATGACCTGAGAGAGGTACTTTGTGTTGGTGTGTAACTGGTCAGAGACTTCTTTGAGCGAAAGATTGGGGTTGAGAAAAATTTCATCGACTGAAATCAAATAATCCAGGCGCTGAAAAAGATCTTCTTCCTTCAAACCATCCAGACTGCTGGTGCGGTATTTTTCCTTGAGCTGCAGCAAAGGAAGCTCACGTTCTTCGGGCACAACCGATGCATCAACTTCAAAAGCAATGAAATTGGTGAGCGTGCCGTCAAAGTCAAATACAGGGTGAATCACCAATCTGCATGGGTACTCCTCCCCGTTTTTCCGGTAATTGGTAATGGTGGCTTTGATGGCTTCCCGCCGCTCAAGGCTTTTGCTTAGCCTTCTGACAATTTCGGGTTCAGTGCGACGTCCCTGAAGGACCGATCCAGGATTCTTGCCAATCACCTCTCCCATGTCATACCCTGTCAGATGAGTGAACCCTTCGTTAACCCACATAATCCGCTTGCAGGAATCAGTTAAAATAATTGCGACGTGTGGAGTCATAGTGAATTGACTTTTCTGGCAGGCCGATTTATCCGGAAATTAATGAGTAGCAAATAAAAATTGCGTACCAATCCATGCCTTTTGCGAAATAAGGTAAGTTATTTGTGACTGACAATGAAATAATTTCTTGCCCCAGATGACGTTTTTCCTTGTTTTGGGAGTAATTTCTTCTTAGTTTCTCTTCATTTCTCTGTCAGAATCTATCCCATTTCTTAAACGGCGGCTTTCTGTACTGTTTCTCATATTTGCTTCAGATGGCTTTGAGGATACTGTCGCCTGAGCGTCCAAGTCAAGTCTGACGGTATTTTACAGATTTCTAAACGACAGAAAAATGGACGCTTTATTCAACTTTCTGTTTCTCAATAAAATCTTCCCAATAGAAACACCTCATTATCCGATAGTCTTTTGGGTATTCAAAGACAAGAATGCTTGTTTTAGGACTTAGTGTCAATGAGATTTATCACCCTGAAGGATTTTTATCAGAGATTTGGTCGTCAAAAGACGGTTATAATTTGCAAAGATGCCGGTATTTGAATTGGCAGCGCATTCTCATTCTCCCTCATTTTTTCCATCACAATACTCAGGCGGGAATAAATCGGCTACTGATTTGGGGCGGCAATCTTCAGACCAAGGAAAGCCGGAGAGGCGGACGCCCTGTCCAACCAGCGGTTTGAGTTCGCCCTCTGGGGAGTTGTATAGGCGGATGTCTGACACCTGGCCTTCATGGAAAGAAATGCGCATAGAGCTGCTGCTGGCCTGATTGGGGCCGACATAGGCGCCGGTTTCGTCAAGAATGTAGTAGACGGCTTCTGCGTTGCCATTGACGATGACTTCGTGGAGTTGCTCCTCTCTGAATGTAGCGACAATATCTCGGCCTTTGATTTGATTAAAGAATTGAAGGTCAGGACTATTGACCAGCCAGGCGTTCTTTGAAAGGAAGACCTTTGAAATTGCGTTGCCGGAAAGGAGGATGCGTATCGTGTCACCTTTCATCATGGAGGTGTCAGACCATAGGAGAGGAGTTTTGGAAAGGGGGAAAAGTGTGAATAGGGAATCGTCTTCACTGTAGAGCAGGGAATCACAAATACCCTGAAGGTCGCTGCTGAAAATGCGGACATCGCGGTAGGCAAGGATTCGGCGCCCACTGATTGAGGGGGAGTCGCAAATACCCGGTGACATAAGTGTGTCAGCGGTCATAAATAAGGAGTCACCTTCTGTTTCAGATATAAAAAGGGGGCGTCGTGTGCCTGTAGCTAGCATGTATTCGCAGCCCCTGTTATAGTCGGCGCTTTCACTCACAATACTCAGCCCCGCTGTGGTGTCTTGCCAGTAGACTCCTCCTGTGGCAAATCCCAATCCTGTGACACCATCGAAATCGAGTGAGCTGGCTTCGAGGATTTGGGATGAATCGCTCAGGACTGATCGGCCAGAGCTGGTATAGACTTCTTGCCGGCCATCAAAATAGAGCGTGTCTCCTCGGACTTCCTTCCCTTTGTTTGAAAGCCAGGCATTGCCAAAAAGGCGGTATTCTTCAGTGTCTTCGAAAAAGAGAAGACGCTCAGCTGTTGCTTTCCGGTCCGGCTCAGTAACAATGACTTCCCCGACCAGAAGAATTTCGTTGCGCAAGCCCTCATAGCGCATTGAGTCGGCACTGGCTTCGCGTGTACCGTTGCGGTATTGGGCATTGCCGGCAAAGAGTGCTTCCTCGTTGGTGATGTCATAATAACCTGATTCGCAGTACAAATCAGTTTCTCCTTGATCAATGCGGGTGGGTCCGTAGTAGCGTGCAATATTCCGGTCGGTTTCAAACTGCAGTGAATCGGTACGCAGAGTAAAGAGCGAATCGACTACCACCACACTGTCGCGAAAGATCGCAATGCTGTCGTTGACAAAATAGGTGCCTGTCTGTGAACTGAGCTGGGTACGACCGTTATCGAGCAATCCGCGGGTTAGATAAGTGGCCACTGATGTTGCGGCATCATAGAGGAGTTCGCGGGTAAACAGGCGCTCTTGTTTGTTTGCAAGGATGACCTCCTTTCCGGCCAGACGGGCCAGGCGGTTGTTGCCGTTATAAAACAGGGAATCTGAAAATACAGACAGGCTGTCCCCTTGCTGGATAATGATATTGCCCACAGCCCTTACATAGACCCGATTCGTGATGATGGCAGTATCGCAATACATGATGAGGCTGTCATGCTGCAGGATGACTTTTCCCTCGAGCTGCTGGACAATGGTATCCCCGATGGTCAGTTGTTGGAGTTGGGCTGCATTGAGAATGTCGACCTCTGCGCCGGAGGTGTCGCGGGTCATGATCTGTGACCAAGCTATTCCGGGGAGGATAGTCAATAGGAGAATCAGCAGATGCTGATAGAGAATTGCCGGGATGAGGGGAGAAATCTGTTTCAAGATGATGTGGAAGTTAGGCACACTGTTTGGAAATCCAATGCGCGTCGAAAGATACTGAAAATCGAGTCTATGGACGATCAACAGGTCATCAGGCGGGCCGCTTGTGTTCCTGTATGCACTCCAATGGCTACGCCCATGCCGCCAAGTCGGACGGCTGTAAACAGTCCGGGAAAGGGTTCGGCAAGAATTGGCTGCTTGGTGGCACCGATCCCCAGAATACCGCTCCACGCATAATCTATGCGGGGTGATTGTCCAGGGAGGATGATATCCCGGAGCAGGGTGCGAAGGGAATCCCGAATCGGGTCGTGGCTTCCGAACTTATCTGTTGTCTCCCCATCAGTATCTAAGTGACGCCCCCCTCCGACCAAAACGCGATTGCCGATGTGACGGAAGTAGAAGTAGCCTTCCTGATAGTGAAAGGCTCCTCGCAGGCGAAGCCCGGAAATGGGTTCAGTCACAAGTACCTGATTGCGGACTCCCTGTACTGGAAGTTCTGGTAGTAGCCTTCGGCTCAACCCATTGGTGGCCAATAGGATGCGGGCTGATTGTAGGGCGATACCTTCACGCGTTTGGATATCATACCCTTCCTTCCCTGGCTTCCACCCATCAACGGCCAGTCCGAAGTGAAGGCTGACACCGGCTTCACGTGCCTTGCGCTGGAGACTGGCCATCATATATCCAGGGTGAAGCAGGCCTTCTCCAGGACTAAAAATCTGCCCGCATACTCCCTTCATTCCGTGGTCATGGTTGACAATTCGATATGTAGGTGCCATGCCAGTCAGTTTATCGAGCTGACTGTTGAGCCAAGGAATTGCCTCTGCACATTCCCGAAAACGGACTTTATCAGTAAACACTTCAGTTCCTCCCGTCGTCTCATAGCGGAGTGCAGAATCGCCAAGTAATTCTCGGAGTTGTGCCAATCCCTCTACGCGCTGTTGGACCAGCTCAAAAACCTGATCTTCAGTATTGTGAGTCAGGTCTTGAAGGAGTTCGGAGACACTTCCATAACAGGCGAAGCCTGCATTCCGGGTGCTTGCACCCTGTGGCAGCGACCCTCGCTCACACACAGCAATGCGCCAACGGGGTCTCAACGCTTTCAATTTCAGAGCAGCTGCCAGACCCACAATGCCAGCACCGATAATCAGTGCATCAAAGGGAGGGAAAAAGGTTTCCCGTTCCCAAATCGAAAGTTCATGCATAGACTTTAGTGCTTTTTTTGTCAACTATTTGGAGGAGGGACTGGCTGCTTCGTACCTTTACCAGCCATATTGAAGGGTTCAGCCTTAAAGTACGCAACATGATTCAGCGCATCCAATCCTTGTTCCTATTTCTTGCCGCCCTTGCAGCTGGTGGTCTTTTTGTTCTTCCACTTGCAGCCTCTCAACAATCCATTCCCGATTCTCCTTTGCTTGACGATGGGGCATTTACGGTCACTGACAGTTCTGGCCTTTTGGCACTATTTGGACTCAGCGCGATTTTTGCGCTGATTGCACTGGCAGCCTACAGTGACAGGAAGCGTCAGATGCTATTGGTAAGAATGGGCATCGGTGCTGATTTATTCGGCCTTGGGGCCATCGCTTTTTTCGGCCTTACTGATCAGGCAGTTGCGGCAGGCCTCCCGGCTATGTTGTCTGCCGGAATCTCCCTGCCCTTTGTCTACGCCATCCTGATGGTGCTGGCATTTCGCGCCATCAGCAAGGACGATAAACTGGTCCGTTCAATGAATCGCCTACGTTAGTCTCCGAGAGAAAGAATCATGATCTCTACCCGTTGATTTTTCTGTTGGGCATAGCGGGAGAGTCGGTCATTTGCAATGATGGGCTTATTCTTTCCGTATCCTTTCGTCTCTAATCTGTTGGTAGAAATCCCCTTCTCAATCAGATAGGAAGCCACCGATTTAGCGCGTTCAAGAGAAAGGTAATCTGCCCATTCCGGATCTGGGATGGTATTGGTATGACCCCCGATTTCCACTCGTACTTTCGGATTCTCATTAAGGAACACAAATAACTCCTCAAGCAGTTCAAAAGATTCCGGCTCAATGACTTCACTGTCAGCCGGAAAATACAGTTTGTCAAGTCTTATAACCTGACCTTTTGCAATTTTCCCCTCTTCCAACTCTTTGATTATCCGCTCTTTTGGAGGGTCTTTCTTTACAGTTTCAGAACTTGCCGGAGTCTGTTGTTCTGTCTTGCTCAGCGTAACGGCAGGTTCTGGTTGCGTTTTGTCTGGCTGCCCGGAGGATTGAGGACCTGGTTTTGATGGTTGAGGGGCCGCAGGCTCGGGCGAATCTTCTTTCTGAGCAAGTTGATTAGCTGGCAATTCGCAGTCGATGGGTAGGAAGGCAGAGGCGTGGTCGACCAATATATGCCCGTTATAAGGCATAAAAGAGGGTGTTTGATAGAATGCCTCGATTCGAACCCATGAGTAGTCTCTGCGCGGCTCAATTTTGAACGTATAATTACGCCATTCGGAATGATCTACTGGTCCTGATTCAGCCAGCAGTTCTATTGTTTCGCAGGGGCCTGTACCTCCCCATAGCCGAAAAACGGCCGCTTTGGTAAATTGAGACATTTGTCCGGTCGTCCGGCTTTGGCTCAGGTACTGGTCAGATGCAGAAAGGTGAATGGAGAATGCATAACAGGTCCCTTTTTTGAGGGGGGATTGAAGTGGCTGTGAAATAGCTTCATATGAGTCATTGTCGCGTACAACCATACCGAGAAAGGTTTTCCCGTGGCGGGAGGGCTGAGCGACTTCCCATCCGTTCTGTTCTAGTGTGTCCGGAAAGCCCCCGCTAGGATGGATGTCCGGGGGTGATTCACTCCAGGAGCCACAATCAGCCCAGTCCTTGATTGTTGTGCGTGCATTGTAAAGAGACTGAATCTTTCCTATATGGGGCTCATCCTCAAAAGAAGGATTACTCAGTTCGACAGTCTGACTGATGCCTTCAGGGTGACACAGGAATGAAAGGAGAAGAATAAGTACAAAGGCGGCGCGCATATGCTTTAAAATTGGGTTTCTGCACATTGGGGGGAGTAAATCGGGGAAAGTCCAAAAATGCAGTCAGACAGCAAACGTTCAAAAGGCCTGTCGTTGTATATAAAGGCCTGAAAGAATGAAGAGGGTTCATCCTTTCAGGCCGAGAGAAAATAGATATTCAAAGGGAGTAATACTCCCAAATGCATCAACTGAAAGCGTTGAGGCCGGTAATATCCATCCCTGTAATGAGCAGGTGCACATCGTGCGTCCCTTCATACGTCAGGACAGTCTCTAAATTCATCATATGGCGCATCACCGGATATTCGTTCGTGATACCCATTCCGCCGTGGATTTGCCGTGCTTCGCGAGCGACTTCCAGAGCCATTTGTACGTTATTGCGCTTAGCCATTGAAATCTGGGCTGGAGTGGCTTTTCCCACATTGGCGAGTGTGCCGAGACGCCATGTCAGGAGCTGTGCTTTTGTGATTTCGGTAATCATCTCAGCCAACTTTTTCTGCTGGAGCTGAAATCCGCCGATCGGACGGCCAAATTGAGACCGTTCTTTGGAGTACCTAAGTGCAGAATCGTAACAGTCCTGTGCTGCCCCGATGGCGCCCCAGGCGATGCCATAGCGGGCCTTACTCAGGCAGGATAATGGCCCTTTTAGTCCTAGGATATTCGGGAGTACATTCGATTTCGGTACCCGCACATCTTCAAAGACAAGCTCGCCGGTAATGGATGCTCGCAGCGACCATTTTCCGTGGATTTCCGGAGCCGAGAATCCAGGCATGTCTTTCTCCACAATCACTCCCCGTACCTTTCCTTCTTCATCCCGCGCCCAAACAACAGCTAAATCGGCGACTGGAGAATTGGTAATCCACATTTTGGCTCCGTTCAAAATGTAGGCATCCCCGTCATCCCTGATATTTGTGATCATCCCTCCGGGATTCGACCCATGGTCCGGCTCCGTAAGTCCGAAGCAGCCGATAAATTCTCCACTCCCCAATTTAGGCAGGTACTTACGTTTTT
>CAZMSQ010000003.1:0-98926 GCA_964569025.1 uncultured Saprospiraceae bacterium | reverse complement strand
CTTCCGATCCGTATTTGAAAATCGGGTACATAACCAGAGAGCCCTGGACAGAGGCCATGGAGCGCACCCCTGAGTCACCTCGCTCGAGTTCCTGCATAATTACTCCGTAGGCAATTTCATCCATCCCTCCTCCGCCGTACTCAACCGGAAGGCTCGGCCCAAAGGCACCGATATCTGCCAACCCCTTGAAAAGATGGGCCGGGCATTCTGCCCGCTCTGCATATTCTTCAATAATCGGGCTTACTTCCTGCTTGACCCAATCGCGCACGGCCGCCCGGGCTAAAAGATGGTCTTCTTCAAGAAGTTCATCCATCTGATAGTAGTCATGGTACTCGTACCGATCCACTTTCTGGGAGTGCTTCAGTTCTTGTGTCGTCTGCATGGTTTAGTGCTTTATGGTTTTGATGCAAATGTACGGATTTGGTGGCGATATCAATGGAGTTGAAGGCATGTATCCATATCTTTCAGCGCATCGTTCAAATTGGTCCGACCACTATAGTCGTCGGACCACTATAGTCGTCCGACCAGTTCGGGACTTCATTTTGCTGATTTCTCATACATTTGTTGGCACATCAAAGGTATATGGGAAAAATTGCAGTGGAAGGGATGCGTTTTCAGGCGTATCATGGGTTTTATCCGGAGGAGCGGCTGACCGGGCATGAGTTTGGGGTGGATGTGTACATCCGGACTGATTTCGGCAAGGCGGCGGGGGAAGATGATCTTTCTGGGACAATCAATTATGAAACGGTCTTCAGGGCTGTGCAATTGATTATGAAAGAGCCGGTGCAATTATTGGAGCATGTGGCGCAGAAGATTATCGAAAGGTTGAAGTTTCAGTTCGATTCGATTCTGGAGGTGACGGTGAGGGTTAGTAAGTACAACCCACCATTGGGGGGTGATGTGCAGCGGGTGTATATTGAGCTTGAGCGCTCGTTTGATGTGTCTTGCCCTCGGTGTGGGCGGGTTTTTGCAGATTATGGGGATGAGAATTGCTGGTGCCGGAATGCGAGTGTAATTATGCGCACGCAGGAGGCACTCAAGGAGCAATTTGGAGGGTGTCTATGCCCAGACTGCCTATCAGGATTTTCGAGGTAGGGGACGAGTGCAATGACAGCCTTCAATTCTCTTGCGACCGGCGTTCAGCGGTGTGCACCTGGGGTAACTCCTTGAGCACCTGTATAGCGTGGCTGATTTGATTGGTATTTGAGACAACGATGCTGATCCTGCCTTCAAAATAGCCTTCCTCTCCGCCATCGATATAGAATGAGCGGATATTAAGGCCAAGTTTGTTGGAGATTTGTTCAGAGAGCTGCTTGATGACCCCGGGGCCATCATCGACTCCAGTAATGTAAATGTCAGCTACGAATGAAGAATCGGGTGCATGTACCCACTCAGCTTTCATCACGCGGTATCCGTATCTTGCCATGAGCTGGAGGCCGTTGGAGCAGTCAGAGCGGTGGATTTTCATTCCGTTGTTTGCAGTGATATAGGCGAAGACTTCATCGCCTTGGACCGGGTTGCAACAATTTGCCAATGTGTAGTGAAACTGGTTGGCTGGTTGGTCGTTGATCATGAGCCTCGGTTTGAAAGAGGCCTGTTTTTTTGCCTTACGAGTCAGTTTTCCGGTGCGTGGCTCCTCTACGACCGGGATTTTTTCAGTTGGTTCTGCGATTTCTGTAAGGGTCTGACCGTCGAGGGTAAATTTTTGGCTGAGATCCTGAAGGTTGATTTCCTCCATAGCAATGCCATAGTAAAGATCAGGCCTGTTGTCCAGTTCGTAGTACCGGACAAGCATATCGACATTCTCCTCAAAACCGGCCTTCATATTGCGGAGTTTACGGACGAGGGCTTCCTTTCCATACTCCCCTTGTTTACGCCGCTCCTCACGCATTGAAGAGCGAATTTTACTTCTTGCTTTACCGGTTACCACCAATTTGAGCCATCCTTCGGTAGGTTTTTGGTTTTTATCAGTGATGATTTCAATCTGGTCACCGTTTTGGACCTTGTAGCCGAGGGGCTTGACGATTTTATTGATGCGCACGGATTTGCAGCGGGACCCCAACTCTGAGTGAATGCTGAACGCAAAGTCAAGTGCGGACGCACCCTCTGGCAAGACCTTGAGGTCTCCGTTTGGCGTGTAGACAAATACCTCGTTTTTGAAGAGGCCCGATTTGAAGTCAGAGAGAAACTCAACTGCGTCTGCTTCCTTATTTTCCAGCACTTCGCGAACACTGTCCAGCCAGTCATCGTAGACATCTGGCTGGTCCGCCCCACCTTTGTATTTCCAATGGGCAGCAAATCCACGTTCCGCAATTTCATCCATGCGCTCTGTGCGAATCTGCACTTCGACATAACGACCTTTTGGCCCGATGACTGTGGTGTGGAGTGAAGAATAGCCGTTGGATTTTGGCGTGGTCACCCAATCTTTAAGCCGTTCAGGGATGGGGCGATGGACATCGGTGACAATTGAGTAGGCACGCCAGCAGTATTCTCGTTCCATTTGTCGGGGTACATCCAGAATAACCCGAATGGCGAACAAGTCGTAAATTTCCTCAAAGGCGACCTTTTTTGTCCTGATTTTATTGCTGATGGAGTAGATTGATTTTGGCCGGCCTGTAATTCTGAATGGCACTCGCAATTGCCCAAGGGCTTCTTTGAGGGGCTCAATAAAACCCTGAATAAAAGCACTCCGCTCCCTTTTGGTTTCCTGTAATTTGCGGGCTATCTCCCGGTATTCTTCCGGATTAGTGACCTTCATGCAAAGGTCCTGATATTCTGTCTTGATGTTGTATAACCCTAGCCTGTGCGCCAGAGGTGCATATATGTAACTTGTTTCTGCTGCAATCCGCAGCTGTTTGTGTTGGGGCATGGAGCCGAGCGTGCGCATATTGTGCAGGCGATCAGCCATTTTGATGAGCACAATCCGGACATCCTCCACCAACGTTCGGAGCACTTTTCGGAAATTCTCCGCTTGCGGGCTTTCTACATTGAAAGAGGCATCCAGTTTTGTGAGCCCGTCCACAATTTTGGCAATGTTTGTCCCGAATCGCTCCTTGATGTCTGAGAGGGTGATATCGGTATCTTCCACGACATCATGCAGCAGGGCTCCAATAATGGCTGTGGGCCCAAGCCCAATTTCCTCGGCACAAATTCGCGCCACTTCAATTGGGTGGAGAATGTAAGGCTCACCTGATTTTCGACGCTGCTGGCTGTGGGCCTGAACGGCTACTTCATAGGCGTTTCGAATCATGACACGGTCAGTCTCGTCCATCTCCGACTTGATGGAGCGTAGCAACTTTCGATAGGCGCGCTGGATTAACTTACGCTCCTTTTCTTCATGGACAATCCCGTCTTTTTTGGCGGGGCGCTCACTTCCTGTGGTGGTCAATTTCTCATCAATCATAATCCATTCCGGCATATCCGGATTTACCGCGTCTTACCAATGTACTGATACTTCTTCATTCTCTTTGCCTTTAAACAGAAAATTCGTGAAAATAATTTCTGCCTGGATTTCTGCTTGGGGTGCATTTCCCCATCTTTCTTGGCGTATGTGTTTGAGAAAAGATTCCCTATCTTTGCAGTCATTTTCCAGCAATGGACATTTTTCCGCTGGAAGCCAATGAAAATCCTGATTGCGGGTGTGGCGAAATTGGTAGACGCGCCAGACTTAGGATCTGGTGCCTTTCGGCGTGGGGGTTCGAGTCCCTCCACCCGCACATATGGATTTTCTCAGGGCCGGTGATGAACCCCGTACTGATTCCCCCGCTTAGAAGCGAGTGCCTGAGGGTCGGGCATTTCCAACCATCAAAAACTGCAAGTCGTATGGCGACATTCGAGAGAGAACAACTCAATCAAATTCAGCATCGCGTCAGCGTCACACTGACGCCAGATGACTATATGGATGTTTATTCCAAAGAACTCAAAAAGTATGCTGATCAGGGGAGTTTCAAAGGCTTCCGCAAGGGAAAGGTGCCCATGAGTTTTGTTAGGAAGATGGTAGGCAAGGAAGTACTCATTTCGCAGCTCGAACGGAAGTTTATGGTCGAACTGAATGAATACATGGATAAGGAAGGGCTTAACAGAAAAAGAATCTTCCAGCCAATCCCAGCACCTGATCAGACTGGATTCGATGATCTTGATCCGAATCACCCTGGTGATTTCACTCTCACGTTTGATGTGGGAGCTTACCCGGATACAGGGATAAAAGGAATTTCAGGAGAAGATGCCCTCACCCGATATATTGCCGAGATTACAGATGAGATGGTTGACAAGCAGCTGGATCAGGGACTTGATCGGTTGGCGGAATCGGAAGAGGTGGATGGGCCAATTGAGGAGAATGACATGTTGACCATACAAGCTGCCGAACTTGATGGAGACGATCTCAAGGGAGAAGGCCATACTTCTCATTTTATGCTACCGGCTGATTTAATCGGGACGGAAGATGTTCGAAATAATGTGATCGGGAAGGAAGTGGGCCACAAATTTCGATTCAATATTTATACGCTTGAAAAAGATGCTACTCGGGAACACACCCTTAAACATTTGTTGATGCTTTCAGAGGAGGAGGCAGAAGACGTAGGAGAATGGTTTGAAGGTACCATTGAAGCTGTCTCCAGAAAGGTGAGGCCTGAGCTCAATGAAGAATTTATTTCGAAATATTTCGGGAAAGAAGATATCACCACTGTTGAAGAAGCGAAGGAAGTTATTCGAAAGGATTTAGCTAAGCACTACAGACAACTTTCGGATTCGGTGTTGTTTTTCGAAATCAAAGAGTATCTCACCGGGTTAAACCACATCGAATTTCCGGATGAATTCCTGACCAGATATCTACAAATGACTCAGGAACCAGAGGTCCTGGAAAACCTTGAGCAGGAGGTTGAGCGCGTCAAAGACCAGCTCCAGTGGATGAGGATTCGGAATGAACTGATCGAAAAACTTGAGATTAAAGTTACTGAAGAAGATATTCGTGAGGCCTACAAAAATCAGGTAATCAGCTACTTTGGGGGGAATACGAGTCAATTACAGCCGGGAATGCTCGATTCTCTTGTAGACCGATTTATGCAAGATGATAAAAATACTGATGAGCTTGCCGGCAATCTGGTCAGCGAAAAACTAATTGAGCGTGCATCTGAATTATTTTCCATCACCGAGGAGGTGTTACCACTCCCCGATCTCGAGGAAAAACTTGAGGCACAGCGGAAAATTATGACCGGTGAGAAAGAGGGGGAGATGGCTCATAAAGAAGATGGAACGCGGACAGACGAAGCGGAATAATAATCTACCCCCTTTATCAGATAACTAAAACAGGCTTCGTTCTGTTAATCCCTGTGAATACAGACCAAACCACAAACAGAAATTCCCATGTTTAGAAAAGACGATTTTGAAAGCTATGCAGTCAAGCATATGGGCATGAGCAGCAATACGCTGAGTGACTACCAGTCCAAAACTGCTGCGCAAGTGCGCAGCAGCCTGACACCATATATTATCGAGGAGCGCCAGCTCAATGTGCAGGCTCTCGATGTGTTCTCTCGCCTGATGATGGATCGCATCATTTTCCTGGGCACCGATGTCAACTTTCAGGTGGCCAATATCATTCAGGCCCAGTTGCTGTTTTTGGAATCTGCTGATCCTAAGCGGGATGTGCAGATTTTTATCAATAGCCCCGGGGGCAGTGTCATCGACGGTTTGGGTATTTATGATACCATGCAATATGTCTCACCTGATATCGGAACCATCTGCACAGGTCTTGCCGCATCAATGGGGGCAGTCCTCCTCGCAGCTGGTACCACTGGTAAGCGAGCTTGCCTCCCGCACGGGCGCGTGATGATTCACCAACTCTCAGGCGGCATGAGAGGTACGTTCTCAGATATGAAAATCAGCTACGAATTTTCAAAACAACTTCGCGACGAGCTGTATACCATTCTTGCCAATCATACCGGGCAGGCATTCGAACAAATAGAAACAGACAGTGATCGAGACAACTGGATGACTGCATCTGAGGCTAAGGAATACGGACTGGTCGATGAGGTGCTCGATCGTCACAGTCCACGAAAAGCGTAATCTTATGCGGAAAAGCAAACAAAATTTTCGCTGTTCCTTCTGCGGGCGGGACAAATCGGAAGCGCTGATTCTCATCGCTGGTATTGATGGACACATTTGTGAGGTCTGTGTCGAGCAGGCCGGAGAAATCATCGAAGAGGAGTTATACAACAACGGGAAAGGCAAAAAGCGATCGGGGAGTGAGTCAGATTTTGTACTGAAAGATTCGGTCACTCCAAAAGACATAAAGGACCATCTTGATAAATATATCATCGGGCAGGACGATGCGAAAAAACTGCTGTCTGTAGCTGTGTACAACCATTACAAGCGCCTTCGGCAAGGAGATGACGACGATTTAATTGAAATTGAGAAGTCCAATGTCCTTTTTGTCGGTCATACTGGTACAGGCAAAACCCTCATGGCCAAAACAATTGCTCGTTTGCTCAATGTGCCATTTGCCATTGTGGATGCCACGGTATTCACGGAGGCAGGGTATGTCGGAGAGGATGTAGAAAGCATCCTGAGTCGGTTATTGCAGGTCTGTGATTACGATGTGGCTGCAGCTGAGAGAGGTATCGTGTACATTGATGAAATTGACAAAATCTCGCGAAAAGGAGATAATCCATCCATCACGCGTGACGTCTCAGGAGAGGGTGTGCAGCAGGCTATGCTAAAGATGCTTGAGGGGACAGATGTCAATGTGCCCCCGCAGGGTGGCCGTAAGCACCCGGAGCAAAAATTGGTCAAGGTGAACACTGAAAATATCCTCTTTATCTGCGGCGGTGCCTTTGATGGTATCGATAAGATCATTGCGCGTCGCATGAATACACAGGTCATTGGGTTTGGAGAAAAAGACCGGACTCATGTCGAGAAGGATAATTTATTGCAGTATATCACGCATCAAGACCTTCGCGGATTTGGGTTGATTCCAGAGCTCATCGGAAGACTGCCCGTGCTGGCGTTTTTGGATCCGCTTGATAAAACGGCTCTCCGGCGTATTTTGGTCGAACCTCACAATGCATTGGTTAAGCAATACAAAAAACTGCTCCGGCTGGAAGGGATAAATTTGGAGTTTACTGATGATGCCCTTGACTACATCGCCGAGAAAGCGCTTGATTTCAAGCTTGGTGCAAGAGGGCTGCGAAGCATCTGTGAGGCCATTATGACAGATGCCATGTTTGAGCTTCCCTCTCAGCCTGTTGAGACGCTGACCATCGATCGGGAATATGCCGTAAAGAAGTTCGAGAAATCGAAACTTGCAAGCCTAAAAGCAGCATAAAGAGTTGGAGTTTTTCGCAAAAGCTCTATGAAAATTTCCAAAAATTTGCGGAATGCAGAATTTATTCCTTATCTTGCCTTTCAAGAAATAAGGGGTTTTGTAGTTATGGAATGCACTTGCGGGACATCTTGCAAGTGCTTTTCCTATTTTAAGAGCAGTGCTGTACGCTTGTGGATCAGCCTCTATGCTCATGACTCATGAGGTATTTTCTTGAATTATCATACCGTGGTACGTCATATTCAGGTTGGCAGCGTCAACCCAACAGTCTTTCGGTCCAACAGGTCATCGAAGAGGCCCTTGGGCTCTTATTGCGACATGAGGTGCCAATTGTTGGCTGCGGACGTACAGATGCCGGAGTTCATGCGTCATATTATGTGGCTCACTTCGAGTGGGACACTCCTTTGCCGGAGTGGCTTCTCTACCGGCTCAATCAGGTTCTTCCCGCCGATATTTCCATCCGGGACATTCAACCAGTTAATGATCAGGCTCATGCACGGTTTGATGCTACCCGAAGAGGATACACCTATTTCATCTCGTGTCAGAAAAACCCCTTCCGTACGGAAACCGCCTGGCAATATCCACCTGCCTCCAACTTTGGGTTGGACGAGCTGAACGAGGCGGCATCACTGCTGATGGAGTATCAGTATTTCTATCCGTTCTGTAAATCCGGTTCTGACGCCCGCACCATGGCCTGCACGCTGTATAGGTCAGAATGGGAGAAAAGGACTGAAGATGGACTTTGGGTCTATCGCATCGCAGCCAATCGATTTCTGAGGGGTATGGTCAGGCTGATTGTTGGGATGTGTGTGAATGTGGCGAAGGGAAAGGTTTCGTTGGCTGAAGTCAGAGCGGCTATGAACAGGCAGGAGCGACTGGTCGGCAGCGAAAGCGCTCCTCCCGAAGGCCTGTTTCTGAGTGAAGTCAGCTATCCTTTGAATCTGTTCCAAAGCCATCTGCCCAATTTTGAGGGTGGCGCTTCTTCATGACCCAGTTCGTGATGAATGACATGGTGTGCACCAAAGCTGGCAGGGAGATGAGCATCAGCTGAGGTATTAAAATCCAATATCAGCGGTCTGCCCGCCTGAGTTTGAATCATAAGGTCGAACAGATATTCCAAAGCTCCGGCCTTTTTCCCCTCTTTTGAGCTCACTGGCATTAAGCTGAGCAGTTTTCCATGAGAAAAGAGAAAAAAATTCATGGCAAGGTCATTTCCTTGATGGTCATTTATGGCAGAGGCAAACCCAATGCCTCGATGCAATGCGTTGTACATAATCCGTTGCAAAGCGTGGAATGTTTTGACATCCGTTCGGCCTTCCGGATGATGGGTTCTGTAAAAGGCAGCGATTTGCTCTGGCTTTGGAGGAGTGTGCCGCGGAACCAGCCCCCGCTTTGAAGCTTTTTCCAACATTTGTGTCAGCTCGGGACGATATGCTGTGGCGAGGGTTTCGTATGGCTCCTGAATATAGAGCCGGTATCCAAGCATTGTCCTGCTTGCTCCTTGAGTCCTTTCTTTTGGCCTGATGCCTGGAAGAAACCGGAGTGTCCCGAATATATATTGATCAGGAATTTGACTGAGGAATGCCTCAATCCGGGTCTCTGATAAAACATGGACTGAATAAATACCGGCAGCCGCTACCAAATTCGGGGTGTATAGAATTTTCTTTCCGCTTGGTGATGTCTTGTAGATGAGCGGCAAGACTGACTCATACTCGCCTTCAACCAATCCGTCCCATTCTTCGGCCGCGTTATCCAGATACCAGGAATATCCAAACAAATGTCCGTTATTGGCGTAGTGGACACAGCTGTCCCACTTCAGCCTGTCAATATCCTTATGTTTGACGAATGAAATTTCCATTCATCGTATAACCACTTTCGTGACCATGTGTTGCGAGCCTACTGAGATTCTGACCATATAGAGTCCTCCAGACAGGGTTCCGACTTCAAGTTGGGCGGGTCCATTACCAGAGAACCTGATCGGGCCATAGACTTGCCGACCCAGTTGGTCATATAGGACTACACTCATTTCCTCATGGCCGCCCCCAATCCAATCTCCGACAGGGAGAATGGAAAACCTACCGTCAGTCGGGTTTGGATGGACAATAAATGAAGGGTTTTCTCTTTCGGGAGCTTCCGTACCCGTTGCCTGGCCCAATTCAATGGTGCGTCTCACAGCATGGGCGCATCCCTCCTCCGTTACAATGTTGAGAGTGATGGTGTACACGCCGCCTTCAGGAAATTCAATCATCGGTGTTTTACCGGTGGCAGTCAGTCCCAGCGGGTCAGTTTCCCATGACCAGTTCTGAATGTCGTCTCCGATCCCCTCTAATTTCAGTGCGAATGACCCATCAGAGTAAGAGGTAATTGAATTGATGAGGAATGTTACACCTGGTGCCTGTGCATCCGAGAATTCAAGCGTGAGGGGTACCCTGCTGCACACATTTGCATATTCAATTTCCCACTCGAAAAAGAATGGGTAGAGAGTGTATGGGGCTAGGCTGTCAGTGGAGGCATTGATGCTGAGGATGTCTTCGACTTCAAATGGATAGCCAATTATGCCGGATTCTTGGAGCAACTCCTGATTTCCTGTAGAGACTGAAAGGAGGAATCCATTTCCTCGTGGGACTTCGAGATCAAGTGATACCCGATTCCAACCACTGTTCAATCCTGTTGGCACCGTTTCGAGGGTGCTTCCGAACTGATCTTTGAGGACGACCACAGCCCCGGTTTTTTCGAGGGCATTGATGCTTACTGCCTTCAGGATAAAGGGTCTGTGGGCGTCAAAAATCAATCCGCCCTCAGATGCAAAATCTGATGGGTCCTGGTTTCCGTCATCATCTGGCTCAGGGGCTCCCGTTTGTTCGGTGTGCCTGAGTTCTGCCCAGAGGGTAAGTTGGTCTTCAGGGCTGCTGAGAGGAGGAGAGAGGAACTCATTTCCGGTACCCAGCAGTTGGCCTTCAGTGATGGCGTCGAACCAGTATACCAGTTCTGAGGTATCTGCAGGGATATATCGGGCCAGGGCCGATCCGTTGGCACAGAGTGGATCGAGTTGGAGGCTTTCAATAAAATAGGAGGGGGTTTCAGAAACTTGCACATCCAGTAATAAGCTGTTATTCAGTGGTCTGTCATCAGATATGCTGTCAGGGTTTACCAATTCGAACCGAAGGATGTATTGGCCTTCTGGCAAGTCTGCGGGTTCTGGCAAAAGGATGTTTCTCCTTGCGCCTGGTTCTAACGTCTGAGTGACCGGGATGAGAAATGAGGCGGGTGTTCCGCTTGTACTTTCGATAAGGACATCAAATGAGCTCACCGTTTCTGTACCATTATTTTCAACCACAAAGGACGGCTGAAAACGGCCGTCACAATGGTAGCCATTGGTCTGGACTTCTATCAGGGTGAGGTCTCGTGCTCTATTGGCTGGGGGTTCCGGAGTATACCCTTTGTCGATCAGATACAGGAAAGCGTCTTCCACATCTATCATGCCTCGGCCATAGGTATTGTCTTCTCCTTCTTCTCCGAGATCGTGAGCTGTGTAATAGAGAGCTTTCATGAGCTCCTCGCCGGTCAGGAAGGGGAATGCTTCCTTGAGCAACAGGATGGCTCCGGCCACGTGTGGGGATGCCATGGATGTGCCGCTGAATTGTTGGTAGCCACCTCCAATGACTGCCGAACGGACATTGACCCCTGGCGCAACCACCTCCGGCTTTATTTTGAGAGGGCCATCGGGGAGGTCGCAAGTTGTAGGCCCCCGGCTCGAAAACCCTGCAATGGGTAAATTTCCAACATTTCCATTGACGGCACCGACAGAAAATACTTTCACTGTGTCTGACGAAATAAAAGCGGGTGAAACATGGGTTGCATCTCCGGGTCCGTCATTGCCGGCAGAAAAGACAAGTGCCGTACCTGCGGCATACAATGCATCTGCAAGATCGAGGCTCAGTGAAAAATTGCCATCACAATGGCTTTCCGGGGGATTGCCCCGTCCCCATGAGTTGTTGATGACGTCCGGCATATCCAAAATGGTAGTTGGGTTTCCGTCCGGGTCGAGTGCCCATTCGAAGTTGGCCACGATAGATTCTGCGGAACCACCTTCATATCCGTCACAGCCAGAGAGGTTGACCCCTCCTGCCATCCACTGCCCATTAAAAGCGACCCCAATGGTATCTCTGTTTGCCCTGTCGAGTCCTACAATGGTGCCGGTTACGTGGGTACCGTGAGAGGCCACTCCGAAATCATCGCTCAGGCACGGTCCGGGATCGCTTGTTCCGGACCAAGCATGTGATTCAGGGGCGGTTTGTCCGAGAAACTGGTTGCGGATAGCAGGGTGATCAAGGTCTTCCCCTGTATCGATGATCATGGCCTTACGGCCATATCCTGTGTATCCCAATGCCCACAAAGCAGGCGCATTGATAGCTGTGATGCCTGGTTCGCGCCCACCTGGAACGGCTGTTGTGACAGCGCCTCGGGTCTTGCTCAATCCGATGGGCTTGAGTGCGTAGTTTTCGTCAATAAGTGCTACTGCAGGGTCACTGGCAATCTCCTGAATGGCGTCAGCAGTTGCTCTGAGAAAAATTACATTGGCGACCCAATATGTCCGGAAAGACCCCGCCACGACTCCTGGAATTTTGCTCAGGCGCCCCATTAGTAACGGCTGCGTGGCGGCAGCTTTTTCTTTCAGCGTTTTGATTAATGTTGGAACCCGTGTTTCGATTGCCAAATTATCCTTTTCAAAACGCGCTTCCAGCAAAGCTGCATCAACTCTGTCGCTTAGCAGTATATAAATGTCGTAGTAACCGGAGGCTTCTCCTTCTCCCAACTTCTTTTCCAGCCCGTCCGAGATTTGAGCGGACAAGGGTGTGAAAAGGGATAGCAGACAACAGAGAAGGGCGAGAAATTGGAATTTTCCGGACATATCTTCTAATTTTGGGCTGCGCCCTGTGGGTGTAAGGATGAAATGAGAATGGGAAAATGCCTGTTTGGCAATCATCCGCTTTGGAAAACTTGTGATTCCATGCAAAAGTTCAAGACAAATTTACAATGCCGGAATTGCGTTCGTGCCGTTTCCGGTTTTTTCCAGGAAGTCTCTGGCATCATCTCATGGGAGGTCGACACAGATCACCCCGACAAGGTGTTGACTATCATTGGAAATGGGGTATCGACCGATGTTGTGCTCAAGGCGCTTGATCAAGCCGGATTTGAGGGGCAGGTTATTGAGGAGGTAGCAGCAGATAATCATCCAGCTGTTTCCGGATAAAGTGGGAATTGCTCCATAAAGTCATTGACTTCTTCCCTGATTGTTTTCAGTTCGTCAGTGCCTTCAGGGTTTGAAATAATTCGGTCAATCCACTCTACGACTCGCAGGCAATCGGTTTCTGTGAGTCCACGGGTTGTCACTGCAGCAGTGCCAATGCGCATTCCAGAGGTGACAAATGGGGATTCGGTATCGAATGGCACCATGTTTTTATTGATGGTGATGTCGGCCTCTCCGAGGGCACGTTCGGCGATTTTGCCGGTAACTCCTTTTGAGCGCAGGTCGATGAGCATGAGGTGGTTGTCGGTTCCTCCTGAAATCACCGAATACCCTTTCTTCATAAACGCCCCTGCCATGGTTTGCGCGTTGCTGATGACCTGTTTGCCATAGTCTGTAAATTCTGGGCGCAAGGCTTCACCGAAGGCGACGGCTTTCCCGGCAATGACATGCTCAAGTGGTCCACCCTGCATACCTGGGAAGACTGCGCTGTTCAGGATGGAAGACATTTTGATGGCTGTGCCTTTTCGGGTTGTTTTTCCGAAAGGATTATCAAAGTCTGTTCCCATCATGATAATACCGCCACGTGGACCGCGAAGGGTTTTGTGGGTGGTGGAAGTGATGATGTGGCAATGGGGGAGGGGGTTATTGAGAAGCCCTGCGGCGATGAGTCCGGCAGGATGGGCAATGTCTGCCAGCAGGAGGGCGCCAACCTTATCGGCAATGGCGCGGAAGCGGGCATAGTCCCAGTCTCGCGCATAAGCCGATGCGCCGCAGATAATCATCTTTGGCTTTTCCTGAAGCGCTATATCTTCAACTTTGTCCATGTCTATCAGCCCACTGTCACGTTCTACTCCGTAGAAAACCGGCCTGAATGTCTTTCCCGAATAATTGACCGGAGATCCGTGAGTCAGGTGCCCGCCATGTGAGAGGTCGAAACCAAGCATGGTGTCTCCGGGTTGAAGGCAATTCAAAAAGACAGCGGCATTTGCCTGCGAACCGGAATGAGGTTGAACATTGGCATATTCAGCGCCAAAGAGCTCCCTGAGCCTATCAATGGCAAGCTGCTCGACCTGATCCACAATTTCACACCCTCCGTAATAGCGTTTCCCTGGATACCCTTCTGCGTATTTATTGGTCAGACAGGACCCCGTTGCCTGCATAACTTCCGGGCTGGTGAAATTTTCTGATGCAATCAGTTCGATGCCCCGGCGCTGCCGATCGAGCTCATGGGCGATGAGTGTGAAAGTCTGATCCATTTCGATTTTCTTTGTTGGCGAAGGTACGCATTCTCATGAAGAATGAAGCTGAGTAGCAGCGTATCAGAACGCTGATTGGTCACCTCTTCCAACTACAGGTTTATCATCGGAATTTCGGTACCTTAGCTTTGAATCAACCCTTTGCTGTGTTATTCAATGTCGGAGTGTCACTTCCACTTTGGTTGTCTGTAAGCTAGCTCCCTCAGGAATCCAAAACATGAACATTCGAGAAAGACTGCACGAAATCATTTTTGAGGCTGAAACTCCTGCAGGAAAAGCCTTTGATGTCATTTTGCTGTTGCTGATTGGGGTGAGCGTGCTTGTGGTTACACTTGAAAGCATTCCTTCTGTTCAGCAACAGTACGGTTCTCTTTGTACGGTGTTGGAATGGGTCTTCACGGTTTTATTTTCCATTGAATACATTCTCAGGATATACGCCACACGCAAGCCATTACGCTATGTGCTTTCATTTTGGGGGATTATCGACCTGCTTGCTGTCATTCCGACGTATCTGAGCTTGCTCATGAGCGGGACTCATTATCTCCTGGTTGTGCGTGATCTGCGTTTGTTGCGGATTTTCCGCATCTTCAAACTGACTCGCTTCCTGCGCGAAAGCAAGATTTTGGTTGAGGCCATCCGGGCCAGCCGGCTGAAGATAACTGTCTTTCTGATATTTGTCTCGCTCTCAGTGACCATATTGGGGGCAATTATGTATGTCATTGAAGGCAAAACCAATCCTGGATTTTCCAGCATCCCCGATGGAATTTACTGGGCCATTGTGACGTTAACAACGGTTGGGTATGGAGATATTTCGCCGGTGACTGATTTGGGTCGTTTTGTGGCAGCTCTTGTAATGATTTTAGGGTATGCTGTACTGGCGGTACCGACCGGCATAGTCTCCGCTGAAATGGTGGCACGGACCAAACCAATCGGCGTGAGTACGCAGGTATGCCGGTTTTGCACCAGAGAAGGTCATGACACGAATGCCCAGTATTGTAAATTTTGCGGAGAGCCACTTCACGAAGCAGTGGAATCAGGAACCGCTGAAACCTGACTATTAAATAGATGGATGCTCATAAATCCGGATTTGTCAATATCATCGGCAGGCCGAATGTTGGTAAATCGACTTTGATGAATGCGCTGCTCGGTGAACGGATGTCAATCATCACCAACAAACCGCAAACCACCCGCCACCGGATTATCGGCCTGCTCAGTGCTGATGACTATCAAATCGTATTTTCCGATACGCCCGGCATGATTGATGACCCCAACTATAAGATGCAGGAGGCCATGAACCGGTTTGTATATTCCTCTTTTGAGGATGCCGATATCATGCTCTTTGTGACTCAGCCCGGAGAGATTTATGCTGAAGATCATCCGCTGCTTTCTAAGCTCAGGGGTGTAACCGTGCCCCTCATTCTCCTTCTCAACAAAATGGATCTGGCTTCAGAAGAAGAGCTTGTTGCACTGGAATCTTGGTGGACCGCCAGAGTCCCATTTACTGAAGTCATTCGAATTTCTGCTCTTCAAAAGAAAAATACTCCTAATCTGGTCAGTCTACTGCTCTCTTATCTTCCCGAAGGGCCTGCATACTACCCGAAAGACCAGCTCTCAGATCGCCCGGAGCGTTTTTTCATCAGTGAAATTATTCGGGAAAAAATCCTGGAGCAATACCATCAGGAAATTCCATACTCAACTGAAGTGGCCATTGAGTCATTCAGGGAAGACCAGACTCGGGCCGGAGAGCCTCTTACGCGGATCAGTGCCATTATTTACGTGATGCGGACCAGCCAGAAGGCCATTATGCTCGGGAAGGGCGGAAGTGCCATTAAGGCGCTCGGGACCGAGGCCAGAAAAGCAATCGAAACGTTTTTGGATGGAAAGGTCTTTCTCGAACTCCATATCAAAGTGCGTGAAAAATGGAGGGATGACGAGCAGTGGCTTCGTCGGTTCGGGTACTGATATATCTAATTGCAACCCGGTCTCGGAAAGCACAAAATGCTCAGGCGATAGCCCTCCTGAGAGGGATTTGGCGGAAATGAGGATTGGAAGGCTAAAGAGGAGCTTCCAAATTTAGGATGAAAGTGCTGTAATGGGTCGGGAGTATGCTGTGTCGTCAGGCGGATTTTTGCCTGAACAGCAATGCAAAGGAAAGTCCTACGCCCCCAAAGAGGATGAGGCCGGCGATAATCATGACAGTCAGGCCAGCTGTTGACAGCCCATTAAACTGGACAGATACGGAGCAGCTGGTAAGGGTCTTTCCGCTCACCGAGTCAACTACTGAAAGTTGGGTGACGCCCGCCCGGGCTGGGTGCCAGACAAAGGTGGTTGTAGCAGAGTCTGCCCGAAGGGTGTCTGAAATGCAGAGTTCGGTATTCGGACGGTACTGGACCACGATTTTTTCTGCAGGTTGGTCAAGGGTGATGATGACTTGAGTGCCTTCAATTGGCATGTTTTCGGAAAGGGTGATGAGCCGCGCCTCCAATGGGCAAATCAAAGGCGGAATCAGGCAGAATAGAGCGGTGACCAGGTAATTCAACCTCATACTCGTCCGCTTTTATAGGTGAGTACCCATGCAAATGTAAGTGTGGAGCCAATCCAGATGGTGGGAACCGCGGCAAGAAGCCACCAGTAACTGCCCAGTTTGTAGGTGGATCCGTAATACGTCCATGCGCCATTTTCATAATGCAATTCGCCGGCAAGGCTGGACAAAATGACACTTATCAGAATTGCCGGAATCACGAATTTGATGAATGGATTGAACCAACGGCCCAGCTTAATACTGGCGTATTGATTCAGGGCTTGTCTCATCTGCTCTGCACCGGTCCACCAGCCAATAATGAGGGCCGTAATCAGGCCGATGGTCAGTAAACTGTAGGAGAACACCCAATGATCGGTAATGTCGAGCAAGGTGAGCCCGAGGGTTCCATTCCCGTTCAGGTCAGGGTCAATAATGAATGGCAACACAAAGAGAATAGAGCCGGGAATGCCGGGTATGGCAATAAGCGTGAGGGCTTTATTTCGGGAAATGCCGAGTTTGTCAATGAGCGCTGACGCTGGATTCTCAATGAGTGAGAGGGAGGACGTCAGCCCTGCCATAACAAGCAAGGCAAAAAAGCCGAATCCTGTCAACCTGACAATCCACGGAAGTTCTGATAATCCATTGATTCCCTGAGGGATGACAAAAAACGACAGCGAGAGCGTGCTTCCTGCCGGATTGAGGGCAAAGACAAAAAGCAGGGAGAAAACAGCGAGTCCGGCCAGATATTCAAAACTGCAATTGAGAAAAGAGACGAGCATGGCATTATTGACCAGGTCTGATTTTTTTGGCAAGTAGGAGGCATAGGTGGTGAGTGCACCAAGGCCAAGTGACAGTGAAAAAAACATCTGGCTAAAGGCTCCCCGCCAGACACCCGGGTCTGTGATGCCTCTGACATCAGGTGTAAAGAGATAGAGGGCTCCCTGAAAACCACCCTCGAGACTGAGCCCTCTGATGATAAGTCCAATCATGCACAGCCACATGAGGGGGACAAAGATTTTGACCGCCTTTTCAATCGAAGAGGTTCCGTTTTTAAGAATGAGCAGGTTGAGTCCCCAAATAATGAGGGTGAAAATCAATGGGTTCCAGGTGGCCAGTTGCCGAAAAAAAAACACCATAGCACTGGGTTCTGGAGATGGCTCCGAGAAAGGAGTAAAAGGAGCTGTTTGTCCGGATTCGAAAAGGCTTCCGAAGGCTCCGAGCATCATGCCGAAGGCCCATCCCAAGATAGCCAGATAATACATCGTGATAAAGGCAGCGCATCCAATGGCCCACCATCCTACAAACTCTGCTCTTCGGCCGGCTACTTGTCGCAATGCCAGCGGAAATGACTTTCGTGTTGTTGCACCAAGGCCAAACTCAAGCATCATAATGGGGATGCCCAACACGAACAAAGCCAAAAAATACGGAAGATAAAATGCTCCCCCGCCATGCTGATAGGCATTCGAACTGAAAAACACAATGTTGCCCAACCCAATAGCTGAACCACTTGCTGCAAGAATGAATCCCAATTTACTGTTCCAACTGGTTCGTGTGTGGTCCATGGTCAGAAAGATATTTTGCAAAAATACAAACTTGTGGGATTGGGTATCCCCAAAGTCACACCCGTCAATAAAAATGGTGAATTCGTCTGTCTGACAGTGCGGTTTTTCCATCTTTCGCATGTCGAGGCAACTTTTCTTGAAAAATCAGGGTTTTTTAAACGAAATCCGTCCGCTTTTAAGGACATATTCTTCACCTTCTTTTTCAACCTGAATATGTTTCAAACCCGCAGATCCTACAAGCCTGATCCGGGTCAGGCACTCATCGCTGTGCTGCTTCTTGTAGGTATGTTCATGGCGTTCTTTTTTATTGCCAGAAGTATATTTACCATTCTGACCTGGCTTACACCATTCATGGTTCTTCTTACTGTGATTCTTGATTACCGCGTCATTGTCGGATATTTCAAATGGGTGTGGCGTCTCCTGAACGAGCAACTTCTTATGGGGCTTGGAGCTGTGGCACTCACGGTATTTGGGTATCCGGTTGTAGCCGGTTACCTGCTGCTCCGTGCCTGGATGTCCAGTCAGCGGAAGAAGGATCGCGTGCAGGAGCGGGATTCACAGAACAGGCTCGGAGAGTACATTTCTTTCGAGGAGGTTGATGATCGGGAGCGAAATAGGTCATCTTCCGATCGGGATGATTACAATGAATACGACCATTTTTTCGGGCGTTGATTGCTTCTCATGGGGGCCATTTTTCTTTTTTCGGGTCTCATTCTCCCTACCATTCTTTACTCTCTTTTCCTTCAATGGCTGTCGTGGCATTTCCGGCGGATACCCTCCAGTCCTGCAGCATTGTCAGCATTGCCTGATATCCCTGTTTCCATACTCATTGCTGCGCGAAATGAGGAGGATTCTGTACAAGCAGTCATTGAGGCGATTCTATCTCAGGACTATCCCCGGGACTTTTTTGAGGTCATAATCGTTGATGATCACTCTGAAGATCAGACTTTTCAGTTAGCATCTGCCTATGCAGACTGTCGTCTGTCAGTGTACAAGTTAGAGTCCGGATACGGAAAAAAGGCAGCGCTGGAATTAGCGGTGGCCCGTGCAAAGGGAGACCTCCTGCTCTTTACCGATGCAGACTGCATCCCGGGTCCATCATGGGTTCGGAGTATGGTGGCTGCATATTCGCATATGGACTGCAGGCTTCTGGCAGGTCCGGTTGTCTATGCATCTGAAGATAATGTACTAAGTAGGTTCCAGGCTCTGGATGCAGCCGGAATGATGGCCTTAACGGCAGTTGGTCTGGATACAAGTCGCTTTTTTTTGGCCAATGGTGCGAATTTGGCCTGCGAGAAATCACTATTTGACCAAATTGGCGGCTATGCGTCCCATGCCGATACGCCCTCTGGTGACGATGTGTTATTGGTCAACGAAGTTGCGAATCGAAATCGGAGTTGGGTGGGTGCGGTCACACAACCATCAGCAAGCATCCGGACATTTCCTGAGCCTTCCTGGACCTCCATGATCCAGCAGCGTCTGCGGTGGGCTTCAAAGTCTGCGCACTACCAGTTCAGTCCCCTTGGCCTGGTGCAGAGTCTTGTATTTGTGACCAGTCTGAGCATTCCCTTCAGCCTCCTCCTGGCCCCCTTTTTTGGATGGCACACCGCTGCTGCCGGTGCGACTTCATTTCTTCTCAAAACATTGAGTGACTACCATTGGCTTCGCCTTGCTGTCTCCCCTTCAAAACGCCATCACTTACTTCACGGCTTCATTTTCAGCGAGTGCCTTCACATCGCATCCACAATTTCTGTAGGAGTACTCACTCTGGCCGGACAGCCTTGGGTCTGGAAAGGCCGACCCTGTGGCTACCCGGTCGGACCGCTATAGTCGTCCGACGGCTATAGCGGTCCGACCGGGTAGAGATGACGCTTGGTTTTTTTTGGATATCTTGCCGGTATGACGAAATTGGATAACGGCGTATGAGGGTGATGCTCTGGGGGCTTATGCTCGGTATTTCTATGCTTTCTTGCAGGCAAGGCGTGCAGGGTGATGTGTTTCGGGTGGCTGTGGCGGCGAATGCGAGGTATGCTGTTTCTGAGTTGGCGGAAGTTTTTGAGCAGACCTCGGGAGTGGCGGTCGAGGTGGTGGTCAGTTCTTCCGGAAAGTTGACAGCTCAGATTGAGCAGGGGGCACCTTATCATTTGTTTTTTTCTGCAGACATGAAGTATCCGGCGTATCTTCAAGAGAGAGGGTTAACGGCTGGTCCTGTTATTCCATACGCGGGGGGGCAGATTGTTTGGTGGACGCTGAAAGATACGCTTGAATGCACTGAAGGGGAAGGTCGGGTGCCGGTGGGCTCCGGGAAGATTGCTATTGCTCATCCGGAACTTGCCCCATACGGTGCTGCTGCGCAGTCTTATTTGGAGTCGATTGGTGTGTGGGAGAAGCTCCTTCCGCGGTTGGTGTACGGTGAGAGTATTTCGCAAGTCAGTCAATACATCCTGGCTGGGGCGGCCTCGGTGGGTCTCACGGCGCGAAGTGTTGTCCTTGCTCCCGAGCTGAAGGGGCGTGGGTTTTGGATGGAGATCCCGGCGACAAACTACCCCCCAATTCAACAAGGGGTCGTTATGACTGTGGCTGGTGAGGAAAAATGGAGCCGGGAATGCCGGGCTTTTTTAGACCTCCTTCATTCGGCCCGTGGGCAAGGCATTTTGGAATCCTACGGATATTTGATACCTGCTGAGCGTGATTGAAATGGATGGAGATTTTGTACAAACCCTTCTACTGACCGGCAGGCTGGCTTTGGTAACCACGCTTTTGCTAATGGTAATTGGGGTGCCGATTGCGTATGGTCTGTCAAGGTTTCGTCACCGGTTGCGACCAGTGCTTGAGGCTGTCATTGCCCTGCCGCTTATCTTGCCTCCTACCGTACTTGGGTTTTATCTCCTTTGGGCATTTAGCCCCGGGAATGCGCCTGGTAGCTGGCTCCAGGAATTGTGGGGAGCCGAACTGTTGTTTTCTTTTGAGGGATTGGTGATTGGGTCTTTGATATATAGCCTGCCGTTTATGGTACAGCCCGTCCAGGCGGGATTTGAAAAACTGCCTGGTGAACTGTCCGAGATTGCATACACCCTTGGAGCCTCGAGGTGGACTGCTTTTTTTCGAATTGAGTTGCCGAATATTCGTCCAGCTCTCCTTACCGGGGCCGTGCTGACCTTTGCCCATACAGTCGGGGAGTTTGGGTTGATTCTGATGATTGGGGGGAACATCCCCGGCGAGACCAGAGTGGCATCCATTGCGATTTATGATGCGGTCGAGGGTCTTGAATATGCGGTTGCCCATAAATATTCTCTGATATTGCTTGTCTTTTCCTTGTTGGTGTTGGCAGGGGTGCGGGCGTTGAGCCGGTGGAGCTGGACCCCCTGATTTTTCTAAGAGCAGGTTGAACCAAGTGCGAGTGGGTTGGTTGAAGCAGTCATAAATGAGAAAAGCCATGAAGGTCGGAGTCATCGGAGCCGGGATTGGGGGACTGGCCACTGCGGTGCGGCTTGCTGCTGCAGGCCATGAGGTAGTCGTTTTTGAGGCGAATGCTACACCTGGAGGGAAGTTGTCGGAGTTCCGAAGTGGTCCTTACAGGTTTGACCTTGGCCCCTCCCTGTTTACCATGCCGATGTATGTGGATGAGCTGTTTTCTCTTGCAGGAAGGAATCCACGAGATTACTTTTCTTACAACCGCCTTCCGGTTGTCTGTCGTTATTTTTGGGATGACGGCACCAGGCTCAGTGCATACTCAGACCCCAAGAAGCTTGAGGAGGAGGTGGAGAATGTGCTTGGAGTCCCAGGCTCAAGGCTCAGGAGTGCGTTGCGCGACAGCCGCAGGAAGTACGAGCTCACCGGGAGAATATTTCTGGAACATTCGCTGTACAAATGGCAGACATGGCTTAACGCCCGCGTGGGTAAAGCGCTTCTCAGGCTCCCACAACTGGATGTGTTTTCCACCATGCACGGGGTGAACAAAAGGCACCTCCGGCACCCGAAAATGGTGCAGTTTTTTGATCGATTTGCAACCTATAATGGGTCTAATCCTTACCGGGCACCCGGCATTCTCAATATCATTCCTCATTTCGAGCAGGGGTTTGGTGCATTTTTCCCAGTCAATGGCATGCACCATATTACCCGATCAATTTATAGACTGGCATGTGAGATGGGGGTCCAGTTTCATTTTGGAAAAACGGTAGATCGAATCATTGTCAAAGGAAAGGCCGTGCAGGGAGTGGAGGTAGAGGGGGCTCCGCATGATTTTGATCGGGTCGTTTCCAATATGGACATTTTTTTCACCTATCAGCGACTCCTGAGTCAGCACCCCCAGCCACGCCGCATTCTTTCCCAGGAAAAATCAACCTCGGCCCTGATTTTCTATTGGGGAATCAACAAATCATTTGAGCAACTGGATTTACATAACATCTTTTTCTCAGCTGATTATCAGAATGAGTTTGAACATTTGGCCCGAGGCGAGGTGTGTGATGATCCGACGGTATATATAAATATCACCTCGAAATACAAGCCAGATGATGCGCCTGCCGGATGTGAAAACTGGTTTACCATGATCAATGTTCCGTACAACGATGGGCAAAACTGGGACCGTATCATCAGTCAAGCAAGAGGTCGGATATTGGACAAGCTCTCCCGCAATCTCGGAACTGATGTAGAAACCTTGATTGAGACCGAGGAAATACTGGAACCCAGGAGTATTGAGGCTCGCACAGGCTCGCATCTCGGCGCCCTCTATGGCACAAGTTCGAACAGCCGTCTTGCGGCTTTTCTCAGGCACCCCAATCGATCCTCCAGAATCAGCGGACTCTATTTTTGCGGTGGGAGTGTACATCCTGGAGGTGGTATTCCACTGAGCTTGCTTTCTGCGAAAATCGTAGCTGATAATTTTTGCTAAAAAACAGAATTATGAAACAGCACCTTTCTCCCGCGGAGGTTGATCGAATCATTGAAATGGCCTGGGAGGACCGCACCCCGTTTGAAGCCATTGAGGCGCAGTTCGGATTGCCGGAATCAGAGGTGATTCGCTTGATGCGCCGGGAGATGAAGCCGTCAAGTTTCAGGATGTGGAGGGAGCGGGTTCAGGGACGAGCCACCAAGCATCTGCACAAACGTGGATTTGAGGAAGGTAGATTTCGGTGTAGCCGTCAAAAGCACATTTCCGGAAATAAAATTTCAAAGAGGTAATCCGTTGTCCTGATGATCAGTAAATTTCTGACTTTTATTTTGCTGTCAGAAACTCCAATGCCAACTTGTTGAAAGTGTCAGGCTGCTCGATATTGCAGATGTGACCACACCGTTCTATAATCTGCAGGTGCGCCTGAGCGTGCCGGGAGGCAAAACGTCGTGCAGCATCAAGAAATATGTGATCCTGGCTTCCCATGACAACTAAACTGGGAGTGAGGAGTGGTTTGCGGAAATACCGTCTCAAGACCCCAAAAAACTCGCGGTACAGGCTGATCCACTTCAGATACTCTCTTGGGCTCAGCAGTCTGGATTGCATCCGGTATACACGTCGGGCGAATGCGTGGTTTTTTTTCGGCATTACCAGCCAGGAAAACAGTGTGTAGAGCTGTTGGTAGGTAAGAATGTGGCTCAGCATCTTGCCGCCATGGGCAAAGAGGTGAATACGCCAGTTTCCTCTGAATACTCCTCCTGCAAAGATTTGTGACTCCACAAGTCCGGGCCGCAGATCATCCAGTCTTTGAAGCAGTACACTCCCCATAGAAAGCGACATAAAATGAGCACTGCTGATACCGAGATGATCAAGCACACAGAGAATATCTGTGCATATGATGTCGAAATTATATTTCGGATGCTCCGGAGCCATGCCCTTTGACTTCCCGTGGTCGCGCAGATCCAGGAACAGGAGGTTGAAAAAATCCTTGAAGGCCTCACGCTGATAATTCCAGCTTGCTATTGCACCACCTGCACCATGGACAAAAACCAGCCAAGGCGCCGCTTCGGAGTGATTGTAAATCTCATAATGGAGAAGGTGTCTTGGCATATCGTAACCGTTGCTTCAGGGATTGACAAAAGTGCAAAATTCTTTGAAAATTCTCAATCAAATAGAAAACAGCGTTTCCTGTTATTCCGTTCGGTTCGGCAGGGTGTGACGTTTGAGAATCCGCAGACTTTCTCTGCGCACTTCCGGGTGGTTCCGGTGAGCCCAGATTTTCTCCCTGGCTACGCTCGCGGCTTCTTCCAATTTGACTATCGGATGAGGATATTCTTTGCCAATGACAACACCGTACATTTGTTGCTCGAGAGGAGTGAGATTCCAGGGCTCGTGGATAAGTGGTCCTGGGAGTGGGTCAAGCTCGGGGATCCACTCGCGGATGAACCGGCCGTCCGGATCACGATCATGCGATTGCTTAACCGGATTGTACATGCGCACAGTATTGATGCCTGTCACTCCGGCCTGCATCTGGATTTGAGGATAATGGATGCCCGGCTCGAAATCGAGAAAGGCCTTGGCCAGGTGGCTGGCTCCCTCCTGCCATGGTTGCCAGAGGTGATGCGTGAGAAAGGAGACCAGCATGGCTCGCATTCTGAAGTTGATGTATCCGGTTGCAACCAGACATCGCATACACGCATCAACGAGCGGAAATCCGGTTTGCCCGGTTTTCCAGGCCTCGACATGTGCTGGGTTCACTGGCTTTTCGAGAAATTGGTATCCACGGTTGATTGACTCGAACTCCATGCGGTCTTCCATTTCGAATTTTTGGATAAAGTGGCAATGCCACCTCAGGCGTGATCCAAAGTTCCGCAGGTGTCTTCCATGGCCGCCTCCAGACGCACATTCTTTTTGTCGCTGATATACTTCACGCAATGAAAGATTGCCCCATGCGAGGTATGGAGAAAGTCTGGAACAACTGGTACGACTTTTTGAAGGGCTGGAAATGTTGGTGCTATAGGTTTTATGGCGTGTTTCGAGAAAGGAGGCGAGATATTGCTGCCCAGCAGATTCGCCTCCGGGTTGGACACCCGCCGGGTTCGGACCGGCCATCAATTCATTTGGCTCGATGGCTCCGTGGGGTTCCAGCCATTGAGGCGGAAAGTTGAATGGACAAGACCCCTGCCAGTCGGGAGTTGCCAGTGGGGCCCGCATGAGGGAATGCCAGTCGGAGGCCCAGCCATCCCGGTTCGTGCGACCTCGTTGGACTCCAAATTGGGGGAATTCATACCAGGGGATGCCCGATTTCCGGCACATATCCTTGATGGCGAGGTCACGTTGGAAAGTAAGGCGGATGCCTGTTTCTATGTGTGAATAGAGAGCAGTTATCCCAAAGTCCCGATGCAGGTCATTCAGAAGGGCAGCCACCTCAGATCGGAATACATGGACTTTATGGCCAAGCGGCCGAAGTCGAGTGTTCAGCTCAAGGAGGCTTTGGGCGATAAATCGCCAGTGTTTATTGTCAGATGAATCTGCTTTGATAAGAGACGGCTCAGCGCAGTATATGAGCAGAATGGGCTCTTTTTGACGAAGTGCCTCTGCGAGCGGTCTGTGGTCCCGCAGTCTTAAATCGCGCTTCAGCCAGACGATGTTCATGAAACCGGATTGCCATTGGCGTCAATTTCTGCGACAGGCCGGTCGGGTCGGGCATAGGTGAGGCGGGCTACAAACTCAGGCAGATGATAGGCGTCAAGTGCAGAGCCACAGACAGTACCTGCGGCGTTGAGGTCTAAATATCCGTCTTGTCCGAGGGCTTCGCGAGGCAGGAAAATTTCTGTGACCTCACCAATCACGAGGTGCACCCCATTGCGGGCGATGTCGATCCGTTCAAGGAATGTCATTCCAATTCGAATCCGGCTTTCCGCCACATAGGGTGCTGGATGAGATTGACTGTACCAGGGGGTCAGTCCGGTTGCTTCGAATTCAGAGACATTGACGGGGTAGTTGGCAGAACATTGATGACCTTGCCTGATGATGTCAGGGGTCAGATGATTGAGTGTGTAAGAGCCGGTTGCTTCGATATTTTCGAGGGTGTGTCGTGGCACAGAATTTGGGCGGATGATCATACCCAGGAGGGGCGGATTGGAGCCAAGGTGAACAACCGAGCTGAGTATTGACAGGTTGGAATCTCCTCTCAAGTCTCGTGTTCCGCAGAGATTGAGTGCTCGGAATCCGGGCAATGAATTTATCAGAGCTGCCCGCTCCAGTCGGGGGAGCTGATCGATTGCTGGCCTGGTTATGTGATGAAGCGTATCCATTGGTGCGGAAGTTGGAGGGTATAACAATCAGACGCGCAAGGTGCTCATGCCTCCGTCTACGGCTATAACCTGCCCGCTGATCCAGGATGCCTCTTCAGACAGCAAGAAAGCAGCCATTGCAGAAATATCTGCCGGCTGCCCGACGCGCCTGAGCGGATGACGGTCGCCTGAGGCTTTCCGTTTTTCATCGGAAGAAAGGAGGCTCGCTGCAAGTGGAGTATCGGTCAATGACGGTGCGATACAATTCACCCTGATATCAGGGGCCCATTCGGCGGCAAGTGACCTGGTAAGGCTCTCTACTGCTCCTTTTGCAGCTGCAATGGAGGTATGAAATACCATTCCCTGACCCACAGCAACTGTGCTGAAGAGCACGATCGAGGCAGAGTCACTGCGCTTGAGTGCTTTTCGGGCAGCCTGGATGGCGCGGACAGCACCAAGGACGTTGATTTCAAAATCTTTTTGAAAATCGGAAGGCTTCAATGACCGAAACGGCTTGAGCGTAATGCTGCCCGGGCAATAGGCCATTCCGTCAATATGCTCGGGCAGACTGCCTTCAGGTCCGTCGTCAGTGGTTACATCCCACCGCAAGAATTGCATAGTGCCCTCCAGATTGTCGGGCTGATGGCGGCCTGTGATAGTTACCGAATGACCAGACGAGGAGAGTTGTCGAGCCAGCTGAAGGCCAATTCCGGAGGTCCCTCCGACGATTAAAAAATGACGCATTGTTAACAGTTTCCAAAGGTGATATGAATTGCTCAGTCAGATTGCAGCACGTTTTGGATGGAGGTGAGCTACTTTTTCTCCTGACTCTTGGCTTCCTCAATTTTTTTCAGAATTTCTTCAGACTCCTCAATCAGGACCGCATATTTCCTTAAGTCTCCGGACCGCTGTACATCCCGTGCCTTTTCCATGAGAGCCTCGTATTGCTTTTCGAGTTTTTTGACTTCGTTCTTTTTAAAGAGTCCGAACATAATTTGAGAGAATTTGGTGAGGAAAGCTTGTAACTTGAATGGCATGGGTAACACGGCAGTCCGTCCTTTGTTTGGGCTGGATGAATCAAGCCGCGGGGACTTCCGGAAGAAAATACGTATATTATCCAGCGAAGAGTCATTGAGTGAGTCCGTCAACGGGAAACAAATTAACGACAAAGACCTATGATCGAATTGGCAG
Source organism: uncultured Saprospiraceae bacterium (assembly GCA_964569025.1). Classification (GTDB taxonomy): domain Bacteria; phylum Bacteroidota; class Bacteroidia; order Chitinophagales; family Saprospiraceae; genus CAZMSQ01. The sequence continues at coordinate 71,643 of CAZMSQ010000003.1, read as the reverse complement.
GCATTGTCATATTGGGGATTCTTGCACAGTGGGTAGCATGGCGTACGCGGCTTCCTGCAATTCTCCCTCTCATTATCATAGGTCTTGTGGTGGGGCCGATTTCCACCCTTTGGACAGCAGACGGGATGAAGCTCATAGAGCCGGTTTTTGATCCCGAAACAGGTCGTGGTTTATTTCCCAGCGAGCAGATGTTTTTCTTTGTTTCCCTGTCTATTGCGGTCATTCTTTTTGAAGGTGGACTGACCCTAAATCGCTCTGAAGTCAAGGGCGTTGGCCCGACGATAGTCAACCTCATAACTCTTGGGTCTGTGGTGACCTTTATCGGGGGTGCTATGGCGTCCCATTTTATTATGGGCTTGAGTTGGCAGATTTCTTTTCTTTTTTCAGCCCTTATTATTGTCACTGGTCCCACTGTCATTGCACCCATTCTGCGAAATATTCCGCTTAAGCGGAGTGTTTCGGCTGTTCTCAAATGGGAGGGTATCCTGATTGATCCGATCGGGGCACTTGTGGCGGTCCTTGTTTTTGAGCTCATCATTTCCGGGGCTGATGGTCAGGAGATTACCCGCCAGGCCATAACCACATTCCTGAGAATTCTTCTCATCGGATTTGCCTCCGGACTGATTGCTGCCTACTTTTTGTATTATCTGATTAAAAAGGAGTTCATTCCCCACTATCTCCTCAATGTATTTACCCTCGCCCTTGTGCTTGCTGTATTCGTGCTTGACGAGGCCCTTGAGCATGAGTCCGGGCTTTTGTCGGTGGTTATTATGGGAATGGTTTTGGGAAATATGAATTTGCCGAAACTGAAAGAGATACTTGATTTTAAGGAATCTTTGAGTGTTCTGTTGATTTCCATTTTGTTTATTGTCTTGTCGGCAAATATTGATTTGTCGCATCTTGAATTGTTGTATGATTGGCGCTGCTTGGCAGTATTTCTTGTGGTCATTCTATTGCTTCGTCCGTTGGGCGTCTGGCTCAGTACATGGAGGTCGGCATTGACGTGGAATGAAAAGGCATTCATTTCGTGGGTTGGTCCGCGAGGTATTGTGGCTGCAGGTATTGCATCGCTCTTTGGATTGCGGCTCGTAGATAGAGTTGAGGGGGCTGAGTATATCACGCCGTTGGTCTTTATGATTGTGCTTGGTACAGTACTTCTGAATGCCACCACGGCCAGAGGTCTGGCACATGTCCTGAAGGTAACGCTTGAGCGTTCGGAAGGTGTGTTTGTGGTTGGAGCAAACATTGTTGCACGGTTGCTGAGTCAGTATCTGCAAGAGAATGGGCGCCATGTCGTAATGGTCGATTACAACAAATCGAGTATTCAGAAAGCCAAAGAAGCAGGTCTGGAGGCGATTTTTGCAAATATTTACACCGATGATCTGGAAGATAACTTCGACCTTCTCGACATGGGGTATTTGCTGGCTATGACATCAAGTCCGGAGGTCAACAAGTTTGCATTTGAGAAATACATGAAGGTGTTTGGAGAAGAGGGTGCGTATCGTGTGCTTGATCCTGATGAAGTGAAGCAGGACAAGAGTGCGCTTCCTGAAAAGGGAATTTTTCTATACACAGACGACTATCAGCGGTTGTTGGAGGCCGCTCAAGATTTTCCTCAAATTAACGAGCGTGCTGTTCAGAATGCCGCAGAATTTGTCGAGCTCTGCACACGACTTTCAGATAGGCCCAAAAGCATCCCTTTGTTTCACAAACGGCCGGATGGTAGACTTGAACCTATCCCAGCAAATCCGGAAGCGCTTTCGGAGCTCACTGAAGGCTCCTTACTTGTGTACCTCGGAGAACCATTTCCAAACGGGTGATCGTGCAATCTTTCCCACTAGTGTCTTCGGGATTACAAAGAAACATTCTGAATTTTTTAGAGAACCCCCTTTTATGTTTTTTTTCGTAAAATTGCACTTTGACCTTCTCCAATAAGAAAGAGGGTATTGACAATAATTATTCCATTTTATCACAAACTATTGATTATGAGAAATCTTTTACTTTCTCTTGCTATTATTCTCTTTACAAGCTCTTTCCTGAGTGCACAGTTGGTGCCGCGAAAGGTACTGGCGGAAGAGTTTACGCAAGCGTCTTGTGGACCATGTGCCTCACAAAACCCGGCTTTTAACACCCTTCTGGATGCAGTGGAGGATAAAGTTGTTCCTCTGAAATATCAAACTTCATGGCCAGGTTATGATCCGATGAATGAGCATAACCCTGAAGACGTGCAGACTCGGGTCTCTTATTATGGTGTGACTGGGGTGCCAAGCGTTCGCCTGAAAGGTGATGTGTCTCCGATGGGAGGTTCATATGAAGGTGCACCTGCAAATGTGACAGGTGCCATGATCAACAACATCTACAACGATTCTACTCCTGTGGCCATTTCTGTTGATCATACCTTGAGTCCGACTCTGGATGAAATTGCTATTACGGTGACGGTCACTAATGTAGGTGCTGATGATCTTGAGGTTCCTCAGGGAAAAATGAGAATTGCACTCATTGAAAAAGAACTGCTATTCCCATTTCCTCCGGGTTCAACAACTGAGGCAGATTTTTACAGCGTGATGCGTGACATGTACCCCAATGCCGGAGGTACAGCATTGACAGCGCTCGCAGCCGGAGAAAGCATCACGTATGATTTGACCGAGGCTGTACCTGACTACATTTATGATTATAACCAGGTTGCTGTTGTTGCTTTTTGGCAGGACGATGCCTCCAAGGAGGTTTATCAGGCTGAGCAAAGCCAGCCCCAACCACTTGGCCCGGGCTATATTGATCTAGGTTACTCATCTAATACAACCGGCCCAGCCGGCCTGTGCGACTATACCCTCATTCCTGAGTTGGATGTCGTCAATGACGGTAGCTCTGATATCACCAGTATGGATTTGGGCTATAGCATCAATGGCGAGGCACCGATTATTGAAGCATGGACTGGAACGCTTGCTCCCGGAGAGTCTCTGACCTACACATTTGCAGATGGTATGGCAAGCGCAGGAGGAGCGACTGAAATTTCCTATGTCATCCAGAATGTGAATGGCGGTGCTCTTGATGTGAATAAGCTTAATGAGCTGGTTGAACCTGATGTGTACTACACGCTTTCTGAAGGTGCCGCTCAGGAAGGAGAATATGTCCAGGACTTTGAATCAACTGAATTTAATGAAGTGCCTGATGGGATGGTAATTATCGAAGATGGCGCTCTTGACCTCGCGGTTGTTGAAGGTACGAACCTGACTGCAAGCCCTCCCAACCCTGTCGGAGGATATGCAGCTTCAGACAAGTCAATCCTGGTTTATTTCTGGGGAAATCTCGCCGGTGAGCAGTTCGAGTTCATTCTCGATAAAACTTCACTGGTTGGATATGAAAACACCATGTTGGTGTATGATCGGGCTTATGCTCAGTACACTTCGGAAAATGACAAGATGGAGATTTTTGTTTCTGAAGATTGTGGGACAACCTGGAACGAAGTGTTTGAAATCTCAGGTAGCAACATGGCAACCCGCCCGGCTTCTACAAGCTTCTTCATTCCAAGTGCCAGCCAGTGGGTGACTGATTCTTTAGATTTGAGCGCGTATGATGGGGCTGAAGAACTTGCAGTTCGTTTCCTCTTTACATCTGCATACGGAAACAACATGTATCTGGACAATATCAACCTGACTTCTGAGCTTGTCTCAAGCACACGTACTCCAGGTGAAATTGAGTCGGTCAGTCTGTATCCAAATCCGACTGCGGAATACGCTTACATTGATTTCACGCTCATGGAATCAGCTCCTGTCAGCATTGAGATTTTTGATCTCACAGGAAAAAGGGTAGACACGGTTCTCGGTCGGACTCAACTCGGAGCTGGTTCACACCAGGCTCGCTGGATGCCCGGCGATCACGCTGGTGTGTACATGGTGAAAATTCGCACAGATAAGGGTGAAATGACCCAGCGTTTGGTTGTGACACACTAATTTGAAACTCTTACACGGGAAGGTTGTCTTTTTACAATCTTCCCGTGTCTTTTCTGAACATTACGATTATGAAAAACTATTACTTCCTCTTCTTCATCCTCGGGCTGTCTGTCGGCTTGTTTGCCCAAGATGTTCAGTTATCGCCGAATCCGAATATCACAATCAACAACAGTTCCTCAGTGCCTTTCGAGGTAGTAGGTTACGGCACGGTTGCGAACAATGGGACAGAAACGGTGACGTTACATTGGGTGAGGGAGTACGTTGAAGGTCCTCAAGAGTGGACTTCCTTGGTATGCGACATTAATTTATGCTATGCGCCGGTCGTAGGCACTCAGACGTTCTCTCTCGAGCCAGGCCAGTCAGGAAACCTGGACGTGCATCTTCGTCCTGCCTCTACTCAAGGGTGCGGTTCGTTCAATATGTACCTTCTGTCTGAAGATCAGAATGATACTCTCGCAGTTGGAGAGTATCTGTTTCAGGTTGGTGATAATCCCGGTTGCGATGTGGCGGTTAGTACCAACTGGATTTCGAGGGACATGAACATCCACTTGGCTCCTAACCCGATGACATCCTTCTTTACCCTTCAAGGCACGGACGATCGCGTACAATCAGTGCAAATTTTTAATCTTGTCGGCGCTCCTGTCCGTACCTTTGAAAATGGAATCAGAAATCAGTATTCTGTTGAAGGGCTGACCCCGGGAATGTATCTCGTGCAGATAAAGGATGAGGAAGGAAACACTTTAAAGACCGTGCGAATGGTAAAGAATTAATGGGACTGAGATTTACATTAATTGGTCTTTTGTAGCCATTTTTCACGCCTTTCAATAATGCGGGAATGCAGTTTCAAACTGTATTCCCGCATTTGTTTTACAGGCGGGCGAGCAGATCCAGCCTTTGAGGGAGCAGGAGTCCGTGCTTTGCTGAAGTTCAGTGATTGTTGAGTTGAAAGGATCAAGCGGGATATTCGACATAATTCCGCGGGGTTTCCCATAATTTCACAGACAAATCAAACCGGGTGTCAAGATGCGCTCTTAAAATCGTCCAAATCACATAGCAAATATGTTCTGCTGAAGGGATAAGAGTTTTGAACTCTTCAGTGTCAAGGTTGAGGTTTTTGTGGTCAAAACGATTTTCTATTTGATCCCTTATGAGGTCTTTTAATTCCTTCAGGTCAATCAGATAGCCGGTTTCCGGGTCGACCTCACCGCTTACTTTGACTTCCAGCTCATAGTTGTGGCCATGGTAGTTTGGGTTGTTACACAGTCCGAAAATCTCACGGTTGCGGTCATCAGACCATGTTGGATTGTGAAGTCTGTGGGCAGCGTTGAAGTGGGCTTTTCGGAAGACAGAGACTCTCATAGAAATTTTGAGTTGTGGTGGTTTGTTGAATCAGGTTCGGGATACTGACGGACTAACAGAAAAGGGAAGCTCAAGTTTACAGAAGATTCCCGTTGAATCCATTTGGCAAAAAAATGTATTTTTACAGAGAAACGATTGATTTTGGAGTCCATACACCAATTCAAGTTCAAGGATATTAATGGGAAAGAAGTTGATTTTCGCTCTTTTGCAGGGCGAAAAGTGATGTTGGTGAATGTTGCATCTCGCTGTGGGTATACCCCACAATACAAGCAGTTGCAAGCATTATACGAAGCGTATTCAGATACATTGATGATTGTGGGGTTCCCCGCGAATGATTTCGGCGCACAGGAGCCCGGTTCAGATGATGAAATCCGGGAATTTTGTTCGACGATATATGGGGTGACTTTCCCACTCGCAGCAAAATGTGCAGTGACAGGTCCACAGGCCCATTTGGTTTTCAAGTGGATTGGAGAACAGGGTGATTTATGTGGGAAGGATTGCAGGCCGAGTTGGAACTTTCATAAATTCCTGTTCGATGAAATGGGAATACTTTCGAACTGTTTTCCGGCGTCGATTGATCCCATTGATCCTCTTATCACTGAATGGATAACCGCTTCTTCCTCATCCTGAGTCTGAAGTGAGATGGATTCCACCAGTATGAATGTACAGGTGGTATGCAGTTCAAGGATATTATCGGGCAACAAGAAGTAAAAGCCGATTTGCTGGCGCAGCTGCGCGAGGAGAGAGTTCCTCATGCCCAGCTTTTCCTTGGTCCTGAGGGGTGTGGAAAGTTGGCTCTCGCTCTTGCATGTGCGCAGTATCTTCAATGTGAACAACCGGGTCAGGATGACTCCTGTGGGTCTTGTGGGAATTGTACCAGAGCCTCCCTGCTGACGCATCCTGATATCCACTTTTCATTTCCTGTTGTAGGTCCGAAAGCGACCAGTACAGAATTTTTAGAACAATGGCGGGCACAGGTTAAGGAGTCGCCCTACTTCAGTGTCAACGACTGGATGCAGCGACTGGGGGCTGAGAATAAGCAGGGAAACATCACTGCTGAGGAGTGCCTCCAGATCGTGAAGACCTTTGGACTCAAGGTCTTTGAGGGGAACTATAAAGTCTGGCTACTCTGGATGCCGGAATACCTCGGCAAAGAAGGTAACAGGCTGCTTAAGTTAATCGAAGAGCCTGAGCCTCATACGGTCTTTTTTCTCATTGGCGAACAATCAGACCGCATTCTTAATACCATTCTTTCGAGATGTCAGTTGTATCGAATCCCTCCGCTTTCTGATGAGGAGATTGCAGAGGGCTTGCACACAGCACAGGGTCTGGATTCCGAAAGGTCCCGCGAAATTGCACGGATGGCAGATGGGAACTTCAGAGATGCCATACAACTCGGCCAAACTGGAGAAGCGCATATATCGGACAATTTTCTCGAATGGATGAGGTTATGCTTTCAGGGCAAAGTGTCAAAATTGCATCCCTGGATTGACTTATTTGCCGGAATAGGCAGAGAAAATCAGAAGCAATTTTTGAGGTATGGGCTTCATTTTTCGGGAGCACTGGTACGCATGAAAGCCTCTGATTCTGGAGAGGTGAGACTTGGCGACAAGGAGGCAGCCACTGCCAGAAAACTGGCAGAGCTTCTTTCGGAGGACGCTCTGTTCGGCATTGCTTCCCTTTTTAATGAAGGTATTTTACTCATTGAGCGTAATATTAACCCACGAATCGTCATGATGGACGTTTCTTTACATATTCACGAACATATGACTGGCCGGATTTCAGCGTTCCGGTCCTGATTCCTAAACAAGAGGAGAAGGGTTTCTTTTCAATGTTCAAAAACGATAACGACATACGATGGCATGTGCAGGATGTTCAACAACACAATCAGGAAGCCGGGTGTCCGGCTGCAACAGCAACGGGGGATGCGGGGCAGGAAGCTGCTCATGCAACCGCATGAATACATACGACTGGCTTAGCCTCAAAGAAATTAAAGATGTGGACGAGTTCCGACTTGTTGAGGTGAGTTATAAGCAGGGAGCCCGTAAGGAATTTCACTTTAATCCGCCTTATTCCCGGGCAGTCACCGGCGATATGGTGGCGGTCGAGTCTGGAGGAGGTTATGACATTGGACAAATCACACTCTCAGGTGAGCTGGTGCGGATGCAAATGAAGAAAAAACGTGCCCGGATCGACGCGATGTATAGCAAAGTCCTTCGTCCGGCAAATGAGCGGGATCTCGAGCGTCTTGCTGAAGCCCGGAAACTCGAGCTCGGCACGATGGTTCGCGCAAAGGCAATTTCCCGCACCCTAGGGCTGAACATGAAAATCGGAGATGTCGAGTATCAAGGAGACCTGAGAAAGGCGACTTTTTACTACACAGCTGATGGCAGGGTTGATTTCCGGGAGCTTATCAGGCATTTTGCCAAAGAGTTTCGGGTGAAAATAGAAATGCGCCAGATTGGCGCAAGGCAAGAGTCTGCCCGCATTGGCGGGTTGGGTTCATGTGGCCGGGAACTGTGTTGCTCTACCTGGCTGACTGACTTCAAGTCAGTGTCTACTTCAGCTGCCAGATACCAGAATCTTGCCATCAATCAGGCCAAGTTGTCCGGTCAATGCGGCCGTCTTAAGTGTTGCCTGAATTATGAGCTTGATACCTACATGGACGCGCTCGAAAAATTTCCCAAAAAGGCTGACGTGATTGAAACAGAGCACGGAAAAGCATCCTTGATTAAGGTCGATATTTTCAAGGGTGTGATGTACTATTTTTACAAGTCAGGAGCCTATGATCGTGGTAAGACCATTACCCTCGAGAAAGATAAAGTGCACGAAATCCTGGAAATGAATAAAAAAGGCGTGAAACCTCCGGATCTCATGGCCTTTGATGTGACTGCAGAGCCTGTGCAGGAAGAAGTCGATTTCGAAAGCGTTCATGATGTGATTGACCTTCCGGCAGAAAAACGTAAAAAGAAAAAACGTAGGAATAAGAAGCGAACGAAGGGGCCAGGTGGTGACGGGAAACCGGGTGATTCTCGTCGTCAGCAGGATGCTCCAAGCCCGAAAACCGGTCAGGGAACCCCTCAAAGCCAGAGTGGGGGTCAAGGTCCAAATCAGCCGGGAGAGAAAGACAACCAGCGTTCGGGGGGGAATCGGACCGGGAAAGGTCGTGGCAGACGACCGGAAGGGGGTAGTCAAAAACCCCCGGCAGAGAAGGAATAGGCTCAGTAGGATGCAGGTTGGCAGCAGAATTGAACAGATATTCTATTGCAACCGTTTTGACTTGCTTGCACATTCTCAAAAAATATAAAATAAATTAAATATGTCAAAATTTGATGTCATCATAATAGGTTCAGGCCCCGGAGGGTATGTCGCTGCGATTCGTGCGGCACAATTGGGATTTCGGACTGCCATTATTGAAAAAGATGACACGCTTGGCGGAACCTGCCTGAATGTCGGCTGCATTCCGTCAAAGGCGCTTTTGGACTCTTCAGAACATTACCACAACGCATTGCATCGGTTTGAGACCCATGGAATTATCCTGGAAAAACTCGGGGTAAATATGCCGCAGATGATTAAGAGGAAGGCTGAAGTGGTGAGTGAGAATGTCAAAGGGATTGAGTTTCTAATGCGGAAGAATAAGATAGAGGTATTGAAGGGAGTCGGTTCGTTTGCCGGAGGAAAGCGGGTCATGGTGACAGCCAATACCGGTGAGGTTCAGGAGTATGAATCAGAAAATATCATTATTGCCACAGGATCGCGGCCCAATACCCCCGCACTGTTCAATTATGACGGGAAGAGGGTAATTACTTCGACCGAGGCACTTGAAATCAAGAAAGTCCCGGGCAGAATGGTGCTCATCGGTGCAGGAGTTATTGGATTGGAGCTTGGCTCTGTTTTTGGGAGACTTGGTACGGAGGTGACGGTCATTGAATATCTAGACCGGGCTCTGCCAGGCATGGACAAGGACTGTGCACGAGAATTGGTGCGGTCTATGAAAAAGCAGCTGGGCGTTCAATTTTTACTGAGCCACGAAGTGACAGGAGTAAAGGGGACTTCCCGCACAGCGACGGTTACAGCAAAAGACCGGAGAGGAAAAGACGTTTCAGGCAGACTATTGCCTTGTGGCAATCGGCAGGGTGCCGTACACGGATGGTCTGAATCTGGAGGCTATAGGATTAAAGACTGATGAGAGAGGCCGCATTGAGGTGGGACCGGATCTTCAGACAGCTGTGAGTGGAGTCTACGCTATTGGTGATGTCGTCAGGGGTGCTATGCTGGCTCACAAAGCAGAAGAGGAAGGGGTGTTTGTTGCTGAGGTTATTGCAGGGCAACGGCCTCATATTCACTATGAATTAATCCCCGGAGTCGTCTACACATGGCCAGAGGTGGCTTCTGTCGGCCGGACTGAAGAGCAGCTCAAGAAGGCTGGTATTGCCTTCAAGGTTGGAAAATTTCCATACAAGGCGCTAGGCCGAGCTCGCGCGAGCATGGATGTGGAAGGGCTGGTTAAGGTGCTTGCCGATGAACAGACAGATGAAATTCTGGGCGTACACATGGTCGGCGCGAGGGCCGCAGACATGATTGCAGAAGCGGTGGCGCTCATGGAATTCAGAGCATCGGCAGAAGATGCTGCAAGAATGAGCCACGCGCACCCGACTTACACAGAGGCCATGAAAGAAGCAGCACTTGCAGCGACAGGGAACAGAGCCATTCATATCTGACACCCGATATTCAGTTGTCTACTGCAGCTCGGCGGCCTTTGACAAAAGCCACTGACGGGCCACAAGGTTTCGGCATTCTCTGATCTGTTTTTCCAACCGGCCAAGGGCTTTTGCATCTCCAGGGGTGACGGTCGTGAGACGTTTGATAAATCGAAGCAAGTTGAGATATTGCCGCTTAAGATCGTTGGAAATCATGGTATTGCGGCGCAGATAATTCCGAAAGCTGTCCACAAGAGAGTCGAGGGGGAGATATTCACCCATTTCAAAATAGGTGCGAAGCAAAATAAGCTTGCCACCCAGAGCATAGACCAGATTCCGATATTCCACCTCCTGCAAGAGGGTGATGACACGTTGGTAGTCCTTTTGTTCAAAGGCAACTTTGGCGAGGTTAAATGAAAGGGCATCATCACGCTCAGCCTCAGGGAGCAGTGGTGTGTATGTTTCAATAAACCACTCTACCCACTCAAACGCTCTCACCTTTAATCCGACAGTGATTATATTTTTGAAATGGTTGATGGGCATCATTCCCTTTTCTATCAAAACCCCTTCTCGGATTGTTGTTTGGTAGAGACTGAATAACTCTTCGAAAAAGCCTGTAAATCCTTTATTTATTCTGGCATCAATGCAATAATTGATAAGGTGCGTATAAAAGGCATTTTGCTCTTCCTCGCTAAACTCATGCAGATGGGCATTGAGGTAGTCTCTGACTGCTTGATAGTATGATGTTTCATCAGGCTGCCTCAGCATTTGAGCAGTCAAAAAATAGGCCTGTACAGATGGTTCTTTCATGTAGTGACTTCCAGGCAAGTATTCGAGCAACCCTGGAATTTGAGGGAGTTCTATTGACTTGTCAAGCGAACTGCTGTACCCCAGCACATCACACAGATGCTGCAGTTTCCTGCTGATGTAGTAACAGTCCAGGTGGAAGTCGGCATTGACGAGGTGAGAGAGGTCGTTTTCCTTGTCTTGGCGCATTTCAAGGTGCCGGTGATTTTGGCTTTCCAATAAAAACCGGTGCAGGTGGTAATTGGCATTGCGTAAATCTTCTTTTTCGAAAAGCTTATCTGCTTGCCTGACTACACCCCGGAAGTGCTTTCGGAGGTGCGGATGATTGACGGCATAGGCGGTATACACAGCCTCGGCAAAGGGGTTCCGCTCGAATTCGCGCAGAGCCAGAAAATGCATGATGTGCTGCGTCAGTCCGGAGCTGATTCGCCTGAGTTTTTCGTCGTCAAAACGGCTGGAGCCGAATAATTTTCGCCAGATTTTTTCCTTCGGAGGCAATACAGGTTCCGATGCTTCCCCCACGTCCCGGTCAATGAATGAGGTAATGACTTTGAAGAGAGCCAAATAGTCTCCGTTGGTATTGAAGAATGGAGACGAAAGGTAGTCCCTGATGCGTTTCCATTCAGAAAAGGGAATCTCGGCTACCAGCCTGACCAGTTTGTCGCTAAACATCAGATTGATTGAAGGAGTAAATAGTAAACGTCCAGTCAGAAAAATACACATAAATTTTGTAAAAAAATGACGATAAACTCATTTTTTTCAGCGCATTGTGTGAATATGATTAAAAAATAATGAAAAACTTTCACTCAATTTTGTCCTCAACAATGTCAAAGTCTTTCCGTTCTTTTGTATCATTGGTCAAATAGGCTTGAATTATTCCATTCATCAGATGCGTCTCAAGATTTATAAAATAGCAGTTGTTGTATACCTATCCTTCCTTTCGGCCCTTTCGGTTTGGGGGCAGTCATTGGATGCGTTTTTTGAATATTCAATTATCGATCAGCAGTCCTCTACGGTTCGTTTTTACAATCTTTCTCAGGGGGATATAGCAGGTGCGACCTGGACGTTTGGAGACGGGAATTATCTCACAGGCACGGCAGATAGTGTGACGCACACATTTGCTGAGATGGATTTTTATCAGGTCTGTCTGACCATTTGGGATGCAGCTGGATCTGTAGACGAACACTGTATTGAGTTTTTTACAGGACCGGACAATCTGATGTGTAACTACACGGATTGTGTATACCCCGGTGATGCGAATGGGGATGGAAAGGCCAATTTGTACGATATGCTTCATATCGGTCTTGGACTCGGAGTGAAGGGTGTCCCACGGCCAAATGCAAGCCTTGAGTGGATTGGTCAGCCGGCCCCAGATTGGGGGGTGCTCTCGAATGCAGATGTTGACCTCAAACATCTTGATTGCGATGGGAATGGTTGGATAGAATCTGCAGATATTGAAGGGGTTTTCTTTAACAACCAGTCATTGCCAAAGCAATTGCAAATTGCTGACAATGAAGGACCTGAGGTTTTTCTGAAATTTCAGAAAGACAGTATTTTTCTGCAGGATTATGCCGGTCAGGATACCATACATCTGATCGCCGATGTGTACCTCGGTACCGAAGCCGACGGATTCACCAATTTGCACGGTCTGAGTTGTTACATAGATTACGAAGAGGGTCTTTTCGAGGACTACAGTCCCTCAATTGAGTATGACAATACCTCGTTTACCGGAGCGATGTGGGATCAGGTTCTGGTGGGTTGGAAGGATCAGCCCGGGGTGAGTCAGATTGATTTTGCAGTGACCCGCACAAGCGGCGGTGGTGCCTCCGGAGGAGGAAAGGTTGGTCAGGCGAGGTTTATCATTGTCAGTGACATCATTGAGGCTAGAACCATCAAGGATGAGCTTGATCTCGAATTTCCCCTCCGCGGGGTCAAAGCATTCGATGATCAGGGGAACCCTGTGTTTACAAATGTCACTAAATTTCCCGCAACAGTGACGTTCTTTATGGGGACGGTTACTGGAGTGTCTTCTTCGAATCCGGATATCTCTCTGCAGGTTTTTCCAAACCCTGCCACAGACGTTGTACGGATTATCCCAGGCGATGTACAGATTGAAAGCATTGAATTGTTGTCAGCAGTCGGCAACCAGCTGTATGTTGCCAAATCGGTCAATAACCGCCAACCTGTGTTGTCAATAAGTCATCTTCCGTCTGGGGTATATTTGCTCCGCATTGCAACCAATCGTGGCATTGTTGTCAGACAAATTGTCCGTCAATAAGCCTTGCCTCCAACGATGACTACAAATTCTCCCCGTACCTTTCTCTCTTGAAACGTTCTTGACAATTCGCCAAGGGTACCTGAAATGACTTCCTCGTGCACTTTGGTTAGCTCCCGGCCAATAGCCGCTGGGCGGTCCACGCCGCAGTGTTCAATTAACTGTTCCAGGCATTTGACCAGTCTGTGCGGACTTTCATACAATACGAAGGTGTAGGGAAGTTCGGCTAATTCAGAGAGTCTGGTCTGTCTGCCTTTTTTATGAGGCAGAAATCCCTGAAAGAAAAAGCGGTCAGCGGGTAGTCCCGACGCCACGAGTGCCGTGAGGAACGCTGAGGGTCCCGGGAGACAGCTCACCAATATTCCCTCCTCCCGGCATGCCCGTACAAGCAGAAACCCGGGATCAGAAATGGATGGCATTCCTGCGTCAGAAACGACAGACATGGTAGAGCCCGCTTTCAGGTCTTGAATCAAATTGGGAATGAGGGAGTGCTCATTGTGAATGTGATAGGACTTGAGTGGGGTGGTAATTTCGTAGTGATCGAGGAGTTTTTTGGAAGTACGGGTGTCTTCAGCGAGTATGAGATCGCATTCTCGAAGAATTCTGATGGCTCTCAGGGTCATGTCTTCAAGATTGCCGATGGGAGTAGGGACAATGTAGAGACATCCGGCCATATGATTATTCTGAGGCTGAGATTGTGAAATCGTAGCTTTCCATAATCGGATTTGCGAGAAGTTGCTGGCAGGCAGAATCGATTTTTTGGTGTGCCTCTTCTGAAGAAGAAGCATCCACACGGATGACGATGTGCTTGCCGATTCTCACATCTTCGATGCCTTCAATGTGCAGATTTTTCATGCTGTTGGCCACAGCTTTTCCCTGAGGGTCGAGCAATTCCTTGTGCGGCATGACCCGAATTTCTGCTTGGAATTTCATGTGCTGGATTTTTTGTGCGTGCTATTTCGGGTGAAATTCTGAAATGTGAGCGCAGACAAAAGTAGATAAAAAATGATGATCAGGGCCAGTCCGGCCAACCCTGAAAGTATAAAAATTGACAGTGAGCCTGCGGCAAGAATATACCTCATGCTGTTGTCTTTCCAGCTCGTGTTCTTTGATTTGAGGCTGAGCATGGGGATTGGCAGGATGAGGAGAATGGAAGAAATACCGAGAATGGCATACAGGAAGGCTGAAGAATGGGTCAGTGGGTGGAGAATGGCTGTATGCTCACCCCAGGCAATCAGAAGACCCAGTGTCAGTATCGTATTTGCAGGGGTTGGCATACCGAGAAAGACTTCAGATTGGGTTTGGTCGGTGTTGAATTTGGCAAGCCGGAGAGCAGAGAAAAGGGGGACCAGAAATGCTGGAAGGGCGGCCAAGTGGATGGCAGATAAGTCAGGAACTCCGGATGATGGTTCCGGCAGCAGCATGATGTAGTACATGATGCCAGGGAGAAGCCCAAAAGAGACCATGTCTGCGAGAGAATCCAGCTCTTTGCCAATTTCAGAATGCTGCCGGAGCAATCTTGCGACCAGGCCGTCAAGGAAATCGAAAAGCAGGCAGAGTCCGATACATATTGTGACCGACTGTATATCGCCGCGTACAAGCATCAGCAAGGCGATGCATCCGCTCAGCAGATTGGACAAGGTCAATAGATTGGGCAGGGAAAACATCTGGCCTACTTTTCTCGTTGACAAAAGTACGGTTAAAAACGGGGTTTCAAATATTCTCGATGCCCCCTGCTTTTTGCCTCCTTACCGAAGTAACCCGAACGATGAAAAAAGGCCTGTCCATACTTATTGCCGTTCTCACTCTGGGCGTGGCTGCCATCCATGGCCAGCCAGCGAACGATGTTTGCCAGAATGCGATTTTTCTGTCAGATCTCGATGGGTTTTGCTCAGGGACAGGCGTATTTACCAATGCGGGGGCGTCTGCATCACCTGAGCCCCTGCCCGGATGCTTCCCGGCTGATGGGCCCGTGGATGTCTGGTTTGCTTTTGTAGCAGATGCCACAAATGTCAATATCAGTGTGATTGGCAATTCAGGGCTGAATGGCGGGGGGACTTTGCAAAATCCTCAGCTCGCACTTTACAGCGGTGCTTGCGGCTCATTGGTTGAGGAGGAGTGTATTTCTGATGCCTTCAATAACGATTTGGTAGAAACATTTGGCGGGCCGCTCGAAATCGGTCAGACGTATTACATCAGAGTCAGCGCCAGAGCTGGTCAGACCGGGTCTTTTCGCCTCTGCATCAATAGCTTTAATGCCGTGCCGGAGCCTTCAGGCGACTGCCCCACCGGGGTTGTGCTTTGTGATAAATCGGCATTTACCGTTGAGAATGTCACGGGAGTTGGTCTCAATGGCGATGAGATAACCGGAAATACGTGTGATCTTCCTTTCGGGTGCAGCCCCACAGAAATCAGCTCTTCCTGGTATCGGTGGACCTGTGATCAGCCGGGGACATTGACATTCTCAATCACACCCACTAATCCAGCTGATGACATTGATTTTGTATTGTATGAACTGCCTAACGGGGTTTCAGATTGCAGCGATAAGGAGGTACTCCGCTGTATGTTTTCCGGAGAGCAGGTCGGGGCACCTCTTCCCGAATGGGAGCCCTGCACAGGAGCAACTGGTCTGTCACTTGATGATCCAGATGTGTTTGAGAGTTGTGGGTGTCAGGTTGGTGACAACAACTTTGCACAAGCGATTACCATGGAGGAAGGGCGGGCTTATGCCTTGTTTATTTCAAACTTTAGCAATTCCGGAAGTGGATTTACCATTTCTTTTGGAGGAACGGGTACGTTTCTGGGGCCGTTTGCAAATCTTGAGGCAGACAGTGACTCGGTCTGCTATGGAGAGGAAATATCATTTTCGGACGGTTCTTTTTTCCCAGGGGGTATCATTACGTCGAGATCATGGTATTTCGGTCCGGGTTCCAGCCAGCAAACCAAAACCGGCGGTGGCCCTCATGCCATCAGTTGGAGTGAACCCGGTGTGAAAAATGTGGTCTTAACGGTAGAAACTGGTCAGGGGTGCGTTGTGACGGATATTCGGCAGGTGTTTATCGATTCGTGTTGCACAACTGTGAACGCTATCAGCGGGTCTGGATTCGCTCCTGATTTGGATTGCTGGTATGATTCGGATGGCGCGATTGATTTCGAAGCAGTGAGTAATGCAGAGCCACATACGTTTTCATGGTCGACAGGGGCGCTGACCGAAGATGTCTCCGGTTTGCAGCCCGGGGTTTATTCAGTGACGGTTACCAATGAGGCGACCTGTACGGAAGTTTTTGAGGTGGAGGTCTCTGCTCCTGATGCGATTGTGCCTTTGTTTGATATTGTGATGCCAACTTGCGACGGTGGTCAGGATGGTGCGTTGAGTGTGCAGGCATCTGGCGGGACTCCGCCATGGTTGTACAGCCTGAATGGTGGCTCTTTGTCATCAACCGCTCAGATTGTAAATATTCCGATTGGAACGTATACGGTGAGTATTCAGGATGCAAATGGATGTATTCTCGATACCTTCGTGGAAGTCAACGAGCTGGAGCTCGAGTTGGATAGTCTTGTAGATGTGATAACTCCACCGTCCTGTTTTGGTTTTTCAGATGGCAGCATCATTCTGGCAATGGGCAATGGCTTACCGCCATATTTGTATGATTTGAATGACGGGAATGGCTTTACCCCCAATAATGCATTGCTCAATATTCCCTCAGGGACCTACCCGATAGAGGTCACTGATGCCAATAATTGCGAAGGCACATTCCTTCTTGAGGTCAATGATCCACCCCCTCTGACCCTCGACTTTGACACCCTGAATGTCACTTGCTCCGGCTTAGCTGATGGTGCCCTGTCTGCTCTGCCCGGCGGTGGAACCCCGGGGTATACACTGTTGTGGAGCACAGGTGGGTCAGGAACGGGGATTGGGCCTCTTGATACTGGTCTTTACTCAGTGACTGTCACAGATGCAAACGATTGTATCATTTCCGGTGAGGCCCCCATATCTGAGCCTCCTCAATTGATTATTGACAGTATTCTCGTAACTGATGTCATTTGTCACGGTGATACCAATGGCTCGGTTCAGATATTTGCAAGTGGGGGTACACCCCCATATGTGTACAGTCTGGGAGGAGGTGTGGTGCTGCTGGAAAACTTGATTGAGGGCCTTGGAGGAGGTGGCTATACCGTGGTAGTGGAAGATGCCAACGGCTGTCTTGCCACAATGCAGGTTGTAATAAGCGAGCCACCTCCCTTGAGTATTGACGCGGGACCCGACCTGACCATCGAGTTGGGAGAAACGGTTACTCTGCAGTCGGTTTTAAGCCCGATTTTCTGGTCGGTCAATTACCAGTGGGAAGGCCCGGAGGGCACCCTGTCTTGCTCGTCCTGCCCAAGACCCACGGTCCAGCCGCTTGATTATTCGGTGTATACGGTAACAGTCCGAGATTCGAATGGCTGCGAGGCGACGGATCAGCTCGAGGTGCGCGTAGATAAGGTGCGGCCGGTATTTATTCCCAACGTCTTTTCTCCCAATGAAGATGGTCGGAATGATTTTTTCTCTGTTTTTGGTGGAGCGGCGGCAGAGCGTGTTGAATTGTTACAGGTCTATAGTCGGTGGGGCGAACTGGTCTATGAAGGCCGCGATTTACCGTTGAATGATCCAACCCGCGGCTGGAATGGCACTTTCCGAGGAAAGCCTGTTGATGCGGGTGTTTTTGCATTTTACACAGAAGTGCTTTTTATTGACGGGGAAGTCATTTTATTTGAGGGTGATGTCACTGTTGTCCGATGATGAGTAATGTTCAGATGACAGGCATATTGATGCTGATGGTCTTACCATGGTGGTCATGCAGCAATGATGTGAGCGAGATCAATCGGATTGTTTCCGATGAGGCCCTTCAAGGGGAGATTATGCGGGATGTGGAAGTCCTCTATAGCGATTCCGCAGTGGTCCGGGTTAGGATGAAGGGCCCTGTCCTGACGAGAATGATGGACGGTCAACATATGGTTGAGGAGTTTCCGGAAGGAGTGCAGATGTGGTTCTTTGGTCCGGCTGGAAGAATCGACAGCGAGTTGAGGGCTGATCACGGAGAGCGGGATGAGCGAGAAAACCGGGTAATTCTCAAGGGAAATGTGATTTGGGAAAGTCGCGTAGGCGATAAAATGGAGACTGAAGAATTAATCTGGCTCCAGAAAGACGAGTTGATTTATTCTACCCAATTTGTGACCATTACCCGTCCGGATGAGGTTATCTACGGGTATGGGTTTGAAACCGACCAGGCATTCAAGAAGTGGAAAATACGTTCTCCTGAGGGGAGGATACGGCTTACTGAGTAAGGGTTCAATCGTTATTGGTTTCCATCCAAAGATTCAAGGAGGTCGTCCATTTCACTTTGGGTCTTTCGCAGTTCTTCGCGGCAATAACGGATGAGCTCTGCGGACCGTTTCATAGCCTGTTTCATTTCCTGAAGATTCATTTCTCCGGATTGGAGTTTGTCCAGCCATTGTTGGAGCTCACGGAGTGCTTCGTCGTAGTTATTCGGTGTCATTTTGTGTGGTATTTTCGACCCGGCTTTTCACCTCGCCATGATGTACGGATGTATGGATGATGGCCCCTGGAGGGGGCATATTGTCGGGACCAAGTGGTTTATGTTGCCATGTGGTGATGGAGAAACCCCGCTTGAGCACAGTATCAGGATCGAGGAGGGCCTGTTGTTTTTCGAGCGCTGCGAGTTGTTGTTCAAGAGAGGCTGTCTGCCACTGAAGTGATTGCCTGAGTCTGCGGGCATACTCCCCGAGCACGTGGCTGGCCTTTTGAATGCGTGCTTGCCCGGCTGCCGCAAGCAGTCTGCTGGTTCTTTCGATTGACAGATGTTCATTTTCCAGCCTTTTGCGCCCAATCCGTGAAAGTTGTTCGCCGATTTGAGAGATTGAGCCTTCAAAAGTGGCATTATGCATCAGCACGAAGTCTGCCACTGCTGTGGGTGTTTTTTGAGGGGAATGTGCCACAAGTTCAATGACGGGTTGGTCGATGTCGTGGCCAATACCTGTCAGGACGGGCACTGGCGCCTGAGCGACAGCCTCGCAGAGCTCGAGCTGGTCGAAGGCCATGAGGTCTGTGGGGGACCCTCCGCCTCTGATGATGACAATGGCATCAAAGCGTGAAGCATGCTCTGCGATGCGCATCAGTTGAGCGCTGACCTCCGGTCCGGTATTCTGGCCTTGCATGGCTGCCGGGAAAAGGGAAAGACGAAAGGTGTACCCCCATGCATTGTCGGTCAGATGGCTGAGGAAATCCTTGAACCCAGCGGCAGTTTTTGAGCTGATGATGGCAATCCGTTGGATGACCGGTGGCAATTGAAGGCGGCTGTTTCTGTCGAGTAGCTGCATCTCCTGGAGCCGGCGGATGACTTCCTGCCTTTGCATGGCAAGTTTCCCAAGTGTGAATGCCGGATCGATTTCGTCAATCATGAGTTTCAACCCGTATAGCTCGTGGAAATCGACTTTGACCCGGATGCGTATTTCAGTTCCATCTGCAATGAAAGACGGATCAAGTCCGTGTCGTTTCTTCCATCCGGCGATGGTTGTTTTCCATATGACTGCTGACGCTTTGGCTCGGATGTTGAGTGAATGGCTGTCCTCTTCCTTGTCGACCAATTCCAGGTAGCAGTGCCCCCTTGAGAAATTTGCTTTAGAAATCTCTGCCTGAATCCAGACGGACTCTCCGAAGTTCAGGTCAATGACCTGCCGAATATGCGTGTTGAGTTCGTGTAGGGAGTAGGTTTCCACAGGGTTGGTCTTTTTCGAAAAGTACGGTTTTTTTGGAAGGCATGTGAGTTTGGCGACAGGGCCTGGGCGTTTTATGAGTTTTGGGGCGTCCGTGTGAATGGGGATGTTGTGGATTGGGAAGTGAAGGGTACCTACAACAACGAAATGGGAGAGCTGGAGCTGTTTTAAGAAACAGCTCCAGCTCTCCCTGATCAGATTTACTGAGCCTCGGGTATGTTGAGCTCCTCCCGAATCTCGCGAACCATTTCGGTCAGCTCCTCGACCATGGTAGCCTTGTCTTTTCTTTCAACTGAGACTGAAGACATACGCTCGGCAATGCGGTTCTGAGCAGCTCTTATTTTGTCAAGCTCAGTTTGCATGTCAGCTCTGGCCTCCTCATTGGCTGAAGCCATATTTGTAGTAATCGCTTTGATTTTTGCCTCCAAATCAGTGATGAGGCGATCCAAATCGGTTTTGACATCACCCATGCCGCGAACAGTCTGCTCGGCGGCTTTCGTGATGGCAGAAGCGGCATTCTCGGCAGCAGCCTCGATTTTATTGGCGGCTGTCTCTTCTTTTTTGGGTGCTGAATCTCCACCTTGGCAGGCGCCAAAAAGAAAAGAGAATGAAAGGCAAATCAGACCAGTATGGAAGAAAATTCGAAGAGTCATGGTGTACCAGATTCAATGCTATGATGAAATTATTTCAAAACGTCGGCTACAAGATTGGCCGCATCCTGCAAGAGAATGGCGGAGTGGACTTTCAACCCTGAATCATCAATTATTTTTTTGCCAAGGTCAGCATTCGTGCCTTGAAGCCTGACAATAATCGGCACCCTGACATCTCCGAGGTTCTGGTAAGCATCAACCACACCTTGTGCGACACGATCGCAGCGGACAATGCCTCCGAAAATATTGATGAGGATGGCCTCGACTTTCGGGTCTTTCAGGATGATCCGGAATGCCTTTTCCACTCTCTCAGCATCAGCAGTTCCCCCAACATCAAGGAAGTTGGCCGGCTCGCCTCCCGAAAGCTTAATGATGTCCATGGTGGCCATGGCCAAACCAGCACCGTTGACCATGCAGCCGACGTTGCCGTCCAGATTGATGAAGTTGAGTCCGTACTCTGTCGCCTCTACTTCTGTGGGATCTTCCTCGTGCGTGTCACGGAGACCGGCAAGGTGCGGATGACGGAACAGGGCGTTTTCGTCGAGGGATACCTTGCAGTCAACAGCGACTATGCGGTCGTCGCCCGTTTTGAGGCAGGGATTGATTTCAAACAGTGAGGCGTCTGAATCTGTAAATGCACGGTAAAGGTTGGTAATGAATTTGACCATATTCTTAAAGGCAATCCCTTCAAGACCGAGGTTAAAAGCGACTTTCCGTGCTTGAAAAGGCAGCAGGCCAATGCCCGGGTGGATGTGCTCTTTGTGAACCAAATGGGGCGTTTCTTCAGCGACTTTTTCAATGTCCATACCCCCTTCAGTTGAGTATATAATGACATTCGAACGGCGCTCGCGATCCATCAAGACCGAGATGTAAAATTCTTTACAAGCATCAAAGTCAGGAGCGTACACGTCTTCAGCGATGAGGACCTTGCGCACCAATTTGCCCGGGCCTTCCATGCCTCCAGGGGTTTGAGGGGTCTTTAGCATCATCCCGAGGATGTTGTCGGCATGCTCGCGAAGATCACCGGCACTCTTCGCCAGCTTTACTCCGCCACCTTTGCCACGGCCTCCTGCGTGGATTTGCGCTTTCACCACGGCAAAATCGGTGCCTGTCTCTTCTTGTAACTCCCGGTAGGCCGTTACAGCCTCCTCGACACTTTCAACGACTTTACCCCGCTGGATGGCGACGCCAAATTTCTCCAGCAATTCCTTACCTTGGTATTCGTGAAGATTCATGAATTATTTGTTTAGGGATTTTGAAGATTGCGATTTCACGCAAAGTACGTCATTTTTGAATGGAAATTTGAATGAACCAGCCCGTAAATGAGCTCGAAGCACTCAGAACGGCCCACATCCGGCGCCTTACATCTCCTGTCCTTTTTGGACTCTATCTCCTGGCACGGATTCCGTCGGCATTTTTTATGGGTATCAGATTGCACAGTGTGAACCCCAAAGAGGCCTCAGTCATTCTGCCCTTCTGGTATATGACCAAAAATCCATTCAGGTCAGTCTATTTTGCTGCGCAGTGCGGGGCAGCCGAACTCTCAACCGGGGTTCTGGCCACCATTGCAATTCAGGGCATGGGGAGGGTCCGAATGCTGGTCTCAGGATTCGAAATGGAATTTGTGAAAAAGGCAACTTCCCGTGTCATCTTCACTTGTTCGGAAGGCGACCTGATTCAGAAGGCCGTTCAAAAGGCGGTTGCGACAGGGGAAAAACAAATGGTTGAAATCCAGACCGTCGGGGTCGACAAACACGGAGAGGTGGTATCCAAATCCCGAATCACCTGGTATTTTCGGGGCGAATAACAAAGCAGAACCGGCTTTCATTGTTTGGAGACAAACCAATCTTCTCATTTTTTCGTTAAACTCCCAAATAACTCTCTTACATGAAATTTCGCGGATCCCTTTATTTCTCTATTCTCGTCCTCGCTATTGTAGCTGGAGCGTGGTGGCCAAGCTCTTCTCAAACCAACCCGGATAAGGAGGCACTCCTCATGAATGCCATTTTATCGGGTCTGAATCAGCTTCATTTTCAGCCAGTCGCAGTTGATGACCAATTGTCTGAGAAGGTATTCGACCTGTATATCGATCGTATGGATGGTGGGAAGTTGTACTTCACTCAAAAAGATATTCATGCACTCGAACAGTTTCGGCTTTCAGTCGATGATGAAATCAGAGTCGGGTCGTATGAATTCTTCAACCTTTCTACTTCCCTCATGGATGCAGCCATTGAAAAAACTGAATCCTATTACAAAGAGATTCTCGCTGCCCCTTTCGATTTTGAAACCATGGAAATCATTGAGCTGGATGGAGAACAAAAAGACTGGGCAGCAGACGATGAGGAATTGCGGGAATACTGGCGGAAATATCTGAAATACGAAGTACTTCGCAAGCTGCACCGCAGTCTTGATAAGCAACAAAAAGCGAGTGAGGAGAAGGCGAAGGGAGCTGAAACAAAAGATAATCCAGAGGAAGAGAATGGAGAAGAGAATGAGGAAGAAGATGATGACGATGATATTCTCACAAAAACATTTGAAGAACTCGAACAAAAGGCCCGGGAAGACGTCCTGGAGGATTTCGAGGCCCGGACAAAGAGAATGGATAAACTGAGGCGGGAAGATTGGATGACCTCCTATCTCAACGCACTTACAAATATTTACGATCCGCATACTGGGTATCTGAAGCCCAAGGATAAGGAAGATTTCGATATCAATATGTCAGGCACGCTCGAAGGAATAGGTGCCAGATTAAGCCAGAAAGATGATTACGTCCAAATTGTGGAAGTCATTCCAGGCGGGCCGGCATGGAAGCAAAAAGAACTGGAAGCCAATGATCTGATTCTTGAAGTGGCACAGGCTGACGGAGAGCCGGTCAGCGTGGTCGGGATGCGGGTGGATGATGCCGTAAAGCTGATTCGAGGTAAAAAAGGGACTGAAGTTCGACTCACAGTGAAAAAGTCTGATGGGACGACCGAGATTATTCCCATCATCAGAGACGTGGTCATTATTGATGAAGGTTACGTCAAGTCTGTAATTCTGGATTATGGCGATGACATCAGTAAAATCGGATACATTAAATTGCCATCATTTTATGCTGATTTTAACAGGCTCGGCGGGCGCAGCAGTGCAGATGACATGGCTGCTGAGCTCGATAAACTGAATGAAGCCGGAGTCAGTGGCATCATCCTCGATCTGCGTTCAAATGGCGGCGGGTCACTGAATGATGCCATTGAAATGACCGGGCTGTTTATTGAGGAAGGTCCGGTGGTTCAGGTTAAGGCCCGCCAGGGTGGAGCGAGAATTTATCGAGACAAGGATCCCCGCGTCCAGTACGATGGTCCGCTTATCGTTTTGGTCAATCAGTTCAGTGCTTCAGCCTCTGAAATTCTTGCAGGAGCTCTTCAGGACTATGGTCGTGCTGTTTTGGTAGGCAGTACCTCTACTTTCGGGAAGGGAACCGTTCAACGGTTCTTTGACCTCGATCAGGCTCTGAGAGGTCATGATGATGTCAAGCCCCTCGGGCAGGTCAAGCTGACCATCCAGAAATTTTATCGCATCGATGGGGGCTCGAATCAGCTCAAAGGGGTAATTCCTGATATTGTACTGCCTGACAAGTATATGTACATGACAGTAGGAGAGAAAGATAATGATTATCCGCTTGATTGGTCTCAGATAGAGCCAGTTGAATTCTCGCAGAGTGTCTATTCGCTTGATTTTCTCGATGAACTAAAGAAGCGGTCTCAGCAGCGTACTGCTGAAAGCCCGGTTTTTGGGCGAGTTGCTGAAAATGCCCAGAGGCTGAAAGACCAAAGTGATGTGAGTGAATGGCCCTTGCAACTTGATGCATATACTTCACTTCAGCAGGAAAGGAAGGAAGAAGCCGACAAATACAAGAATCTCTTTCCAGTGATTGACCTCCTGTCTGTCTCAAATCTTGAAGCTGATAAGGAGTATATTGCCATAGATGAGTCGCGGCAGGCACGAAATGATGACTGGATTGAATCAATCCGCAAAGATCCTTATATCGAGGAGGCATTGCTGATCATGAATGATATGGTGAATCTCGATTGACAGGATGTAGAACTATATCACCTCCGCAAAATGAGCAGTTGCCTTGAAGTTCACAGCAGTCATTGATAATTTTGTCTACGGTCTCATTATCCTCTCCACCGTTGCAATTATCATTGAGTCTGATCCGGATCTCGGTTCTCAATATGCCTCTTTTTTCGCCATCTTTGAATTGGTCACCATACTGCTCTTCACCATTGAGTATGTGTATCGGACCATTCTCAACTACCGGTTGACCAAGGGTTTTAAATATAATTTTTCCCTTTTCGGTCTTATTGACCTGATTGCCATTCTCCCCTTTTACCTCCCCTTCGCCTTTGTATTCGATTCGAGGTCTCTCCGTATGCTCCGGCTTTTCAGGGCGCTGCGTATTATGAAACTCAGTCAGCACAGTCAGGCCATCCGGAATCTGGCAGAGGTCTTCAATCGAGTCAGGTCCGAGCTGGCACTGACGCTTCTCCTGAGCGCCATCCTGATTACGTTTTGCGGGATTATTATTTTCTATGCCGAGAATCCAGCCCAGCCAGAATCATTTAATAATATGGGGAATTCGATTTGGTGGGCACTCGAAACGCTTACAACCGTCGGCTACGGCGATATTGCACCCGTCACACCCTTCGGGAAAGTGATTGCTTCATTTGTTGCCGTCATTGGAATTGGCCTTATCGCCATTCCAACCGGACTTATCAGTGCCACCTATATAGAGCTGCTTCGAGAGCACAAAAGAGGGGAATGAATTAGTCCCACAATTTGAGATTGAGTTGCCCTAACAACTCTAAATGCTTGCTCAACATCCAAATCAGGCCTTATTATTCCTGCTAATCAAAACCTTTCTGTCAGGTGAATTTAATGACAAGAATAACTCTGCCGAGTTGATTAACCGATCAGACTTGACGGTCATAATCAAAGTGGTAGATAAAGAATCAGAAAAAGTAACCCAGGGTTTTGGGTTGGTTCCAAAAGGTAAAACCAATGTGCCTATCAGTAAGGACAAATTGGTCTATTTTGAAAATGAGAATGGAGCTGACGCTAAGGTTAAAGTGGTACTAAGTAAGGGAGTTGAGGGTATGAGATACATCGAGGACAAATAAAAAACGGCTACACTTTATAAAAGTATAACCGTTTTTTTTGTAGTAGCGGAGGCAGGACTCGAACCTGCGACCTTCGGGTTATGAGCCCGACGAGCTACCGACTGCTCCACTCCGCGGTGTTATTCCCTTTCGGGAGTGCGAATATACAATCTTAGTGGGTCAATTGCAAGAGAATTCCTATAAGAATGACTATTGCGACCTTTATTGGACTTTCTCACCCCGAACCTTGAGGGTTTTCAGCGTTGAGAATATGTATCTTTATCCCACACACTACACAACCCATTATTCACGCGGAAAAGTTCCATATTTATGAAAGAAGTATTTATTGTCTCAGCTGTCCGAACCCCGATGGGTAGCTTTGGTGGCTCATTGTTGTCTTTGTCTTCGGTCCAGCTTGGATCCGTTGCAATTGCCGGAGCTCTTGAGAAGGCACAGATAAAGGGGGAACAGGTCAATGAAGTATTTTTTGGGAATGTGGTCAGTGCCAATATCGGTCAGGCACCGGCGCGTCAGGCTGCCCTCGGGGCGGGGATTCCCAATACAGTGCCGTGCACAACGGTCAATAAGGTTTGTTCTTCGGGGATCAAGGCCATTATGTTTGGGGCTACCAATATTATGATTGGGCACGGAGATATCATAGTAGTAGGAGGTATGGAAAGCATGTCAAACATCCCTTACTACGCGCCGAATGTCAGGTGGGGTGCGAAGTATGGAGACGTAACGCTGGTAGATGGGCTTGCGAAAGATGGTTTGACAGATGCTTATGACCACAAGGCTATGGGTACTTGTGCAGATGCGACTGCGGCCGAGTATGGCATTTCAAGGGAGGAGCAAGACAATTTTGCCATTCAGTCATATCAGCGATCTGCTGCGGCCACCGAGAATGGAGACTTTGCACATGAGATTGTCCCTGTGTCAGTTCCTCAGCGAAAAGGAGACCCATTGGTTATTTCCGAGGACGAAGAGTTTAGGAAAGTGAAGTTTGAAAAGATTCCTGCCCTCAGGCCGGCATTTACGAAAGACGGCACTGTGACAGCAGCGAACGCATCCACGATAAATGACGGGGCTGCAGCTTTGGTACTTGCCTCCGGAGAGAAAGTCAAAGAGCTTGGCCTGAAGCCACTTGCGCGCATTGTTTCTTTTGCTGACGCAGCCCATGATCCTAACCGGTTCACGACGGCTCCTGCAAAGGCAGCGCCTCTGGCCCTTGAGCGGGCAGGCCTGAAGGCCACAGATATCGACTTTGTTGAGGTAAATGAGGCTTTTTCCGTTGTAGCGATGGTTTTTGCACGTGAAATGGGCTATACATTCGAAAATGTAAATGTGTTTGGCGGTGCAGTCTCCCTGGGTCACCCTCTGGGAGCTTCTGGAGCACGCATCGTGACCACACTTGTGAATGTGCTTCATCGCAAAGGTGGCAAGACTGGTCTCGCTGCAATCTGTAACGGTGGCGGCGGCGCCTCAGCCATGGTGATTGAACGGGTCTGACCGCACCTTGCCCCGAATCCCCATACAGGGCTGGTGGACCAAGTCTGCCAGCCCTGTATTTTTTTGCGGCGCCACGCAAGACCCCGGTCGGACCGCTATAGCGGTCCGACGGCTATAGCGGTCCGACCGGGGTGGTCGGGGGTGATTGATTGGTGGCATTACATGCTGATGATGGCCAGGTAGAGTGGCATGCCCAGAGTGATGTTCATTGGGAAGGTTACGGCGAGAGCCATTGGGAGGTAGAGGCCCGGGTTGGCATTGGGGACAGCCATTTTCATGGCAGCCGGGACGGCGATGTAGGATGCGCTGGCTGCAAGGATGGAGAGCAGGAAACGGTCTCCGGTATCTGTGGTGATAAGGCCGGTGAGCCAGGCGGAGGCGCAACCGAAGACGAGGGGGGCAAGAAGGGCGAATGCGATGGGCTGTATACCGTTGGAAATGAGAGCTTTGATTTTTCGGCCTGAGAGAATGCCCATGTCGAGCAGAAAGATGGCCAAAAACCCTTTGAAGATGTCTGTGGTAAAGGGTTCAATGCCACGGGCCTGCTTGTCATCGGCTAGAAAGCCGATGAGGAGGCTGCCTAGGATGAGCCAAACACTGCCGTTGGTGAAAGAGTGGATGACCGCCTCCCGTTTTCGGAGGCGGGATTCATTTGACTGGCCGTAAAGAGAGAGTAGCAGAAGACCCGCAATAATGGCGGGGCTTTCCATGAGTGCCATGACAGCCACCATGTGCCCGTGTGGCTGTATGTTATTTATTTCTAAGTAGCTAACAGCTGTGATGAATGTGACTGCACTGACACTCCCATATGCAGCAGATACAGCTACTGCATTGTCGACTCCAAGCCTTTGCCGGAGCAGGGAAAAGGTGATGACAGGGATCACCAACGATGAGGCGATGCCATATGCAATGACAGCGACTACTTCTGTCGTGAAATCCTCATGGGTCAGTTCATGACCACCCTTGAAGCCAATTGAGAAAAGCAGGTAGAGCGAAATAAATTTGGAGGAATTGGGTGGAATCTCCAAATCACTCTTCACAGCGACCGCCAAAAGGCCCAGAATGAAGAACAGGAGGGCAGGGTTGGTCAGGTTCCCGGTAATCAGCGAGGCATCCATTTTTATAGGTTTACTCGCTGCAATGATAGCAATAATTTTACAGGAAGCTGAATTATCCGGTCAGCATTGATTTCAGGTCAGTCTGACTGCTGACCATGTGCTCAACAGCCTCAATGGCGACCCGTTTTTGCGCGAGCGAGTCACGCTCCCGAATGGTAACCTGACCGTCGGTCAGGGTTTCGAAATCGACAGTAACGCAAAATGGTGTACCGATGGCATCCTGCCGCCGGTACCGGCGGCCGATGGCATCTTTTTCATCGTACTGGCAGGGAAATGCAAATTTGAGGCTGTTAAAAATGCTGCGGGCCTTTTCGGTAAGTTCAGGCTTGTTTTTAACGAGCGGTAGCACAGCGCATTTCACTGGAGCCAGTGCCGGGGGTAGCTTGAGCACTGTCCGTGTTGCATCTTTGCCTTTTGAATCCGGCACAGTTTCTTCCTGCAGACAGTGGCTCATCACAGCGAGAAACAGGCGGTCGAGACCAATGGAGGTCTCCACGACATAAGGCACATAGCTTGTGTTTGACTCGGGATCGAAATATTGAATCTTCCGGCCGGACAATT
Organism: uncultured Saprospiraceae bacterium; assembly: GCA_964569025.1. GTDB lineage: Bacteria > Bacteroidota > Bacteroidia > Chitinophagales > Saprospiraceae > CAZMSQ01. Next base: position 42,799 of record CAZMSQ010000003.1, on the reverse strand, counting down.
CCTGGTGGGCACTGAGATCAAAATCAGTGCGGGAATGAATGCCTTCTAACTCCCGGAATCCGAATGGGAATTCGAATTCAATGTCTACCGCAGCGTTGGCGTAGTGGGCGAGATTATCGTGGTCGTGGTACCGGTATTTTTCAGTGGGGAACCCAAGTGCGTTGTGCCACTTCATCCGTGCTTCTTTCCAATAGGCATACCAATCTAGTTCTGTGCCTGGCTGAACAAAAAACTGCATCTCCATCTGCTCAAATTCCCGCATCCTGAAGATGAACTGCCGGGCTACAATCTCGTTTCGGAAAGCCTTCCCGATTTGGGCAATGCCAAAAGGCAACTTTTGACGGGTTGTATTCTGGACGTTCAGGAAATTCACGAAAATACCTTGGGCCGTTTCCGGACGGAGGTAAAGTTTGCTTTCTTCGCCGGCAATGTTGCCAAGCTGGGTTGAAAACATGAGATTGAACTGCCTTACTTCGGTCCAGTTTCGTGACCCTGACACAGGGCAGGCAATGCCGAGATCTGTGATCATCTCTCCAAGTGCTTCCAGGTCACCATTTGTCATAGCCTGTGCCAGCCTCTCGCGCACTCGACCGTGCTCTTCCTGATAGCCAAGCACGCGGGCATTGGTGGCCAAAAACATTTCAGGATCAAAAGAATCTCCAAAGCGGCGGGCCGCCTTGGTCACTTCTTTCTGAATTTTATTCTCCAACCCCTCCATATACCCTTCAATCAGTTGGTCTGCACGGTATCTTTTGCGGGAGTCTTTGTTGTCAACCATCGGATCATTGAACGCGTCGACATGACCAGAGGCCTTCCATGTTTTGGGGTGCATGAAAATGGCCGAATCAATACCAACAATATTATCGTGCGCCTGCGTCATGGCTCTCCACCAATAAGCCTTCAGGTTATTTTTCAACTCAACCCCATACGGGCCGTAATCATACACAGCCGCGAGTCCGTCATACACTTCGCTCGACTGAAAAATAAATCCGTATTCTTTGCAGTGAGAAGTCAGCTTTTTAAATTGATCATCCATGATGAGGAAACTATTCGAAATGGTCCGCAAAAATGAGATCGCGCCACTGTGTGCGGCTCAATGGGCAAAAATAATGAAATTGAGGGGGATGATGATTTTTATCCGGTGCGACTTTTGTTCTTTCTCATTCTCTTCAAAACCATTACCTTTTGGAAATGAAGAATACCTCAGTTATGACCTTTCCTTTATCATTCACTTCCATTCTCTTTTTCCTCTTTTCCTTTATCTTTCTCCAGGCTCAGGATGCTCAAATGACAGCCAGAGAGATTATGGAGCGGGCTGATGCAAAGCTCCGCGGGAAGTCGAGCCGTGCTGAGTTCAGGATGGAAATCGTGCGTCCGGAATGGTCGCGGGAGATTCGGATGGATGCCTGGAGCTTGGGCAGCGAGTATTCGCTCATTGTTGTCAGAGAGCCGGCCAGAGAGCGTGGTATTGGGTTCCTGAAACGGGAAAATGAGTTGTGGAATTGGCAGCCCACCATTGACAGGGTGATTAAAATGCCACCCTCTATGATGCTGCAGTCCTGGATGGGATCCGATTTTACAAACGATGATCTGATTCGAGAGTCTTCAGTGGTCGATGATTATGAACACGAACTTCTGGGAAGGGAGGAGATTGAGGGAAGGATGTGCCACAAGATTTTACTCATTCCGGCGTCCGGCTCTTCAGTGGTGTGGGGAAAGGTTATTGCATGGATTGATGTCGAAGAGTATATGCAACTGAAAGGCGAATTTTACGACGAGGATGGATATTTGGTCAATACCATGTATGGGAAGTCAGTCAGGGAGCTGGGCGGCAAGTTATTGCCGTCATTACTCGAAATGGTGCCGGCCGACGAAGAGGGGCACAAGACAGTAGTCGAGTATGTGCAGCTTGAGTTTGATGTGGATGTCCGGGAGGATTTTTTTTCAGTACGCACTATGAAGAACATGGAGTGAAATGTTGCTGAAACTCGCATGGCGGAACATCTGGCGGAACAGAAGGCGAAGTCTGATTACACTTGCTTCCATCGTATTTGCGGTGATGCTCTCGACATTCATGGAATCCCTCCAGAAGGGTGCCTGGAACCACATGATCGACAATGTGGTCAGTTCGTATTACGGTTATGTGCAGATTCACAGTAAGGGGTATTGGGATGACCAGGTCATTGACCGTGCATTTATGTTCGACGACTCGTTGGGACGGGTCACTGCGGATCTTCCTTCTGCGGTTTCTCTGGTGCCCCGCCTTGAATCGTTTGCCCTCGGGGCTTCTGCCAATCGCACCCGGGCCGTGATGTTGGTGGGGACTGATCCTGCAGCCGAGGATGCCCTCACCGGGCTTTCCGGAAAGGTTATTGAGGGCAAGTATCCGCGAAACTCGGGTGAGGGGATGCTGATAGGAGATGGTTTGGCCCGGCAGTTGGACCTGGGAGTCGGAGATACGATTGTGTTGATCAGTCAGGGCTTCCGGGGTGTTAATGCGGCTGGGAAGTATGCCATATCCGGGATTGTCTCTCTGGGGTCACCTGAACTTGACAAGATGATGGCATGGATGTCTCTGCCTGAAGCGCAATGGTTTTTCGGGGCAGAGGGGCGCGTGACATCTCTCGCGGTTGACCCGGGGGGAGGTCATGCCAAACAAGTCACAAAGCTGTTACGCACAACGCTTGACACATCCCAGTACGAAATCATGAGCTGGGAGGAACTACTCCCTGAACTCCTTGAAGCCAGAGCCTTGGATAGCGCCGGTAATTACATCGTCTATTTTATTCTGTATCTCATCATCGCTTTTGGCATGTATGGGACCATTCTGATGATGGCGAGGGAGCGCGAGTACGAATTTGGGGTTCTGCTGGCTGTGGGGATGCGCCGTTTGGCCTTGGGGTGGTCTGTTTATCTGGAGGTTTTGATGCTCGGATTGTTCGGTGCACTGGCTGGCATGGTATTAAGTGTTCCGTTGGTGTGGTATTTCAGAATTCATCCGCTGAGATTTACCGGTGATATAGCCGCCTCACTGGAGAAGTTCGGCTTTGAGCCAATTTTCCCGACCTCTGTAGAGCCGCGGGTATTCCTGATGCAGGCAGCAGTTGTGCTCATTCTTACGACGGCTCTTGCGCTTTATCCAATTGTGAAAATTGCCGGCATCCGTCCGATGGTCGCGATGAGAAAATAACCAGAGCCTTCCATTCGAAAGGGAGAATGGGAGGATGAGAGAATAAGGAGAATGATACTGACTTTTGCATGGCGCAACATATGGAGGAATAAAACCCGGAGTCTGGTGGTAGTGACCGCTCTTGCTTTGGGTATCTGGGCGGCCCTTGCGATGACTGGAATGGCCACAGGAATGATGCGCAGCTATGTGCGCAGTGCCATCGGAATCCAGACGGCCCATCTTCAGATTCACCATCCAGTGTTTCGCGAACAGATGGAGAGTCGGTACCTGCTCCCGGAACCGGACCAGTTGCAAACCACTCTGCTTTCTATGGATGGGGTGAGCGGGGTTGCCCTTCGGAGTATTGCACAGGGTATGGTAGCCAGTTCGCGCGGGACTCGCGGTGTGCTTATCAAAGGTGTGGATCCGGGCCATGAGCTGACGGTCTCTACAATCGGTAGCAAAGTAATAAGTGGGGCATTTGAAGAGTTGGAAAACTCCAATGGGATATTGATAAGTGTGCAGTTGGCGGAGAAGTTGAAAGTGGGGTTGAGAAAAAAAGTGGTGCTGACGGTTCAGGATTTGTCTTCAACAATCACTTCTGGTGCCTTCAGGGTGGTGGGGCTCTTTCATTCGGGGAATACCCCTTTTGACGAGGCGCACGTTTTTGTGCACAGAAGGGATCTGAACCGCATGCTTTCGGCTGGCCAAAACGGATCCATTCCCGGTCACGAAATTGCCGTATTACTTGATCGCCCGGAGCGCGCATTTCCAATGGCTGACTCCCTCAGGCAAATTTGGCCCACTCTCGATGTCAATACGTACCGCCAGTTAAGTCCGGATTTACAGCTATATGAATCTCAAATCGGATCCATATCGCTGATTTACCTGTCTGTCATTATGTTGGCTCTTGTATTTGGAATCATTAATACCATGCTGATGGCTGTGCTGGAGCGCACCCGTGAAATTGGAATGCTTATGGCAATTGGCATGAACAGAGTACTTATTTTCCGGATGATTGTTCTGGAAACACTCATGTTGTCGGTCATTGGGGCTCCTTTCGGACTCCTGCTCGGGGCCATTACCCTCGGTTGGATAGGGAAGAAAGGAATCGATTTATCATCGTTCTCGGAGAGTCTGGCAGAATTTGGTCTTGATGCCATGCTCTATCTCGAAGTCGACCCACAGGTCTGGATTCAGGTGCCCGCTGCCGTATTGCTGACCGGTGTGGTGGCTGCACTCTACCCAGCTTGGAAAGCAGTACGCCTCAAACCGGTAGAGTCCATGAAACGCCTGTGATTCAGCAGGCCGGAATGAATCACAGAATCTGAAAAACTGCATCACATGCCACCCATCATTAAAACCCGGAATCTTACCAGAATTTACAGACCTGATACCGTTCCTGTCTATGCGCTTAATGGGGTCGATTTGGACATAGAGGAAGGCGAATTTACGGCGATTGTGGGCCCCTCCGGCTCTGGTAAGACAACACTGCTCAATATGATTGGCGGACTTGACCGACCGAGTTCGGGGGAAGTCATCATTGATGGCACTGAAATTCACGACTTAAGCGACAGCCAGCTGATTGACTTTCGACGGACGCACATCGGGTTTGTGTTTCAGGCCTACAACCTCATTCCTGTGTTGACAGCACGTGAGAACGTCGAATTTGTCATGCTTCTCCAGCGCTGGTCTCGCGAAGAACGTCACCGACGGGTTTTGGAATTGATGAAAGCAGTGGGCCTTGAAGACAAGCTCGATTCCCGGCCAGCTCAATTGTCGGGTGGTCAGCAACAGCGGGTGGCCGTGGCAAGGGCTCTCGCCTCCCGACCACGCTTTGTGCTCGCTGACGAGCCCACAGCCAATCTGGATTCTCAGTCGTCCGGGAAATTACTCGATATGATGGCACGTCTCAACAGAGAGGAAAAGATGACCTTTCTTTTTTCTACCCACGATCAGCGGGTTATCGACCGAGCGCGACGCGTGGTCACGCTGGTCGACGGCAAGGTCGATTCTGACTTAGTTCGTGACACGTTGACACCTCCATCTTGATTATGAGGCTCATTCTCGCTCATATAGTCCTCTTTCTTTTCCTTGTCCTGACGGCACGGGCTCAAGATGAACCAGTGTACCCGCGGCTCGAGACAGGCGGCTACATCAAGCAATTACAAGGGCTGTATTTTCTGGACCAGCCTGAGGTGCGTCTTTCTGTTTCAGGCGGCACCGTGGCACTCGATACCATTGAGAACCCGCTGTTGACAGACCAGTTTATTCATCATCGGCTCAATGTCCGCCTCCACCTTCAACCCAGGCTCCGTGTGCACGGAGCCCTCCGCACCCGTCTTTTTTACGGTGAGGTTGTCAAACTCAGCCCTTCTTTCGCATCAGAGATAGATGATGTGGACAACGATATCATGGATATGTCCTTCATCTGGTTGCGTCATTCTTCTGTGGTTGGCCACACAGTTGCTGATCGCCTTTATTTGGAATGGGTATTTGGTGACTGGGAAGTCAGAGCGGGGCGCCAGCGGATAAACTGGGGGGTAACTACGGTTTGGAATCCAAATGATGTGTTCAATGCATATGCGTATACCGACTTTGACTATGAGGAGCGTCCCGGCAGCGATGCCTTGCGTGTCACCCGATACTTTGGATTTGGCCACAGTCTTGAGGTGGCCATAAAAGCCAGCACTCGCCCCGACCGAGCTACAGCTGCACTCTTGTACCGCTTTCGCCAAGGCAATGCAGATTTGCAGGTGTTGGCCGGCTTCATGGAAAACTACTGGACCATTGGAGGGGCTCGGGCTGGAAGCATCGGTCAGGCTGGATGGAAAATCGAGTCCTCTGCATTCATTCCGCGCTTGCCGGATGGTGCCGCATCTTTTGCCGCCAGTATGGAGTTTGACTATACCATTGAAGGGGGGTGGTATCTTCAGGGAGGAATATTAGTGAATACAGCAGGTACGGCTGATCGCCGAATTGTAGAGCTCTTTGATTTTGACCTTTCGGCCAGAAATCTGTATCCATTTCCAGTCACAATGCTGGTTCGTGCAAATTGGCCTGTCAGCCCTATTTTTACCACCGGCCTTGCTTTGCTCTACAGCCCTGCATCATCACACCCCGTTTTTCTTGCCCCTGTTGCCACCCTTTCCGTGGCTCAGGACTGGGACCTTGACTTCTTTGGTCAGGTAGTGTTTGAGGAGAATGCTGATTCTCGGTGGACCAGTCCGCTACAAGCACTGTTTATACGGGTGAAATGGAGTTATTGAGGGGAGAACCACTTTTTCTCATTTGCCGAATATTGTATATTTGACTGCTTTACGTACCGGCCCTGAGCACTTTTCCAGCAAGGCCGGAGAGTAAATCACATGCTCAAAGGAAAATCCTCATGCACATCTCAGCTTGCCTCTTTGATCTTGACGGAGTCATCGTTGATACGGCCAAATATCACTATCTGGCCTGGAGGCGTCTTGCCAATTCCCTCGGATTTGATTTCTCAGAAGCACAGAATGAACAGCTGAAAGGGGTGAGCAGGATGCAGTCTCTTCAGATTATTCTCGAAATGGGAGGTCTGCAGCGCTCTGAATCCGAACTCGACAAATTAGCCGCCCAAAAAAATGAGTGGTACCTCGCCTATGTTGACGAGATGACCCCCGATGAGATACTTCCCGGAGTCGTCTCCTTTTTGGAGGATCTTCAACAATCAGGGATTCGGATTGGGCTGGGATCAGCCAGCAAGAATGCCCGGCGCATTCTTGACCATATCGGTCTGACGCACTTTTTCGATACGATTATTGACGGAAATCAAACCACTCGTGGGAAGCCAGACCCACAAGTTTTTTTACTCGGAGCTCAGGCCCTCGGTGTGGATCCGAACCATTGTGTGGTCTTTGAAGATGCCCCAAAGGGAGTCGAAGCGGCTCTGGCCGGCGGCTTCTATGCCATTGGAATTGGCTCTGCAGACCATCTAGGACATGCCCATCTGGTGATCCCGGGCTTCGAGGACATCGATCACCAGGTTTTTGCGCAGTTACCTCCACAATAGAAAATGTACAGGAAGTTATGAAAGACTACATCGTCACTGATGAGTGGAAAATAATTGAACGCGGCTTTCAACCTGAAATGAATCGCGTTTCCGAAAGCCTTTTCAGCCTCGGCAACGGGCAAATGGGTCATCGTGGAAATTTTGAGGAAACGTACAGTGGAGATTCCCTTCAGGGGAGTTATATCGCAGGTGTCTATTATCCAGATAAAACCAGAGTCGGGTGGTGGAAGAATGGCTATCCGGAATACTTTGCAAAAGTCCTGAATGCAGCCAACTGGATTGGCATTCGTGTAGAAGTTGATGGAGAAGAATTTGATTTAGCCCACTGTGAAGTTATTGATTTCGAAAGGGTTCTTGATATGAAAGAGGGACTCCTGACCAGGAGTGTCACCGCCCGTATGGCAAGTGGGAAGGAGGTGCGTGTGGAGGCCCGGCGGTTCTGCAGCATGGCTCAGCCCGAAATCGGAGCCATCAGGTACCGCCTCACCCCCCTCAATTTCGATGGCACCATCACCGTGACACCATATCTCGATGCCGGCGTGACCAACGAGGATGCGAACTGGGACGAGACATTTTGGAAAGCCATCTCTCAGGAGGTTGTCCACAATGAAGGGTATTTGGTGGCAGAGACCAAAAAAACAGGGTTTCAGGTCGCAACCGGGATGAAAATCTCGGCTTCAATTGAGGGGGGAGACCCGCCTCTCAAAGCGTATTGCATCAAAAAGGACAACTTTGTCAGCATTGCCATTGAGGATCAGATTACCCAGGATCAGTGCTTCACGCTCGATAAAATTGCTGTCAACATTTCCTCACTGAATGTGGAACCATCGCAGCTCATGGAAAAGGCCAGGCAGCACCTTGGCAAGGCCTGGGAAGCTGGGTATGATGCACTTTTTGAAGCCCATCGGCAGGTGTGGGCGAGCAAGTGGGAACACAGTGACATCCGGATAGAAGGAGATGTCGCGGCACAGCAAGGAATTCGCTTCAATATTTTTCACCTCAATCAAACCTATACCGGATCAGATGAGCGCCTGAATATCGGGCCAAAGGGATTCACAGGAGAGAAATATGGTGGAAGTACCTATTGGGATACCGAGGCATATTGCCTTCCATTTTACCTCTCCACGGCAGATCAGCATGTTGCGAGGCAACTGCTTGTATACAGGTATAGGCACCTTCAAAAGGCCATTGAGAATGCCAGTCTTCTGGGTTTTGAAAACGGTGCAGCCCTGTACCCGATGGTGACCATGAATGGTGAGGAGTGCCACAATGAATGGGAGATTACATTTGAGGAAATTCATAGAAATGGGGCCATTGCCTATGCCATCTATGATTATGTCAGATATACTGGAGATGAAGCGTATCTGATGGAGTACGGCCTTGAGGTGCTCATCGCGATTGCCCGATTCTGGGCGCAGCGGGTCAATTACTCCGAAGCCAAGCAGCAGTATGTCATCCTCGGGGTAACCGGTCCCAACGAATACGAAAACAATGTCAACAACAACTGGTACACCAATCTGCTGGCCATCTGGTGTATGCAATATACCATGGAAGTCATCCGCTCTGTGAGCCATTCTAATCCTGAGGCCTGGCAGTCGCTTTGCGAACGCATCGGGTTTTATGAGTATACCGAAATGAATCATTGGAAGGATGTGTGCTCCAAAATGTATCTTCCTGAAGACCCTTCAAGGCAGGTGTTTCTCCAGCAGGAAGGCTTTCTCGACAAAGTGATTAGACCTGCCAGTGAACTTGCAGCAGATGAGCGGCCGCTGAATCAAAAGTGGTCCTGGGATCGCATCCTGCGCTCCTGTTACATTAAGCAGGCAGATGTGTTGCAGGGATTGTACTTCTTTGAGGAAGACTATGACGAGGAGGTCATCAGGAGGAATTTTGACTTCTATGAGCCCCTTACCGTTCATGAGTCATCTCTTTCGCCCTGTGTCCATTCCATTCTTGCTTCTCGGCTCGGCTACCGTGACAAGGCGTATGAGATGTACCTTCGCACTGCCCGCCTTGATCTGAACGATTACAACAATGATACCGAAGACGGACTCCATATCACCAGTATGGCAGGGACCTGGATGGCTGTTGTGAAAGGATTCGGAGGGCTCCGTGTGCATGATGGTACGCTTTCGCTTTCTCCCTTTCTGCCTCAGGAATGGAGCCGTTTTGCATTCAAATGCCGGTTCAGGGGAGCACTCTTGGAGGTGGTGACAGATACCAATGGCACAACCATCCGGCACCTCGGCGGTCAACCTGCAGCGCTAATGCTTCACGGGGAGATGCGAACACTGAGCGCAGGACAGGAGTTTAGGAAGTAAGCACGCACCATGCGCAACGAGAACCTTATTATTGCTGTCCTGATTATTCTTCAGCTGGTAGGGGTGTCAGCCCTTTGGTTTGAAATACACCCAGACTTTATCCTGCTGACACCTATCAACCTGCTCGTTACATTCGGATTAGTCCTGGTAAATCACAAGGAGCATCTGGGCCGAACGGCCATTGTATTGGCCATCTCTTTCGTCATTGGGTTTCTCGTTGAACTTGCCGGAGTGAATTACGGTGTCCTCTTCGGTGATTATGCGTACGGACCGGTTCTTGGCCCGAAGGTTCACCACACGCCACTGATGATTGGTTTCAATTGGGCCATGCTGGTGTATTGTTCAGGAGTGGTGTCCAATGCATTGTTTGCGCAACGGCTATGGGTTTTGCGTGCGCTGGTCGGTGCAGCTCTGATGACCACCATGGATGTACTGATAGAGCCAGTAGCTGTGCACTATAACTTCTGGACTTGGTCCGGAGATGGAATCCCCCTGAGCAATTACCGGGACTGGTTTCTGGTTTCCTTGGTTCTCCATATTCTGTTCCAGCGCATGCTGCCTCAAATCCGAAACAAAGCGGGCATCGCCTTGTTTGTCTTGCAAATGGCATTTTTCTTTCTCATTGGTCTCAAATAGAACACCCTATGCTGATTCTCCTCTATGTGTTCGTCACGATTGCCACCTTTCTCACCATGGAATTTGTGGCCTGGGCCGCCCATAAATACTTGATGCACGGTATGCTGTGGGATTGGCATGAAGACCATCACCGACCCCACCACCACAAACACGGGTTTTTTGAGAAAAATGACCGCTTCTTTCTCGTTTTTGCAATCCCCTCTGCGCTTTCTTACATCATCGGCTCAGCAACTCCGCACTTCTGGCTCTTTTTTGTCGGGGTCGGTATCTCCATTTACGGATTGGTCTATTTCCTGATTCATGATGTCTACATACATCAGCGCTTCAAGTGGTTCAGGCAGCTCGATACCCGCTATTCCAGAGCCATCTTACGAGCGCATGGCAGACACCATGCGATCCAGACCAAGGACCACTGCGAGTCTTTCGGATTACTCCTCGTGCATCCCAAATTCTTCAAAAAGCGAACCCGTCAGTCCGCCGCCAAAGCGGCTCCTCAAACCTGATGATGACGCCCGAAAATTACCTGTGAGCAAGTTCCTGCCGCAACGAATCAGCAGAAATTTCCGGGTTGATGTACCGGAAGTTATGCAGTCGATGGACGAGTACCTCGGCTGGATTCTGCCACGTGTCACACCTTGGTCTGAAGATTTGCGGGAGTCAGCCTTTTTTCTCAACACGCGCTGGCTCGAGATTAGTGATCAGGACGATCAGCAAGAAGCTCTTCTTCATATCTTTCTGGAAGACGGTCGCTACCTCTACTCCATTGACGGGAATATTATAGAAGGACGTTGGATGGTCCTCGAGGGCTCCAATACATTTATTTGTGAGCAGGGAAGCAAAGCGAAAGAACTCTTCGATTTGGCTTTCCTTAATCGGGACTTTTTCATTCTCAAAAAACATGGTGACCAAACCAGAAGGCACAAACCAAGCTTTCTGGTTCTGGGGAGGGAGCCAGCTGTTTCGCGGCTGACCTGGCGGGAATCTATGGAGCTATTGCTCAATGTCTGGCGGAACAGCCCATCTTATTTGATGTATGTTGTGATTGTAGGAGCTGCCATTGCTCTGATACTGGCTTTTTCCCTACTTGGTTAAGAATTCATCAAACCAGTTTTTCGACCTTTGCCATCATGTCCAGGTTGCCATCTGGGGCAAGTCTGACAAGATTGACACCGGGTCTTTTTCCAGGCTCAAAGCTCCCGAGAGTTTCCTCAAAGCCAAGCGCTTTCGCCCCATTCAAAGTGGCCCATCGAAACAAATCTTCTAATGGGACGTACGATTGGTAGCGGATGATGGTCTTGATTTCATCCAGAATTGAAAGTTGCCAGTTGGAGGTCAGGCTGTCAGTTCCGATGGCCACACATGCGCCTTCGTCCAGAAAAAGGCGGTAATTTGGAAGGCGATTTTCAATATACAGATTCGCATTTGGACAAGTGACCCAAAAAGTGTTTTGATTCCAATGGTGAGCTGCCTGAATGTCAGAGGGTTCACTCATGGTATTGTGCACAAGCAATGTGCGACAGTCTGGATTCATCCGCTCAATCGCGTAATGAATAGATGGTTTTCCAATTGGGGAAAAATGGTCAAGGGAAAAATTGAATGATTGGTAGAAATCGCGGAATCCACCGGTACCTTGCTCAAAGAGCTCATTTTCTGCGGCAGTCTCCTGATTGTGAATGCTGACAGACATTCCTGCCGGATTGTGCGTCTGTATCATCTCAAAGAGTCGGTGAGAGACGGTATAGGGTGCATGAGGAACCACACTCTTGGCATTGCCGTGCTCTGTACCACTCTGATTTTCAAAGACCTTGTGGTATTGTTGAAAGGTTTTTTCGGCGAGTTCGTCTTGCAGAAAATCAAACATTTCAACAAATGTATAATACCGGATTGGGCTTTGCGCTTTTCTGGCCGCGGTATCAGCCTTGTTGGAAATATCTCCGACAGCAACGATTCCCTCTCGCTGCATTTCAGCATCGGCCTCATCGATTGCCTGAAGAATCACCTCCTCCGGGAAGTTCCTGAATTGAACCACACTCTGCAAGAAGGGCAGCAGGCCGGTGCCGGTTGCGACTTTGCCCTTCATATGAGAAAGTTCCAGATGGCAGTGGGCGTTGACAAATCCCGGGACAAGGGCACCCTCATATTTTTCAAGTGACGATGCATCATGGGCTTCCCGTTTTTCAACGGCAAGAATTTCTCCGGATTGGTCATCGATAATCAAAACACCGTTCCTGAGAGGGGGGTGGGAAGAAGGGTAAACGATATCAGCTGTTATTTTTCGCATAGTTGTTGTTCAACAGAATATTGATAGAAAAGAATCCGGCCAATCCAGTAAAGATAGGGTTCAGTTGAGAAAAACAGGAATTGATTCCAGAAATCTGAGGGCTGTGTTATTTTGCATCCCGATTGAGAATTGCTACCTTTCAATTTCATCAAAATAAAAATATTTCAGATATGAAGAGAATAGGTTTTGTTGCCCTCTGTTTGGTGAGCGCGCTCACAGTAGGTGCTCAAACAACTGACTCTCGTACCCTGACGCCACAGAAGTTGGGGTTTCTCAAAGGAGAATGGAGTGGCACGCTTGAAATTCAGGAGGATGCCGGTCAGCAAAATGGGCACAGTACTGAGGTGACAGTCGACTTTGTCAAAAAGGGAAAGAAAATCAAGTACCTGCGGGCATATACAGACCGGAATGGCAAGGAGGTTGAAGAGAAAGGTAAAATCAAGGTATCGAAGGACGGTTCGTCTGTAAAATTCGGGAGTGAGACATTCCAGGTTTCCAATTTTGTGCCTGCCCCGAAAGAAGACCGATATCGGCTGATTCTGACTCGAAGGGAGGCTTCAGGGATTCTTTACAGGACTTCAGTTTTTCTGAGTGAAGGAAAACTGATGATGAATCACGAATCAAAAGAGGCTGCTGAGGGGTCAGAATACACGTCACAGCGGCGGTATTTTCTCAGGGAAGGGTAATTCCCGGGGATTGGCTTCAAAGTGACCTTTGTCTGAGGGCTTCGTATAGCACGATTCCGGCAGCTACCGATACATTGAGAGATTCAGTTCTGCCTGTTTGGGGAATTCTGCACAGGGTATCCATCCTTGATTTGACACCTTCGCTGATGCCTTCATCTTCTGATCCGAGCACGATGGCGGTTGGGAGTGAAAAATTCACTTCCGTAACCGCAACGCTCTCTTCAAGTGTGGTGCCGATGAGTTGAATGCCAGATAGCCGGAGCCAGTCGACAGTGGCTGGCAGGCTGTTTTGCCGGCAAACGGGCAGGCGGGTGAGGGCGCCGGCAGAAGCTTTTAAGGCTTCTGCATTGACAGGGGCTGCATTCTTCTTTCCGACCACCAGCCCATGAGCTCCCAGACATTCTACAGAGCGGGCGATGGCCCCTAAATTGCGTACATCCGTGATGCCGTCAAGAATGACCAAGAGCGGAGTCAAAGCCTGCTCATACAACTGTGGGACCACATCTTCCACATCCATATACCGAATAATGGAAAGCAGCCCAGCTACCCCTTGGTGATTACCTGAAGCAGCCATTCTGTTCAGGCGGTCCTTTGGCACGTACTGCATGGGCACGTCATGCTCCCGGCACAGATGCCGGAGTTCTTTTTCAATATCACCCGACAAACCTTGCTGAATCCAGATTTTCTCGAACGATGAGCCTGCCTGAAAGGCATCCAGAATCGGATGACGGCCGTAAATCAGATTTTTATCTCTTTTATTCATGGTAAATGAGCAATTCTGGTTAGTGGGTTCCAGTGATTGTGACCTGCCTGCTGAATAAATGGCGGCCGCTGGAAGTGCCGGTAAGGATGTAGATGCCCGAGGGGAGGTCTGAAGTTTTTAGTTGGATGATGCGCGTTTGGCCATCTGAGGGTATGTCTCGCAGAAGGGCCCCACTTTGGGAAAAAAGTCTGATGCGGTCAGGGAGAGGTGCGTGAATCGGAAATTCTGCGATGAGGGTATGAGAGGCAGGCTGAGGGCGGATGAGGATGGGGGTAGAAGGAGCCAGGTTTGCGGTTGAACTGAGTTTCCAGGCATCGTAGGCCGTCTGTAGTTCATCTATTGGATCGACCCCTGACTGGGTGAATGGGATGTTCAAATCGAGCCAAAGCGAATCTTCGGAGTCGTCTGGCTGAGCTATGCGCAGAAAGGCAGAGAGAGAGCTGATGCCTCCGAACAGGCACCTGCTGTCAGCCCCCGGCACCTTTGCGCCTTGCAGGGCAGCCATCAGCTTTTCTGAAAGTTGGCCAGGCGTGCTGACAAAGGCCTGCTCCATACTGTCTAGTAAGGCCCCATCAATAAGAATGTTTCCCTGAATGGCATAGTTCGGGCCAATCCTGTGGCCTTTCTCATCCATACAGCTGGCTCCAGTGAAAGCAGCTGATTGGATCTGACCTCCTGACCATCCGACGATACCGTATTGGCGGGCAGCGGGATTATTCTGTATGTCATTGGCTGTCAACCAGTCAATGATTGCTTCCGGGTCAGATCCGGTTTCCATCTGAGTTCGGGCATTCAGTTGATTGGCCTCGAGGTAAAAAGACTGTGTATGGATGGCCCCGGTGCCGGGCAGGATATCCGATATCAGGATCGCCCCTCCTGTGCCCGGCCAGGTGATGTCATCGCCACAAGTTGCTCCGGCACTCCCGATCTGCCCGGTCACTGAATCAATGGCCACAATAGAAAACGTATGCTGGGCCAACATTGGAACCAGATTCAAGCACAATAGGAGAGAGAAGAATGTGAATTTCATGAGTTGTGTGGATTGTGAATCAACTGAAGGTACAGATGAAATTATCGAAGAGATGATATGAGTGCCAGCGCTCCATTCCTGCCACTTCGCATAGCTGCATCCAAAGAGCCGTTGAGCAGATAGTCGCCTGCCAGAAAAATGTGTTCGGTCAGCTGATGTTGAGTCGGCTGGAGGGCATAGGCTGGAGCATCCAGTATGGGGAGAGCGTTGGGAATGTCATATCGGCCGACAAAGTCCAGAGCCCATTCCGACAGCCCGGTCATTTGCCGAAGCTCAGCCTTGACTGCGTCAATAAGATCCGGTTCAAGCGAGTCGAGGGAGTCACGAAGGGTGACAGAAAGAAGTGCGGAACCCTGTGGAGCATAGTCTGGTGAAACTTCTGAAAGAACCACCCAATTATTTATAATCCCCTCGGGTGAAGCTGCCAATGCGATAATTGGTCTGTCAATAGGAGAAATATCAGAGGAAAAGTACAGATTTGTTGTGGTTTGATGCATCACTTGCTGACCCCGTAAATTTGGGACAATTTCAGCGGGGTCAGTTGCGATGAGCAACCGATCGAATGGTGCGGTAGTGCCATCCTCGAGAGACACAGAATCTCTGCCGACCTCCTGAACACGATTCCCGAACCTGAAAGTTGTGGCTTTGACTGCGGTTGCAAGTTGTCGGGGAATCTCCTCCATACCTAAGCGGGGTATGGCAGCATTTCCCTCCGCAAACTTTTTGAATACAAACCGAAACATCGCTGCTGATGTGTTCAACTTGCGTTCTAAAAAAATACCCCCAAAAAATGGAACAAAAAACTGGTCAATAATTCGTTGGCTGAATCCGTACTCTTCAAGAAATTTACGAGTGGACGGCTGCCCTTCTGCAAAGAGCATTTCTTCAGATGTGGCTTTGAGGGTGGCAGTCAGCTTTGCGATCAGCAGTTTGTCTTTGATTGTACCGACTGGAGAGAAGAGCATCTGTGGAAACAATGCCGGATTTCTCAATGGGTCACCAATCCTAAATCGGCGGCCATTTCGGAACAAAATGGCACCCTGCTCAAATTCGCATAAGTCAAGTGCGTTCATATCGAGGTACTGCTGAGCTTCGCGGTAGGCAGTCAAGAGAACCTGAAACCCATGGTCGAGCAGAAAGCCGTTAACCCGATCGGTTTTAACGCGGCCTCCGGCTCGGTCACTTGCCTCAATAACGATCGGCTTCAGTCCTGCCTTCTCAAGGTGGGCGGCAGCAATGAGGCCGGAAATTCCGGCACCTATGACCAGGACCTTGGCTGAGTCATTCATAAAAGCCATTTAGATTCGAATGTACGGAGAGTTTTTGAATGACATCCATCAGACAGAAAGTGATGTGTGAAGCAAAATCTTGCCATTGTACCATTCTGACTCAATGACGGCATCGTAGGATTTGTAGAATTGCAAAGCCGGTTCATTCCAATCCAGAACCTGCCATTTAAGGAGTTTGGCTCCTTGCGAACGTGCCTCGTTCAGCACTGCCTGAAACAGGAGTCCTCCCAGACCCCGACGTCTGAAGGGCTCCGAGACGACGAGGTCGTCGAGGTAAAGCATTCGGCCCTTCCACGTTGAATAGGCCCTGAAAAAAAGGGCCATGCCCCGAATTTCAGATTGTTGCACGGCTACTACCGCCTCAAAACAACCGCTGCGAAAATCACGTTGGTAGTCTTCCACTGAGGCAATGACCTGATCTGGAGCTTTCTCATATTCCGCAAGCTCACGCACCAAGGCATGTATATCAGGGATATCAATAATCGTGGCTTTTCGGATTTCGGTAGCAGCTGTTGGTTGCTTTTGCATGGGTGCGATTTTATGAGAAGGACGGTAAACTTAGAGAGAATAAATTATTTTCAAAACCCACCTTTGATTTTCAGTAAAATACTCTTACCTTTGCAATCGCTTTTTGAAAACCGGAGGACATTGGGCGTGAAAGCCTCAGATGTTGGGCGGTGAATACATTCGCAAGTTAGAATTAACAATACAGGGTATGCCTACCATTAACCAGCTCGTCCGGAAAGGGCGTCTCAAAATTGAGCAAAAAAGCAAGTCGCGTGCGCTCGACAGCTGTCCGCAGAAGCGGGGAGTGTGTACGCGTGTCTACACGACAACCCCGAAGAAGCCGAATTCGGCTCTCCGGAAGGTTGCAAAGGTCAGGCTTACGAACGGACTTGAGGTTATTTGCTATATCCCGGGTGAAGGTCACAACCTTCAGGAGCACTCTATAGTACTTGTTCGTGGAGGTCGTGTGAAAGATCTTCCGGGTGTTCGGTATACCATTGTTCGCGGTGCTCTCGATACAGCCGGTGTGAATGATCGTAAAAAATCAAGGTCAAAATACGGGACCAAGCGGCCCAAATAAATGAGATCATGAGAAAGAGAAAGCCAAAGGTGCGGCTTATTGCCCCCGACCCAAGATATGGTGATCAAATCGTCACCCAGTTTGTCAATAACCTGATGCTTCAGGGTAAGAAAAGTACAGCGCTCAGTGTTTTTTACGATGCGATGGACATTGTAAAGGAGAAGACCGGCGAAGAGGAGCACGAGACGTTCAAAAAGGCTTTGAATAATGTCATGCCTCAAGTCGAGGTGCGCAGTCGTCGGATTGGTGGAGCGACATTTCAGATTCCTACTGAAATCCGCGCCAAAAGAAAGATGTCAATTGGCATGAAGTGGCTTATTAATTTCGCGCGGCAACGGAGCGGTAAAGGTTTTGCTGAGAAGCTCTCAGCAGAAATCATTGCAGCGAGCAAAGGTGAAGGAGCGGCTGTAAAAAGGAAAGAAGATACCCATAGAATGGCTGAATCTAACCGGGCTTTTGCTCACTTTAGAATCTGACAGTTAAGAACACACTCACTACACAACCTTTTTTCAAAATATTTCCAACGACCTAAACCATCATGGCACAAAAAGACCTTAAGTATACGCGCAACATCGGTATCGCTGCTCACATTGATGCGGGAAAAACGACAACCACTGAGCGTATTCTTTACTATACCGGGATCAGTCACAAGATCGGTGAGGTTCATGATGGTGCTGCCACCATGGACTGGATGGAGCAGGAGCAAGAAAGGGGTATTACCATTACTTCCGCCGCGACCAAGACTTCATGGAATTGGAAAGACGACGAGTACGCCGTCAATATCATTGATACGCCGGGTCACGTCGACTTCACTGTGGAGGTCGAGCGCTCTCTCAGGGTTCTGGATGGGGTGGTTGCCCTGTTTTGTGCAGTAAGTGGTGTAGAGCCTCAATCAGAAACCGTCTGGCGTCAGGCAAACCGCTATAAGGTTCCTCGCCTTGGATTCGTGAATAAAATGGACCGCTCCGGCGCCAATTTCTTTGCTGTTGTTGCGGACGTAAAAGAAAAACTAGGTGCAAATGCGGTTCCTCTTCAAGTTCCTATTGGAGAAGAAGAGTCATTTCGAGGTGTCGTTGATTTGATTTCAAATGAAGCCAGAATCTGGAATGAACACGACATGGGGATGTCCTACGAAGTTGTGCCAATTCCAGAGGACCTTCAGGATACGGTTATGGAATACCGCGAGAAGTTGCTCGAGGCCATTGCCGAATATGATGAAGGATTGATGGAGAAGTTCTTCGAAGATCCTGACTCAATTACTGTTGAAGAAATGCGCAATGCCATCCGTTTGGCTGTCATCGATTTGAAGATCATTCCGATGATGTGTGGATCTTCATTCAAAAACAAGGGTGTACAGGCTGTTTTGGATGCTGTGTGTGCTTTCTTGCCATCTCCGGTAGATGTTGAAGCCATCGAAGGAACAAATCCGGATACAGAGGAAGTTGAAAAGCGTCGTCCTGATGTCTCGGAACCGTTTGCAGCGCTCGCATTTAAAATCGCGACAGATCCCTTTGTGGGTCGCCTCGCTTTCATGAGGGTCTACTCAGGAGCATTAGATGCTGGATCGTATGTCTTGAATACACGTTCAGGAAAAAAGGAGCGTATTTCCAGACTCTATCAGATGCATTCGAATAAGCAAAACCCAATTGATCGGGTAGAGGCTGGTGATATTGCCGCAGCTGTCGGATTCAAAGATTTACGTACAGGTGATACCATTTGTGATCTGGATAATCCGATTGCCCTAGAGAGTATTACCTTCCCTGATCCAGTGATTGGGGTTGCGGTTGAGCCAAAGTCTCAGAAAGACCTCGACAAGCTTGCCAACGGTCTGGCAAAGCTTGCAGAAGAAGATCCGACGTTCCGTGTACGGTATGATGAGGATACAAATCAGACCATCATTTCTGGAATGGGAGAATTGCATCTTGAGATTATTGTTGACCGTCTCAGAAGGGAATTCAAGGTTGAATGCAATCAGGGTGCTCCTCAAGTGAACTACAAAGAAGCGCTTACAAATTCTGTTGAACACAGAGAGCGTCTGAAAAAGCAAACTGGTGGTTCTGGTCTTTTCGCAGATATGCAATTCGAACTTGGTCCTGCTGATTCAGAATTCCTGGAAAGCGATGAGTTCAAAAGCGGAAAGGATAAGCTCCAGTTTGAGTGGGGCATTGTGGGTGGTGCCATCGATAAAAACTATCAGAAGCCAATCAGAGAGGGATTCCTCGCCATGATGGAGAATGGTATCCTTGCTGGATATGGAATCGATAGTATGAAAGTCAGAGTTTTTGACGGCTCCATGCACGCGGTTGACTCCAAGCCGATTGCTTTTGAATTGTGTGCGAAAGAAGGATTCCGTGCTGCTGCCAGCCGTACAAATCCTGTTTTGCTTGAGCCGATTATGAAACTCGAGGTTGTGACACCGGAAGAGTATGTGGGACCGGTAATTGGTGATTTAAACCGCCGCCGAGGAATGCCAAAAGGCCAAGAGGGTCGTGCAGGTGGGGCTGTTTCTATTCAAGCTGAGGTGCCGCTTTCCGAAATGTTCGGTTATGTGACCCAGCTTCGGACCATCACCTCAGGCCGTGCTTCTTCGACGATGGAGTTCAGCCATTACTCCCCAGCTCCAAAGAACGTAGCTGAGGCAATTATTGAAAAGTCAAAAGGAGCCGTGAAGGCTTAATGGATACAAGATACAGGGTGGATACTTTTCTGCTCTTTTCATAAATTTTTATACCTCACAGTGGTTATGAATCAGAAAATTCGAATCAAACTCCGGTCGTACGACCACAGCCTGGTCGACAAATCGACGGAGAAGATCGTCAAGACTGTCCGCAACAGCGGTGCGGTTGTGACTGGTCCGATTCCGCTGCCCACCGAGAAGGAAATCTTTACTGTACTGCGGTCTCCGCACGTCAACAAGAAATCTCGGGAGCAGTTTGAATTGCGCACGCACAAGCGCCTGATAGAAATCTATACTCCCACGCCCAAAACGGTGGACGCCCTGTCCAACCTTGAGCTCCCGAGTGGTGTAGATATTCAGGTGAAACTGACGTGATTTTCTCTTCATAACCTTTTGGTATGAAGGGCGTATTTGTAGAGGGAATTAAGCCTGACAGGTTTCTGGATGGTTTTCTACAAGTTCGTCTCTGAGTAAACACTTATTTATGTGTTGCCCCTTGTTGGAGTTTATCTGACCTTCTTTTGGGTACCACATTCATCCATAAAATTAATTCGACGTGAACGGGTTAATTGGCAAAAAAGTGGGAATGACCAGCGTGTTCGACGGAACGGGAAAGTACGTAGCCTGTACTGTTCTTGAAGTCGGTCCTTGTGTTGTCACCCAAATAAAGACTGAAGATTCTGACGGTTACAATTCCCTCCAGTTGGGGTATGGAGCCGCTAAATCAGGCAAAGTGACCCAGGCAATGTCTGGCCACTTTGACAAGGCGAAGACCGGTCCTAAGCGTAAGCTTGTGGAATTTCGGGATTTCGACCTTCTTGAAAAGAATCTCGGTGATGTCGTTACCGTCGACGAAGTGTTCGTTGAAGGTGAATTGGTCAGCGCTATCGGAACTACCAAGGGAAAGGGATTCCAGGGGGTTGTGAAGCGACACGGTTTCGCTGGTGTGAATGATGCGACCCACGGTCAGCACAACAGACAGCGGGCACCTGGATCAATTGGTGCGGCATCTTATCCTGCAAAAGTATTTAAGGGAATGCGAATGGCGGGTCGTACCGGCGGAAAGCGTGTGAAGACCAAAAATCTTCGCGTTGTGAAAGTATTCCCGGAACAAAACCTCCTGCTTGTGAAAGGGGCTGTGCCCGGTCACAAAGGGTCTTTTGTCATCATCGAAAAGTAAATGGAGATGAAAGTCGACATCCTGAATATTCAAGGAGAAAAAACTGGTCGTCAGGCTGACCTGCCCGAAGCATTGTTTGGCGTAGAGCCGAACGAGCATGTGGTCTACCTCGCGGTTAAACAGTATCTTGCGCATCAGCGCCAAGGTACGCACAAAGCAAAGGAGCGCAATGAAATAAAAGGCTCCACGAAAAAGCTGAAGCGTCAAAAGGGAACGGGTACTGCTCGTTTCGGAGACATTAAAAACCCACTCTTCCGTGGGGGTGGTAGGGTTTTTGGTCCGAGGCCCCGGAACTACGAGGTTCGCTTGAACAAAAAAGTGAAACGACTGGCCCGGAAGTCAGCGCTCTCATCACTGATGAGTCAAGAGCGGGTCGTGGTCGTGGAGTCTTTCAATTTCGAAGAGCCGAAGACGAAAAACTACGCAGAGGTGCTTGGGAAATTAGGTGTTGAGAATGGGAAATCTCTGTTGCTTCTGGCTGAGCAAAAGAAAAACATTCTGCTCTCAAGTCGGAATATTCCCAAGGCTAAGGTATGCGTGGCTACTGATTTGAACACTTATGACATCATGAACGCAGGGACTCTGATTATTTCAGAAGATGCCCTGGATGCGATCAAAGCATTCGCGTAACTCATTAAATCGTCTTTATCATGACGAAGAAAAGTATTCTCGTAAAACCCGTTATTTCTGAAAAAGCGAATCTGCTCTCAGAGGAGATGAATCAGTATACCTTCGTGGTAGATAAACGGGCAAATAAACTCGAGATAAAGGAAGCCGTAGAGCAAATGTACAATGTGGCAGTGGCAAGTGTGAACACTGTAGTTGTACCTGGGAAGGCGAAATCACGTGGGACTCGCTCAGGTTTTATTCAAGGTCGGAAGCCTTCTTTTAAGAAGGCGTTTGTCCGCCTTGCGCCCGGTGAACACATTGATTTTTACGGCGACATTTAATTGAACACGAATTGACCTGTGCATCGGTGGGCAAGGCATTTGAGCGAAACACTCCCCACACGTTGCGATAGGTGCAAAATTTCAAGAAATGCCAATTAAGAAATACAGACCAGTTACTCCGGGAACCCGATTCAGATTGGGTAATATGTTTTCCGAGATTACCACGGATAAGCCGGAAAAGAGTTTGCTCGAGCCAATCAAAAAGACTGGTGGTCGAAATAACCAGGGTAGACGTACCAGCCGCCATCGTGGTGGAGGGCACAAGCGCCGTTATCGGATTATTGATTTCCGCAGGGACAAAGACGGTATGGCCGCTGTCGTCAAGACCATAGAATACGATCCAAACAGGACTGCATGGATAGCTCTGTTGGAGTACGAAGATGGCGAGAAGCGATATATTCTGGCGCCTCAAGGTCTCAAGGTCGGTTCGACTGTTCTCTCTGGCCATACGGCACCTCCTGAAACCGGGAATGCGTTGTTCTTAAAGGACATCCCACTTGGTTCGGTTATTCATGCCATCGAGCTGGCACCAGGTTCTGGAGCTGCAATGGCGCGTGCAGCAGGCACCTCAGGGTTGCTTCAAGCCCGGGAAGGAAAATATGCTGCCATCAAGTTGCCCTCCGGTGAGGTGCGCCGTGTCTTACTGACCTGTAAAGCCACAATTGGTTCTACGTCAAACCCGGATCACAATCTTGAGGTGCTTGGGAAAGCCGGCCGGAAAAGATGGAGAGGCATTCGGCCTCGGACTAGAGGGGTTGCAATGAACCCTGTTGATCACCCGATGGGCGGTGGTGAAGGTCGTGCTTCAGGAGGTCATCCTCGTTCAAGAAACGGGCAAATGGCGAAGGGTGAAAAGACACGCAGACCAAATAAGCACTCAGATAAACTGATTATCTCCAAAAGGAAATCGTCAAAGAAAAATAAATAACACCTGGCTACATACCTTCACCATGTTCAAAAGTGTGGGTTGCAAAAAGGTAAATTACATTCGATATGGCACGTTCGGTTAAAAAAGGCCCCTATGTTTTCCACAAGCTTCTTGATAAAGTGGAGCAGGCTCAGATGTCTAAAAAGAAAGGGGTTATTAAGACCTGGTCACGGGCATCAATGATTATTCCGGATATGGTTGGCTTGACAATTGCTGTGCATAACGGAAAAACATTCGTGCCTGTGTACGTCACAGAAAATATGGTTGGTCATAAGCTCGGTGAGTTTGCACCAACACGAACATACAAAGGTCACTCCGGTAATCGATAAATAAATTCATCCGATTTAAATCTTGGCACAAGTTTGCTTAGGATTTGAATCTGGCAAAGAATCTATCATGGAAGCTGTTGCTAAATTGAGAAATTGCCCGATGTCTGCCAGGAAAATGAGACTGGTAGTCGATAACATCCGCGGGCGCAATGTCATGGACTCGCTCGATATTCTTCGGTATACGAAGAAAGAAGCAGCCACTTGGCTAGAAAAATTGCTGCTTTCAGCCATCGCAAATTGGGAGCACAAAAACGACGGTGTTGTCAATGCCGACGATTATGACTTGTTTGTGAAAACAGCCTTTGTAGATGAAGCCGGCATGTTAAAGCGTTTCCGGCCAGCACCTCAGGGGCGTGCTCATCGGATTCGCAAGCGGTCCAACCATGTCACACTTATTATCGAGAACAGGATTCCTCTGGAGTCTGAGGTAGACGATAACCAACTGTACGACGAAGAAGAATAATCTACTCAATATTTATACTCGCTTTATGGGTCAGAAAACAAATCCGATAGGCAATCGCCTTGGCATTATCAAAGGATGGGAATCCAACTGGTACGGTGGGAAAAACTTCGCTGCGAATGTTGTTGAGGATGAAAACATCCGCAAATACCTTATTGCACGGGTACAAAAAGGCGGCATCGCGAGGATGATCATTGAGCGGACGCTCAAGAGAATTACCGTGACCATCCACACCTCTCGTCCTGGGATCATCATCGGAAAGGGTGGCCAGGAGGTTGACCGCATCCGGGAAGAGTTGAAGAAGCTGACCGGTAAGGAAGTTCAACTGAACATCGTTGAAATCCGACAGCCAGAATTAGATGCAAGTATTGTTGGTGAGACTATTGCCAAGCAGCTTGAGGCGCGTATGAATTTCCGTCGCGCTATTAAGATGGCCGTACAAGCGACAATGCGAGCTGGTGCTGAGGGCATCAAGGTGCGCATTGCGGGACGACTGAATGGAGCGGATATGGCTCGTGAGGAGGAATTCAAGGAGGGGCGGACCCCCCTGCATACGCTCAGAGCTGATATTGATTATCAATTGACAGAGGCGCAAACCATCTACGGGAAAATCGGTGTCAAGGTTTGGATTTGCCGTGGTGAAGTACTTGGAAAGCGCGATCTCTCACCCCATGTAGGAGTGGATACAAAGCGCAAAGGCTCCGGCGGACGGTCAGGAGAACGCCGCGATGGAGGACGCCGTGATGGCGGAGGTCGTGGACGCGGAAGAGGACGGGGTCGGAATGACTAATAATCCTCTTTACCTGTGGCTTTTCAGAAAAAAAGTCATACCTTTGCCAAACTTTTCGCGAAAGGTGTCCTCATAAAGGAGCCAGCATAATTTTAAGACTATGTTACAGCCGAAACGCACGAAATACCGCAAGCAGCAAAAAGGCCGAATCAAAGGATTCGCAGGCCGCGGGTACACTGTGTCCTTTGGGTCATTCGGGTTGAAGTCTCAGGACATGGGACGGATTACGAATCGCCAGATTGAGGCAGCACGTATCGCGATGACTCGCTACATGAAAAGGGAAGGAAGTGTTTGGATCAGGATTTTTCCAGATAAGCCCATTACTGCTAAGCCTCAGGAGGTTCGAATGGGTAAGGGAAAAGGTGCTCTTTCTCATTATGTTGCCCAGGTGAAAGCTGGTACCATTATGTTTGAGCTAGATGGTGTACCGTTAGAAACGGCCCGTGAGGCTTTACGACTTGCGGCCCAGAAACTTCCTGTAAAGACAAAATTCGTGGTTCGTCCGGATTACGGAGGCAATTAAGCGAATACACTAACTTAATAAAGCTTTTTAGCGACTTAGAGCTTCTGCTTGAATCGCTTTAAATCAAGCACTATGGCAACCAAGAAATTTATAGAGCTTCAAGAGTTCGCAACTGACGATCTGGTTGGTGAGCTTACCGAAACAGAAGCTCAGTATCGCAAGCTTCGCTTTGATCATGCTGTGAAAGGACTGGATGATCCGATGACCATCCGGGAAGTACGGCGGGACATTGCGAGAATGAAAACAGAGTTGCGTCGGCGTGAATTGGCAGATGCGACTCCTGAGGATCTTTCTCAGCGTTCGAAAACCAGAAAGCGTCGCCGTCGGCAGCGCCAGGGGAAATAATTTCATTGATCTGAACTAGACAGCCTACTATCATGTCAGAAGAACTCAAAACCACTCAAAGAAACCTCCGCAAGCAGCGTGTGGGAATCGTCGTGAGTGATAAAATGGAGAAGTCAATTACCGTTGCTGTCGAGAGACGCCTCCGCCACCCTATTTATGGAAAGTTCGTGAAGAAGACGAAGAAGTTTATGGTTCACGACGAAAAGAACGAGTGTGGAATAGGTGATACTGTTCGAATTATGGAAACCCGTCCTTTAAGTAAGAATAAGCGGTGGAGGGTTGTCGAAATTGTTGAGAAAGCCAAGTAATCTTCCAGGGTAGTAGCATTCGGGTTTTCTTCTTTCATCCTTAAGTTATAAATTCATTACGCAATGATCCAGCAAGAATCACGACTCAGAGTGGCTGATAACAGCGGTGCCAAGGAGGTGCTCTGTATCAGGGTGTTGGGTGGCTCCAAACGACGTTACGCCTCCGTCGGTGACGAGATTGTTGTCTCTGTAAAGGAAGCCTCCCCGGGGGGAGTTAAAAAAGGGACGGTATCAAAAGCTGTCGTGGTGCGCACACGCAAGGAAATACGTCGGAAGGATGGTTCCTACATCCGCTTTGATGATAACGCAGTTGTTTTGCTGAATGCGGCAGGAGAACCCAGGGGAACGCGTATTTTCGGGCCGGTAGCCAGGGAGTTGCGTGAACGCGACTACATGCGTATTGTTTCTTTGGCCCCAGAGGTTCTCTAAATAGCTATTGCTGACTGAATAGATGTCTGAATTATGAGCCAGAAAAAATATCCCAAACGGGCAACTCACAAACTGAAGGTGAAGAAGGGCGATAAGGTCCTTGTCATTTCAGGTGATTATAAAGGTACGGAAGGGGAAGTGCTGGAGGTCATCCCAGCAAAAAACCGTGCAGTCGTTGATGGTGTGAACATCCGGAAGAAGGCTGTTCGGCCAACAGACAATAATCCAGGTGGGATACAGGAAATCACGGCACCCATCCATATTTCGAATTTGATGCTGATTGACCCGAAGTCCGGCGATCCTACCCGTGTTGGGAGGATGGAAGGTGCTGATGGGAAGCTTGTCAGATATTCCAAAACATCCGGGGAAATTATTAAGTAATGAACTACAAGCCATATTTCAAGCAAGTGTACCGCGAAGAGGTTGTTCCAAAGTTGATGGAGCAATTTCAGTATAAGTCGATTATGCAGGTGCCTCGTCTTGTTAAAATTGCCCTGAATCAGGGTGTTGGTCAGGCAACTGCCGACAAGAAGTTGGTTGACATTGCTGTCGATGAACTTACAATGATCACTGGGCAGAAAGCGGTGATGACGAAAGCGCGTAACTCAATCTCCAATTTCAAGCTCCGTGAAGGTATGCCAATTGGAGCCAAGGTGACTTTGAGAGATTCGCGTATGTATGAATTTCTTGAGCGATTGATTACTGTGGCGTTGCCCAGGGTGAGAGACTTCAGAGGCATCAGTGACAAGAGTTTTGACGGAAGGGGTAATTACTCGCTTGGTGTTACTGAGCAGATTATTTTTCCTGAGATAGATCTTGATAAGATTAATAGGATAACCGGCATGGACATCACATTTGTGACAACTGCTCAGACAGATGCTGAAGCACTTGCTCTTCTGAAGGGTCTTGGTATGCCGTTTATCAATAGAGAGAATTAACGAAGACAATTTATTTATTTTGTTATGGCAAGGAAATCACTCATTGCACGTGAACACAAAAGAGCCCGGATGGTGGCTAAGTACGCTGAGCTTCGTGAGAAGCTCAGGGAAGAAGGTCGCTGGGACGAGCTTGATAAACTCCCGCGGAATGCGTCTCCGGTAAGGCAGCACAACAGGTGCCAATTGACTGGGCGTCCAAAGGGATATATGCGCAAGTTCGGATTGTGCAGAGTTAAGTTCAGAGAAATGGCTCTTCAGGGAAAGATTCCTGGAGTGAGGAAATCCAGCTGGTAATTTTAGATAAGCAATGGCCGGGGCGTTCAATAGTTACGCATCCGTCAAATATTCTACTCCTATGGCAGCAACAGATTCAATTGGTGACTACCTGACCCGCATTCGGAATGCTCAAATGGCAGGTCACAAAGTTGTGGCAATCCCTTCGTCAAAGATGAAGAAAGCCATTACCGAGATTTTGTACGATCAAGGATATATTCTGAAGTACAAGTTCGAAGAAGAAGGCGGAAAAGGGAATAGCCCCGTCATCCGGATAGCACTGAAGTACGATCCACAAACTCGTCAGCCAGTTATACGGAAGATGGCAAGGTTTTCAAAGCCAGGTCTTCGGAAGTATGCGAAAGCGACCGATATTCCGAGGATAATCAACGGGTTGGGGATTATGATTGTCTCAACCTCAAGGGGAGTTATGACTGATAAAGAGGCACGCCAAAAGAATGTTGGTGGCGAATTGGTCTGCTACGTCTATTAATTTTCAAAACACTCGAATCATGTCACGAATAGGAAAAGCTCCGATTGCACTCCCCAAAGGTGTTGATGTGAGCGTAGACGCCAAGAGTAATGTGGTCACTGTGAAGGGTCCAAAGGGTCAGTTGACTCAGCGGGTCGATCCTGACCTTTCTGTATCTGTGGATGATGGGATAGTGTCAGTAGAGCGGCCTACCGAGCAAAAGCGTCATAAGTCAATGCATGGGTTGTATCGCTCATTGATTAATAATATGGTTGTCGGTGTGTCAGAGGGGTACGTCAAGCAGCTAGAGTTGGTTGGTGTCGGTTACAGAGCTGCGAATACAGGGCAGATGCTTGAGCTGACTTTAGGATACTCGCACCCGATTTATTTTGTAGTGCCGTCTGAAGTGAAGGTTGAAACCATTACCGAAAAAGGGAAAAACCCTGTGGTGAAACTTGAAAGTATTGACAAACAATTGATAGGTCAGATTGCCGCTAAAATTCGCGCATTCCGCAAGCCAGAGCCATATAAAGGGAAAGGTGTGCGTTTTCTGGGAGAGCAAATTCGCCGGAAGGCTGGTAAGTCTGCAAGTAAATAAATTTTCACGCCAGGCGTTGGAAACGTCCGGCAAATTGAAGGCATCATGAAATTCGATAAGCGTCTCAGAAGGAAAAAGGTGCACTCAAGGGTGCGGAGGAAGATTAAGGGGAGTCCCGAAAGACCTCGTCTGACTGTTTTCCGGAGTAATAAGTCAATTTATTGTCAGGTCGTCGATGACCACGAAGGGATAACTTTGGCAGCGGCCTCGTCTTTGGATGAGGGTGTTGACCGCTCTCTTACGAAGAAGGAACAAGCCCGTCAGGTTGGTAAATTGATTGGTGAGCGAGCACAAAAGGCGAATGTCTCAAACGTTGTGTTTGATCGTGGAGGGTATCTTTACCACGGGCGAGTAAAAGAACTTGCGGAAGGAGCTCGTGAGGCGGGATTGCATATTTAAAGCTGAGTTGAACTTACAAGAATATTAGGAATGGCAAAGAAAACGCCCGCACGGGTCAAACCGGCAGAGACCGAACTGAAGGACAAACTGGTCACACTCAATCGCGTCGCGAAAGTTACAAAGGGTGGTCGGACATTTAGCTTCGCAGCAATCGTAGTTGTTGGAGATGGAAACGGGACCGTCGGACATGGGCTCGGCAAAGCTCGTGATGTTTCCGAAGCCATCGCGAAGGCTGTTGATGATGCAAAGAAAAATTTGATACAAGTGCCATTACACAAAGGGACCATTCCTCATGAGCAAAAGGGGAAATTTGGCGCTGGACGGGTTCTGATCAAGCCGGCATCTGATGGTACTGGTGTCATTGCTGGTGGTGCGATGCGTGCTGTGCTCGAGAGCGCTGGCGTCCACAATGTACTTGCGAAATCTCACGGATCATCAAATCCCCACAATGTGGTCAAAGCGACCATCGATGCTCTTGAAAAACTCAGAGATCCAATGAAAGTGGCAAGGCAACGCCGGATCTCAATGGAAAAACTCTTTGAAGGGTAACCTTTGCAAAATACATTTGCGATGAAACTGAAAATAACTCAAGTAAAAAGTTCGATCGACAGGCCTGCACGTCAAAAAAATACGTTGAAGGCACTAGGCATTCGCAAAATGCATCAAACTGTGGTGCACCATGCCTCGCCACAGATAGTTGGGATGCTGGAGCAAGTAGCCCACCTTTTGAAGATCGAAGAGGTAAGTGAATAAATTCATCATGGCCTTTCTGGCCCCTGTATAACGAAACTGTCATGGAACTGCATACCATCAGGCCGGCAAAAGGAGCGGTCAAGAGTAATACGAGACGAGGAAGAGGACAAGGATCCGGAAAAGGGGGTACGAGCGCGCGTGGGCACAAGGGTGCTAAATCGCGTTCTGGATCAAAGCAGAAGCGTAATTTTGAGGGTGGCCAGATGCCACTGCAAATGAGGCTGCCAAAACGCGGGTTTAAGAACCGGAACAGGGTGGCTTATTCCCCTTTCAATCTTGCTCGCCTGGAAGAGATTTCAGAAAAACATCAGGTTACTTCAATCACACTTGAATTCATGCGCGAGCATAGGTTCATTCGAAGGAATGATTTGATGAAAGTGCTTGGCGACGGAGAGGTCGGTAAAGCGCTGAATGTTGAAGCTAATGCTGCATCTGCCTCTGCCAAACAGGCGCTCGAAGCAGCAGGTGGTAGTCTCACAATTGTCTAATTCGCTGCGGAGATGAAGAAGTTCATAACGACACTGAAGAATATTTGGAAGATTACTGAACTCAGACAACGCATCCTGTTTACGATGGGAATGCTTGCTGTGTATAGGTTTGGTTCCTTCGTCACTCTGCCGGGTGTCATACCTGAGGTTCTTGAGCGGCAAACGGCTGATTCAAGCCCAAGTGATTTGCTTGGGCTCATCAATGTGTTTACAGGAGGGGCTTTTAATCAGGCTGCTGTATTTGCGCTCGGAATTATGCCATACATCACGGCATCGATTATTATTCAGCTTCTGGGTTTTGCAGTTCCATACTTCCAAAGACTTCAGCAGCGTGAAGGTGAGTCCGGCAGGAAAAAACTGAACCAAATTACCCGACTGCTTACAGTTGCGATTACGCTTGTTCAAGGTGGCGGGTATTTGACCTACATCAAAAGTCTTGGTGCCGTTGATACATCGATTCCGGCAGCAATTTTCTGGTTCTCAAATATTATTATCCTCGCAACAGGAACAGTTTTCGCTATGTGGCTTGGTGAGCGCATTACTGACAGGGGAATAGGGAATGGTGTTTCTTTGCTGATTACTGTTGGTATCATCGCTACCCTCCCAGTTGCATTCGTTGCAGAAGTTCAAAGTCAGGCACAACAAAATCTGATTTTGTTTGTGCTCGAGATGGCCGCCTTGTATTTCGTGGTGGCTGCAACAGTTATGATTGTAATGGGTGTGCGCCGAATACCAATTCAATTCGCGAAGCGCATGGTTGGGCGAGGTGATTCAAGCATGCCCGTTTCCGGAGTACGTGACTATATTCCTATCAAGGTGAATGCCTCTGGTGTTATGCCGATAATCTTTGCTCAGGCATTGATGTTTCTCCCTGCTACTGTCATACAGGCTTTGGCAGGTCCAGCCTCGGATCTCTCCTCGAATACCATCCTGAGGACTATGTCAGATCCCTTTTCAACCGGGTATAATGTGGTCTATTTCGTGATGGTTGTTCTATTCACATACGTGTATACTGCCCTTGTTGTGAATCCGAAGCAGTACGCGGAGTACCTGAAACGCCAGAATGCTTTCATTCCTGGTATCAAGCCTGGTAGTCCAACAGCTGATTTTATTGATGCTGTTACGACACGGATTACACTCCCGGGATCTATTTTTCTAGGATTTATAGCAATTTTGCCCGCTATCATTGCAGGATTTGGAGTCAGCCAGCCATTTGCTATGTTTTTTGGTGGGACCTCTCTTTTAATCCTGGTGGCAGTCGTACTTGACACCATGCAGCAAATTGATAGTTATTTATTGATGAGGCGCTATGATGGTCTTGTCAAATCAGGAAAAGTGAAAGGCAGAAGCGGAGTTCAGGGCATTGGTGCCAGTATGTGATTTTTCATACCTCACAGTCATTCGAAGTTGACTTCGATGATTCTTTTACAGGGCGTCCTGTATTCCTCCTATGGCGGGATACAGGATGTTTTGTTGGAACTGAATTCACAGACGAGACGTTGGTGATGTTCGGATATCAGGAATGAACGCAGTTATGGGTAAAGATATATTCTACAAAACGCCAGAAGAAATCGAATACATCAGAGCGAGTTGCCTGTTGGTCTGTGAGACACTTGGCACTGTTGCAGGGCATATAAAGCCTGGCGTTCGGATGGACAAGCTTGATATGATTGCAGAGGAGTTTATTCGGGATCATCAGGCGGCTCCAGGATTCAAGGGATATAGGGATTTCCCGGCCACACTATGTATGTCTGTCAATGAGGAGGTTGTTCATGGTATTCCGACAGGAAAGGAGATTAGGGATGGAGATATTGTATCAATCGACTGCGGAGTGTTTATGAACGGGTTTTACGGAGATGCAGCTTACACATTCGCAGTTGGAGAAGTTTCTGAAGATGTGATGGACTTGCTGGTTGTCACGAATAAGTCTTTGTATCTGGCTATCGACCAGGCTGTTGCCGGAAATCGCCTTGGAGATATCGGCTATGCAGTCCAGCAGTATTGTGAGCATCAGCACCAATACGGAGTAGTGAGAGAGCTAGTAGGGCATGGCATAGGAAGAATGCTTCACGAGAGTCCAGAAGTCCCAAACTACGGTCGGAGAGGACGGGGTACACAGTTGCGGGAAGGACTTGTGATTGCTATTGAGCCGATGGTGAATCTCGGAACCCGCAAAGTACGTACCCTTAAGGATGGGTGGACGGTCATTTCTCGTGATAAAAAGCCTTCAGCGCATTACGAACATACAATTGCCATTAAGAAGGGTGAGGCAGATGTATTATCCAATCACTCATTCATTGAGCAGAATATAGAGAAAAATCCAAACCTGAAGTCAATCGGCTCAAGGCTGGCAAAAGTGTAATCCCAATGGGCTGGTTGAAAAACTGAATACTTGACCTGACTTTCAATTTGTTTGTCAGCTTTTTTATCCTCAAAATTTTGGGGATTGGTTGTTTATTTTTGTATCTTTGCACACCGAAAATAAATCTATGCCCAAGCAGGATTTGATCAAGCAAGACGGGATTATTGAAGAGGCACTTTCAAATGCGACCTTTCGTGTGCGTTTGGAGAATAACCATGAAATCATTGCCAAGATTTCCGGAAAAATGCGGATGAACTGGATCCGGATTCTTCCAGGAGATAAGGTGGCGGTTGAAATGTCGCCTTATGATTTGACGAGAGGGCGTATTACCTATCGGTATAAATAAAAGTTTGGGTATCCTTGAAAGGGGATAGCTGTCGAAATCTGAACGCTTATGAAAGTTAAGGCATCAATTAAAAAGCGCTCTTCTGAATGCAAAATCGTCAGGAGAAAAGGTAAGCTTTACATCATCAACAAGAAAAACCCTCGCTTCAAGCAACGCCAAGGGTAATATATTCAACCAATAAAAGGGAAATTGTCTTATGGCTCGGATATCGGGGGTCGATCTGCCCAGAAACAAACGTGGAATCATCGGACTGACATACATCTATGGTATTGGTCCCACTCGTGCAAAAGAGATACTGGAGAGATCAGGTATTGATGAGCACACCAAAGTACAGGATTGGACTGATGAGAATATACGTTCCATCTCTGCAATTATCACCAACGATTACAAGGTTGAGGGTGAACTTCGGAGTGAGGTTCAGATGAACATCAAGCGTCTGATGGATATTGGTTGCTATCGAGGTCTTCGTCATCGTAAAGGGCTTCCTGTTCGCGGACAAAGGACGAAAACGAATGCCCGGACTCGGAAGGGTCGTCGGAAGACAGTTGCGAACAAGAAAAAAGCAGTGAAGTAATCCCGGCAATTACTCTCCTTTCAATAAGGACTTTAATCCAATACTTATCATGGCAAAAGGCAGAAGAGTTATCAAAAAGAGGAATGTCAAAGTCGATCCAGAGGGATTCGCTTACATACAAGCCTCATTTAACAATATCATCGTGTCGATCACCAATAAAAAGGGGCAGGTTATTTCCTGGTCTTCGGCTGGAAAGTCCGGTTTCAGGGGGTCGAAGAAAAACACACCTTACGCAGCTCAGGTGGCAGCCGGCGAGGCAGCTAAAACTGCTTATGATGCAGGGTTGCGCACCGCACAGGTTTATGTGAAGGGTCCTGGTTCAGGTCGGGAAGCTGCCATTCGCGCAATTGATGTGTCAGGGATCAAGGTGACCCGAATACATGATGTCACGCCACTGCCCCATAATGGGTGCCGTCCGCCAAAGCGGAGAAGAGTCTAATTTCTGTTTTTTTGTTACCCAATTCAAGTAGTAGGTTGTCATGGCAAGATATAGAGGTCCCAAAACGAAGAAGTCACGGGCATTTGGTGAGTCAATTTTCGGTCACGATCGTTACTTTGAGCGCCGTAAGTACCCTCCTGGTCAGCACGGAAATGGTCGGCGGAGACGTCAGCGCTCGGATTATGCGTTGCAGTTGATGGAGAAGCAAAAGGCCAAGTACACTTATGGTGTGCTTGAGCGTCAGTTTCGGAACTTATTCGATAAGGCAAGTAGAGCGAAGGGTGTGACCGGTGAGGTTTTGCTTCAGTATCTAGAGGCCAGATTGGATAACACAGTATTCCGTCTTGGAATCGCTCCGACTCGCCGCGCTGCGCGACAGCTTGTCACCCACCGTCACATCACCGTAAATGGTATTGTGACAAATATTCCATCTTGTCAGCTTCGTGAAGGTGACGTGGTGAGCGTTCGAGGGAAAAGCAGAAACCTTGAAGTTATCAAAGATTCCATAGGCGGCAAGGGAGATGCTCGCAAATTTGGATGGTTAGAATGGAATCCAGATCAAATGCAGGGGACTTTTCTCGCGTTGCCGGAAAAAGACCAGATTCCTGAAAAAATCAACGAGCAGTTGATTGTCGAATTGTACTCCAAGTAATTCCCCTGGATACACCCGTTGGCTAACGACGGGTGTATCTGTTTCACACATCTCCAATGCCAATGGCTGGAGAATGGCGCTTTCCATTATTTACAAAGGAGAATATTGCCTATGAATATCCTAAATTTTCAGAAGCCCGATAAGATTGTCATGCAAAAAGCTGATGATTTCGAAGGGCTTTTTGAATTCAAACCCCTGGAACCCGGCTTCGGGCAAACAATCGGTAACTCCCTCAGAAGAGTGCTGCTTTCATCTCTTGAAGGGTATGCTATTTCTGCCGTTCGTATCGCCGGAGTGGATCACGAATTTTCCACCATCAAGGGTGTCGTGGAGGATGTAGTCGATATTGTCTTGAATCTGAAGCAAATCAGGCTCAAGCAGTTGGTTGATCTCGATGACTCCGCTGCAGAAAAAATCTACTTAACCATCAGTGGAAAAGATCAATTCGTGGCGCGAGCCATCGAAGAGCACACGAACATCTTCAAGATTATGAATCCCGGTCTGGTGATATGTAATCTCGAGCCTTCAGTGAGTCTTGAACTTGAATTGACCATCACTAAAGGTCGTGGGTACAAGCCGGCGGAAGAAAATATGCCAAAAGATGCTCCGATTGGAGTCATTCCAATTGATGCGATTTACACCCCGATAAAAAACGTTGCCTACACGATTTCAAATACCCGTGTCGGACAACGTACGGACTACGAAAAGCTCGCGATTGAGGTGAAAACCGATGGGACAATTCATCCTGATGAGGCGATTCGTGAGGCTTCTCGTATCTTGATTCAGCATCTGATGCTGATTACTGACGAGAATATCACATTCGAGAGTGAAACTGTTGGCGAAACTGATATCGTTGACGAGCATATCTTGCACATGCGGAAACTGCTCAAAACTTCTCTTGAGGATCTTGACCTATCAGTCAGAGCCTATAATTGCCTCAAGGCTGCGAAGATTAACACCCTTGGTGAGTTGGTTCAGTATGACACGCACGAGCTATTGAAATTCCGGAATTTTGGTAAAAAGTCACTTGTCGAGATTGAAGAATTACTTCAGGACAAAGGTCTTACCTTCGGAATGGATCTCGGAAAGTACAAATTGGAGGAAGCCTGATTGGGCAGCTCCTTCTCTCTTTAAATGCAGAAACTGGAGGCTTATGCCCGGTGCTGCGATGATCTTCCGGAACAGACCGGATCACTTTAAAACAACCAGTCATGAGACACGGTAAGAAATTCAACCACCTCAAGAGAAAGGCCGCTCACAGGAAGGCCACGCTGAGTAATATGGCTTCAGCCCTTATTCAGCACAAACGCATCAACACGACACTTGCCAAGGCTAAAGCCCTTCGCCAGTACATCGAACCATTGGTGACGAAAGGAAAATCAAACACCACGCATTCACGACGAGTTGTTTTCAGCTATCTGCAAAATAAGGACTCAGTCACTGAGCTTTTTGGGCCGATTGCTGATAAAATTGGTGATCGTCCTGGAGGATATACCAGAGTAATCAAAACTGGTTTTCGAAAAAGTGATGGTGCCGAAATGGCAATGATAGAGTTTGTCGACTTCAACTCTGTCTACAATCCGAATAAGGAAAAAGCAGAAGCAGGTAAAACCCGGCGCTCGAGGAGATCCAAAAAATCATCCGGAGTTGGTGCTGCACCTGCGTCAGTAGCGAAAGAAGAGGAGGAATAGGAAGTCATCAGACGAACATGATAAAAAACTACAGGGACTTATCGGAACAAGCCGGTAGGTCCCTTTTGTTTACTTGCGCAGGTCGATGAATGACTTACTCATTCTCTTCTCATAACCACTCATTTCATGATTCGTCACATTGATATTCAGCTCCCGCCATTTCAACGAGGGTTTCATCTGATAACTGAGTTGATTGTCCGACGGATACAGCCTCTGCCCGAGGCTGGACTTCTTCACGTGTTTATTACC
The DNA here is from genome assembly GCA_964569025.1 of uncultured Saprospiraceae bacterium. GTDB lineage: Bacteria > Bacteroidota > Bacteroidia > Chitinophagales > Saprospiraceae > CAZMSQ01. The sequence goes on along the minus strand of CAZMSQ010000003.1, from coordinate 6,339 downwards.
CACACATCTGCTGGACTGACGGTAAATGAAAATGCTGACCCGACTGTGTTGGCTGATTTTGAAGCTACGTTTGATGAAATGGTGCCAGAAGACTCACCCTGGTACCAACATACAATAGAGGGGCCTGATGATATGCCGGCACATATTAAATCAAGCCTTGTCGGGTCTTCGGTCAGTATTCCAATACGGGAAGGCGCTCTTTTTCTTGGTCAATGGCAGGGAATCTACCTTTGTGAATTCCGAAATACACCTCGTTCTCGCTCGATTGTGGTGACCATCATTGGGGAGAATGGGATTTGATAATCGGAGACAGAAGACTGCAAATTGCCCCCTGCTTTTGTATTTTTACGGAGTTGATAATTACCTCTTTTTTCTTGTATGCCCAACCTGCCTTACACGAGACCTCAAAGAATGACAGGAGGAACTCCTGATGAGTATCAGACTGAGGGGAGCAATCCCGCCATGTCATTTCTAGACCATATTGAGGAGTTGCGCTGGCATTTGATCAGAGCAGGCCTTAGTGTCTGTGTGGCGGCCATCGGGATTTTTGTGATGGGGGAGCGAGTGTTTCAGGCGGTTATTCTCGCCCCAAAAGAGCCATGGTTTATCACATATAGTCTGGTTTGTAAAATTTCTGATTACCTGTGCTTTTCGCCTCCCATATTCAATCTGGAGACACGACAGCTCGGGGAGCAGTTTTTTGTGCACCTGAAAACCTCTATTCTGCTAGGCTTGGTAGTGAGTTTTCCATATGTGTTTTATGAATTCTGGCGTTTTATAAGGCCCGGGCTGTATGTGGCTGAGCGCAGGGCAGTGCGTGGAATTGTATTGATCTGTACCGGTTTGTTTTATTCCGGGGTGGCTTTCGGGTATTTTGTCATTGCACCTTTCGCAATCAGTTTTTTGGCAGGATACACCGTCGGGGCGATTAACGCGCCTACGCTTGCCTCTTATGTGAGCTACATGGCCATGTTCACCCTGCCAACCGGTCTTGTTTTTCAGTTACCTGTCGCAATCTTTTTTCTGGCCCGGCTAGGTCTTATTACGGCCCAATTTATGCGCACCTATCGCAGGCATTCCTTCGTCGTAATCTTAGTGCTAGCTGCCATCATTACCCCCCCGGATATGATTACCCAGCTGCTTATCGCGGTGCCTCTGTATGGCCTTTTTGAGGTAAGCATTCTTATTGCGAAACGTGTAGAAAAGAAGCAGGCTCTTGACTGGGAGTCAGACCTAGACCATAAATGATGCTGATGGAACGACTTTCTTCTTCCCTGACACTGTTGGTCAAGTTTTTTATTCCTGTGTTCTGGATGTGTTTTTTCGGGGCTTTCACCGTTGCAGTGTGGGTCACTGACGAGGACGTGGGCCCCCTTGCGTTTATGGAATTTCGGGTGGGGCTGACGCTGTTTTTTGTGGTAGGAAGTCTGGTGCTTCTCTTCACGCTCTTACGGCTCAAGCGGGTAGAAACCGATGGAAAATATCTGTACGTTACCAATTACTTCCGGACAGCCCGATACCCCTTCGCCCTGATCAGTAAGGTACGACTGACGGGTTTTTCTTTTCTTCCGGTCGCATTTGTGCGTCTGCAATCGGCAGGGATTTTCGGCCGAAGAATCTTTTTCCTCGCCAGCCGCCGAAATTGGGATACACTGCGGACTGCCTTCCCGGAATTTGATGCGCTCGTTTCCTGACGGGCTATCTGCTTTGCAACCTGATGACCGGGCAGATCATTTCTTCCAGAGAAATTCCGCCGTGTTGGAAGGTGTTATTGTAGTAGTTGTTGTAGTAATTATAGTTATTCGGATAGAGGAAAAACTTGTCTTCCTTTGCGAAAATATAGGTAGAGCTGATATTCGGCCGCGGCAGTTTGACCTCAGCCGGGTCTCTGAACGCCAGCACATCCTTTTTCTCATACTGCAGATTCCTGCCTACTTTATATCGAAGATTGCTTGTTGTTTCACGGTCACCGATGACGCGAGACGGGGTGCCGACTCTGATGGTGCCATGGTCTGTGGTAATAAACAGGCGGATGTCCTGTTCAGCCATTCGTTGCAAGGCCGCCCACAGAGGCGAATGCAAAAACCAGGAGCGCGTCAGTGATCGGTACGCTTTTTCGTCTCCGGCAAGTTCTTTGAGTACCTCCATTTCAGTCCGGGAATGAGAGAGCATATCGATGAAATTATAGACGATGACAGTCAGGTCATTTTGGAGGAAATTCAGAGCCCGGTCTGTGAGGTCTTTTCCATGACTGCTATTGGTGACTTTAAAGTAATCGAATTTTATTGGGGAGTGAAAAACCCTGGAGATCTGCTTTTCGAGCAATTCGTGTTCGAATTGATTTTTTCCGCCCTCATCAGTATCATTTTTCCACCATTTCGGAAAGTGCTTCTGGATGTCGGCTGGCATCATTCCTGCGAAGATGGCATTTCTGCTATATTGGGTTGAGGTGGGAAGAATACTATAGAAAAAGTCTTCTGTGTCAATCCGGAAAATTTCGTTGATGATTGGCTCAATAATTTTCCACTGATCAAAACGAAGATTGTCGAGAAGAACCAGCACATTAGGGGCTGAAGAGTGGAGTTCGGGGAATACCCGCTTTCTGAGTAAGTTATGAGACAGCACCGGGCTGTCGTTGTGTTCGTCGTGAGTAATCCAGTCCTGATAGTTTTTGATGACAAACTTGGAGAATTCCTTGTTTGCTTCGCTTTTTTGCATACTCAGAATTTCCTGCATATGCTCAGTTTGAGAGCCATCCAGTTTGATTTCCCAGTTGATAATCTGCTGGTAAACCTCAGCCCACTCTCGGAAATCAAGATTGGAGTTTATTCGGTTCAGAATGTCCCTGAAACTTTGCTGGTAGTCGGATGTCGTTTTCTCTTGAATAAGTCGTTTGTTGTCAATGAGTTTTTTCAGAGTCAGGAGTATCTGATTCGGGTTCACCGGCTTGATGAGGAAGTCTGAAATCTGTGCCCCGAGGGCCTCCTCCATAATTGACTCTGCTTCATTTTTGGTGATCATTACAACAGGCAGATGAGGCCGCAGAGCTTTGATTTTTTCCAGAGTATCGAGGCCAGTGAGTCCTGGCATGGATTCGTCAAGGAAAACCACATCTATGTTTGGGTCAGATTCACATTCTTCCAGAGCGTCATAGCCATTGGTAACTGTCGTGACTTCGTACCCTTTTCCCTCTAAAAAGAGGAGTTGTGGTTTCAGCAAGTCAATTTCATCATCGGCCCAAAGTATTTTCACGGCATCCATAGGCATGGGTTTTGTCAGCGAATAAGGAACTTTCCCGAAGTCAGGTCTGGACTCTCGGGCAGTTGTGAAGAAAAACCATTAGTTTTGAAATCAGGTTCCCGTTTGAAACGACCCTGGGTAGAAGGTTATTTTCAACTCGCATTCCTTCATTACACAAATAATTGATTATCAGTCATAAGATATTTAACGATCCTGTATACGGTTTCATTACCATTCCCTACGGCATCTTATTTGATTTGGTCGAGCACCCTTGGTTTCAGCGATTGAGACGCATCAAACAGGTCGGGATGACCCACTATGTCTATCCTGGTGCTTTGCATACTCGTTTTCATCACGCATTGGGTGCTTTGCACCTGCTCACTCAGGCTGTCGATACCCTGCGGTCAAAGGGAGTGGAAATCAGCCCTGAGGAAGCTGAGGCTGCCTCTATTGCTATTTTGCTTCACGATATCGGTCATGGACCTTTTTCACATGCCCTGGAGCACACGCTGGTCAATATTCCACATGAAGCTCTTTCGGTGTTGTTTATGGAGCATCTGGATAAGAAATTTGGAGGGAAGTTGGCCTTGGCACTGGATGTATTCTGTGATCGGTATCCAAGACATTTTCTCCATCAATTGATTTCCGGTCAGCTGGACATGGATCGGATGGACTACCTCAACCGAGACAGTTTTTATACAGGGGTTTCAGAGGGAGTTATTGGATATGACCGAATCATAAAAATGTTGACTGTTCAGGACGGAGATCTTGTTGTAGAGGAAAAAGGAATTTACTCGATTGAAAAGTTTCTCATTGCCAGACGCATTATGTATTGGCAGGTTTATCTGCATAAGACCTCACTCGGTGCGGAGCAATTACTCATCAAGACGCTGAGCCGGGCGCGGGCATTAGCCCTGAGAGGTCACGAATTGCCGGTTTCGGAAGACCTTGGATTTTTTCTGTACAACACTTCTTCAACGGCAGAGCTGATGGAGAATCAAGATACATTACTACGCCACTATTCGGCCTTGGATGATGTCGACATCATGGCCGCGATGAAGCGATTTCGAAACTACCCAGACCCTTTGCTGTCTTTCCTTGCAAGGAGTTTGCTCGATCGGAGATTGTTCCGGGTTGAAGTCCGCAATCAGCCATTCGATCAGGATATGATCAGAGATTTGCGAGGCCAGATTATGCGGCACTTCAGCCTTACGGCAGAAGAGGCGGATTTTTTACTCATTCAGGTTGCTGAGACAAATACCGCGTACAGCACAGCCAGAGAGGAGATTAAGGTGTTGATGAAAGACCGGAGGGTCGTGCCAATTTCTCTGATCTCAGAACACAATATTCAGGACAGGGTTATTGAAAAGTACTTCTTGTGCTACCCCAAGGGCCTTTCTGCGAGCGGTTGAACAAAGCTATCTTGATTCGGTTTCAACACTTTCTCCAACATGCCTGCATTTCCTCTGTTCTCGGAAGTTGGCGCTGAAAGATTATCCCTGTATGCCTGTATCCTTTACGAGAAAGGAGATGCTTCTCATACTTGTCATGGCGCTTGTGCAGTTTACGCACATAGTCGACTTCATGATTGTGATGCCCCTTGGCAAGCAGTTTATGGAATCCATGCAGATCAGCCCTGGTCAATTCAGCATGATTGTCTCATCGTACGCGTTTAGTGCTTTTGTGATGGGCCTTGGCAGCGCCATGTTGGTAGATCGCTATGACCGGAAGAGAGCTTTGATGGTGTTATATGTGGGGTTTACACTTGGGACTCTGTTGTGTGCTTTTGCTCCAGAGTATTGGACGTTTTTGGCTGCCCGTTGCATGACCGGGGCATTTGGGGGCGTACTTGTGGGTCTGGTGCTCTCAATTATCGGAGACACCTTTTCCTACGAACGGCGAGCTTCTGCCACTGGGTGGGTGATGACTGCCTTTTCACTGGCCTCTGTTCTGGGGGTACCCGCCGGTATTTCACTGGCTGCGGTTTTTGGACTACGGGCCCCGTTTTTTGTCATTGGTCTGCTCTCTGTCGGCGTCATTTTTTTGATGGGGTACACGGTACCTGAGATGCGGGATCATTTTGAACAGGATAGCTCAACCCGACGGCCTGCAGCTATTTGGGCAGCTATTTTTGCTGATCGAAATCAGGTTTTAGCACTGTTATTTACAGTCGTGCTGATGCTGGGGCATTTCTCCATCATTCCTTTTATCGCTCCATATATGCAATTTAACATTGGATTTTCAGATCAGCAGGTGGCTCTGATTTATCTGATTGGGGGCAGCCTGACAGCAGTCCTGCTGCCAGTGGTTGGTCAAATAGCAGACCGGATTGGCAACGCAACGGTCTTTGCAGTAGCGAGTGGTCTGGCTCTGGTTTCTATCTTTATCATCACCAACCTTCCACCCGTCACCCTTGTCGTAGCATTGTGCGCTACCTCCTCCTTTTTTATTGTCGCCAGTGGCCGATCAGTCCCAGCAACGACCATGGTCACCTCCGTGGTTTCACCTCAACGGCGGGCCAGCTTTATGAGCGTTCGTACATCGGTCAATAATCTGGCTCTTGGCCTCGCTTCCAGCCTCGCCGGCCTCATTGTCATCGAAAAACCAGACCACTCGCTTGGCAATTTTGAGTGGGTGGGCTATTTCGCTATTGCGATGAGCATCCTCGCAATCTGGCTGGCTCACAAACTGAAAGCCATAGCCTGATTCTCCTTCAACCAAGTTGCCATTCTGATGTTTCTTCTCAAAAATTGGAACGATGAGCAACGGAGCTGCCAATTGTTACATGATTGAAATCACCTTGCCCCAAACTCTGACCCGGGAACTTATGGCCCTTGTCCCCGACCAAATGGCATTTGTAAATCGCTCTTTCCGCGAGGGGCACCTCCTCAACTACACCCTTTCGCTCGAAAAAGGCAAACTCTGGATCGTCGTAAGCGCAGAAAGTGAGCTCGACGTCCTCACCCTCCTCGGAGAAATGCCCATCTCCCCCCACGTCGATTCAGACATCATCCCCTTGACATTTCACCAAATGGTGAATGCTTTCACACCCCAATTTTCCGTCAACTAACCAAACGGTCCCTTCTTACCCCGTCGGAC